>NZ_CP109599.1:4292500-4982500 GCF_036231945.1 Streptomyces sp. NBC_01429 | reverse complement strand
CACGGTCGCTCGCTGGGGAAGATGGCCGTCGGTCTGCGGGTCGTGCGGGACGACGGCGGGCCCATACGGTTTCGGCACGCGCTCGTGCGCGGGGCGTTGGGCGTGGTGGAGCTGCTGATGTCGTTCGGCGTCATCGCGTGCGTCGCGTCGCTGGTGTCGGCGCGGGGCCGGCGGATCGGGGACGTCTTCGCGGGGACGCTGGTGGTACGGGAGCGGGTACCTGTCTCGCAGCTGGCTGCGGTTCCGCCGCCTCCGCCATGGCTCGTGGGGCGGTTCGCGGAGCTGGATCTGTCCGCCGTGCCGGATGATCTGTGGCTCGCCGTACGCCAGTACCTCACGCGGATGAGGCAGCTCGACGCCTCGGTGGGCCGGTCGATGGCCGAGCGGCTCGCGGGTGATCTGGCGGCGCGTACGGGGGCGCCGGTGCCCCAGGGGGTGCCTGCGGACGCCTACCTGGCGGCGGTGCTGAACGAGCGGCAGGCGAGGGACGCCCGGCGGGCGTTCGGCTCCCCCGGCGTACCGGGCTCGGCTCCGGCTCCGGCTCCGGCTCCGGCTCCGGCGGCTTTCGTGCCGGGTCCCGCCGCCGCCCCCGCGACCGCTCCCGCTTCTTCGTCTGCCACTTCGTCTTCGCCTTCCGCTTCCCACTCGCCCGCGCCCGCGCCGCCCGCCACCGGGTTCGTTCCGCCGGCGTAGCGCCGCTCGGGCGGGGACGGTCAAGGCAGGGTCGACGGCGGGGATTCGAGGTCTTCGAGTTCGATGCCGGGGGCCGAGAGCACCACGTCCCCGGCGAGGTGGACCGTGTGCTGCTCCCCGGTGTCCAGGGCGTTGACCTGGTACTCGTCCACGGTCAGGGGTCCGTTGTCAGTGGCGTGCGCTTCACTGTTCATCAGCGCCCAGGACTGATCGACGGTCCGGGGGGCCAGAACGGGGTGCGTGAACGCCACGAGGCGTACGCGCGTCGCGGGGGAACCGGGGGTGAGGCGCAGAAGTCGGGCGGTCGCGACGAGGAAGGCGGGGGAAGTGCCGGTGAAGGCGTGGGCGCGCACATTGCCTTCTGTGGCATGGACACCGGTGGGGTCGGTACGGACCCAGGTGACGCCGTCGAGGGCGGCGCCACGGATCTCCCAGCTCGCGGCGTGGAGTTGAAGACGGATGGGGCGGCCGAGTTCGTCGAGGGCCAGATCGACGGAGCCCGCGTGGTCGCCGGAGGGAGTGGTGATCTGGGAGACGTAGCGCCAGCCGGAAGGGCCTGGCGCGCAGTGGAAGTGTTCGTCACCGAGGGGGGTGTGATCGTGCGGATCGTGAAGCGAATAACGGCCGCGGGGCATGGGGGCTTTCGGGTCCTTCGGATCTTCGGGTCTTCGGCTGCTGATCGCGGGCACTGATCGCGGGCACGTCCGGTCACCACCGGTACGTCGCTCCGCCGCCGACGGAACAGGCCCCCGCCACGGGGGTGCGGGGGCCTGTTCTCCGGCGCGGTTACTGAGAGGCCGTGGCCTCTTGGATCAGTAGCGGTAGTGGTCGGGCTTGTACGGGCCCTCGACCTCGACACCGATGTACGTGGCCTGCTCCGGACGCAGCGTCGTCAGCCGCACGCCGAGCGCGTCGAGGTGGAGGCGGGCGACCTTCTCGTCCAGGTGCTTGGGGAGCACGTAGACGTCGGTCGGGTACTCCTCCTGCTTGGTGAACAGCTCGATCTGGGCCAGCGTCTGGTCCGCGAAGGAGTTGGACATCACGAAGGAGGGGTGGCCGGTCGCGTTGCCCAGGTTCAGCAGGCGGCCCTCGGACAGGACGATGAGGGTCTTCCCGTCCGGGAAGGTCCAGGTGTGGACCTGGGGCTTGACCTCGTCCTTGACGATGCCGTCGATCTTGGCCAGGCCGGCCATGTCGATCTCGTTGTCGAAGTGGCCGATGTTCCCGACGATCGCCTGGTGCTTCATCTTGGCCATGTCGGCGGCCATGATGATGTCCTTGTTGCCCGTCGTGGTGACGAAGATATCGGCGATGGAGACGACGTCGTCCAGCGTCGCGACCTGGTAGCCGTCCATCGCCGCCTGGAGCGCGCAGATCGGGTCGATCTCCGTGATGATCACGCGGGCGCCCTGGCCGCGCAGCGACTCCGCGCAGCCCTTGCCGACGTCGCCGTAACCGCACACGACCGCGACCTTGCCGCCGATGAGGACATCGGTGGCGCGGTTGATGCCGTCGATCAGGGAGTGGCGGCAGCCGTACTTGTTGTCGAACTTGGACTTGGTGACCGCGTCATTGACGTTGATCGCCGGGAAGAGGAGGACGCCATCACGCTGCATCTCGTACAGACGGTGGACACCGGTCGTGGTCTCCTCCGTGACACCGCGGATCTCGGACGAGAGCCGGGTCCACTTCTGCGGGTTCTCGGAGAGGGTGCGGTTCAGCAGGCGGAGGATGTAGCTGTACTCCTCGCTGTCCGCGGTCGCCGGGTCGGGAGCCTGGCCGGCCTTCTCGAACTCGACGCCCTTGTGCACCAGGAGGGTGGCGTCACCGCCGTCGTCCAGGATCATGTTCGGGCCGCCGGTGGGCGTGTTGGGCCAGGTCAGGGCCTGCTCCGTGCACCACCAGTACTCCTCCAGCGTCTCGCCCTTCCACGCGAAGACCGGAACGCCCTTCGGGTCGTCCGGGGTGCCGTTCGGACCGACCGCGATGGCGGCGGCGGCGTGGTCCTGGGTGGAGAAGATGTTGCAGGACGCCCAGCGGACGTCGGCGCCGAGGGCGACCAGGGTCTCGATGAGGACGGCGGTCTGCACCGTCATGTGCAGGGAGCCGGTCACCCGGGCACCGGCCAGCGGCTGGGCCGCGGCGTACTCCTTGCGGATCGACATCAGACCGGGCATCTCGTGCTCGGCGAGGGTGATCTCCTTGCGGCCGAACTCGGCAAGCGAGAGATCGGCGACCTTGAAGTCCTGTCGGTTGGCGACAGTCGTCATAGCGAGCTGCTCCTCGTAAAGGGGGTCGAGGGTGAATACGTACGGCTGGCTCTGCGGCGGCGGGCATACGGATGCCCGGGCGCTCGCGGCGCAGTCCGTCGGAGGCCCTCTCTCCCTCGGCCGGTCCGCACGCGGGCCGCCCGACCGCCATCAGCAGCGACGTCTGGCTCTGGTAACGAATCTACACCGACCGGCCCATCGGGCCACAGCCGAATGCGCAAGCGGTCAGTCCTTGGCCGGGTTCGTGCCGGCCGCCGCGTCCGACGCGCTGTAGATGTCCGGCTCCAGATAGATCACCCGGGCGATCGGCACGGCCTCGCGGATACGGGCCTCGGCGGCGTTGATCGCTTCGGCGACCTCGGCGGCCGTGTCGTCGTGCTCGACCGCGATCTTGGCCGCGACCAGCAGCTCCTCCGGGCCGAGGTGGAGGGTGCGCATGTGGATGATGCCGGTGACGACCTCGCCGTCGACGACCGCTGCCTTGATCTTCTTCACGTCCTCCACGCCCGCGGACTCGCCGAGGAGCAGCGACTTCGTCTCGGCGGCGAGCACCAGTGCGATCACGATGAGGAGGAGACCGATGCAGAGCGTGCCGATGCCGTCCCAGATTCCGTTACCGGTGACCACGGCGATCCCCACGCCGCCGAGCGCGAGGACGAGACCGATCAGCGCGCCGAAGTCCTCCAGGAGCACGACCGGCAGCTCGGGGGCCTTGGCCCGGCGGATGAACTCCTTCCAGGACTGCGTGCCCCGCGTGACGTTGGATTCCTTGATGGCCGTACGGAACGAGACCGACTCCGCGATGATCGCGAAGACGAGCACCCCGACGGGCCAGTACCAGGACTCGATCTCGTGCGGGTGCTTGATCTTCTCGTAGCCCTCGTAGATGGCGAACATGCCACCGACGGAGAACAGCACGATGGAGACGAGGAAGGCGTAGATATAACGCTCGCGGCCGTAGCCGAAGGGGTGCTCGGGGGTGGCCTCGCGCTTGGCCTTCTTGCCGCCGAGGAGCAGCAGTCCCTGGTTGCCGGAGTCGGCGAGGGAGTGCACACCCTCCGCGAGCATCGACGACGAGCCGCTGAAGGCGAACGCAACGAACTTGGCTACCGCGATCGCGAGGTTGGCGCCGAGCGCCGCCACGATCGCCTTGGTTCCGCCGGACGCGCTCATGGGTGCGTGGGTGTCCCTTCCTTGGTCTGCGGCCCTGGCGCCGCCGTACGGCGGGACATTGTTGCAGCAGCGGGTGACGCCGTTGTCTCAGACCACCACTGTGGCGCGGAAAACGGTTCCCGTACCGGACAGTTCGGTCTTCTCGCCCGCCGGCACGAAGACCGAACCCCCCGGGGTCAGCCCGATGTCGTTGGCGTGGGGCGCGCCCGCCGTGCAGAGCAGGATCTGCGGCGCGTCGGCCGTCAGGTCGCGCGGGGCACCGCCGGGCGCGAGGGTGTAGCGGGAGAGCCTGAACTCGTCGATGGGCGTGTCGTACAGCTCCTCGCCCGAGGCGGACGCCTCCGGGCGCAGCACACCCGGCTCGGTCGCCTCGAAGCGCACGACGCGGAGCAGTTCGGGGACGTCGACGTGCTTGGGGGTGAGGCCGCAGCGCAGCACGTTGTCCGAGTTGGCCATGATCTCGACGCCGAGGCCGTTGAGGTAGGCGTGCGGGACACCCGCGCCGAGGAAGAGCGCCTCGCCGGGCTGGAGCTGTACGTAGTTGAGCAGCATGGCCGCGACGACGCCGGGGTCGCCGGGGTAGTGGTGCGCGATCGACGCGTACGGCGTGTAGCCGCCGCCGAGACGTTCCGCCGCCGCGGCGGTCTCGGTGACCGTCGCCGCCATCTCGGCCGGGTCGGCGGCCAGGACGGCGGTCAGCACCTCGCGCAGCGCCGCCTCTTCGGGGTGGGCGCGCAGCAGGTCGACGTACGGCTTGAGCGAGTCGACGTCCAGACCCGCGAGCAGGTCGGCGGCCTCTTCCGGGGCGCGGAAGCCGCACAGGCCGTCGAAGGGGGTGAGCGCGCAGACCAGTTCGGGCTTGTGGTTGGCGTCCTTGTAGTTGCGGTGGGGCGCGTCGATGGGCACACCGCGGCTCTCCTCGTCCGCGTAACCCGCCTTCGCCTGCGCCAGATCGGGGTGGACCTGGAGGGAGAGCGGGGAGCCGGCCGCGAGGATCTTGAGGAGGAACGGCAGCCGGGGGCCGAACTTCGCGACCGTGGCCGCGCCGAGTTCCGCCTCGGGCGCGGCGTCGATGAGGTCGGAGAGGGCCTGCTCGCCGTCGCCGCCGGTGCTGTCGCGGTGGAGGCGCGAGGGGGCGCCCGGGTGGGCGCCCATCCACATCTCGGCCTGCGGCTCGCCCGTGGGGGCTTCGCCGAGCAGCTCCGGGATGGCTGTCGTGGATCCCCACGCGTAGGGGCGCACGGTGTTGGAGAGGCGGTCCATGGGTGAGCTTCCTTGTACGGGGTGATGTGGCGTGGTGGTCGTGCTCGTCAGGCGGGGGTGCCGCCCGGCGTCAGGCGGGGGGTGCCGCCCGCGAGCGCCAGATAGACCGTGGCGAAGTCGGTGACCGCGATCAGCTCCGCGAGCGCTTCCAGCTCGCTGCCCTCCTCGGGCTCCAGTTCGCTGATCGCCGTGTCGTGCCCGCTCGCCAGTTCGCGGGCCGCGGGCGCGGCGGTCAGTCCGCCCGCCGGGCGGTCCCTGAGCAGGACGATGCGGGCCCGCAGCGCCTGGCGCTCCTCCACCCGGTCGCGGAAGAAGTCGTCGTCGCCCGCCTCGCCGCCGGCCAAGTCGCCCGCGAGCAGGGCCCCGTGCGACGGGATCGCCTCGGGGAGTTCGGCGGCGAGCGCGGGCCGTCCGGTCACCTCGGCCAGGACGGCGGCGAACCGGCGCCCGGCCGGGGCCGCGGCCGTCCCCTCCGTCCAGATCAGCGGAAGGCTGTCGGCGAGTTCGGCGGCGAGCGTCTTGGCCGGGTTGCTGTACGTCGCGACAGCCGGGCCGCAGCGTTCGGCGACGCTGTCCAGCCGGTCCGCGACGAGCTGGAGCGTCTCGGCCGGCGCGGTGAGCAGACCGGCGCGGTCGAGGAGCACCAGCAGCGGTACGAGCAGCGCCCAGAGAGAGCCGGGGGCGGCGGCGCCCGCGTCCGCGTCGCCGTGTTCGTACCGTGCGTACGTCGCCGTCGCCATGGGGACCAGCAGGCCGCGCGAGCCGCCCAGCGACTCGCTCAGCGGCGACTCACCCGGTGCCACGGCGACGACCGTGCAGCCACGGCGGTACGCCTGGTCGGCCAGCAGCGACAGGCCGGGTTCGGTGCCCTCGGTGGTGACGATCAGCAGCAGATCCACCGGGCCGGCCCAGCCGGGGAGCGTCCAGCGCAGCGCCCCGGCGGCGGGAGCCACACCCGTGGGTTGCAGCCGGGTCACCGGCGCGGCGGGCCCGGCCAGCGCGGCGATCAGGTCCGCGGTGCCGGCCGCGGCGGTGCCGGAGCCCGCCATGAGTACGGCGCGGGGACGGCCCTCGGGGCTCAGCCGGGTGACGCCCGCCTCGGCGGAGTTCCGCAGCGCCGTGCGCACCCGCGCGCCCGCCTCGGCGGCGCCGCGCAGCAGACCCAGGCGGTCGGCGCGGGTCAGCTCGTCGGGGGCGTCGAGCAGCGACTCGTCGAGCATGGGGTTCAACCTCCGTTGGGCCGGGTCTGGCCGGCGCGTTACGCGGGGCGGCGGGCCTCGTCCACGAGCAGTACGGGGATGTCGTCCCGTACGGGGTAGGCCAGGCCGCAGTCCTCGCCCGTGCAGACCAGCTCCGGGGTGTCGGCCGCGGTCTGGTCGCTGAGCGGGGCGTGGCAGGCCGGGCAGGCGAGGATCTCCAGGAGACCGGCTTCGAGCGGCATGGAGGGTGTCCCTTCGAACATGTGGATCGGGCCACGTCAGGGTACCGCCGGTCGCGTCCGTGCGGGGCGCGTGTGTCTGTGGCGGGGGGGGCGGGTGCGCGGTGCGGGGTGGTGCGGGTGGTTCGTTGTGGTGCGGGTGGTTCGTTGTGGTGCGGGGGCCGGGGCACTCCGGAGGCGCATGTCCGGACGACATGCTGTGCTTTTCCGGGGGACACCCCCGGCCCCCCGTACGCCGCGTGCGGGTCTGTGCCTCAAGTGCGGGCTGTCGAGCGGAACAAATAACGCTTTATTGTCCGGACACACACCTCCTGCGACCCCGGCCCCCTCCCGCCGGTGAGCCCGACCCCGCACCGCTGATGGGAATGGGGCGGGCGGGTGCGGGCCGGTGGGCGGCCCCCACGTCTGTGGCGGGCGGGGAAGGGGGGCCCGCAGGGGGTGCGTCCGGGACAATAAAGCGTGGATTTGTGGCGCACACGACCCGCAGGAAGGCACCCGGGCCGCACGCGCCGTAAATCGTGCCGTCCCGGATGTACCCCCGGAGGGACACCCGGCCACCACCCGCACACAACCACCGGCCCCCGCCAACACCGCACCGCACCCCGCCGCCGCAACGCGCGGCCCCGCCGCGCACGCGGTTACCCGCGGATCAGCGTCAGCGCCTCGTCCCTGATCCGTTCCATCGTCGCCTCGTCCCGCGCTTCCACGTTCAGTCGTAGCAGCGGCTCCGTGTTGGACGGGCGGAGGTTGAACCACCAGTCCGTGGACGTCACCGTCAGACCGTCGAGTTCGTCGAAGGTGACGTCCTCGCGCGTCGCGAACGCCTCGCGGACGGCGGCCGTGCGGGCGGTCTGGTCGTCGACGGTGGAGTTGATCTCGCCGGAGCCGGCGTAGCGGTCGTAGGAGGAGACCAGCTCCGAGAGGGGGCCGGGCTGGGTGCCGAGCGCGGCCAGGACGTGGAGGGCGGCGAGCATGCCGGTGTCGGCGTTCCAGAACTCGCGGAAGTAGTAGTGGGCGGAGTGCTCGCCCCCGAAGACGGCGCCGGTGGCGGCCATTTCCTGCTTGATGAAGGAGTGGCCGACCCGGGTGCGTACGGGGGTGCCGCCGTGTTCCTTGACGACTTCGGGGACGGACCAGGAGGTGATGAGGTTGTGGATGACCGTGCCGCCGGGGTGCTTGGCGAGTTCGCGCGCCGCGACCAGCGCGGTGATCGCGGACGGGGAGACGCCCTCGCCGCGCTCGTCCACGACGAAGCAGCGGTCGGCGTCCCCGTCGAAGGCGAGGCCCAGGTCGGCGCCTTCGGCGAGGACGCGGGCCCGGAGGTCGACGATGTTCTTCGGGTCGAGGGGGTTGGCCTCGTGGTTGGGGAAGGTGCCGTCCAGCTCGAAGTACATCGGCACGACATCGAGCGGGAGGCCGTCGAAAACGGTCGGGACGGTGTGTCCGCCCATTCCGTTGCCCGCGTCCACGACGACCTTGAGCGGGCGGATCGCGGAGAGGTCGACCAGGGACAGCAGATACGCGGCGTAGTCGTTCAGCGTGTCGCGCTGGGTGAGGGTTCCGGGCTGGGTGACGGCGGGCGGGGCGCCCTCGGTCAGCCACCGCTCGACCAGGGCGCGGATCTGGGCCAGTCCGGTGTCCTGGCCGACCGGGGCGGCGCCGGCCCGGCACATCTTGATGCCGTTGTAGCGGGCGGGGTTGTGCGACGCCGTGAACATCGCGCCGGGGATGTTCATGTTCCCCGACGCGTAGTACAGCTGGTCGGTGGAGCAGAGCCCGATGATCGTGGCGTGGGTCCCGCGCGCGACGGCGCCCCGGGCGAAGGCCGACGCGAGGCCCGGCGACGAGGGCCGCATGTCGTGGCCGATGACGATCGCCCCGGCCTCGGTGACCTCCGAGAAGGCCGCGCCGAACAGTTCAGCGAGCCGATCGTCCAACTGGTCCGGGTACAGCCCACGGACGTCGTACGCCTTCACGATCTGCGCCAAATCGGCCACGGCCAACCCTCCTGAGCTGCTTGCACTGCGGAGTCGTCAAACTACCGGTGGACGCGGCGGTCGTCCCATCCAGCCCGGCGGGAGGCGTGGAGTCCTACGGCAGCATCCAGCCCAGTACCGGCGTGCTCTGGCCCATGACGATCAGGCACATCACCAGCAGCAGCGCCAGGCTCCACGGCAGCACCTTGCGCAGCAGGTCGCCCTCCCGGCCCGCCAGTCCCACCGCCGCGCAGGCGATCGTCAGGTTCTGCGGGGAGATCATCTTGCCGAGCACCCCGCCGGAGCTGTTCGCCGCCGCCAGCAGTTCCGGCGACAGGCCGGACTCGCCCGCCGCCGTCACCTGGAGCGCGCCGAAGAGCGCGTTGGCGGAGGTGTCCGAGCCGGAGACCGCGACGCCGAACCAGCCCAGGATCGGGGAGAGGAAGGCGAGGCCCGCGCCCGCCGCCGCGACGAAGTGGCCGATGGTGGCGGCCTGGCCGGACAGGTTCATGACGTAGGCCAGGGCGAGTACGGAGGTGACGGTGAGGATCGCGTACCGCAGCTCGCGCACGGTCGCCGCCCACTCCCGCGCCGCGTCCGCCGCCCGTACGCCGAGCACCGCGGCCGTGAGCAGGCCGGCGAGCAGGACGAGGGTGCCGCCGGTGGCGACGAGCGGCAGGGAGAAGACGTTGGCGCCGACCCGGCCGCCGTCCGCGTCGGCGACGTCGAGGAAGGGCCAGTCGAAGACGCGCGTGGCCCGGGCCAGTACCTCCTTGACCGGCGGAATCTGCGCGATCGAGAAGATGACCACGATCAGGGCGTACGGGGCGTAGGCGCGCAGCACTTGGCCGCGCGGGTCGTCCTGGTCCAGGTCGTCGCTGCGTACGCCGGTGAGCACGGAGGCGCGTACGGGCTCCGCCGCCGGTCTGCGGGCGGCGGGGAGGGCGACGAGTGCGGCGGCGCCCGCCAGCGCGGCGGCGATGTCGGCGAGTTGGGCGGAGAGGTAGTTGGAGGCGACGAACTGCGCGACGGCGAAGGCGACTCCGCAGGCCAGCGCGGGCCGCCAGGTCTCGCGCAGCCCTCGTCGGCCGTCCACGAGCCAGACCAGCACGAGGGGGACGACGAGTGCGAGCAGCGGCGTCTGCCGGCCGACGACGGAGGCGACCGTGTCCAGCGGCAACCCGGTGACCTGCGCGAGCGTCACCACCGGCGTGCCCATCGCGCCGAAGGCGACCGGCGCGGTGTTGGCGACGAGCGCGACGACGGCGGCCTTGACCGGGTCGAAGCCGAGCGCCACCAGCATCACCGCGCTGATCGCGACCGGCGCCCCGAACCCCGCGAGCGCCTCCAGGAGCGCGCCGAAGCAGAAGGCGATGACCAGCGCCTGGATGCGGGGGTCGTCGGAGAGCCGCCCGAAGGAGCGCCGCAGGACGTCGAAGTGCTGGGTGCGGACCGTCATCCGGTAGACCCAGAGGGCGTTGACGACGATCCACATGATGGGGAAAACCCCGAAGAGGGCGCCCTGCGCGCCGGCCGAGAGGGTCTGGCCGAGGGGCATGGCGAAGACGAGCCAGGCCACCAGCACGGCGACGGCCAGCCCGATCAGCCCGGCGAGATGGGCCCTCATCCGTACGGCGCCGAGCAGGACCAACACAGTGACCAGCGGTAACGCCGCGACGAGGGCGGAGAGCGCGAGCGAGTCGGCGACGGGTTCCAGTTGCTGTACGAACACGACAGTCCTCCGGATTCCGCGATACGGAAACTGATCTCTCACGAGTGGAGGAATGGTCGTGCGCACGACAAGGCGGGGTCAATGGGTCGCACAGGATCCGTGACCGAAGAAATCAGCCGGACGAACGCCGGGACACCGGGGACACCGGGCGCGACGTCAGGATTCCGGCGAGCGCAGCACCCGCAGATGCCCGCGCCGCCCGACCTCCACCGGGTCTCCGCCGCGCGCGCCCTTGCCGCCGCCCTCCGGCGACGGGCGCTCCTGCGGCCGGGCCGCTTCGCGCACCGCGTTGGCGAGTGCTTCGAGATCGTCACCGCTCGGGCGCGACGGGGCCGAGCCGTCCGTCAGACGGACGACCTCCCAGCCGCGCGGAGCGGTCAGTCGCTCGCTGTGTTCCGCACACAGGTCGTAGCAATGAGGCTCGGCGTAGGTGGCGAGCGGGCCGAGGACCGCGGTCGAGTCGGCATAGACGTACGTCAGTGTCGCGACAGCGGGACGGCCGCACGCGGTGCGCGAACAGCGACGTACAGGGCTCACGATGTTGGACGGTACCGCACTCTTGAGCGGGCCGCGACGACTCGCCACCACGTCACCCGCCCGTGTCGCGGCATGATCCCCCGCCCGAGTTGGCCGGAATCAACTGCCCTGACCTGCGCGGAAAGCGGCGTGACGGAGCGGCGACACCCCGTGACACGGTCGCCACTTGGGACAAAACCCATCAATGAAGGCGAGAGCGGCGATCGCGAGAGCGCATGGAATCGAGCCCAAGCTTGGCCGGAATGCTCAATATGCGACATGCCGCACGAGGGGGGTACCGACCGCGATATTGAGATCCCTGGGAGGGCTACCCTGCGTCAGTGATGGACAGTCCCGTACCTCCCCGCCCGGCCGAGCAGGGACCGCGCCGCCGCGACCGGCACGGCCGCGGTATGCGCGGTCCCGTCGCGCCGCCCCAGGTGCCGCTCTCGATCAGCCGCTCGGAGTCCTTCCGCGATCTCGTGCGGGACTCCGTGGACCGGCTGGAGCGGCGCTGGCCCCAGCTGTCCGACGTCGATTTCCTGGTCCTGGACGTGCCGGAGACGCTGGAGGACACCGTGCCCCTCGGCAGCTCGGTACCGGCGGCCAAGGACCGGCCGGCGCGCATCATGGTCTACCGGCGGCCCGTCGAGATCCGCACCAAGAACCGCGACGAGCGCGCGTTGCTGGTCCACGAGGTCGTGGTCGAGCAGGTCGCGGAGCTGCTCGGACTGGCCCCCGAGTCCGTCGATCCCCGGTACGGGCAGGAGTGAGCCCGGGACCGGAGGCGCCGATGTGAGCCGAGGGGGGAATGGGGGGAGAGCCAGGGGGACGTGGGGGCGAAGCCTGGCTCCGTCCCCCCGTACCCGCTACTTCCCGTCGTCCAGGATCGACAGGTCTTCCCTGGCCCTCGGTACGGAGACGGTCCCCCGGTCGTCCGGCAGCGTCTGCACCGTGAACATCGAAATGCCGTCCTCCGGCAGCGCGAGCATCCGCGCCGCATGGACCGGACCACCCGACTCCGGTTCCACCGTCAGCGCGTACGCCCCCTTCAGCCCTGCGGGCGCCGAGGGCTGGACACTCAGGGTCGTACCGGCCTTGACGCTGTACGTCTCCACCTTCGCCTCGCCGCCCCCGCTGCCCGCCGAGGCCGTGACCTTGACCTTCGCGGCGTCGCCCGGCGCGGTCAGATAGAGCGTCGAGCCCTTGGCGCGGTTGTCGGCCACGGTCGCCCGCGACGCGATCGGCCCGGTCGCCGGGATGAACGCGATCTCCCGCTTGTCGCCCTTGCCCCTGACCACGCGCAGCGCCGTGACCACCGGCGCCGAGCGGGCGCCGTCGGACGGGCTGACGATCAGCGAACCGGCCTCGCCCTTGGTGACGTCGGACAGGTCGAGCGCCGCCGTCATCCTGGACTTGACGTGCAGCGTCTCGTACCCGGCCGGGGTGATCGTGCCGTCGGCGCCCGCGAGCTGCACCTTCAGGTCCGCGTCGTCGTTGCCGGTCGCGAACGCCACCAGCCGCACATCGGTCGCGTCCGCCGGAATGCCCGGCATCACCTGACGGCTCCCGGCGTCCGCCGCGGCGGCCAGCCAGTCGCTGCCGCCCGCGCTGTCCTCCGCGCGCACCGCCGCGCCGACCCTGCCCGTACGGGTGGTGACATGGACGGTCACGCTGGGGGCGTCCTCGGCGGTCAGGGTGGACAGCAGCACCGGAACGGTGGACCGGGCGGGGACCGGGATGCCCTCCCCCGCCTCCGACTTGATCACGCCGTCCTTCCCGTACAGCTCGATGTCCACGACGGCCACCGTGTCGTCGGGGTTGGTGAGGTGCACGTAGTCCTGGCGCGACCGCTCGGTGCTCGCGCCGGGGAACCAGAAGTCGGTGTCCGGCGCGGTGCAGGTCATGCCCAGCAGGCCGCGCGCGTCGCCCACGCTCACCGCGGTGGTCTGCTGCGTCGTCCAGCCGGGGGCGAACCTGCCGGTGGCGACGCCGACCAGGGCCGGTACCTCGGCGCCGCTCGCCTCGACGGTGACGGGCTTGCCCGGCTCCTTCAGCGCGACGAACGGCTTCGCCTTCGCCGCGTCCTTCTTCGCGTCGTCCTGCTTCTTCTCGTCCTTCTTCGTGTCGCCGGAGTCCGTACCGCCGGAGTCCGCCAGGGTGACGGTGGACTTCTTCAGCTCCGCCGATCCGCCCTCCTCCTCGCCCGCCTCACGGTCAGCCCCGCCCTTGCCGGTGGGCGTGACGGAGGTGTACGTCGTCTCCGCCACCTCCGACACGCTCGGCGCCGGGCAGAGCTGGGTGGTGCGCTCCACCGGCAGCCGCGCGGCCGAGCCGGACGCCGCCGTGTCACCGGCGGCCGGGGCGGTCATGGAGGCGAATCCGGTGATGGCGGCGAGGGCGGTGGCGGCCGCGAGGAGGGAGATGCTCGTACGGTTCACTGGTTGCTGCTCCCGTCGGGGCGCTGACGCGGTTCGTTCTCGGGGCCGTCGGGGTAGGGCGGCTGCTGGGCGTAGCCGTACGGGTCGTAGGACGGCGCGTCGTACTGCTGCTGCCCGTCCTGCTGGTACGGGGCACCGGCCTGGTACTGGCCCTGCTGGTACTCACCCTGCGGGTAGTCGCCCTGCTGGTAATCGCCCTGCTGGTACGGGTCGGCGGCGTACTGCTGCTGCTGGTAGGGCTGCTGGTACTGGCCCTCGCCGTACTGCTGCGCCTGCGGGGTCTGCTGTGCCTGCTGTGCCTGCTGTGCCTGCTGTGCCTGCTGTGCCTGCTGTGCCTGCTGTGCCTGCTGTGCCTGCTGCGGGTAGTCCGCGCCCGCGTAGGTACGCGGGTCCCACTCGTCGTACGCCGGCTGCCGCGGCACGGCCCCGTACCCCTCCTCCGGCGCGCCGGGGGCGACCGGGGGCGGCGGCGGGACGGGGGCCTGCTGCCCGGTGTCGTACTCCGGCGCCTGCGCGGACTCGGGGGTACGCGACGGGGCGGGCGCGGCCTGCGGTGCCCCGTCGCCCTCGGTGTCCCGCGCGGCCTCCGCCTCCGTCTCGGCCGCCGCGGCCTCGGCCGCCGCGCGCAGCCTGCGCGCCCGGCGTCCCTCGCCCGATCCCTGCTGCTCCGGGATGTCCAGCTCCTCCTCGGGCAGGTCGTCGTCGATCTCCCGGCGACGCCCCGGCAGGGCGAGCACCAGCAGGACGACGGCGAGCGCGATCTGCGTCCAGATCCACACGGTGTGCGTGAAGGTGTCCTCGTACGTGAGGTCGAGCCGGCCGCCCTCGGCCGGCAGCTCGAAGCCCTGCGCCCAGCCGTCGACGGTCTTCTTCGTGAGGACCTTGCCGTCGAGCGTGGCCTGCCAGCCATCGGCGGCCCGGTCCGCGATCCGCAGGATCCGCCCGGAGGCGCCCGCCGGGATCTTCGTGTGCGCCTCGACGGGCGCGGACGCGACGGCCAGCGGCTCGCCCTCGCCCTTGCCGTCGACGATGGTGGCCCGCGAGATCTGCCGGTCCACGCGCCACAGCGCGCTGCCGTCCAGCTGGCTGAGCCGGGTCAGACCCGGGGTGGCGTCCAGGACGCGGCCCGTCTGCCGGGGCACTCCGTCCCGTACGAGCACGTACCGGATCGCGAAGCCGCTGAGGTGGTCGGTCTGGTCGGCGCCGGAGCCGGCGACCAGATTGGCGACGATCTTGTCGAGCCGCTCGTCCCCGCCGCCGGACGCGGTCAGCTCGGCGTCGCCGAGCCGCGCGCCGGAGCCGCGGACCAGGGAGTACGACACCTCGGCCGCCGAAGTACCGCCCAGGACCAGGGTGCGCGGCTGGTCGCGGGTGACGGACTCCTCGGCGACGAACGCGGGCACCTGCACCGGGTCGCGGCGCTCCAGCGGGCCCGCGGCGCCGCCGATCATCCAGCCGAGGGCGACGATCAGCGGGCCGAGGCCCGCGGCGGCGGCGATGAGGACGGCGACGGGCTGGCGCCAGCCGAAGCTCTGCTCGGCGACCCGGATGCGGGCGCCGTCGGCGCCGAGCACGGCGGCCGCGATCAGCGCGAGTCCGTAGAGCAGGGTGGCGGGTCCGGCCCAGCCGGAGTTGTTGGACAGGACGGCGAAGACCAGCGCGACCAGCGCGGCGGCCCAGGCCGTACGGATCGCGAACTGCCGCTCGGCGCGCAGCAGGGCCGCCAGCGCGGCCAGCACGATGCCGAGCATGAGGATGCCGCCGGCCGCCTTCGGGCCGCCGGGGCTGATGCCGAGCAGGTCGAGCGCGGAGGCCGAGCCCGTACCGAATTCGAGACCCGCTTCGCGGAAGAGGGCGCCGGGGTCGGACAGCAGCGACAGCGACCAGGGCGCGAGCATCAGGATCGGCGTGCCGAGCGCGGCGAGCACGCGCGGCGCGTACGCCTTGAGGTCGGTCCTGCGCAGCGCGAGGACGCCGACGGCGAGTACGACCGCCACCGGCCAGACGACCGGGGTGAAGGCCATCGCGAAGGTGAGCAGGAAGGCGTACGCCCAGGTGGCGCGCCAGCTGCCGCGGCTCTCGCCGTGCGCGCCCTCGCGCATGCCGTACGCGGAGACGGCGGCGCGGGCGATCAGCGGCAGCAGGACGGCGAGTACGGCGGTGCCGAGCCGCCCGGTCGCCAGGGCGCCCGTGGCGGCGGGCAGGAAGGCGTACGCGACGCTCGCCCAGGCGCGCAGCAGCCGGGACGGCACCAGGGGCCGGGAGGCGAAGTAGGCGGTGATCCCGGCCAGCGGTACGGAGCAGACCAGCAGCAGGGTCAGCGCGAAGCCGGTGGAGCCGAGGAACAGCGCGGACAGGGCCGCGAGTACGGCGAGGTAGGGCGGCGCGGTGTCGGTGAGCCCCGTACCGACGGGGTGCCAGCCGTCGGCGTACCGGGACCACAGGTCGGAGACGTCGGCGGGCGCCGGGAGCAGGGCCCCGCCCGCGAGCGCGCCGCCGCCGAACAGGCCCCTGCAGGCGATGACGGAGACGAGCAGCAGGACGGCGAAGAGGACCGGGCCCGGCTTGTGGACCAGCTTCTTCAGCCGGGCGAACTGCTCGACCTCCATGAAGTCGGCGTCGTCGCCCCCGGGGCCGGACTCGACGGCGCCGTGGCGCGAGCCGCCGGTGTCGGAGTCGGAGTCGCCGCCGAGGCTGGCGGCGACCTGTTCGACCGTGACGCGGATCGTCGCGCCGGCGGGCGGGAAGAGGGGGCGCAGTTCGGCCGCCTCCACGACGCCCTTGCCGCGCTCCTTGCGGCCGCTGACGATCCGTCCGGGCCGCAGCAGGGTGCCGAAGAGGCCCATGACCTCGTCGATGGCCTGGCCGGGCGCCTTGCCGACGAGATAGGCGAGGGTGCGCAGCAGGGTGCCGATGACGAGGCGGAACAGGACGTACGGGAGGACGGCGGCCCGCGCGTTGACGAGCATCGTGTAGGCGGCGCCGGCCTTGTCGACGCGGTGCGGGTTGACGACGGAGCGGCCCGCGCAGTCGACCGTGCGGCGCTCGCGGGCGGACGCCTCGGCGTGCCGCAGGACGGCGTCGGGGGCGATGAGGACGCGGTGCCCGGCGGCGTGCACGCGCCAGCACAGGTCGACGTCGTCGCGCATGAGGGGCAGCGCGCGGTCGAAGCCGCCGAGTTCGTCCCAGACGTCGCGGCGGATGAGCATGCCGGCGCTGGAGACGGACAGGACGGTGCGGACCTGGTCGTGCTGGCCCTGGTCCTGTTCGCGCCGGTCGAGGCCGGTCCAGCGGCGTCCGCTGTTGGCGATGGAGACGCCGACTTCGAGAAGCTGCTTGCGGTCGTACCAGCCGCGGAGTTTGGGGCCGACGACGGCGGCGTACTCGTCGGAGTCGGCGACGCGCAGCAGTTCGGCCAGCGCGTCGGGGGCGGGCGCGCAGTCGTCGTGGAGGAGCCACAGCCACTGCACCGGTTCGCCGTGCGGCAGTTCGGGGAGGCTGTAGTTCTCGTCCTGCCAGGTCTTGGTGACCGGGTCCCAGCCGCCCGGCCGCTTCAGGTACGGCAGTTCGTCGGGCGTGAGCACCCCGGCGATCCGGGCGGCCTCGTCGACCGCCGTGCCGAAGCCGGACCTGCGGGCGAGATGCAGCACATGGTCGTCGCCGAGCGCCTCGGTGAGCAGTTGGGCGGATTCGTCGGCGCTGCCGGTGTCGGCTGCCATGACGTTCTGTACGGGGCGTTCCTGGCCCAGCAGCCCGGCGAGGGCGTCGGGCAGCCAGCGCGCGCCGTCATGGGAGACGAGCACCGCGGTCACGACGTGCCGGGGGAACTCGGGGGCGGTGGCGGGAACGAACGCGGCTGTGGTGGGGGACATTGAGGTGGCGGGCCCTCCGGCCGGGGGGTCGCCCCGAAGGGGCGTTGGAGCGTCTCGGACGGGGCCCCACACTAACGGTAGGAGCGGACACCGAGCGCCCGGTCGCCCGATGATCCCGGCGTGCGTACGGGCCGGGCGCGGCCGGAAACACAACGGTCCGCCGCCTGCGGCAGAGCGCGGGCTGCGGACCGTGTCATACGTAACAGCGGGGCCGGTGGGCCGAGGGGCCGTCGGCCGGGGGTACGAGTGGGCCGGCGCCGGGGTGGGTTCGGCGCGCGGGCCGCGGCTCGGGCGGGGGCGCGATCGGACCGGGAAGGGATCGGACCGGGAGCGGGTCCCGGATCCGGCCGGATCAGATCGCGGCCTTCTTGAGCCGGCGCCGCTCGCGCTCGGAAAGCCCGCCCCAGATGCCGAATCTCTCGTCGTTGGCAAGGGCGTACTCAAGGCATTCGGAGCGGACCTCGCAGGCGAGGCAGACCTTCTTGGCCTCGCGGGTCGAACCGCCCTTTTCGGGGAAGAAGGACTCGGGATCGGTCTGGGCGCACAAGGCGCGCTCCTGCCAGCCGAGTTCCTCGTCCGCGTCCTCGACCAGCAGTTGTTGGAACAGCTCGGTCATGTGCGCCCCTCGTCTGTCTATTGCTCCCCGTGGGTGTGGCCGCTGTCGAGTTCGGCCGAACGACACGAGTGAAATTACAAGTGCGTGGTCTGGGTGGGTCAAGCCGAGATCTGCTATTGCCCCCGGTATTCACTCTGCGGAACCAAGCGTATGCGGAAAGTGTGCAAATCACCAAAAACCTGACACATGCCACTGGCCTGCCCGCATCGACCTCCTCTCCGCAAGCTCGACATGTTCGACAAGCTCAACAATCCCAACCAGGAAGACGTCACGAACTTCGCCGTTGTTGCGCGTCCGAACGGGGAAGCGATCCGGATCACACTTCCGGATCACCGCCCCGGCCGGGCCCGGCCGAGCCCCGACCGCGCCCGACCGGAAGGGAGCAAAAGGGAGCGAAGGGGTGTGCGCGCATGGTCGCTGCCCCATGTGTCCCGGACCGCCGATACGCAAACCTCCCCCTCGCCGGGGTGACCGGATGAGGTGAAGAATTACCACCAAACCGGTCATTGAGTTGACATCCGGGACTGGATTCGGGACCTTGGATCCCATGCCAGCCATCGCCTCGCAGACCGCGACCCACGTCCGTGGATTCCGCAGCGCTGTCCAGGCCCGCTGTTGCTGTTCCAGCTGTTGACGGCTCACGCCTCCAGCCGATCGAACTCCAGCCGATCGAATCCCCACCGATCGAACGTGCACCGATCGAACGTGCACCGATCGAACCGAGTCCCTTCCGTGCGTGGATGACGCCCGGCGCGTTCACGTACCCCTCGCCCCTTCCTTCATCTCCGAGGAACCACCGCGTCCATGAACAGCGACAGCGACCTTCAGATCGCCGGCGACCTCCTTGAGGTCCCGCATCTCCTCCAGCCGGCCCGGGAGCACCCGGTCACCGTGGCCGAATTCGTCGGCCTCGCCCGTACCCTCGCCGCCGACCGGGACCAGTGGGCGCCGCTGGTGCGCTACGACGCCATCAGCCGCTGGTACCACCGGCTGCGCACCGGGCCCGGCTACGAGGTCTGGCTGCTCTCCTGGGTGCCTGGGCAGAGCACCGACCCGCACGACCACGGCCGGTCCTCGGGCGTACTGACCGTGCTCGAAGGGCGGCTGACGGAGCGTTCGCAGCACGGCGACCGCACCCTGGCCCCCGGCGCGCAGCGGATCCTGGCCCCCGGCCACGCCCACGAGGTCGTCAACGACGCGCTGGAGCCCGCGGTGAGCCTGCACATCTACTACCCGGGGCTGACGGAGATGCCGACGCACCCGACGGACTCCGTCCGGGCCACCACCCCGGCCACCGCCCCTGCCCCCGCCGCGGCCACCGCTTCCGCGCGGGAGAAGGTCGTCCCCGCCTGACGCTCCCGCCCGTCGGCCGATCACCGCCCCTGACACACTGTCTTTATGCGCATTGTGGTTCTGGCCGGCGGTATCGGCGGCGCCCGTTTCCTCCGCGGCCTCAAGCAGGCCGCGCCTGACGCGGACGTCACGGTGATCGGCAACACCGGTGACGACATCCATCTGTTCGGGCTGAAAGTCTGTCCCGACCTCGACACGGTGATGTACACCCTGGGCGGTGGCATCAATGAGGAGCAGGGCTGGGGACGTACGGACGAGACGTTCCAGGTCAAGAGCGAACTCGCGGCCTACGGCGTGGGGCCCGAGTGGTTCGGCCTCGGTGACCGCGACTTCGCCACCCATATCGTCCGTACGCAGATGCTCGGCGCCGGCTACCCGCTGAGCGCCGTCACCGAGGCGCTCTGCGACCGCTGGAATCCCGGCGTACGGCTGCTGCCGATGTCCGACGACCGCGTCGAGACGCATGTGGCGATCGACGTGGACGGTGAGCGCCAGGCCGTGCACTTCCAGGAGTACTGGGTACGGATGCGGGCGGCCGTGGAGGCGCACGCGATCGTCCCGGTCGGCGCCGAGCAGGCCAAGCCGGCGCCCGGCGTGCTGGAGGCCATCGGCGCCGCCGACGTCATCCTCTTCCCGCCGTCCAACCCGGTGGTCAGCATCGGCACGATCCTGGCCGTCCCCGGCATCCGCGAGGCCATCGCCGAGGCGGGCGTCCCGGTGGTCGGGCTCTCCCCCATCGTCGGGGACGCGCCCGTGCGCGGGATGGCCGACAAGGTGCTCGCCGCGATCGGCGTCGAGGCCACGGCCTCGGCGGTCGCGCTGCACTACGGGTCCGGGCTGCTCGACGGCTGGCTGGTCGACACCGTGGACGCCGCCGCCGTGCCCTCCGTCGAGAGCGCGGGCATCCGCAGCCGCGCGGTCCCGCTGATGATGACGGACGTGGCGGCCACGGCCGCGATGGCCCGCGAGGCGCTGGCCCTGGCCGAGGAGGTACGGGCATGACACCGCCCTCGTACCGGGTGCGCGCCCTGCCGGGGCTGCCGGAGGTCCGCCCGGGGGACGACCTCGCCAAGCTCATCGCCGCCGCCGGTCCCGCGCTGGTGGACGGGGACATCCTGCTGGTCACCTCGAAGATCGTCTCCAAGGCCGAGGGCAGGATCGTCGAGGCGACCGACCGCGAGGCGGCCATCGACGCGGAGAGCGTACGGGTGGTCGCGCGGCGCGGCGCCCTGCGCATCGTCGAGAACCGGCAGGGCCTGGTCATGGCCGCGGCCGGGGTCGACGCCTCCAACACCGCGCCGGGCACGGTCCTGCTGCTGCCCGAGGACCCGGACGCGTCGGCGCGGGCGATCAGGGACGGCCTGCGGGACACGCTCGGTGCGGACATCGGTGTGATCGTCACCGACACCTTCGGCCGGCCCTGGCGCAACGGTCTGACCGATGTCGCGATCGGCGCGGCGGGCGTCCGGGTCCTGGAGGACCTGCGCGGCGCTACGGACGCGCACGGCAATCCGCTGTCGGCCACCATCGTGGCTCTCGCGGACGAGCTGGCGGCCGCCGGTGACCTGGTGAAGGGCAAGGCCGAGAATCTGCCGGTGGCGGTGGTGAGCGGGCTCGCCCATCTCGTCGCGCCCGGCGAGGCGACGGACCCGGGCGCCCGCGCGCTGGTGCGGGTCGCGGCCGACGACATGTTCCGGCTCGGCACGTCCGAGGCCGTACGGGAAGCGGTGACCCAGCGGCGCACGGTCCGCGAGTTCACCGACGACCCGGTCGACCCGGGCGCGGTCCGCCGGGCGGTCGCGGCCGCGGTCACGGCGCCGGCCCCGCACCACACGACGCCCTGGCGCTTCGTCCTGCTGGAGTCCGAGGCGTCCCGCACCCGGCTGCTGGACGCCATGCGCGACGCCTGGATCGCCGATCTGCGCCGCGACGGCAAGTCCGAGGAGTCGATCGCCAAGCGCGTGCGGCGCGGGGACGTCCTGCGCAAGGCGCCGTACCTCGTGGTGCCGTGCCTGGTGACGGACGGCGCGCACACCTACGGCGACGCCCGGCGCGACACGGCGGAACGCGAGATGTTCGTCGTCGCCACGGGCGCCGGGGTGCAGAACCTGCTGGTGGCGCTGGCCGGGGAGCGGCTGGGCTCGGCGTGGGTCTCGTCCACCATGTTCTGCCGCGATGTCGTCCGGGAGGTGCTGGACCTGCCGGAGCACTGGGACCCGATGGGCGCGGTCGCGGTGGGCCGCGCCGCGGCCCCGCCGAAGGAACGTCCGGCGCGGTCGCCGGAGAGCTTCATCGAGGTGCGCTGAGCGGGCACCACGTACGTACGTTCAGAGGCGCGCGATGTTCCGGATCTCCATCCGGGGCGCGCGCCGGGCCGGGGTCCGGCCGCTGAGCAGGATGAGCCGGACGGCGCGGTGCCGCTGGCCCTCGTAGGGGGCGAGGAGTTCCAGCATCGCCGCGTCGTCCGCGTCCCGGTCGTCCGCGAGCGCGTGCCCGACGATGCCGGGCAGATGGAGATCGCCGACGGTGACGGCGTCGGGGGCGCCGTTGGCCCGCTGGACGACCTCGGCGGCGGTCCACGGCCCGATCCCGGGGATCAGCTCCAGCCGGGCGGCGGCCCGCTCCGGCGCCATCGCCGCCGCCTCCTCCATCCGGCGCGCGACGCGGACGGCGCGCAGGATCGTGGCCGAGCGCTTGGAGTCGACGCCCGCCTTGTGCCACTCCCAGGACGGGATCAGCGCCCATGTCCTGGGGTCGGGCATCACGTACAGCCCCTCGCCGGCCGGTCCCGGCGCGGGCTCGCCGTACCCGCGTACCAGCAGCCGCCAGGCGCGGTACGCCTCGATCGTCGTGACCTTCTGCTCCAGGACCGACGGAATCAGCGACTCCAGGACGAGTCCGGTCCGGCACAGCCGCAGTCCGGGCCGACGCCGCAGCGCCTGCGCGACGACGCGGTGACGCGGGGTGAGGGCGGCCGGGTCGTCGGTGGCGCCGAGCAGCTCCGGCAGCTGTTCGAGCAGCCACTCGGCCCCCGGCCCCCACGCCTCGGCGGCCACGTCGCCGCCGCGCCTCTCGACCAGCAGCGTCCCGGCCCCCTCGGGCGTCCGGCAGGCCCGTCGTACCGCCCCGTCCGCCCCGGCCCGGAACGTCGGGTCACCGGGCCCCCGGCGCAGCGGGCCCAGTACGAGCCCGAGGTCGTACGGGCCGTCCGGCGGCGTCCAGCGCCGGGTGAGCCCCCGGGGCCGCGGCACGCTTGCGCCGTGCGCGGATCTGTCGGGGGCGGAACGGGGAGCGAAACGGCCGGCCACGGGTCGAGCGTACGGTGTCGCCTTCCGGCGGGGGGCCGCGGCCGGGCCCGGCCCGGTTCGCCGGGTGGCGGGGCGGGCCCGGCGCCCCGGCGAACCGGGGTTCCGGTGCTCCTGGCCCGCCCGCGGCGAACGGCTACGCGTCCGAGGAGAACCGCACCGCCCCCGCCCCCAGCACCGCGTCGCACCACACGCGGACGCCCTCGCGCAGTTCGTTGTCCGGGCCGACCGTCGCGCCGTCGCCGACGACCGCGCCCGTCACGACCGTACGGGCGCCGATCCGCGCGCCCGCGCCGATCAGCGAGTCGGTGATCACCGTGCCGGGCTCGACGACCGCGCCGTCCAGGACGGCGCTGCCCGCGATCCGGGCGCCCGCGCCGATCACGGCGGAGGCGCCGACCACCGTGCCCTCGGTGAGTTTGGCGTCGTCGGCGACGGAGGCGCCCGGCAGGGTCAGCCGGTCGCCGCAGCGGCCGGGCACCGCCGGGGACGGGGCGCGGCCGAGGACGAGATCGGCGGAGCCGCGCACGAAGGCTGCCGGGGTGCCGAGGTCCAGCCAGTACGTGGAGTCGACCATGCCCTGGAGATGGGCGCCGGCGGCCAGCAGCCCGGGGAACGTCTCGCGCTCCACGGAGACCGGCCGGTCCCCGGGTATGGAGTCGATGACCGAGCGCCGGAACACGTACGCCCCGGCGTTGATCTGGTCCGTGACGATCTCCTCGGGGGTCTGCGGCTTCTCCAGGAACGCCGTCACCCGCCCGTCCGCGTCGGTGGGCACGAGTCCGAACGCGCGCGGGTCGGCGACGCGGGTCAGATGGAGCGAGACGTCGGCCCCCGACGCGCTGTGCGTCGCGACGAGCGCCCGGATGTCGAGACCTGTCAGGATGTCGCCGTTGAAGACCAGTACGGGGTCGTCGGGTCCGGAGCGCAGCCGCGAGGCGACGTTTCTGATGGCGCCGCCCGTGCCGAGCGGATCGCGCTCGGTCACGTACTCCAGGCTCAGCCCGAGGGCCGAGCCGTCCCCGAAGTACGGCTCGAAGACCTCGGCGAGGTACGAGGTCGCGAGCACGACGTGCTCGACCCCCGCCGCCCGCGCACGCGCCAGCTGGTGCGTGAGGAACGGGACGCCGGCCGCCGGGACCATGGGCTTGGGCGTGCGCACGGTCAGGGGCCTGAGCCTGGTGCCCTTGCCTCCGACCAGGAGGATCGCTTCTGTCAACGTGTGGTCTCCGCTTCTCGGGGTGGTCTCGGGGCCGCGCTCTCGTACGTACATGGATACATGCGCACGTACTCGGAACCGACCGGCACTCCCCCGGCCCAGCCGTCGCCGCTGGTCAGCGACGGCTGGTCAACGGCCCTGGTAGCGGGCCGCGGTGGTGCGGACGGTGCCGAGCCTGCTGTAGAGACGGCTCCCCGGGCATTCGGTGGCGAATCCGTCCCTGTGCCCGGAGATGGTGTTCATGCTGACCCTGGTTCCCTTGGAGTACTTCCCGCTTCCCCCGGAGGTCAGTGTGACCTTGCCCTTCGGGTTGACGCGGTGCAGCCCGAGCTTCCACGCGGTGAGCTGCGCGACGGCGGTGGTGGCCGCCGCCGGCGGGTTCGTACCGCTGTACGTTCCGAGGACGGCGATGCCCATGGTGTTCGTGTTGAAACCGAGCGTGTGGGCGCCCAGTACGGGTCTCGCCACGCCCCCGGCGCGCCCTTCGTAGATGTTTCCGCACTTGTCGATGGCGAAGTTGTAGCCGAAGTCGCGCCAGCCGCTGCTCTTGACGTGGTAGCGGTAGATACTGCGCAGGACGGAGGGCGCCTGCTTGCAGGTGTAGTTGTTGCCGGTGGCGCTGTGGTGGACGAAGGCGGCCTTGACCGTGCTGGTGTAGCCGAACCGCTTCTCCCGCAGCGACTCGTCCGCGCCCCAGCCCTTGCGCGTGACGATGCGCGGGCGCGGCGCCGCGTACTGCTTGGCGGCGGCGTCGGTGACCTCGGCCTCGGACTCCGCTTTGGTGAGGGCCGGGATCTCGCGGGCGCCCAGGGTGGCGAGGCCCTCGTTCGCGGTCGAACTGGCCGATTCCTCCAGGGACATGGGGATGGCGGGGGCGCGCTCGCCCTCGGCGAGGGAGCCGGTCGCGCCCGGGTCCGCGGCGCCGCTCTCCTCGCCGGTGCTGCCCTTGCCGCCGACATCCGTACCGCCGGCTTCCGGCGTCTCCTCGCCCGGCTCCTCCCCCGGGTCGATCAGCTCCAGCCGCAGCCCCCGCGGGAGCAGCCCGCGGGCCGGGCCCGTCTCGCCGTCCTCCTGGATGGCCCGTACGCGCAGTTCGACGCCGTCCGAGCCGCCGACCCAGAGCGGGGCGGTGGAGCCGTGCACGGTGCCCGAGTCGCGCTCCTGGGTGCCGGGGTCGGCGCCGTGTTCCTGGTTGTGGGTCTCCAGGTCCTGCCAGTCGGACCAGACGTGGGTGGCGGTGGCGCGGGTCCGGACCTGGACGGTGCCGTGGAACTCGGCGTCGGCGTCGTCCCAGATGACACCGAGCATCGAGAAGGGCCGGACGTCACGGCGGGCCACGCCCTGTTCAGCGGCGCCGGACGAGCGCCGGTCGCCGAGGGCGGTGAGCGGGAGGGACTCGGTGGAGCCCGGCACGGCCGCCGCGCCCGCCCGGTGGTGCGGCTCCGCGGTGGAGGACGCCGCCGCCGTGTGCGGTGCGGCGAGCGCGTCCGACGGCTGCGACGTAGGGAGGAGCAGGGCGGCGGTGCACGTGACGCCGATCGAGGTTGCAAGGTAGGCACGCATGAGCCGATCCTGCGGGCGCGGGCGCCGCCGCGCCTCCGGGAAAACTGACGGCCCGTCGGGCCAACCGGTGTACGGCGTCACCGGTACGGCGGTGGCGGCACAGGGCCCCGGCGTACCCTGTGCCGCGTGAACGCCAGCGACCGTACCCCCGCCGACCTGCTGCGATCCGCTCTCGCCGCGGACCCGGCCCGCCCCTTGATCACTTTCTACGACGATGCCACCGGTGAGCGGGTGGAATTGTCCGTGGCCACCTTCGCCAATTGGGTGTCCAAGACCGCCAATCTGCTCCAGGACGAGCTGTCCGCCGAGCCGGGCGACCGGCTCGCGCTGCTGCTGCCCGCGCACTGGCAGAGCGCGGTGTGGCTGCTCGCCTGTTCCTCGGTGGGGGTGTGCGTGGAGATCGGCGGCGACCCCGCGGCGGCCTCTCTCGTGGTCAGCGGCCCGGACACGCTGGACGCGGCGCGCGCGTGCGGCGGCGAGCGGGTGGCGCTGGCGCTGCGTCCGCTGGGCGGCCGTTTCCCGCGGCCTCCGGCCGGGTTCGTGGACTACGCCGTCGAGGTGCCCTCGCAGGGCGACCGCTTCGCGCCGTACGCCCCGGTGGACCCGCAGGCGCCCGCGCTCGTCGTCGGGGGGACGGAGCTGACGGGGGCCCAACTGGTCGCGCGGGCACGCGCGGACGCCGAGGAGCGAGTTCTCGGCGCCGGTTCGCGGCTGCTGTCGGGGCTGTCGTACGACGGCTGGCAGGGGCTCTCGGCCGGGCTGTTCGCCCCGCTCGCGGCGGGCGGCTCCGTGGTGCTGTGCCGACATCTCGGGACGCTTCCGGCACCGGCGCTGGAGCAGCGCGTGACGAGTGAACGGGTCACCCACCGCGCGGTTTGACGCGGCGCGGAAAGGCAACACGTCTCCCCGGGAACGTCCGAAAACCGCCCGTCCCGCACACAACGGACGGGGGTGGCACAGCCGTAACCAAACCGAAGCACATGATCGGCAAGATGTGCGATCTCCAGCACAACCAAGGGCCGTCGCCGCCCGTCTACGACATCAACCGGCGGCCCAGCGTGCCGCCGACGGCTTGAAGGATGGACGAAGACGTGACCGACAGTGCTGGCACGCCGCCCGAACCGGACGAGAACGCCGGGAGCGAATCCGGGAGCGAATCCGAGAGCGGCGCGGCAGCCGAGGACAGAGACGTCACGGCCCCCCTTGACGAAAAACCCCAGCGCGGCGACGAGTACCACGCCGCCCTCACGGCCGTCGCCTCCGTCATGGCGGCGGCCGCCGCGGCGCCCGAGCCCGCAGCGGAGCCGGCCGGCGCACCGCCCGTGCTTGCCGCGCTTCCCGCGCCGCGCAAGCCCCGCAAGCGCCGCTGGCTGCGCTGGGTGGCCGTCGGCGCCTCGGTGACCGTGCTCGCCGTCACCGCCACCGGCTGGTGGTTCTACCAGCGGCTCGACGCCAACATCACGACCGATACCAGCACCGCCGCCGAACTTCAGACATACGAGAAGGAACGGCCGAAGCCCGTCGTCCTGGACGCCGAGAACATACTTCTCGTCGGCTCGGACAGCCGGGCCGGCGAGGGCAACAGCAAGTACGGCCGCGACGACGGCGGTTCGCAGCGCTCCGACACGACGATCCTGCTGCATCTGCCCGCCGACCGGAAGAGCGCGACCGCCGTCTCCTTCCCGCGCGACCTGATGGTGGACATCCCCAGCTGCCGCCGGTCGGACGGCACCCGCAGCAGGGCGCAGTCCGCGCAGTTCAACTGGGCCTTCGAGTTCGGCGGCGCGGCCTGCACCATCCGTACCGTCGAGAAGCTCACCGGTATCCGCGTCGACCATCACATGGTGGTCGACTTCCAGGGCTTCAAGGACATGGTGGACGCGGTCGACGGCGTCAAGGTCTGCCTCAAGGAGGCGGTGGACGACAAGGACTCGAAGCTCAAGCTCTCCGCCGGTACGCACACACTCGACGGCGAGCAGGCGCTCGGTTACGTACGGGCGCGGCACAGCCTCGGGGACGGCAGCGACACGCAGCGCATGGGCAGGCAGCAGCGGTTCCTCGGCGCCCTCTTCAAGAAGGTGCAGAGCAATGGGGTGCTGCTCAATCCGACGCAGCTCTATCCGGTGCTCTACGCGGCGACGAAGGCCATCACCACCGACCCGGGGCTGGGCTCGCTCAGCGATCTCTACGATCTGACGCGTTCGATGCAGAGCGTACCGACCGACAAGGTGCAGTTCCTCACTGTTCCCCGGCAACCGTATGTTCAGGACCCCAACCGGGACGAACTGGTGCAGCCCGCCGCGAATATCCTCTTCAAGCAATTGCGCGAGGACGCCCTCGTCACCGTCGTCCCGCCGAGCGCGGAAGACACCGACGAAGCCGATGAGGCCGATGATTCCCCCGCCGCCACGACGGACGAAGACCCCGTCTTCCAGGGGACAAATGCCGCGGCGCGCGTATGCGAGTAAAGCAATACCCAAAGAGTGAGCGACAGTCCACGAAAATTGGGCAGATTGCCCGCTTGTAAGGAACGTGGAATTTGTCACGGGCGTCGCTCGACGCTGAACTGGACGGATAGTGTGGCGCGATCCGGTGCATCCGACCGCCAGGTCGCGCACTAGCTGGAGCGAAAACCGGGCGTCTTCGGGGGAAGGCGACTCGCGTGGCACCGACGGAGGATTCAAGCAACCGTGGATGCACATAGCCGTGGACAGGCGGACGATATCGATCCCGCCGACCAGTGGGTGCTCAACCCGGACACGGGTAACTACGAGCTGCGACTGGACCACTCCACAGGGCAGTCACCGGCACCACGCGCCACCACCGGCAGAAGAACGGACGCCGGTACCGGCACCGGACCGGACCCGTCGGCCGCGACCGGCGACGCCCCGGCGCCGCGCGCCGACGTCCCGGAGCAGCGCAGCCGCCGGGCGGGCAAGAATCCGGCCAAGGGCCCGGGCAGGAACCAGCAGGAGCCGCCGCCCGCCGCGCCCGGCCGCCGTAAGCGCAAGGCTGTCAAGGGCAAGAAGAAGTCGGGCAAGAAGAAGGCCCTGCTGTGGACCGGCGGCGCGCTGGCCCTCGTCCTGGTGGCCGGTTCCACCGGCGGTTACCTCTACTACCAGCACCTCAACAGCAACATCGCCACCATCGATGTCGCGGGCGCGGGCAGCGGCGGCTTCAAAAAGGGCAAGCCCGTCAACATCCTGCTGATCGGCACGGACAAGCGGACCGGCGCGGGCAACGAGGGATACGGCGACGCGGGCAGCATCGGCCACGCCGACACCAATCTGCTGTTCCACGTCTCCAAGGACCGTACGAACGCGACGGTGCTCTCCATCCCGCGCGACCTGATCACCGACATCCCCGACTGCGAGACCAAGACCGAGGACGGCACCAAGGTCATCCCCGGTGCCACGCAGCAGCGCTTCAACAACAGCCTGGGCCAGGACGACCGGGACCCCGGCTGCACGATGCGCACCACCACCGAGATCACCGGCCTGGAGATCGACCACTTCATGATGGCCGACTTCAACGCGGTCAAGACGCTGTCCACCGCGGTCGGGGGCGTCGAGGTGTGCGTGGACAAGGACGTCGACGACAAAAAGTCGCGGCTCAAGCTCACCAAGGGCACCCACAAGATCGCGGGCGAGCAGGCCCTCGCCTTCGTCCGTACCCGGCACGCGTTCGGCAACGAGAGCGACCTCAGCCGGATCCAGACGCAGCAGCAGTTCCTCGGCTCGATGATCCGCGAGATGAAGTCCGGCGACACGCTGACCAGCCCCAGCAAGCTGTTCAAGCTGGCGGAGGCGGCGACGAAGGCGCTGACGGTGGACACCGGCATCGGCAGCATCGACAAGCTCAGCGAACTCGCCAAGGAACTCGCCAAGGTCCCGGCGAAGAACATCACCTTCATGACGCTGCCGGTGCTCGACAACCCGGCGGAGACCGTGAAGGCGACGGTGGTCCTCAACGACAACGAGGCCAAGCCGCTGTTCTCGATGATGCAGAACGACGTCTCCCTCACCGAGGTGAAGAAGAAGGAGTCGGCGAAGGACGCCGCCGCCAAGAAGAAGCAGGAGGCGCTCCTCAAGGGCACCAAGGCCGCGCCCGCCGATGTGCGCGTCGACGTGTTCAACGGCGGCGGCCCGCAGGGCTCCGCGCAGGAGACCCTGAACTGGCTGCAGAACACCGAGGGCGTGCTGAAGTCCTCCAACAAGGGCAACGCCCCGGCCGATGTGGCCAGGACGACGCTGGAGTACGCGCCGAACCAGGCCGACCAGGCGCGCGCGCTGGCGGACATGCTGGGGCTGCCCGCGTCCGGGATGAAGCCGGGCACCGAGGACGCCGAGGGGCTCGAAGCGATGGCGCTGACCCTGGGCAAGGACTTCAAGGGCGCCGGGGTGCCCATCGCCGGGGCGGCGAAGGTGTCGTCCAACGTGCAGAAGGTAGAAGCGGACAAGCAGGTCTGCGCCAAGTGACGCCGCGGAACCGGCTCGTACGGACTGCGTGACACGGGGAGTCTGGATGGGTCAGAGCGGTAGTGGTGTACGGCCGGAGGGCGCGCGAGAACGCGTCCCGCAGGCGCGGGAACTGGGCTGGGACGACAGCCTGTACGAGGGGGACGGACCGCCCCCGAAGGACGCGGACGGCGGGCCGGGATCCGGCGTAGGCGGCGGGTCCGGATCCGGGCCGGGCTCCCCGCCCCCCGCCGGGGCCGGGGCCGGGAAGAGCGGCGACGCGCTCCCCGTACGCACCAGGCGCGGACCCTGGCGCATAGTGCGCTGGGCCGCCGCCGTGCTGTCGCTGCTGATACTCGGGACGGCCGGCGCCGGTTACTGGTACTACGAGCACCTCAACGGCAACATCCGCAGCGGCTCGCGCACCGGCGGCGCGGCGGACCCGGCGAAGGCGCGGGCGAACGCGGCGGGCCAGACCCCGCTGAACATCCTGCTCCTGGGCTCCGACAGCCGCAGCGATCCGGCGAACGTCAAGCTCGGCGGCGGCAAGAACCTCACGGAGGACCCGCCGCTCGCGGACGTGCAGATGCTGGTCCACATATCCGCCGACCGGAAGAACGCCTCGGTCGTGTCGATACCCCGGGACACCCGGGTCTCCATACCGAAGTGCGAGGACGCCGAGACCGGCACGACCTATCCGCAGGTCAACACGATCATCAACGAGTCGCTGGGGCGCGGTGGCGCGGGCTGCACCCTCGCCACCTGGCAGAAGCTGACCGGCCTCTACATCGACCACTGGATGACGATCGACTTCTCCGGCGTCGTGAAGATGGCCGACGCGATCGGCGGCGTCGACGTCTGCGTCAAGGACAACGTGTGGGACCGGCCCCGGCCCGGGGTCCCCGGCGGCTCGGGGCTCAAACTCACCAAGGGCACCCACCAGGTCAAGGGCGAGCAGGCCCTCCAGTGGCTGCGCACCCGGCACGCCTTCGCCAGCGACCTCGGCCGCGCCAAGGCGCAGCACATGTATCTGAACTCGATGATCCGCCATCTCACCTCGCAGAACGTCTTCACCGACACGCCCAGGCTGACCGGTCTCGCGGAGGCCGCCACCAAGTCGCTGGAGGTGTCGCAGGAGATCGGTACGGTCAAGAAGCTCTTCGACCTGGCCATGCAGCTCAAGAGCGTGCCGACCGACCGCATCACCATGACCACGATGCCGACGGACGTCGATCCGCAGGATCCGAACCATCTGGTCGTGCAGCAGGCCGACGCGGACAGGATGTGGGCGATGCTCCGCGACGACGTGGCCTTCGACAGCAACGGCGACAAGGCCGATGCGAAGACCGGGGCCGCCGCCGGGAAGAAGGCCGCCGACAAGGCCGCCAAGACCCCGTCATCCACGCCCGCCGACACCGGTGTGGGCGTGCGCAACGGCACGGGCGACGCGCAGAGCAGCCCGGTACGGGGCCGCGCGGCGGCCGTGGCGACACTGCTGAACGGCAAGGGATACCCGCTGGCCAGGGCGGACGCCCAGCTCACCCCGCAGGAGAGGACGACGGTCGACTTCCCCAGCGCGGAGCTGGAGGGCGACGCGCAGGCGGTCGCCAAGGCCCTGGGGATTCCGCTGACTTCGGTGAAGAAGTCCACGGACGTGTCGGGGGTCACGGTGACGGTCGGCGCGGACTGGCGCACCGGCTCGGCCTTCCCGAAGGCGGCCGAACCCGAGGCGGGCTCCGTCCCGGACACGGCGGACGCCCTCAACGGCTCGGAGAAGGACGCCTGCATGGACGTGTACAAGCCGTACCGCTTCTGACACCGCCGTACTTACGAGAGAGGAGCGCCGCCCGGCACCTGCCGGGCGGCGCTCCCGCTTCGTTCTGCTACGGGTTACGCCTCGACCGGCCGCGCCCCGGCGGCCGGGCGGCGGCTCGCGATGACCTTCTTCGCCAGCGAGCGCGGGCTCGTCAGGAAGCCGAAGCCCCACGACATGTGCATGGTGGCCAGCGCCACCGGGATCTGTAGGCGCGCCTTCAGCGACAGGCCCTTGCCCGCCGGGAGCGAGCCCGCGACGATCGCGGCGAGATAGCCGGCCGGCACGACCAGGCCCCACGGCGTGAGAGCCACGCCGACGACCAGGCCCGCCGCGATCGCGCAGACGGCGGCCGGCGGGGCGAGATAGCGCAGGTTGATCGAGCCGGAGTGGTAGCGGGCGACGACATGGCGCCAGCGGCCGTAGTCCTTGTACTGCTTGGCGAGCGCCTTCACCGAGGGGCGCGGGCGGTACTGGACGCGCAGTTCGGGCGAGAACCAGATCGCGCCGCCCGACTCGCGGATGCGGAAGTTCAGCTCCCAGTCCTGGGCGCGGATGAACTCCTCGTTGTAGCCGTCCTGCTGTTCCAGCGCCTCGCGCCGGAAGACGCCCAGATACACGGTCTCGGCCGGGCCGGCCTCGCCTCCGGTGTGGAACGCGGCGTTGCCGACGCCGATCTTCGAGGTCATCGCGGCGGCCACCGCGTTCTCCCAGTCGTTCTCGCCCTCGGCGTGCATGATGCCGCCGACGTTCTGCGCGCCCGTCTCCTCCAGGAGCCGGACCGCGGTGGCGATGTAGTTCGGCGAGAGCATGCCGTGGCCGTCGACCCGTACGACGACGGGGTGACGGGACGCCTTGATCGCGGCGTTCAGCGCCGCCGGGGTGCGGCCCGTCGGGTTCGGGACGGTGTGGACGCGGGCGCGCGCGTCGGACGCGGTCTCCCGTACCAGCTCCGCGGCGATCTCGTCCGTACGGTCCGCGGAGGGGCCGAGCGCGATCACCACCTCCATCTCGCCGTCGTACTCCTGCTCCAGGATGTGCCGGACGGAGTTCCTCAGATGGCGTTCCTCGTTGAGCACCGGCATGATCACGGAGACCGCGGGCGGCAGGGCAGGCATGTGGTCCTTCTGGGTCCTTCGGGAGGCTGAGAGCCTGTCGGGTGACCTTCGACCGGCTCTGCGGTATGACCCGCCACGTTACCGCGAACGGGGGACAGCCACGCGCGCCGCCCGGTTGCGGACCGGTGCCGCTGATCGTATGGGCCTACCGTGCGCGGAATCCGTTCACGGCTTCACCCGCTCCCCCGGCCACCCGGCCCCTGTCACCGCGGAGGTGCTCCCCGTGCCCACGCCGCCCCGCACCACCCGCCGCCCCGCACCACCAGGACGCGGGCCCGGCCCCCGGCGGCCGCGCTGGGGCATGCGGACGGCGACGACGCTCTCCGTCCTGGTCCTGGGCGCTGGCGGGATCGGCCACGCGGTGGTGACCAGCCTCGATACGGGGATCGGCCGGGTCGACCCGTTCAAGGACATGAAGAACCGGCCGAACGCCGGGCGGGGGCTGAACCTGCTGCTCGTCGGCACCGACGGCCGCGACAAGATCACGGAGGAGGAGCGGCAGAAGTACCGGCTCGGCGGCGCGCCCTGCCACTGCACCGACACGGTCATGCTGGTGCACCTCTCGGAGGACGGGCGGCGCGCCAGCGTCGTCAGCCTGCCGCGCGACAGCTACACGGAGCTGCCCGAGCACACCGACGCCACCACCGGCAAGCGCCACGCGCCGCACCCGGTGAAGCTGAACGCGGCGTACGCGGAGGGCGGGCCGCGGCTGACGGTCGGCACGGTCGAGCGGATGACGGGCGTGAAGATCAGCCACTATCTGGAGGTCGACTTCACCGCCTTCATGAAGACGGTGGACGCGCTGGGCGGAGTGGACATCTGCACGCCCCGGCCGCTGAAGGACTCGTACACCGGCCTCGACCTGGCCCCGGGCACGCACCGGATGAACGGCGGGGAGGCGCTCCAGTACGTACGGTCCCGGCATATCGACGGCGCGGCCGACCTCGGGCGGATGCAGCGTCAGCAGCGCTTCCTGGCCGCCCTGATCCACCGGGCCACCAGCAGCGGGGTGCTGCTGAACCCGGTGCGGTTCAAGGAGGTCACCTCGACCATGCTCGACTCGGTACGGGCCGACGCCGGGTTCGGCGCGCGGCAGCTGCTCGATCTCAACGAGGCGATGCGCGGCTTCTCCCCCGCCTCGTCGGAGTTCACCTCCGTACCGCTGGCCGGTGACGGCTCGGGGGTGACGGTCAAGGGCATCGGCTCGACGGTGAAGTGGGATCCGGTGAAGTCGAAGCAGCTGTTCCGGGCGGTGCGCGACGACAAGCCGCTGACGCCGCGGAAGGACCGGCCGGCGCACCCCTCGAAGTCCGGCGGGTCCGGATCCGGTGAATCCGGCGGTAGCGGGTCCGGCGGCAAGGGCGAGCCGGTCAAGCTGGTCGACGTGAAGCCGCAGGAGATCCGGGTGCAGGTCTACAACGGGACGGCCACGGACGGCCTGGGCAAGCGGGTGGACGACGCGCTGCACGCCACCGGCTTCAACACCACCCGCGCGCCGCTCACCTCGGACGGCCCCGACGCCCATCGCACGGTCGTCATGTACGACCCGCGCTGGGACCGCTCGGCGAAGTCCCTGGCGGCGGCGCTGCCGGGCAGTGAGCTGCGGGCGGTGAAGCAGCAGGGCGCGACGCTGAAGGTGATGGCGGGCACGGACTACAAGGCGGTCACTCCGGTACGGGCGGAGGAGGCGCCGAAGGGCGAGTTCGGGGCGACGACGGGCGACCAGGCGGTGTGCGCGTAGCCGACGGCGGGCGCCGGGGCGGGGCCGGCGCGCGCGTGGCTACCGCTCGTCGGTGCTGTCGTCGCCGTCGGCGGCCGGACCGCCCCGCCGCTCGTCGATCCCGTCGGCGGCCCGCTTCGCCCGCAGCTCCTTGATCGCGCGGCGCCGGGCGAGCCGGTGCGTGCGCCGGATCTGCGCCTCCTGGTAGCGCCGTTCGTCCCGCTCGGTCTCCGGGATCACCGGCGGTACGGACCGGGGCCTGCCCTCCTCGTCCACGGCGGCGAAGACGAGATACGCGCTGCCGACCTGGGTGGCGGGGGTGGACTCGTTCCAGCGCTCGGCCAGGACGCGTACGCCGATCTCCATGGACGACCGGCCGACCCAGTTGACCTGAGCCTTCACATGGACGAGGTCCCCCACCCTGACGGGCACCAGGAAGACCATCTCGTCCATGGAGGCGGTGACGGCGGGCCCGCCGGAGTGCCGGCCGGCGACGGCCCCCGCCGCGTCGTCCACCAGCTTCATGATCACGCCGCCGTGCACCGTACCGAGCAGGTTGGTGTCGCCGCCGCTCATGATGTGGCTGAGCGTGGTCCGTGAGGCGGACGTGGGCTTGCCCGGAATCGGGGAATCCGGGTTTTGGGCCTGGTCTGTCATGCCCTCCACCCTATGCGCGGGTCCGACGGCTTCTGCCCGGGCAACGGCCCGGTCTTCTTTGCATCAGCTTCGCAACAGCCCCGATCCGATTTCCCACCTCCCTGTATGGAGCACAGCCTCGCCCGGCAGACTGTCCGTATGAATGATTGGCCCGATGGACGGAACGGCGAGCAGGGCAACGGGTACGGGCGCGGCAGCGCGGGCGGGCGGCCCGAGGGCGCGCGTTCCATGCCGCACGTACAGCGCCGCGGAGTGCCCCAGCAGTCACCGGGGTACGGCCAGGGCGCCGGCCCCGGCCGGGACAACGGGTACGGCGACGCGTACGACAACGGCTACAACACGGGCCAGGTCTACGGCGCCCCCTCCGGCGGGGCCGGCGGCGGTGGCTATGACGGCGTACCCCCGCAGCGCGGCGGGGGCGCCTCCGGGCCCCGGCAGGCGCCCGACTGGCGCCGCCGTATCAAGATCGGCGCGCTGGTGCTGGTCGTGGCCGTCCTCGGCGTCTCCATCGGCACGTACTTCTGGGCCGACTCCAAGCTCCGGCGCGAGGTCGACCTGTCGGTCGTGATCGACCGCCCGGACGGGGGCAAGGGCACGAACTATCTGATCGTCGGTACGGACAGCCGGGACGGCATGTCCGACGAGGAGAAGAAGAAGCTCCACACGGGCTCCGCCGAGGGCAGCAGGACCGACTCGATGATGATCCTGCACACGGGGTCCAACGGGCCGACCCTGATCTCGCTGCCGCGCGACACCGATGTGCAGATCCCCTCCTTCAAGGGCTCGGAGTCCGGCAAGGTCTTCCCGGCGCAGTCCGCGCACAAGAAGCTCAACGCGGCCTTCGCCGAGGACGGCGCGCCGCTGCTGGTGCGCACCGTCGAGGCCAAGACCGGGCTGCGGATCGACCACTACGTGGAGATCGGCTTCGCCGGGTTCGCCAATGTCGTGGACGCGATCGGCGGGGTGGACCTGGACATCCCCAAGGCGTTCAAGGACAAGAAGTCGGGCGCGGACTTCCAGGCGGGCGAGCAGACCCTCAACGGCGAGCAGGCGCTGGCCTTCGTACGGACGCGGTACGCCTTCGCGGGCAGCGACCTGGACCGTACGAAGAACCAGCAGAAGTTCCTCTCGGCCCTGGCCTCCCAGACGGCCACCCCGAGCACGATCATCAACCCGTTCCGGTTCTACCCGGCGGCGGGCGCGGGGCTGGACACGCTGGTCGTGGACAAGGACATGTCCCTGTGGTCGCTGGGCAGCATGTTCTTCGCGATGAAGGGCGTGACGAGCGGCGACGGCACGTCGATGAACATGCCGATCGCGGGCCAGAGCGGCGGGAACCTGCTGTGGGACGAGGCGAAGGTCAAGCAGCTCGTCAGCCAGCTCAACAACGACGAGAAGGTCACGGTCACCGGCAACTGATGACGACTCCTGTACCGCCCACAGCCCCCGGCGCCCCGGGCGTCGCGGCCGACGCCGCCTCCGCCGCGTCGGCCGCCGCCGCCTCCGCCTCCGGGACCGCGGTGGACCACGGCCTGATCGAGGCGGCGACCACGACGGCCCGCGCCCACGCCCGGGGCGACAGCCACACGGTCGCCGCGGCGGCCCGCGCCGGTGACGGCCGGATCGTCACGGCGATGAACGCGTACCACTTCACGGGCGGCCCCTGCGCCGAACTCGTCCTGGTGGGCGCGGCGGCGGCGCAGGGCGTGTACGACCTGACGACGATCGTGGCCGTGGGCGACGGCGAGCGCGGCCTGATGCCCCCGTGCGGGCGCTGCCGCCAGTTCCTCTTCGACTACTTCCCGGCGATCCACGTCATCGTCGGCACCGACGACCACCCCCGTACGCTCACGATCGCGGAGCTGCTGCCGGAGGCGTACGTCTGGGCGGACCACCAGGACTGAGCGGGCCGCCGGGAACCGGCCGACCGGGCGGCCGTCGGGACCGGGCGGCCGTCGGAGAGCCTGTCAGCGGGGCGGGCCGACGATGATCTGGCCGTACATGTCGGCGGCCTCCGCCATGCGGTCCATCGAGACCTCGAAGCCCTCGGGACGCGGCGTCGCCTTGTCGCGGCCCGCGTGGCGGAACATGCCCTCGATACCGGCCGGGGTGCACATCATCAGCAGGTCGGCGGTGTCGGAGGTGATCCGGTACCCGTGCGGGACGTTCTTCGGCAGATAGACGATGCCGCCCTCCGACAGCGCCATCTCCCGGTCGTCGCACCACAGCAGCGCGCTGCCCGTCAGCAGCATGAAGACCTCGTCCTCACGGGTGTGCACGTGGTAGGGCGGCGCCTCGCCCTTGCTGACGGTGAACCGTCCGACGGTCAGCTGTCCGTCGGTGGCCGCGCTGTCCAGCAGCACGGCGAACTGCCCGCCGTCCAGCCATTCGAGCTTCTGCTGCTGATCGGGCTGCGCCAGATACGGCATGGTCACGACGGTGTCCGTCCGGGCCGGCCGTCGGGCACGCCGTCCTCGCCCGCGGGGACGAGCGCGACGACGGGGATGACGCGTTCGGTCTTGCTCTGGTAGCCCGCGAACCCGGGATAGCGCCGCGCCTGCTCCGCGAAAGCGGTGTCACGCTCCGCGCCGTGCAGCTCGACGGCCCGTACGGTCCGGGTCTCGTCGCCGACCTCGATCCGCGCGCCGGGGTGGGCGAGCAGGTTGTGATACCAGTCCGGATTGTGGTCGGACCCCGCCTTGGAGGCGAAGACCAGATAGCGGCCCTGATCAGCCATGTACATCATCGGATTGAGACGCGGCAGACCGGAGCGGGCGCCGACGGTGTGCAGCAGGAGCAGCGGCGCTCCGGCGAAACCGCCGCCGACCTGTCCGTGGTTGGCCCGGAACTCCTCGATGGTGCGTGCGTTGAAGTCCGCTGGGGCGGTCATGGCACTCTCCCGTCCGCTCTCCTCGAAAGCTCGGGTCGCCCCGGAGAGCGGTAGCGCGGGCGGACCCGAGGAGCGCCCGCCGTCCGTGCCTCCCCCGGGCAGCGCCCTGCTGTCGATGGTCCTCTTGAATCACACCCGCCGCCAGACGTCCGGGCGGGAAGGGCGGCACCACCCGCTTCGGCCCGGCTCAGGGGCCTCCTCTGTGGTTCTCCTTGATCGTCTACCCGACAACGCGCATATTGGCGCTCCCGCGTGGACGGCCCGATTCGGACTCCGTACCGTCTTGGTCAACAGCCCACAACGGGCTCACGGACCAGGGGGTTCACCATGGCGCGCGAGGAACTGACCCGCTTAACCGGCAACGGGAACGGCGAGTGCAACCAGAACGACTGCCCCAACCTGTACCGGACCGCCAGCGGCTCCATCGTCGTCCAGGGCAACGTATCCAGCGCCTTCGCACCCCCGGAGGGTGAGGCACTGGTGGAGATCCCCGAGCACGTTCTGAGGGAGGCTTTCCGTGCTCTTGGATGGTGAGGCGTGGCAGGCCAAATTCCGCGACTTCCGATCGGAAGCATGGCGTCTTGAGACGCTGCCTGCCTACAACGTCCCGCAGGAAGCGGAAGAGATCCGAGCCTTCCAGTCCGGGGAGCGCATCGACCCTCGCACGCACTCGAACGACTACACCGAAGATCTGAAACGAGTCCGCAGAGAGGGAAGGACCAAGGGCCGCGTACACATTGTCACCCGGCCACTCTCGGACTACCTCCGGTACGAGTTCATGTATTACCGCCCGCACGTATGGGCCGGTGAAGAAATCCGAATCATGGACGTCACTGATCGCCCCAATCCGCTGGCCGGCGTCCAAGATTTCTGGATGTTCGACAAGGCGCAAGTCGTGCTCATGCATTACGAGCCCGACGGAACGCAGATCAGCCGCGAAGTGTACGAGGGAGATGCGATCCCGTACATCGAGTACCAGCGCATCGCCCTGGTCGAATCGGTGCCCTTCGAGGAGTACGTGAAGGGCCTTGACGACGTTTGAGCCAGGAGAGCTGGGCCAGTCGAAGGCTGATCTAGCGGAGACATTGCGGACGCTACGCAGGCGAGCCGGCCGTACACAGGTCTGGCTCGCTCGGTGCGTCAACATCTCAGACCAAAATCAGCAACATCGAGGGTGGAAAGATCACGCCCAGCCTTGTCGATGTTGAACTGATTCTTAGCGCACTGGACGCATCGCCCGCTCTTGCGGCCCGAATAACTTCCCTCGCCCGAACGGCCAACACGCAATGGCAAGACGTGTGGTCGCAGCGCCGTACGGGCCTGGAGAAGAAACAGAACGAACTGGCCGGGTTCGAACGGTCGTCAACCGAGTTCCGATACTTCCTGCTCTCCATGGTGACAGGCCTGCTGGCTACGCCCGAATACGTGAGGGCCAGCCTGGCAGGGATCCCCGGAGACCACAGCAAGGCCATTGCGAAGAAGTTGGAGCGCCAGGAAGTTCTTCACGATACGAGCAAGCGGTTCACGTTCATCCTGACTGAGCAAGCCGTCAGATGGCCCTACCTTCAGGGCTCGGCCATGGCCATGCAGATCGACCACTTGACCTCGGTCGGCCGCCTGCCGAATGTCCGCCTGGGAGTGATCCCGCTCGGCGGCCATATGCCCATTGCTCCCCTCAACACGTTCACGGTCTACGACGCTCGTATAGCGACACTGGAAACCTCTACCGGTGCAATGCTGTTCCGGGATCATCGCGATGTTTCCGCGTATCTGAATGAGTTCGCCGTGTACGAGGGTTACGCCTCCTTCGAAGAAGAGGCCAGGGAATTACTGTCCTCATGGATCAGCGAATACCGCTCATGATCGTCTACCCGACAACGCGCATATTACTGAAGTTCCCGTCCTGACAGGTCGATGATTCTCCTGTGGCAACCGGCCGGAAATTGGCCGACCGTTCACGCCCCATCACACAGGAGTTGCCTCACAGCCCCGCCTGGGCTGTCGGACGACCAGGAAGGCGTTTCACCATGACCTGTACACGCTGGACATCACCGGCGCCGAGTCCATGAAGGCGTGCGGCGGCAACACGCACCCCGACGGGGAGTCGTGCGCGACTCTCGCGCGGATCGGCCCGGACGGGTGGGCTCTGGGGGACAGCAAGCGGCCCGAGAAGGAGCCGCTGCGCTTCACCACGGCCGAGCTGAACGCGGCCGGAATCGACCCGGCCCGGTTCGGTCTGTCCGCCTGACCTCCCCTGCCACCGGCCGGTCTCCGTCCCCTGCGGCGGACAGGGATCGGCCGGACCCCGCCGCAGCCTCCCCGAAGGGGAACGACCAGTGCACCATCACGGCTATCTGTGGACCGGCCCCAAGCAGCGGTTCGACGAGGAGGCCCTGCGGCGGCCCCCGCACCCAGACCCGCCTCCGGCCGACGGCAAGCCGGAGTTGGTCCAACGGCACCGGGAGGTGAAGGCGGAGTTCCCCGTGGTGGATCTGCCGCCGCTCGAAACGGCGTACTGGCTGGTCAAGCCGAGGAAGCTGGTCCGGGGTACGTGGCGGGATCCGGGGGCGGCGGCCGTCTGGCTCGCGGAACGGCTGGCCGAGCACGCGCCCCGCTTCGATTCCGGGGCACAACGGGACACGGCCCACCTGGCTCTCCTGGTCGGCTCCGCCGCCGAGCGGCTGGAACAGGGCGGCGACGTGTCCCTCGGCTTCTACCTCGAACGCCCCTCGTACCTGTCCCTGGCGCTGGTGACGTGCTCCCCGAATCGTGCCGCGCCCGAACTGGCGCGCCCCGTCGCGTAGTCGAAGCGGCGAAGGAGCTCCTGCCGTCGGCCGGGGCTCCTCGGTGGCTACGGCAGGTTGCGTGCCATGACGATGCGCTGGACCTGGTTCGTCCCCTCGTAGATCTGGGTGATCTTCGAAGCGCGAGAGACGCGTCGCCGCCTGACCCGCCGAAACAAGCGTCCGACGCGACATAGCCCCAGTTCCCTGCCCAGGTAAAGACTCTCAGGCAAGATCATCACAGCGTTGGCGGGTGCCGACTGACACGCCCGCCTGGGAGATCACCCGCCGCAGGGAGATCGGCGCCGCTCTTCGAGATGCGCGGCACGCTGCGAACCTCAGTCAGATACAGCTCGGCGAGCTGGTCGGCCTCGACCACAAGACGATCCACCGCATCGAGTACGCGCTCTCCGATCCGAGCCTCGGGATGCTGCTCCGCATCGCACGCGCCGTCGGTGTCCCGCTGTCCGACCTGATCGTCGAAGGAGGCCCCTGCCGGTAGCTGGGGACGCGGACCGGCCGGGACGGTAGGGGGCGTACCAGTCGCTGTGTCGGAGGTCAGCGTCCGCACTTGCCGCAGGGCTGGCTTCCGACCTTGGCCATCTTCCTGCCCTTGTCGTCGGTCTCGTAGATGTCAGCCCGTGACCCGTCACAGCCAGGTGTTGGGCAGCTGATGTTTTCTGCCACTTGAGGCATTTTGAACTCCTGTCTTGGATGAGCCGCAGCCAGCGCACGCCTCGCGCCGTGCATTGATCAGCCTTCCGCGGGGTCCGTACCAGTACTGGTCTTGAACCTCTCCACGGCAGCTCGCGGTAGCGCACTGTGCGGACACCTTGGAGATGCGATTCGTGGGACCCGGGCTCGGCACCAAATTGCAGAAGAGACAGGGGTACAAGGTCTTGCCGTCCTCGTTCTCCACGTAGGAGATCGCCTCGGGCTCCTTGCAGTGGGGGCAGATGAGCGCCATGTCGTCCTCTCTCGGATGAGGCGCCGAGTCTTACGCCACACCGTGCGGCTTGTGTGTGGTTCTGCCCTCCTTTCACTCGGTTGAGTGGACCGCCCAACCGAAGCAGGGGGGCGGCCCGTGCCCCAGTTCGGTCGCCATGGGTGGTGCTGCGGGGTCCCTGGGAGGGAGCCCCGCAGCGGGAGCATGGTGTGTTTTTCTTCAGACGGCTCGGACCGTGAGCGCGATGACCAGAGCGGCGATAGCCGCTCCACACGCGATCAGCGTCAGGCCCATGCTGATCAGCGCCACCATCACGCGCTTCTGGCCGTCGTCCTCATTCGTCATCGCGTACGGACAGCGAGGACCAGCCGCAGCGCGATCACGGCACAGCACGCCATCACCCCGAACCCCCAGGCGATCTCGGCGGCGGCGCGCCGTGCCGTTCGCTTCATGCGCTGCCCCTGGTCTGCGAGGAGCCCTCGCCGGTGTCCACGACGGCGGCCGGCATCAGCCGCTCCTCCCGCGTCGCGTCCGGACCGTAGTGGTCCAGCAGCCATGCGCACCACCGACGGAGTAGCTCTACGCGGACGTGGCCGGACCGCGGCGTCAGGGGCGGCGCGGATGCGATCTCGCGCCTGATGCCGTCCAGCGTGGACCGGAGTCGGTACCACTCCCCACCGCCGTGCCACAGAGTGTCCGCGTGCGCCTCGGCGACGGGGAGCATCGCCTCGATGTGCTGCCGCAGGGCAGCGGCGGCGGTGGCGAGTTCGGATTCGCCGGCCCGCAGCTGGACGAGGCCGGCTGCTTCAGCGAGGACAGTCCGGATCGTTCCGGTCGACGCCGGGGCCGGTGTCTCGCTGCGCGCGGTCACCGGACGACGCCCTGGCGTTGGTGGCCGAGGTGCAACAACTCGGCGACGGCGGCAGGGTCACAGAGGGTATATGCGTGTATGGGCGGGACAGCCCAGTGGATGCCGGCGGGACCCGTACGGTCGAGCCGGGGCACCGTGAGGTAGGTGCCGTGGCTGAGTGCGGAGGCGTAAGGGGAGACCCACCCCTCGGCTGTTCCGGCAGGGACGAGGATCATGTACCAGATGGGCGGTGCCCAAATGACGGGGCCGCCGAGTTGAGCCAAGGCCACGGCCACGGCCTCCCGCTCGGGGGCGGCGGCCGCCGCGTGCACGAGGCGGCTCGGAGCCTTGACCACGTCGAAGTGGGTACCGAGGGCGAGGATGGTGGGCCGCCCGTCAGCCCAGTCGCGGTGTGCGGACTCGGGGTCCCGGATGGAAGACGCGAGCCACTGGGCGATGGCTGTCTCCGCGTTCACTCTGGCGGGCATCCCGTGCCCCTCTCATCAGCCGACTGGGTCATGGAAGTAAGCGTCGGGGTCATCTGCTGATGGCGGGATGACCAGCGGGGGTTACCGAGGCGGTAATACACTCGTTGGCGCTCCAGTAAGGCGCGCTCGCGTGCGTAGGATCGCCCTGGAAGTCGGCCCTCATGGACGCCACCGCCCCCGGCCCGCTCGCTCCTGAAGTCCTCGACCGAGAAGACCTGCGGGCAGCACTGATCGAGCACGACTTCGCTGCGGTATTCGCCCTGGTCAAAAAGTGGGGTGGCTTGTCCCAGAACCGGATCGCGTCGGCCTGCCAGCTCACCCCCGGCAAGGTGAGCACGATCATCAGCGGTAGCCAGCGCGTCACCAGCTTCGACGTGATGTGCCGGATCGCTGACGGACTTCGAATCCCTGGGCATCTCCTCGGCCTCGCGCCGCGCCCCTGGGAACACCAGCAGCCGATTCAACAGACCCTGCCAGCGCCGCCGGACGGGCGGATCGACCCCGATGAGATTCCGTGGCGGTCCGATGCCACGGTGGACCTGGCCACAGACTTGACCAGGAGCGATCTCGTGATGGACCGACGCGCAGTCACGCGCGCGCTCGCCGGAGCCGCAGTGACCGGCACCGCACTGCTCGACTCGCTGGAAGGGTGGCTGCAGCCCGCCGCCGCACTGCCCGGGCCGGCCCGCCGGGGCCGACTCGGGATGCGCGAGATAGACGAGCTGAAGACCACCGCCAAGGCGTTCCGGCAGTGGGACCACCAGTACGGAGGAGGGCTTCGCCGGAAGGCGGTGCTCGGTCAGCTCAGCGAGATCGCCGGCGCCCTCGACGACCACCAGGCGCCCGCCATCGAGACCCGCCTCTACCGCATCATGGCGCAGCTCGCCGGGACGGCCGCGACGATGGCCTGGGACTCGGGCCTGCACCGACGCGCGCAGGAGTACTACCGGCTCGCTCTGCGGTCGGCGCATGCCGGGGGCGACAAGGTGTTCGGTGCCAACGTCTTGGCGGGAATGGCCAGGCAGATGCTTTACCGGGACCGCCCCGACGACGCGCTCCAGCTCATCCAGCTGGCGCAAGAGGGCGCCCGTGACGTCATCGGCCCCCGAGTCCGGGCCATGCTGCACACCCGCGAGGCGTGGGCATACGCAGCCCAGGGCCGCACCGCCGGATTCCAGCGTGCGACCGCGCGGGCAGCCGAGGCGCTCGCCACCGCAGGACCAGGCGAGGACGAGCCCTACTGGATCGCGTACTTCGACGACGCCGAGCTGGCCGGTGTCACCGGAGGCCGACTCCTCGACCTGGCGCGGCAGGATCCGCGACAGCACGCGGACCGGGCTGCCGCCGAGATCCGCAGGGCGCTCTCCTCGCGAGGATCCGAGGCAGGGCGCTCGCACGCACTTGACCGAATCGGTCTCGCCGAATGCCGCTACCTCGTCGGCGACGTCGCGGGTGGTGCGGAGGAGACACACAGGGCAGTGGCCGCGGCACGCCTCACCCAGTCTGGACGGGTCCGCGGGCAGCTGGGTCAGCTCTACCCGTACACCGTGGGGCACAGCGCGTCGCGTACGGTCCGGGACGCGCGGGACAGTATCCGCGATCTGCTGTCGAGCTGAGGGGTGGACGCATGACGACGCTGGCCGTGACTGGGCACATGGACCTGACCGAGGAGAGCGTGCCGCTCGTACGGGCCGCACTGCGTCAGCTTCTGGAGCCGTACCGCGAGGATCTGACCGGGGTGTCGTGTATCGCCGCCGGGGCTGACGCGCTGTTCGCGGAGGAGGTGACAGCCATCGGCGGTCGCCTCGTCGTGGTGATCCCCTCGCAGGACTACCGGGCAGCGAAGGTCAAGCCTGATCACGCGGCGGCCTTCGACCAATTGGTGGAGGCCGCCGCCGAAGTGCTGACCATGCCGCACGAGTCAGCGAACCGGCAGGCGTACGAGTCCGCGAACGCCGTCCTCCTTGAGCGCGCGGACCGCCTCGTAGCAGTCTGGAACGGCCAGCCCCCGACAGGGAAGGGCGGGGGCACAGCGGACGTCGTCGCGGAAGCACGCGCGACCGGCGTCCCCGTGGACGTGATCTGGCCCGACGGAGCCGCCCGGCGCTCCTGAACCGGCATCGGACATGACGAAAGCGCCCCTCCCGTCCGAGCCCGAAGGCTGGGACGGAGGGGCGCGGCGGAGCTGGCGGGCACGCGCGGGGACCACTACGCGGTGGAAGACGCGAAGATCTTGCCCCTGGGACCACCCCCGCTCGCGCGGGACTACCAGTACGTGGAGGGGAAGCCGACGCTCGTACCCGCCAAGTACGAGTCCTTCCGCTCGCTGATCATCCCGCCGTTCCTGGCCGAGCTGTTGCTGCAACTGCTCGCTTCGCACAAGAGCGAGTTGTGCCGGGCGTAGAGGGGACGTACTCGCATACAACGCTCACGATGGAGAAGCGGATCTCGAACTCGCTTCAGGCTCTGTGGAAGGATTCCCTGCGCCCGGTCCCCGGCCGGAAGGACTACGGAGTCGTTCCGTCTCCCGAGAATACGGATCCGGAAATGATCTCCCAAAAATCTCCCAAATGATCTACATGCCAAGAAATGAAGCCCCTCGCGGAGGTCGCGAGGGGCTTCTCCTTTCGAGCCAAGCACCCCACCCACCTGGGATAACATGCCCGTCTGCTTCGCTACGGCAGGTTGCGTGCCATGACGATGCGCTGGACCTGGTTCGTCCCCTCGTAGATCTGGGTGATCTTCGCGTCGCGCATCATCCGCTCCACCGGGTAGTCGCGCGTGTACCCGTAGCCGCCGAGCAGCTGGACCGCGTCCGTGGTGATCTCCATGGCCGCGTCGGAGGCGAAGCACTTGGCCGCCGCGCCGAAGAAGGTGAGGTCCTCCTTGGCGCTGCCGCCGGAGACACGCTCCGAGCGGGCGGCGGCGGAGTAGGTGAGCTGGCGGGCGGCTTCGAGCTTCATGGCCATGTCGGCGAGCATGAACTGAACGCCCTGGAAGTCCGCGATCGGCTTGCCGAACTGCTTGCGCTCCTTGACGTATCCCGCCGCGTAGTCGAGCGCGCCCTGCGCGATGCCGAGGGCCTGGGCGGCGATGGTGATGCGGGTGTGGTCGAGGGTCTTCATCGCGGTGGCGAAGCCGGTGCCCTCCGCGCCGATGAGCCGGTCGGCGGGGATGCGGACGTTGTCGAGGTAGACCTCGCGGGTCGGGGAGCCCTTGATGCCGAGCTTCTTCTCCGGGGCCCCGAAGGAGACGCCCGGGTCCGACTTCTCGACCACGAAGGCGCTGATGCCCTTGGTGCGCTTGTCGGGGTCGGTGACCGCCATGACCGTGTAGTACTCGGAGACGCCCGCGTTGGTGATCCAGCGCTTCACGCCGTTGAGCACGTAGTGGTCGCCGTCCCGTACCGCCCTGGTCTTCATGCCGCCCGCGTCGGAGCCCGCGTCCGGCTCCGAGAGGCAGTACGAGAACATCGCGTCGCCCTTGGCCAGCGGCGCCAGGTACTTCTTCTTGAGGTCCTCGTCACCGGCCAGGATCACCGGCAGCGAGCCCAGCTTGTTCACGGCCGGGATCAGCGAGGAGGAGGCGCAGGCCCGCGCGACCTCCTCGATGACGATCACGGTGGCGAGCGCGTCCGCGCCGGCGCCGCCGTACCCCTCGGGCACGTGGATGGCGTGCAGGTCGGAGGCGACCAGCGCGTCCAGGGCCTCCTGCGGGAAACGGGCCTCTTCGTCCACGGCCGCCGCGAACGGCGCGATCTTCGCCTCGGCGAGCGCGCGTACGGTCTCGCGGAGCATGTCGTGCTCTTCGGACGGGCGGTACAGGTCGAAATCAGCCGATCCGGCCACGGTCTTTCACTCCCCAGGGATGCTAACTACCGTTAAGTAACCCAATTTTAGAGGGCCCGGGCGCCGTCGGGATAGGTGAGTTTGCCGACAGGACCCGGTTACCCGGAGAAGTGCCCCTGCGGCGCCCTCCTGACGCGCGGATATGCTCGGGCCGCGCACCCGGCGGCGCGAGTGCGCGCACTCGCCCCACCTGTGCGTCAGCCCTGCCCGTACCCCCTTGGAGCACCCACATGGCCCTCAAGATCACCGTGATCGGCACCGGCTACCTCGGCGCCACCCACGCCGCGGCCATGGCCGAGCTGGGCTTCGAGGTCCTCGGTCTGGATGTGGTGCCCGAGAAGATCGAGATGCTGTCGGCCGGCCGGGTGCCGATGTACGAACCGGGCCTGGAGGAGCTGCTGCACAAGCACGTCGCCGGGATCGGGGGATCGAGCGGGCGGCTGCGCTTCACGATGGACTGGGCGGAGGTCGCCGAGTTCGGCGATGTGCACTTCGTCTGCGTGAACACCCCGCAGAAGCACGGCGAGTACGCCTGCGACATGTCGTACGTCGACTCCGCCGTGGAGAGCCTCGCCCGGCATCTGCGCCGGCCCGCGCTCGTCGTCGGCAAGTCCACCGTGCCGGTGGGCAGCGCGGACCGGCTGGCCGCCCGCATCGCGGAGCTGGCGCCCGCGGGCGACGAGGTGGAGCTGGCCTGGAACCCGGAGTTCCTGCGCGAGGGCTTCGCCGTACAGGACACCCTGCACCCGGACCGGCTCGTGGTGGGCGTGCGCGCCGGCGCGAGCGGGGAGCGCGCCGAGCGGACGCTGCGCGAGGTGTACGCGACCCCGATCGCGGAGGGCTCGCCCTTCGTGTCGACGGACTTCCCGACCGCCGAGCTGGTCAAGACGTCGGCGAACTCCTTCCTGGCGACGAAGATCTCGTTCATCAATGCGATGGCGGAGGTCTGCGAGGCGGCCGGCGGCGATGTGGTGAAGCTGGCGGAGGCCCTCGGCCACGACGAGCGGATCGGCAAGAAGTTCCTGCGCGCCGGGATCGGCTTCGGCGGCGGCTGCCTGCCCAAGGACATCAGGGCGTTCATGGCGCGCGCGGGCGAGCTGGGCGCGGACCAGGCCCTGACGTTCCTGCGCGAGGTCGACTCGATCAACATGCGCCGCCGGGGCCACATGGTGGAGCTGGCGCGCGAGGCCGTGGGCGGCGACTCGTCCTTCCTCGGCAAGCGCGTCGCGGTGCTGGGCGCGACCTTCAAGCCGGACTCCGACGACGTACGGGACTCCCCCGCGCTCAATGTGGCCGGGCAGATACACCTCCAGGGCGGCCAGGTCACGGTGTACGACCCGAAGGGCATGGCCAACGCCAAGCGCCTCTTCCCGACCCTCGGCTACGCGGACTCGGCCCTGGAGGCGGTGCGCGGCGCCGATGTCGTCCTGCACCTGACGGAGTGGTCCGAGTTCCGCGAGCTGGACCTGGTGGCCCTCGGCGAGGCGGCGTCCCGCCGGCTCATCCTCGACGGCCGCAACGCCCTGGACCCGGAGCGCTGGCGCGCGGCGGGCTGGACGTACCGGGCGATGGGGCGGCCGAGGGCCTGAGCGGCGGCGGGGTACGGGGGGCTACGGGCGCACGGGGCGGGCCGCGATGCGGGATCTGAAGGTCAGTTATCTGGTGCACATCGGGCTGGCCCTCGCCGGGAACGCGGTGTGCGTGCTCGGCGTGGTGTGGACGGTGTTCCCCTACTCCGTGTCCGCCTCGTGGGACGGCGGGCCGTGGGCACTCGGCGGCATCGTGGTGCTCGCGGGCGTCGTGCTCACGGCGATGGCCCGGGTCTGGCTGGTGAAGGCGACGACCGGCGTCAGTCCGGTCGACAAGTCCCTCCAGGTGGGGGCGTGGCTGTGTCTGCCGCGCCCGTTCCAGGTGTACGTGGCGGTCACCGGGGCGTTGCTGGTGGCCGCCGCGCTGTGGGCGATGAGCGGCGAGTCCGTCCAGTCGGGCGGCGAGCGTGACGGCGTCTACTTCAGCAAGGAGCGGGCCGCCGGGAAGCCGCGCTGGACCGAGGTGGACCGGGAGACCCACGACAAGCTGGTGCGCAACGACGTGCGCGGGGCGCTCGGCGTTCCCGGCCTGTTCTTCACCGCCGCCGCGGTCATCGTCGCCGTCACGGCCCAGGCCGATCCGCAGGGCCGCGGGCGTACGGCCTGACGCGCCCGCCTCAGTCGTTCTCGGTCAGCCTCGCCCGGTACGCGCGCATCTTCGCGCGGGCGCCGCAGACCGACATCGAGCACCAGCGGCTGCGGCCCGCCGGGCTGCGGTCGTAGAAGACCCACTGGCAGTCCTCGGCCTCGCACGCCTTGAGCCGTTCCCAGCTGCCGTCGGCGACCCCGGCCGCTATCGCCTCCGCGATACGGCAGGTGATACGGGACGTCAGCGCGTCCGGCGCGGTGGCGGGGCGGAGGGTGGCGGCGCCGGTCGCGTCGATGGCGACCCGCAGCGGGGCGCCGGCCAGCAGCCGGTCGAGGTCGGCGGTCGAGCGCCGACGCGCGGGCGCTCGTGCGCCCGGCGGCTCCCCGGCGCGCGGAAGGTCCGCCACGCGCGGGATCGCGCCGGCGTGCGCCAGGCAGGCGGCGCGCAGGGCCTCGCGGAGTTCGCGGGCGGCGGGGACATCCTCTTCCGTGAGGCCGAGGGCGGCGCGGCCCTCCGCCGTGCCGAGGGTGTCGGTGCCGTCCTCGACGTCGAAGGTGTTCACCAGAGCCTGGACCAGCGCGAGCCCTCCGGGGGCGGGGGGCCTGTTCGTCATGGTGCGACGTTACCCCCCGCGCGTTACCTCTTGCACGCGGTCAACAGGTAACCCACACTGTTACCTGTTGGAGCCATTCACAGGTAACAGATTTGTTCCCGGTGCCGCTCGCCCCGTACTGCGTTCCCAGTGCTGCCCGAACCGCCGAACCGCCGAACCGCCGAACCGAGGAGACTCCGATGGCCCTCGCCACTCTCAACAGCGTCGTCCTGGACTGCCCCGACCCCGCCGCCCTCGCCCGCTTCTACGCCGACGTACTGGGCGGCGAGGTCGTCGGCAACAGCGACGGTGCCGACCGGTGGTTCGACCTGACGGGCGTCCCCGGGGCGCCGCTCGCCTTCCAGGCCGCGCCCGGCTTCGTACCCCCGTCGTGGCCGGCGGCCGACGGCTCGCAGCAGTTCCATCTGGATCTGACCGTCCCGGACCTGGACGCGGCGGAGAAGCAGGTGCTGGCCCTCGGCGCGACCGTGCTGGAGGCGGCGGACCGGGAGCGGAGTTTCCGGGTCTACGCGGACCCCGCCGGCCATCCGTTCTGTCTCTGCCGCGCCGCCTGAGCGCCGTCCAGTTCCTCGATCGTCGCGGTCGACGGTCCGCGCCGCTGCTGGGCGGTGCGGGCCGCGAACTCCGTGTCCCGTACGACACGGGCCGCGTTCCCCCAGGTCAGCCCGGCGATGTCGGCGTCCGTCCAGCCCCGGTCGAGCAGTTCGGCGAGCAGCAGCGGGTAGCGGGAGGCGTCTTCGAGGCCCCGGGCGCGCGGGGTGTCCGCCATCGCGCCGTACCCGCCGGAGAGGCCCACGCACCGCGGGCCCGCCACCTCGCGTACGTGATCGAGGTGGTCGGCGACGTCCCGGAGGTCCGGCGGGCGGCCCGCGCGGGCGATCTGGTCCGGGGCGAAACTCACCATGCAGACACCCAGGTTGGCGCCGAGGAGCGCCAGGCCGGCGTCCGAGATGTTGGCGGGGTGGTCGGTGAGCGCGCGGGCGGCCGAGTGGGAGAACAGGACCGGCGCCTTGGCCACGGTGAACACCCCGCGCATCGCGTCCTCGCGGGTGCCGGAGAGGTCGACCACGACCCCGAGGCGGTTCATCTCCCGTACGGCCTCCTGGCCGAACCGGCTCAGCGCCCCGTCTTCGTCCGCCCAGCGGGCTCCGGCGAGCGTGACGGCCCGCACGCCCAGCGCGTGGTAGGCGCGCAGGACGCTCAGCGAGTCCCCGAGCGCGTGCCCGGCGACCGGCCCGAGCAGGGAGGCGACGCGCCCGCAGTTGCGGGCGTCGGTGACGTCCCCCGAGGTGAGCGCGAGTCTGAACCCTTCGGGGCAGCCGTCGACCATGGCCCGCACCCGGTCGATCAGCTCCAGCGTGGCGCTGATGGCGCGGTGGTGCCCGGCCTCGTGCGCCGGGACGCGCAGCGACCAGAACTGCGCGCCGACGCCGCCCGCGCGCAGCCGGGGGAGGTCGGTGTCGAGGGCGCTCTCGCCGAATTCGAGGTCGTGCGGGGGCGAGTGCCGGAGCAGTTGGGCGAGGCCGCTGTGGCCGTCGAGGACGGGATGCGCGGCAAGGAGGACACGGACGCGTTCCGCTGTCCCGACCACCTCGACCGTCCCGACCACCTCGGCCGTCTCGGCGGCCTCAGGAGTCTCAGTGGTCTCGGCCGTCACCACTGTCTCGGTGCTCTCGACGGCCCCGCCGCTCTCGGCCGGAGCCTCGTGCGTCGGTGGGGCCGTGCCGACCGCCGCCGGTGTCGCGGCGTACGGGGCGTACGGATCGTCTCGCAGATCTGCCATGACGGGCGCTCCGGGGTCGGCGACGGCAGTACCGCCACCGTGACACGCCCGGCCCGGCAGGTCGCGGCGGACGGTGCGTTCGGGGGTACGGGGGTACGGGGGCGGATGGCGCCCGTACCCCCGAAGGCACCGACCCTCAGGCGTCCGGGCCGTCCAGCGACTCGATCGTCGCCTGCGACGCCGCCCGCGTGGTCCTCAGCGACCGCGACACGTCCTCCGCCGCGCGCAGCACCCGTACCGCGTTCTGCCACGTCAGCTTCGAGATGTCCTGCACCGACCACTTCCGGGACAGGAGTTCCGCGATCAGGTTCGGATAGCCCGCCACGTCCTCCAGGCCCTCCGGCGTGAACGGCGTCCCGTCGAAGTCGCCGCCGATGCCGATGTGGTCGACGCCCGCCGTCTCGCGCATGTGGTCGAGGTGGTCGGCGACCGTCGAGACCGTGGCCACCGGGCGCGGGTGCGCCGCCTCGAAGGCTTCGTGGACCTTCATGGCCTCGGGGGTGGTGGCGAGGTGGTGCAGCCCGTGGGCGCTCATGTTCTCGTCCGCCCGCCGGGTCCATTCCACCGCCTCGGGCAGGATGAACTTCGGTACGAAGGTGACCATCGCGACGCCGCCGTTCGCGGGCAGCAGCTCCAGCACGTCGTCCGGGATGTTGCGCGGATGGTCGCAGACCGCGCGCGCCGACGAGTGGGAGAAGAGCACCGGCGCCTCGGTCACGGCGAGCGCGTCGCGCATGGTGGTGGCGGCGACGTGGGAGAGGTCGACCAGCATGCCGACGCGGTTCATCTCCCGGACTACCTCGCGGCCGAAGGCGGAGAGCCCGCCCACGCCCGGCCGGTCCGTGGCCGAGTCGGCCCAGCGCAGGTTGTCGTTGTGCGTGAGCGTCATGTAGCGGACGCCCAGGGTGTGGAGGGCGCGCAGGGTGGCGAGGGAGTTGTTGATGGAGTGGCCGCCCTCGGCGCCCATCAGCGAGGCGATCCGGCCCTGGCGGCGCGCCGCCTCCATGTCGTCCGCCGTCAGGGCGCGGGCCAGGTCGTCGGGGTAGCGGGCGAGGAGCCGGCCGACGACGTCGATCTGCTCCAGCGTCGCGCTGACCGCGTCGTCCCCGGCCATGTCGGACCGTACGTACACGGACCAGAACTGGCCGCCGACCCCGCCGCGCCGCAGCCTCGGCAGGTCGGTGTGGAGCTGCGCCGAGGTGTCGTCGGCGATGTCGAGCCGGTCCAGGTCGTAGCGGACGTGCTCGCGCAGCGCCCACGGCAGGTCGTTGTGGCCGTCGACCACCGGGAAGTCGGTGAGCAGGGCGCGGGCCTCGTCGAGGAAACCGGCGGCGGGCACGGGCGGCGTCACTTGCCGAATCCGAAGTGGTCCGAGCCCTCGACCTTGGCGCGCAGCCGCTTGCCCTTCTCCGACGCCTGGTCGTTCAGATCGCGCTGGAACTCCCGCATCCGGCCGCGCAGCTCGGGGTCGTGCGCCGCGAGGATACGGGCGGCCAGCAGCCCCGCGTTGCGCGCGCCGCCGACCGAGACCGTGGCGACCGGGACGCCGGCCGGCATCTGCACGATGGAGAGCAGGGAGTCCATGCCGTCCAGGTACTTCAGGGGTACGGGGACACCGATCACCGGCAGCGGTGTCACCGAGGCCAGCATGCCCGGCAGATGCGCCGCGCCGCCCGCGCCCGCGATGATCGCTTTGAGGCCGCGGTCGGCCGCGTGCTCGCCGTAGGAGATCATCTCGCGCGGCATGCGGTGGGCGGAGACGACATCGACCTCGTACGGGATGTCGAACTCGTGCAGGGCCTTCGCCGCGGCCTCCATGACGGGCCAGTCGGAGTCCGAACCCATGACGACGCCGACCAGGGGGGGAATCATTCGGTGATCGTTCCTCGCAGATAGCCGGCGGCGTGGCGGGCGCGCTCCAGCACGTCGTCCAGGTCGTCGCCGTAGGTGTTGACGTGGCCCACCTTGCGGCCGGGCTTCACGTCCTTGCCGTACATGTGGATCTTCAGCCTCGGGTCCCTGGCCATGCAGTGCAGATAGGCCGGGTACATGTCGGGGTAGTCGCCGCCGAGGACGTTGCACATGACCGTCCAGGGCGCGCGCGGGCGCGGGTCGCCGAGGGGGAGGTCGAGTACGGCCCGTACGTGGTTGGCGAACTGGGAGGTGATCGCGCCGTCCTGGGTCCAGTGCCCGGAGTTGTGGGGGCGCATGGCCAGTTCGTTGACGAGGACGCGTCCGTCGCGGGTCTCGAAGAGTTCCACCGCGAGGTGCCCGACGACGCCGAGTTCCGACGCGATCCGCAGCGCGAGCCGCTGGGCCTCGCCGGACAGCTCCTCGGAGAGTCCGGGAGCAGGCGCGATGACGGTGTCGCAGACGCCGTCGACCTGCTGGGACTCGACCACGGGATAGGCCACGGCCTGGCCGTGCGGCGAGCGGACTATGTTCGCCGCCAGCTCGCGTACGAAGTCGACCTTCTCCTCGGCCAGGACGGGCACCCCGGCCCGGAAGGGCGGCTCGGCCTCGGCCTCGGACCGTACGACCCAGACTCCCTTGCCGTCGTAGCCGCCGCGCACCGTCTTGAGGACGACGGGGAAGCCGCCCACCTCGGCGGCGAAGGCAGCGGCGTCGGCGGGGTCGGTCACCAGGCGGTGGCGCGGGCAGGGGGCGCCCAGCTCGGTGAGCCGGGCACGCATCACGCCCTTGTCCTGGGCGTGCCTGAGCGCGTCGGGACCGGGCCTGACGGGGATGCCGTCGGCCTCCAGCGCGCGCAAATGCTCGATCGGGACATGTTCATGGTCGAACGTGATCACATCGCAACCCCGCGCGAAGTCACGCAGCGTATCCAGGTCGCGATAGTCGCCGATGACGACATCGTTCACCACCTGGGCCGCCGAGTCCTGCGGGGTGTCGCTGAGGAGCTTGAATCTGAGGCCGAGGGGGATGCCCGCCTCGTGGGTCATACGGGCGAGCTGACCGCCGCCGACCATGCCGACTACCGGAAACGTCACGCACCCAGGGTATCCGGACCCGGCGGGCGCTACGCCGACGACCGTCCGTACCGCCGCGACCCACCGCCACCGAGCGTGACGTACGGTCGCCCAGGCGGGTGCGGAGGGTGCTGGTTAGCATGGTTCGATACTGCTGGATCGAGCGAACCGCCGAACGGACTGGGGCTGAACGGGCATATGAGCGAAAGCGGCGCACTCCGTGTGCGACTGGACCGGCTCATGCGCGAGGCGGTCAAGTTCGGCGCGGTGGGCGGCGCGGGGCTGCTGGTCAACCTCCTCGTCTTCAACCTCGTACGGCACACCACCTCACTGCCCGTGGTGCGGGCGAGCATCCTGGCCACCGTCGTCGCGATCGCCTTCAACTACGTGGGCTTCCGCTACTTCACCTACCGGGACCGCGACAAGAGCGGGCGCACCAAGGAGCTGACGCTGTTCCTGCTGTTCAGCGTGGTCGGCCTGGTGATCGAGAACGGCATTCTGTACGCCGCGACGTACGGGTTCGGCTGGGACTCCCCGCTCCAGAGCAACGTCTTCAAGTTCATCGGCATCGGCATCGCGACGCTCTTCCGCTTCTGGTCGTACCGCACCTGGGTGTTCCGGGCGCGGCCCGCTGCGGACGGGGAGGACCGGGCCGAGCCGGTACGGGTGCGCTGACGCCCGATCCTCGCCGCTCGCCGGTCAGCGGACCGGGGGCCGCGGGTCCTCCGCCGACTTGCGGGTACGGGCCTCCCGGCTGAGGAACAGCGCGAAGACCGGCGGCTGCTGCTGGAGCAGTTCGAGCCGTCCGCCGTCCGCCTCCGCCAGGTCGCGCGCCACGGCGAGGCCGATGCCGGTGGAGTTGCGGCCGCTGATGGTGCGCTCGAAGATCCGTGCCCCGAGGTCGGCCGGTACACCGGGCCCCTCGTCGGTCACCTCGATGACGGCCTGGTTCCCGGTGACCCGGGTGCGCAGCGCGACCGTACCGCCGCCGTGCATCAGCGAGTTCTCGATCAGCGCCGCGAGGACCTGGGCGACGGCGCCGGGGGTCGCGACGGCGCGCATCCCCGGCCGGCCCGAGCAGACGATGGCGCGGCCGGCGCTGCGGTAGGCGGGCCGCCACTCCTCGATCTGCTGCTTGACGACCTCGTCGAGGTCGAAGGCGACGGCGGAGCCGGTACGCGGGTCGCGGGCGTTGGTGAGCAGCCGTTCGACCACATCGGTCAGCCGCTCCACCTGCGTCAGCGCGATCGTCGCCTCTTCCTTCACCGTGTCCAGGTCGTCGGTCACGGAGATCTCCTCCAGCCGCATGGACAGCGCGGTCAGCGGGGTACGCAGCTGATGCGAGGCGTCCGCGGCGAGCCGCCGCTCGGCGGTGAGCATCCGGGCGATCCGCTCGGCGCTGGAGTCGAGCACGTCGGCGACCCGGTCCAGCTCGGGGACGGCATAGCGCCGGTGGCGGGGGCGCGGATCGCCGGAGCCGAGGCGCTCCGCGGTCTCCGCGAGGTCGGTGAGCGGCGAGGCGAGCCGGTTGGCCTGCCGTACGGCCAGCAGCGCGGCGGCGATCACGGCGAGCAGCGCGACCGCGCCGATGATCAGCAGGGTGCGGCCGACCTCGCGGGTGACGGAGGAGCGGGTCTCCTCGACCGTGACGGTCTCGCCCTCCTCGCCCCTGGCCTGGCCGCGCAGGACGCTGCCGGTGGGGCGCTCGCCGATCTCGACGGTGTCGCGGCCGGGGATCTGGATGCGGGCGTACCGCTTCTTCGCCACCTGCTCGGAGAGCACCTTGGCGTTGACGCGGTCGCCGCCGAGCAGTCGGCTGTCGACGATGCTGACGAGGCGCAGCGCCTCGGAGTCCACGCTCTCCTGGGCACTGGCGCTGATCGTGCGGGTCTCGACGATGACGAGCGACACCCCGAACACGGCGATGACGATGAGCACCACGGCGAGCGTGGAGCTGATCAGGCGACGGCGCACGGTGCGCTCCCCCCATGGATCGGCGGCCGGACCGGCGACGCGGCCCCGGTCACCGGGCCGCCTCTGTCGTCACGCCGCTGGAGCCACGACCGTGCGGACGTCGCCGGTGGCGGCACCAGTGCCGTGACCGGCAATGTTCGCCCCCGAAGGGAGCGCCGTCCGGCGCGTGCGATCGCGGGGCGGCCGGAAGTCCGGGTAGCGGAGCTACCTGGGATTTTGGCCAACGCGGCGAGCGTGCGTGCTGGGCGGCGCGACGGGGCAGAGCTTGCCGGGAGGGGCACTAGCTCTTCTCGAACCGGAAGCCGACGCCCCGTACCGTCGCGATGTAGCGCGGGTTGGCGGCGTCGTCACCGAGTTTCTTGCGCAGCCAGGAGATGTGCATGTCGAGGGTCTTGGTCGAGGACCACCAGGTGGTGTCCCAGACCTCGCGCATCAGCTGGTCACGGGTGACGACCCGGCCGGCGTCCCGGACCAGCACCCGCAGCAGGTCGAACTCCTTGGCGGTGAGCTGGAGCTCCTCGTCGCCCATCCAGGCGCGGTGCGACTCGACGTCGATCCGCACGCCGTGCGTGGCGGGGGCGGGGCCGGTGTCCGCGGCGCCGCGCCGCAGCAGGGCCCGTACGCGCGCCAGCAGCTCGGCGAGCCGGAACGGCTTGGTCACGTAGTCGTCGGCGCCGGCGTCCAGTCCGACGACGGTGTCGACCTCGTCGGCGCGGGCGGTCAGCACCAGGATCGGGATGGCGTGGCCCTCGGCGCGCAGTCGGCGGGCGACTTCGAGGCCGTCCATTCCGGGCAGCCCCAGGTCGAGGACCACCAGGTCGATCCCGCCCTGGAGTCCAGCGTCCAGCGCGGTCGGGCCGTCTTCGCGGACCTCGACCTCGTAACCCTCCCGTCGCAGGGCGCGGGCCAGCGGCTCCGAGATGGAAGCGTCGTCCTCGGCGAGCAGTACACGGGTCATGAGGTGATGGTAGACCGCACAGGGCGGCGCTCGGGCAGTGCTCGCGACGGTGGGTGCGGGAGCCCCTCGCGCGCCCGCGGGTCACCTGGGGGTCGTCCGCGGGTCGCCCGCGTGCCAGTGCCGCGATCCGATGATCTTCCTTCGAATGTCGGCGCCCGCTCCGCCGTCACCTGTGATCCATGTCTCTCCGTTCCGTCGGTCCTTTCATATGACGCTCTGTCGTGCCGTATGGTGTCGAGGCACCTTTAAGCACTACTCACCCCCACTTGCACCACTAGCACCACTCACACCGCTCACCCCCCACTCGTAGACCTTTGCGACCTTTGGCCTGCTGAGCGCCGAAGGTCTCTTTTATGCGGTCTCTTCCTATGCGCAAGGATCGATCGATGGCGTCCAGCCTGACGAAGGACTCGCCCAGCGCCCCCGCCGGACCCGAGAAGACCTTCTTCGGCCACCCCCGCGGACTGGCCACCCTCTTCATGACCGAGATGTGGGAGCGCTTCAGCTTCTACGGCATGAGGGCCCTGCTCACCATCTACCTGATCTCCGGCGGCCCCGATGCCTCGAAGGGGCTTCAGGGCGGCGGGCTGGGGATGGACCTGGCCACCACCACGGCCATCTACTCCATCTATCTCTCGATGGTCTATCTGCTGGCCATGCCGGGCGGCTGGCTGGGCGACCGGGTGTGGGGGCCGCGCAAGACCGTCACGATCGCGGCCTGCACGATCATGGTGGGACATCTGACGCTGGCCCTGCCGGGCTCGGGGACCTTCTTCGCCGGTCTGGCGCTGGTGGCGCTCGGCTCCGGCCTGCTGAAGGCCAACATCTCCACGATGGTCGGGCAGCTCTACGACGGTCCCGACGACCCGCGCCGGGACGGCGGCTTCACCATCTTCTACATGGGCATCAACATCGGTGCCTTCTTCGCCCCGCTGGTCATCGGCACGGTCGGCGAGACGTACAGCTGGCATCTGGGCTTCGCCCTCGCGGCGGTCGGGATGGGGATCGGCCTGGTCACCTTCCTGTTCGGTACGCGCCACCTGAACCCGGCGAGCAGCCGCGTCCCCACCCCGCTCTCCCGCGAGGAGCGGATCTCCTGGCTGCGCAAGGGCATGACCTGGCTGCTGATCGCCGCCGTCTTCTACGGTGTCGTCGTGCTGAGCGGTCACTTCACCCTCAACTGGGCGATGGTGCCGCTGACCGTGGCGGGCGTCGTCATCCCGGCCGGGGTGCTGATCCGGATCAAGCGCGACAAGGACCTCTCGGCGACCGAGCAGACCAAGATGTCCGGGTACATCTGGTTCTTCGTCGCCGCCGCGGTCTTCTGGATGATCTACGACCAGGGCGGCTCCACGCTCCAGGCGTTCGGTACGACGAAGGCGGCGACCGAGCTGTTCGGCGTCGGTTTCCCGACCTCCTGGTACCAGTCGCTGAACCCGGTGTTCATCATGGCGCTGGCGCCGGTGATGGCCTGGATGTGGCTGTGGCTGAACCGAAGGGGCCAGGAGCCCACGACGGTGGTGAAGTTCGCGGCCGGGCTGGTCCTGGTCGGCGTCTCGTTCTTCTTCTTCCTGATCCCGCTGCTGATGGCGGGCGGCGGCACGCTGGTGAGCCCGATGTGGCTGGTGGGGATCTATCTGATCCAGACCGTCGGCGAGCTGTGCGTGTCGCCGGTGGGGCTGTCGGTGACCACGAAGATGGCGCCGGCGAAGTACGCGAGCCAGATGATGGGCGTCTGGTTCCTCGCGGTCACGGCGGGCGACTCGGTGACGGGGCTGCTCTCGATCGCCGGTGTCGACCTGGGCAAGTCGGGCGTGGTGGGGCTGGAAGCGCTCCTGGCGACGCTGGCGGGGGTGGCGGTGTACATGTACCGGAAGAAGGTCAGGGCGCTGATGGGCGACATTCACTGAGCCCGGCCGCCGTACGCTGCTGACGTACGCGTGCTGACGTACGCGTACGGAAAGAGCCGCCGCACCTTCCGGTGCGGCGGCTCTTTGCGCGTGGCTCCGTGCGCGTGGGCGCGCGGCTCAGGCGGGGGCGGCCAGTTCCGCCCAGACGGTTTTGCCGGCCGCGTCCGGGGTCCTGACCACGCCCCAGTCGAGGCAGAGCCGCTGGACGATGAACATGCCGTGGCCGCCGGGCCGGCCCGCGCGGTGCGGGGTGCGCGGCGCGGGCTGTCCCGTACCCCGGTCGCTGACCTCTAGGCGCAGCGCCTTGGTGCCGTACGAGACGCGCAGCCCTTCGGGGCCCTCGGCGTGCAGGCAGGCGTTGGTGACCAGCTCGGAGACGACCAGCAGGACGTCCTCAGCCGCGGCCCGCCGGTCGGCGGTGGCGGCCGGGAGCCAGCCCCAGTCGTACAGCGCCTGGCGGGTGAAGTCGCGTGCGAGCGGGACGACGCCGCTGGCACCGGACAGCACGAGCGTCCGTACCCGCGCGTCGGACGTCGCGGGACGGGGGCCCGCCTCGTCCGGCTCGGGTCCGAGGTCGCCCGGCGGAGGCTGCCGGGTGGTGCTCATCAGCGCTTCACCTCACCGAATTCACCCATGTGTGAGTTCCATCAATACAGAGCGTGCGGGTTCAGGGTTCCATGGTCCCCTGAGTGGCCTGCCCGGGGTCTTCTGCCCCTCCGAATCGTGACAACACCCACTTCACCGATACGGAAAGCGTGACGCACACGACACGAGGGGCGGCCGGGCCGGGGAAAAGCATCCGGCCGGGACTTCTGCCGGGGGTCCGTCGGAGCTCCGACAGGGGTTTGACCAGCGGTTTGACAGCGGTTTGACCAGGGGGCGGTCGGCGACCCGGTCAGGGGTCCGACCGAGTACGCGGTCAGGATTACGACCGGAGTGCCGACCTGGGATCCGGCCGGCGTTCGGGTCTTCGGAGTCGGATCAGTCGACGAGGGCTTCTTCCAGCGAGCCGTGGACGGTGAAAACCGCGTCCGCCCCGGTGATCTCGAAAACCCTCGCGACCACGGGAAGCATGCCCGCCAAGTGGACCCCTCCGCCTGCCGCGTCCGCTTTCAGGCGGGCGCCGAGCAGCACGTTGAGTCCGGTGGAATCGCAGAACTCAAGCTGCGAGCAGTCGATCACCAGGCGTACCCGGCCCTGTTCGAGCGCGTCGTCCAGAGGAGCCCGCAACAGCTCGGCCGTATGGTGATCCAACTCACCGGCCGCCGTCACTACCTCGCTCCGGCCCTCGGTCCGAACCGCGACCTGGAGCCGGCCCCGGTTCGCACTGCCGACCGTCTGGCGGTCCATGCCGTCCCTCTTCGCCGTGTCGTACGCCGTCGTCAGATGTGTCATCTCATCGTCATCACAACTCGATGACGTCCGTCGAACATTACGCCTTCCAGCCACCGGCCGGTACTCAAACTCCCCCACAATACGGGCATAACGCACAATTAACACTTGCAACTGTCCGTGCGGACCGGGTAGGGCTTGTAAGAACACATTCGACTTCGGCCGGCTTTGGAGGCGCCGCACACCGTAGCAACGCGCACTGGCATCGGCAGCCATATGCCGAAAACGTATGGAGGAGACCATGTCACCCCGGCTCGACGAAACGCGTACCCCGAACGCGCCGTCGGCAACTACGTCCGCACCTTCCGAGACCGACGTCACACTCCCGCCGGCCGGCGCCGAGGGCCCGGGCATCGAGAGCCAGGCCGACGGCCTGGAGGACCTGCCCGAGATCCCGCCCTTCGACGAAGTGGGCGCAGTGGATGCCCGGGCCCTGTCGAAGACTCTCTTCGCCCGTCTCGAAGCCCTCGAAGAGGGCACGCACGAGCACGCGTACGTCCGCAACACCCTGGTCGAGCTGAACCTCGCGCTGGTGAAGTTCGCGGCCTCCCGGTTCCGCTCCCGCAGCGAGCCGATGGAGGACATCGTCCAGGTCGGCACGATCGGACTGATCAAGGCCATCGACCGCTTCGAGCTGAGCAGGGGCGTCGAGTTCCCCACCTTCGCGATGCCGACCATCGTCGGCGAGATCAAGCGTTTCTTCCGCGACACGTCGTGGTCGGTACGCGTCCCGCGCAGGCTCCAGGAACTCCGCCTCGACCTCGCCAAGGCGGGCGACGAGCTGGCGCAGCAGCTGGACCGCGCGCCGACCGTCGGAGAACTCGCGGCGCGCCTCGGCCTCACCAACGAGGAAGTCGTCGAGGGGATGACGGCGAGCAACGCGTACACCGCCAGCTCCCTGGACGCCCAGCCCGAGGACGACGACAGCGAGGGAGCGCTCGCGGACCGGATCGGGTACGAGGACCACGGCATCGAGGGCATCGAGTACGTCGAGTCGCTCAAGCCGCTGATCGCGAGCCTGCCGTCGCGGGACCGCAAGATCCTCTCCTTGCGTTTCGTCGCCAATATGACGCAGTCGGAGATCGGCGAGGAGCTGAACATCTCGCAGATGCACGTCTCCCGGCTCCTCTCGCGCACGCTGAACAAGCTGCGCAAGGGTCTGACGCTGGAGGAATGAGCGCGCGCCGCCTGGCCGCGTATCCGCCACCCGTGCCCGCCACCCGTGCCCGTCCGCTGTGCCCGTCGCTGTGAACTCGGCGAGTCACAGGGGGCGGGCACGGGTGGTTGTGGGGGCCGCCGAGGTCTGGTCGGGGCGTACCGCGACTCATTAGGGTCAAGGAATGATCAATGCCTCGTCAGACACGACCGCGTCGGATACCAGCACGCCGGACACCACCGAGTCGGACCCCAGCACGTCGGACACCACTCCCCCGGCATCGGGCACGCGCCGTATCGGCGTGATGTTCGACAGGGACCAGCGCCCGGAGGAACTCGCCTCGTTCGCGGCCGAGTTGGAGGGGCTGGGAGCGGACGGCGGTCCGCGGGTGGACGACCTGTGGGTGGTGGAGGACCTCGCCTGGGCGGGCTCCGTCGCCTCGGCGACACTGGCGCTGGCCTCGACCGAGCGCCTGCGGGTGGGCATCGGCATCAGCCCGGCCCCGCTCCGTAACCCGGCGCTGCTGGCCATGGAACTCGCCACCCTGGCCCGGGTGTTCCCCGGCCGGCTCGTCGCGGGCGTCGGGCACGGCGCGTCGGAGTGGATGGCCCAGGTGGGCGCCGCCTCCCCCACCAAGCTGGCGCTGCTGGAAGAGACGATCGAGGCCGTACGCGGCCTGCTGACGGGCGCGACCACGAGTGTGGCCGGCCGCACCGTGCACATCGACGGCGTCACCCTGGTCCATCCCCCGGCCGTGGCACCGCCCGTCGTCGCCGGTGTCGTACGCCCCCGGTCGCTGGAACTCTCCGGCCGGGTGGCCGACGGCACGGTCATGGCCGAAGGCCAGGGCCCGCGCGCGGTCGAGGCCGCGCTGAACGCCATCGCGAAGGGCCGCGCGTCCGCCTCGGCGGACGGCCCGTCCGGCACGTCCGGCCTGTCCGGCCCGTCCGCGCACGAACTCATCATCTTCACCCACCTGTACGTGGACGACGACCCGGCCCGCGTCGCCACGGCGACCGCGCCGGTGGTGGCGGAGTACACGCAGTGGCTCGGCATCCCGCCGCAGGACGTCTTCCTGGCGGCGGGCGAGGCCACCACGGCGACCGCCCGGATCCGCAGCCTGTGGGAGGCGGGGGCCGACACGGTGGTCCTGCGCCCGGTCGGCGACGACCCGCTGGGCCAGGTCCGCGCCGCGCTCGCGGAGTTGGGGGAACCGGCGCGGTCGCGGTAGCAGGGCAGGGGGACTTACCCGGTCCCGACGGTGGCCCGCACCAGGCGGCTCGCGAAGGTCCTGCCGTGTTCGAGGGGGTTGGGCGTCAGTCCTCTGAGGAGGCCGGCCATGGCTCCGTCGTACACGAGCAGTACGTCGCGGGCCAAGGCCGCTGAATCGTCGGCGGTCACCGCTTCCGCGAGGCGGGTCAGCCGCGTGAGGAGCAGTGCGGATTCCGCCGCGATCACCGCGTGGGCCGGGTGGCCGGGGTCGGGCAGTTCGGTGCTGGTCGCGAGGAAGGCGCACCCGCGGCCCGGGATGTACCGGACCCGGTACGCGGAGACGGCGCCGAAGACGGCCAGGAGCTTGTCGGCGGGGGATGCCTCGGCGTCGACGGCGCCCTGCCACACCCGGTCCCAGCGGTCCAGGCGCCGTTGCAGCGCGGCGACGATCAGGCCGTCCTTCCCGCCGAAGTGCGCGTAGAGCGTGCCGGGTGCGACGTGTGCGCGCCGCAGCACCTGATCGACGCTGGTGCGGGCGATGCCGTCCCGGTAGAAGAGTTCGTCGGCCGCGTCGAGCAATCGGTCCCTGGGTGACGCGCCGACCGCGGCGCCGTCGGTGTCCTGCCCCATGTCCTGCCCCATGCCCAGCTCCATGTCCTGGTCCATGTCCTGCTCCTTGCCCTGCCTCTTGCCCTGAGCCATGACTCGGCTGTCCCGACTATAACGAGCGACTGTAACGGGCGTTACACTGAAACGATCGTTTCAGTGAGAGCGGAGAGGCCGGTCGCCTCTCGCCCCGGCCGGAGAGGCGCCCGTGCACCTGACAGCCCGCGAGGGACATCACCGCGCCGGCCCGTTCCTCGGCGCGGCCCTGGTCGTCGTCAGCTGCCTCGGCGTGCAGGCGTCCGCGGCACTCGCCTCGACCCTCTTCGACCGGCTGGGCACTCCCGCCGTCGCCGGTCTGCGGCAACTCTGTGCCGCCCTGGTCCTGCTCGTACTGGTGCGCCCCCGGATCCGCGGGCGCACCCGGGCGCAATGGTCGGGCATCGCGGTCTACGGAGCGGCGATGGCCGCGATGAACGTGGCCTACTACGGCGCGGTGGACCGTCTCCCTCTCGGAGTGGCCGCGACGCTGCTGTTCCTCGGGCCGTTCGCCGTCGCGGTGGCCTCGGCGCGCATCTGGCGGGAAGCCCTCGTCCCCGCGGCCGGCCTGGCAGGTGTCGTGCTGGTCACGCGGCCGGGTGGCGCGCCGGCATGGGCCGGGATCGCCTTCGGGCTGCTGTCCGCGCTGGCCCTCGCCCTCTACACCGTCTTCGCGCAGCGCGTGGGCCGGGCGTCGTCGGGACTGGACGGGCTGGCACTGGCGGTCGGCGTATCGGCGCTGCTGCTGCTCCCCTTCTCCGCTCCCGCCACCCCGGACATGACCGGTTCCGACTGGGGCCTCATCGCCCTCTCCGGCCTCATCGGCGTCGCCCTGGCCTTCACGCTGGACTTCCTGGCCGTCAGGATCGCCACCGCCAAAGTGGTGGCGACCCTGTTCTCCCTCGACCCCGTGATGGGCGCGCTGGTCGGCGCCGTAGCCCTCGCCGAAACCCTCTCCGCGCCGGTGCTCGCGGGCATGGGGCTGATCATCTCGGCGGGCGCCACGGCAACATGGCGCGCGGGGGCCGCGCCGTCCGGCGACGGCGGCCGTCCACTCACGGGACGTTGATCGCGCTCGTGACGAGCGCGCCCCGATGTGCGACGTTGGAGCCATTCTCGGCTGCTCTCCCCGCTCTGACGTCGCACTCGACGGGGCAGCCCCGCCGCGGCCGAGCGCGCCTCCGGGCCGATGCCGTGTGGCGGTCACGTCTCGTTCATGTCGGCGGGCCACCGTGGGGCGACATGAATGAGGACCAGAGGACCATGCGACGCGTCACCCTCCCCGTCATCGCACTCGCGCTTGCCGCGCTGCTGCCGTCCGCGGCCGCGGCCTCCGCTCAGGCGTCGGCTCGTACGTCCGCTCGTACGTCCGCTCATACCGACCATGGGCAGGCGCGGACTTCGTACGCCACCAAGGCGCCCTACCGGCCCCAGCAGGACGCCCGTTCCTATCAGCGCGCGCCCGCCGGGTTCGTTCCCGTGTTCACGGAGAACGTGTCGCGGCACGGGTCGCGGGCCGCCACCAGCGGCGAGGACGGGGATCTGGTCCTCGCGCTGTGGGCGAAGGCCGGGCGGGAGGGTGCGCTGACCTCGCTCGGGGCGTCGCTCGGGCCCGAGGTCCGGCGGCTGCTGGATGCCATGGCGAAGGTCGGGTACGGGGAGCTGAGCGGGCGCGGGAAGCGGGAGTTGCGGGATACGGCGGTACGGCTGCGCGAGCGGCTGCCCGCGTTGTTCGACGCCATGCCCGCCAACGGCGAGCGCATCGATGTCGTCAGCTCGGGCAAGGGCCGCGCGGTGGACAGCGGTACGGAGTTCGCGGGGGCGCTCGTCGCCGCCGATCCGAAGCTCGGGCCGCTGGTCGACCCCGCGCGTACGGACGCGGACCTGCTCTACTTCCACAAGTCCGACGGCGGCGCCGCCTACCGCGACTACCTCGACAACGACCAGCGCCTCGCCGCCACCCTGAAGAAGATCCGGGAGCAGCCCCGCACCCGGGCCGCCGCCCGTGATGTGCTGCGGAAGTCCTTCTCCGCCGCCTTTGTGGACCGGATGCCGGCCGCCGACCAGGTCGCCGCCGCCGAGGCCGTCCACAGCCTCTACGCCATCGCCCCCAGCATGAGCGCCGAGGGCGACTGGCGGCGCTTCGACCGGTACATCGGTGCCCCTGGCGCCGCCTGGTTCGGATATCTGGACGATGCCGAGAGCTTCTACGAGAACGGTCCCGGCTTCAGCGACTCCGACATCACCTACCGGATGGCGGACGTCCTGCTGGACGATCTCTTCCGGCAGATCGAGGCCAAGCGGTCCGGCAAGGGCGACTTCGGCGCCGTCCTCCGCTTCACCCACGCCGAGGAGATCATGCCGCTGGCCGCCCTGATGAAGCTCCCCGGCAGCGAACGCCCCGCGTCGCCGGCCCGTCCGTACACGTACGCGGACAACCCCTGGCGCGGTGCCTCGGTCGCGCCCATGGCCGCGAACATCCAGTGGGATCTGTTCCGTAAGGGCTCCGTGTATCTCGTACGGATGCTCTACAACGAGAAGGAGACCGCCTTCAAGACCGGCTGCCGGCCCGTCTCGAAGGGCAGTTCGTTCTACAACGTGGACGAACTGGAGCGCTGCTTCGGGCGCGTGACCGACAGGTAGTCATTGCCTCTGCCCTCCCGCCCCCGTTCCACCGCCTCCGTCCCGTCTTCGCCGTATTGACGGGCCGCCCGGTATGGGCCACATTGAGCCCGGGCAGGGGGGAATACGCATGGCTCTTGGGGAGGGCTCCCCGGCGGAGCACTCGGCGTACGCGGCGTTGGAGACGTCGATGCGCCAGCGCCTCGGCAGGGAGTGTCTGTACGTGCCGTCGTGCCGGATCGGGCTCTACCTCGCGCTGCGGCACTGGTGTCCGCCCGGCGGGCGGGTGCTCATGTCGCCGGTCAACGACGACGTCATCTTCTTCGTCGTGCTCGCGGCCGGACTGCGGCCGGTGCAGGCGCCGTTGAATCCGTACGACGGGTCGATCGACGTCGACTCGGTGGAGGAGGGCGTCTGGAGCGGGCTGTCCGGCGTCATCACCACCAATCTGTACGGTAATCCCGATCCCGTGGCGCAACTCCGGCTCCGTTGCGACACGTTGGGGATTCCGCTGATCGAGGATGCCGCCCACGCCATCGGGAGCACGGTGGCGGGCCGCCCGGTCGGGTCGTTCGGGGACGCCGCCGTGTTCAGCCTGTCCAAGCATGTGGGCGCCAAGACCGGGGGGTTCCTGGCGGTCGCGGAGCCGGGGGTACGGGACGAGCTGGCCGCCGCGCGTGACGCGTTGCTGCTGCCCACGCGGCCAGGCGCCGAACTGGCCTACGCGGTAAGGCCGTACGCCGAGGCGGCGGTACGGGGGCTGCGGCTGGTGCGCGCCGCGCGCACCGCGTTGCGGCTGCTCGGGCAGGAGGAACGCGCCCATATCCGGATGGAGTTACGACCCGGGGAGTTGAGTCGGGCGCTGACGGAGGCGCCGGATCTGGCGGCCTTCCACTCCTGGGTACGGGTCGACATGCACGACTACCGGCTCCGGCCCGGCCGGACGCGGCTGCGCCGTACGGAACGGCTGCTGGCCGGGCTCGACCGGACGCTCGCCGCCCATCGGGCCGGTACGGAGGAGCTGTTGGCCAGCCCCTGGGCCGCGCCGGACGCAGCCGTCGGCGCGGACGCAACCGTCAGCACTGACGCGGTCGTCGGCGAGGGCGTCAACGCCGCCAGGACCGTGCAGCCCCTCTTTCGGGTGCCGTTACTCGTCGAGGACCGCGACGCGGCGGTCGCGGCCCTCGCCCGGCACCGTCTGACCACCGGTTATCTCTACGATCCGCCACTCGACGACTGGGCGGGCCCCGACTTCACCGATCCGTCGCCCGCGCCCGCGCCGGCCGCCTGGTTCGCCCGGCACGCCCTGCCCGTCGACCCGCGCAGGGCCGGACAGGTGCTCTCCGTACTCCGGGAGGCCGGGGCGCGTCCCGCGGAAGTGGGTGCGGATGCGGATGCGGACGTGGACGTGGACGTGGCACCGGAGGAGTTGGGCAGTGGTGGCTGACACCACCCGTTTACGGCCCGCTCCCGCCTCGGCCCATTCCCCGGAACCCGCCGAGCGCGGCGGCGACTCCATGTTCCGCAACGCCTACGCCCTCATGCTCTCCACCGGCGTCTCCGCCGCCCTCGGCCTCGGCTTCTGGCTCGTCGCCGCGCGCTACTACACCGAGGAGGCCGTCGGCCAGGGGTCCGCCGCCATCGCCGCCATGCGGCTGCTCGCCTCCCTCACCGCCACCACCATGATCGGCGCGGTGGTCCGCTACGTCCCCCGGGCCGGCCGGGCGACCGGGCCGCTGGTGTGGCGGACGTACGCCGTCAGCTCGCTCGTCGTGAGCGTGGCGTGCGTGGTGTTCCTGGCGACCCTCGACCGGTGGGGACCCTCGTACGCGCCGCTGCGCGGGCTCACCGCCGGGCTCGTCTTCACCGCCTCCTGTGTCGCCTGGGCGCTGCTCACCCTCCAGGACGGAGTGCTGACCGGGCTGCGCCGTGCCTTCTGGGTGCCCGTCGGCAACGCCGCCTTCTCCATCGGCAAGCTGCTGCTGCTCGCCGCGTTCGCGACGGCGATGCCGGTCCTGGGCGTCTTCGTGTCCTGGGCGGCGGCCATCGCCCTGTCCGTACTGCCGCTCGGCTGGCTGGTGTTCCGCAGGCTCATCCCGCGCCAGGCCGCCGCCGACCGCGACCGCGAGCCGCCGCGAGCGGCCGACATCGGGCGGTTCCTCGCCGGTGACTCGGTCGGGGCGCTGTTCAGCCTCGCGATGATCAATCTGCTGCCGGTGCTGGTCGCTGTGCGCTTCGACTCCGCGCACAACGCCTTCTTCTACACGGCCTACACGGTCGGCGGCACCATGGAGTTCATGGCCATCAACATGGCCTCCTCGCTCACCGCGCACGCCTCCCACAGCCCGGAGCGGCTGGCCGAGGGCGTACGGGGAGCGCTGCGCCGGATGGCGCTGCTGCTGGTGCCGGTGGTCCTGGTGCTGGTGGTCTTCGCCCCGCAGATCCTCGCGCCGTTCGGCGCCGACTACGCCCGCCACGGCACGACGGTGTTACGGCTGCTGGCCGCCGCCGCGCTGCCCCGGGTGGTGGTCGAGCTGTACATCGGGGTGCTGCGCGTCCAGGGGCGTACGGGCATGCTCGCCGCGTTGCAGGGCAGCATGTGCGTGCTCGTGCTCGGCAGCGCGCTGTATCTGCTCGGGCCGGGCGGGGCGGGGATCGCCGGGGCCGGTCTCGCGATGCTGCTGTCGATGACGCTGGTCGCGCTGGTCGCGGCGCCGGGGCTGCGTGCGGCGCTGCGCTCGGGCGGGGGCGCGGCGATTCCGCGGGGGGCGGGACCGTACAGAGCCGCTTCGCCGCGGGCCGGTTCGCGCCGTACGTCCGGAGCCTCCCGGGCGGACGCCGACGGGTACGGGACGCGCTGGGCCCGCGAGGCCGCTCGGCTCCGTACCGGAACCGCCGTCGCCAAGGCGCCTTCCCCGGATCCACTGCCCGACTGGTCGCGCGGCTCGCACGACACCGCGACTCCCGCCTTCGGCCTGATGGTGCCCACCGGAGCCCCTCCCGCGCCCGCCCCGCGTGTCGACGAGGGGCGGCTCGTCACCTTCCTGTGGCTGCTGCTCGGGGTCTCGGCCGGGCTGTTCTGGGCGCCGCTCCTGCGCGTCGGGGACATCGGCCGGGACCGGCTCACCGGGGTGCAACTGCTGGACGTACTGCCGCCGTTCACCGTCGTCGCGGGCATTCTGCTGATCGTCGTCCAGTGCGCGGCCGTCTCTCTCGTACGGCCGGGAGCGGCGCTGCTCGCGCTGGGGCCGCTGATCACGTTCGCCTCGCTGCACTCCGCGGCGCCGCTGCTCGGCGTACGGCCGGACCGGGCGTCGGGGCTCTGGCACGAGCCGCTCGCGCAGTCGCTGGCCCGGGTGACGGCGCTCGACGGCACGGGTACGGGTACAGGCATGGGCGCGGGTGCGGGCGTCGGCACCGACACCGCGCTGCGCGTCCTGCCCGTCGTCCTCCAACTGGTCTGCCTCGTGCTCGCCGCCGTCATCCTCTGGGCGCTGCGTACGGACCCGCGGCTCACCGCGAGCGCGGTGTGGCTGCTCGCGGTCGCCGGCTGGGCGGCGCAGGGCGCGTTCGCGACCGCCGCCGTACCCGTGGCCCTGGGGCTTCTCGGCGTGGCGGCCGGGACCTGCGCCCTGCGCCGTCACCGCTCGCACCGGCGCGCACGTCACCGCGACGGCAGTGGCTGGTTGAAGTAGTCGTCCTCGCCCGCGTACCGGTAACCGTCCAGCGCCGGGCCCTTGTTGACCGTCAGATCGCAGTTCTTCCCCGGCACCGGCCTGTTCCAGTGCACCAGCGCCTTCACTCCCGGCAGCGTCGGCGCCACCTTCGGGATCTCGCGGTACCAGCCGCGCTGCCGGTCCGGGCGGTCCGGGTCGGGCGCCGTGCTGAACTCGGACATCATGATGGGCTTCTCGTCGGAGATGTTCGCGCGCATCCAGTCGTACGTCGGCCGCTGGCTGCTCTCGAAGTCGAGCCACCGCGCGGTCCGTTGGCAGCGGAAGTAGTTGTACTGGTCCATGCCGATCCAGTCCACGTACGCGTCGCCCGGATACAGCGCCTTCATCAGGTCGGCGTTCCCCGGATAGCCGGAGACGGTCCACACCCACACCACGTTGTCGACGCCGAGCTTCCCGAACCGCTCGTGGATATGGCGGTACGCGGCGACGAACTCCTCCGGCGTGCCCGCGTCCGGCGTGCGGAAGTCGGTCTCCTGGTCGAAGGAGAAGAAGACCCGCTTGCCATACGCCTTGAGCCGTCTGGCCTGCGGATCGATGATGTCGCGGTCGTACTTCCCCGACGCGACCTCGCGCCAGCCGAGCTGGGTCTCGGTCCAGTTCTCGTGATGCGGCTCGGTCCACACGGTGGACTCCCACGCCAGCATCAGCATGCGGTCGCGGCCCAGCTCCTGCTCGTCGGGGGTGAGCAGCACTCCGTCGCGCTCGGTGTTCGACATGTCGTGGTAGTTGTAGACGAGATCGAGCCGTCGTCCGATCTTCTTCTCGAAGGCGTGCACCGCGTCCTTGAGCGAGCCGCTCTCCGCGTACGGGACGTACGCGCCCCACCACGCGCCGCAGGGCGGCTCCAGCAGTACGCTCGCCACGCACGCGCCCCGTGGCATCGAGCCGGAGGCCGCGTTGTCGGGCAGGCCCCGGCCGCCCGCCCCGGCCGCCGCGCCGTGCTGGCCGTCCCGGGTGATCCAGACGCCGAGGCCGACGATCATCGCGCCGACGGCGGCGAGGACGACGGCCAGATACGTATTCCTGCGGGTCAGCGGAGTCCTGCGGGCTGTTGGGCTCCTGCGGGTCATCGGGCCCTTTCCTGTCATCGGCCCCTCCAGGGGACCGGCTTGTGACGTTCGGCCGCGCCCCGGGTCGCGGCGGGCAGGGGGACGGCGGGCAGCAGCGCGGCCACCGTGGTGACGGCGGCGAGCGACGCGAGGAACACCGTGGCCGTGAATCCCGCCACCAGGTAGAGCGCGGTGGCCGCCAGCGCCGCGAGGGACAGGCTCAGCGGCGCGGCCAGCGCCACCGCCTCCAGCCGGGCGGCGGGCCGCAGTCCGGGCGGGAGCGGCAGGAGCAGGGCGCAGCCGGGGCCGAACGCGACGAAGAGCAGGACGGGGATCCAGCGCGCGGGCGAGGCGGGGGGCAGGGCGGTGGCGGCGAGGGCGAGCCAGCCGGTGAGCGCGAGGACGGCTCTGAGGCGGGGGGCGGTCAGGGACCGGGCGGAGTGGGACCGGGCGGAGTAGGGCCCGGCGGTCAGCGGCCGGGCGGTCGAGTTCCCGGTGGAGTGGGGGTTACCGACCTCGTCGGTACGTTGTCGCGGCATGGCGGCGGCCTCCTCGTGCTTTCGGCGTGTCTTCTTCCTGCGTTCGTCTGCGTTCGTGTGTGTTCAGGTGCGCTCCGGGCGTTCTCGTACCTCATCCGGCGGGAGCCGCGCCGTCGGGTCTGCTCGGTCTGTCCGGTCTCTCGGGGCTCTCCGGTACGTGCTCCAGGAACAGCCCCTCGGCGCTCTCCTCCACCACCCGGAAGCGCGGCGAGCGCTTCAGCGCCTCGCTCATCCGCGCGAAGCCGCCCGCCGGCAGGTATCCCTCACCGATCGTGGCCTTGTCCTGCGACGGCGTGAGCAGCACGTACGCCGGACGTCCGTCCGGAACGCCCGCGTCGAGATAGCCGGCCGGGTCCCTCAGCATCTTCAGGTTCTCCGGGACCTCCTGCTCGGTGAAGAACCAGCGTTCGTAGTGGTCGTAGCGGTAGTACGCGCCCGGGAAGGACCCCGTGGTGGCCATGATCAGCGCGCCGTCCGGCGCCCGGTCGTAGGACCGCTTGACGAAGGCGGCCTCGGCCGGGGGCGCGTACTGCATGCCCTCCTTGCCGTAGTACGAGGGCAGAAAGCCCCCCAGCAGCGCGAGCAGAGCCAGCGGCAGGGCGATCGCCGTCGCCCGACGGGCGTAGCGGCGCGCCCTGTTGGTCCCTGCGGCGGCCGGGACGAGGGCGGCCGCCGCGAAGAACGCGGTGCCCGGCAGCCCGAACAGGTAGACGCGGAAGAGCATTTCGCCGCCGTAGTCGTTCACGGCGAACAGCGGCACGGGCGCCGCCGCCGCCAGCAGCAGCGGCAGCGCGCTCCGCACGAGCCTGCGCCGCAGCAGCACCGCCGTGCCGGCGAGCCCGCCGAGCACCAGCACCATCAGGATGTTGGCGGTCCCCACCAACTCGGGTCCCGCCCCGGTCGGTTCGCCCGCGAAGCCGGGCCGCGAGTTCTTCATCAGATCGCCGACGGAGTCGCGCAGGGTACTCAGAGTGTCCAGGAACAGCACCCGGCCCATCGTCAGATCCCAGACGAGCATGATGAGTCCGGTGACCGCCAGCAGACCGAGATTGCGGTAGCGGCGGGTCAGACACAGCGCCATCAGGGTCATGCAGAGCATGACGGGGGTCAGTTGGTGCGAGGCGTTGATGGCCGCGATCAGCGGGGCGAGGATCGCCACGCACACGGCGCGCTGCCGCCACCCGGTCGGCGGGGGGACGGAGGTCGCGGCCGGATCGAGCCGGTCGCGCGCACGCAGGGTCCTGGCGGATCCCGGCCGTACGAAGTGCCGGACGACCACCGCGAAGACGCTCAGGAAGAGCAGATAGGCGAACGCCTGGGGGGCCAGGTAGTCCTGCCCCACCCAGTTGGCGAGCTGGAAGATCCACACCGCCGTCCAGACCAGCCGCCAGTCGTCGGTGAAGGTGCGGTAGATCAGTACGAGCACCGGCAGCGTCAGCAGGCCGAACGCCACGGGCGCCCAGTTGGTGTACGAGGCCGCGCCCTCCACCCCGAAGGCCCTGATCAGCGCCGCGTTGAGGGAGAAGAAGCCGGGCCACTGGTCGTACGCCGACATGCCGCCGGACAGCTCCGCGTGCGGGTGTACGGTCCCCTCGGCCAGCAGCCGCGCGATCACGGCGTCGTGCTTGGAGGCCCACGCGTAGCGCACCGAGTCGTACAGCAGCGCGGGCGGCGCCTTGATCGCGACGAGCAGGGCGACGCAGTAGGCCAGCGGCCACAGGGGGGCGGTGCCGGCCCGGCGCAGGGTGAGCAGGAACCCGGCGGTGAGGACGGCCAGGGCAAGGTAGAAGGCGATCGGGAAGCGGTCGAGGAGTCCGAACTCCCCGATGTCGCGGAACCCGATCCGGGGCAGCGACCAGCTCCAGAGGGCGGCGGCGGTCAGCAGCGGCAGCCAGGTGACAAGTTGCGGAGGGCGGAGGCGGGAGCCGGGTCCTGGGCCGGAGCCGGAGCGGGGCCGCCGGGGCGGGGCGGACCGTGTGAGGGGTGCTGGTGAAGCGGGGGGTGCTTCCTGGCCGCGCCTCGGGTCCGCCCAGGCCGGGGCCTCGGTCGCCGGCGCGGGCTGTGTCCCGTCCCCGGTCTCGTACACGCGTTGCCGCACGGTGAGCCTTCTCCCCTTGTCCGGCGTCTTGTCCGGCATCCGGCTATCCGGCGAACTCGGGGCCGCGCACGCGGGCGCGCGCCCCCCGGTACAGCCGCCAGCCCAGCGTCGGCAGCGAGTCGGGGAAGGGCGCGACCCTGCCCCGCTCGCCCTCGGCCGCCTCCCCCGCCATCCAGGACGCCACATCCGCGACGGTGTGGGTACGGCGCACGATGAGGCGGGCGATGCGGTACGTCTCGTCCCGGCCGGAGCTGAGCGCGTGGCGTACGGCGACGGCGGAGGCGTACCCGGCGCGGGCGGCGGCCCGGCGCACGGCGGCGCTGTTGTAGCCGTGCGGGTAGGCGAGATGGGCGACCTCGCGGCCGAGAACGTCCTCCAGCGCGCGCTTGGAGTCGTACAGCTCGCGATGGAGCGCGGGGGCGCGCAGGGTGTCCAGTTGCGGATGCGTGACGGTGTGCGCCCCCACCTCCACCCCGTACGCGCCCAGCAGGCCCGCCTGGCCGAGCGCCATCATCGGCGCGGGCGGCAGCAGACTGGTCCGTCCCGGGGTGAGGGCGCCGGTGGTGAGGTAGGCGGTGGCGGGCAGCGCGCGGGCGGCGAGGGCCTCGGCGGTCGGGCCGGGGAGATCGGCGAAGCCGTCGTCGAAAGTGAGGACGACGGGCCGGGGCGGCAGCGGCGCGCGGTGGGTGAGATGCCGTACGAGGGTGCTGACCGGTACGGGCGACCTGCCGCTGGCGACGACGGCGTCGAGCTGGGCGGCGAAGTCCCTTGGCCCGACGCTGAATTCGGCGATCCAGGCGGGCGGGTCGTCCATCACCGCGTGATAGAGGAGGACGGGTATGGGGGTGAGGCCCGGGGCGGGGCCCGGGGCGGGGGGTGTCTCCGTCATGTCCGGCCTCCGCGTATCCGTCTGCGCGCCTTGAGGTAGCCGATCGGGCCGTACAGCATTCCCCGGCGCTCCAGCCGGGAAAGCACGCGCGGCCAGGGGTGGGTGTGCGCGCCGTGCGCGCCGGGGACTGCACCGGGCACAGCGCCGTGCGCGCCTGTCGCGCCTGTCACTCCGTCCGCCCGGTGGGCCGTGATCGCGCGGGCGTGGGCCAGGCCGCGCGGGAGCTTGGCGAGGAAGGCGGGCAGCAGGGCGGGGCGGCGGACGAGGATCGCGGTGAGGTAGGCGGTGAGCCCGGCACCGTATCCGTACGCCTGGTCACCGAGGTCCTGCCAGGTCTCACGGTGGTGGTGCCAGACGAGCGCGTCGGGCGTGTAGAGCAGCCGGTGTCCGGCGGTCAGGACGCGGACGAAGGCGTAGAGGTCGTCGCCTCCCCTGGCGGGCGTTCCGGTGCCGGTGGCCGGGTCGAAGCCGCCCACCGCCCGCAACGCCCCGGCGCGGAAGGCCATGTTCGCGCCCGAGCCGAAGCTGCCCGCCGTGAAGGGGAACAGCGGTTCGTCGGCGGGAGGCCGCGCCGGGTCGTACAGCCGGGGCTCGAAGCCCTTGGCGAAGCCTCCGTGGCTCTCCAGCAGGATCTGCGCGGGGGTGGTCAGCCGGGCGGGCAGGATCAGGCCGGTGACACAGCCGAGGCCGGGGTCGGTGGCGAAGGGCGCGGTGAGCGCGGTGAGCCAGTGCGGATCGGCGACCACGTCGTCGTCCGTGAAGGCGATGACGTCGCCGTCGGCGGCGGCGACACCCCGGTTGTGGGCGACGGCCAGTCCCGGCCGGGGCTCGGTGACGTGGTCGACGCGGCCCGCGTACCGGGACTCGACCAGGTCGCGGGTGGCCGTCGTGACGGGCGCGTTGTCCACGAGGAGGACGCGGAAGTCCGGGTGGTCCTGTGCGAGGAGCGAGTCGAGCGCGCGGGCCAGTTGCCCGGCGTGTCCGGCGTGCCCCGCGTGTCCGGCGCGCTCGCGCGTGGCCACGACGACCGTGGTGCGGGGAAGGGGGAGCGGGGGCGGGGGCGTTGCGGTGGTACGCGCCGGGGCGGGGGCGGAAACGGACACGGGGGCGGAATCGGGCACGGGCTGCTCGGCGGGAAGCACGCCGTACGGCTCCGGGCGCGCCGGTGACATCCGCGTGCGCCCGTACCGGTCCTGACGCGCCAGGAACGCGGCGGTCAGGACCTCGGCCGGGGCCTCCCCGTCCCGTACCCGTCCGAGCACGGTGGCGACGGGCCGCCCGCGTAACCGTACGAGCGCGTAGACGTCGCCTTCGCCTTCCGGGGGCGGGCCGCCGGGGGCCGGGACGAGGGAGAGCGCCTTGTGGTCCTCGCCGTCATCGAGGTCGAGATCGACCACCGTGATGGACGTCGGTGGCCGCTGCGCCCGCCCCTCACTTCCCCCGCCTCGCCCCTTCCACCCGTCTCGTTCGCCTCGCCCGCCTCGTTCGCTCCGTCCGTACGCCATCGGCTCCCCCTTCTCGATGCGTTGTCGATGCGGTGTCCCTGCCGTCATCTGCCCCGTAGCCGGCCCGCCCGGTTCAGCGTCCGCTGCGCGTAGCGGGCCAGGGCGGGCCGGTTCCGTACGAAGCTGTGCGCGCGACGGGACGGCTCCTTGCTCAGCCGGTGGAGGGCCGCCCGCGCGCCCGGCCGGGCGGCGGAGCCCTCGTACACCCGCAGCCCGCCGGTCTTCAGCGCGTCCTTGTACTCCGCCGCCCCGCGCCCCAGGTCGAGCAGGCCGATGCCCGCGCCGGCGGCGGCCTCGGCCATCCGCAGATGGAGGATCAGCCCGGGCGAATACCTGGCGAACTCCGGTTCGTACGCCGGGAACCAGCAGGACAGCACGGTGCGCGAGCGCAGCCCGAAGTGAGCGGCGACGGGGCGGTCGGCCACGTACAGCACGGAGAGCACGCCGGAGCACGCGGGCGTGCGGGTCGCGGCGAGCCGGCGCACGAGCGTACTGATCCACTCCTTCGCGAAGCGGTCACGGCGGCCCGTCCTGCGGTACTGCGCGGATTTCCACTCCATGAGGGTGCGCAGGGCGGCCGGGTCGCGCTCGTCGAAGACGAAGCGGACCTCGCCGACCTGGCGGGCCAGCCTGCGTTCCTTCGCGGTCGTCGTACGGAAGAACTTGGGCGACCGCGCGCGCAGCACCGCCTCGTACGCCTCGTACCCCTCCCCCACGTCGATGACCGGGGACTCCAGCTCCTCGGCGGCGGCCGGGACGAACAGCCCCTGACCCGCTTCGAGGTTGTCGAACTCCCAGGTGGACAGCGCGCAGCCCTTGAGCAGTTCGCGCGCCGACAGCCCGAGCCCCGCCCGGAACACCCCGCCCTGGCAGTCCGACACGCCGAGCCCGATCGCCCTGCCCAGGCCCAGCGGCCCCTTCTCGTACGGGAAGAAGCCGACCGGTTCGCCACCCCAGGCGTTTCCGCCGCTCCCGGCGCTTCCGCCGTCCCGTACGACGGCGACCCGGGCCCCCCGCCGGACCTCGCCGACCGCCGCCGTGAACTCCGGTTCCATGAACGGATTGGCCGGCGCCCCCGACGCGGCGCGCAACGCGCGCCATGCCCCGGCTTCCGCCTCGGTCAGTTCCCCCGGCGCCACCACCCGGATGCGCGGGCGTGCGGCACTGCGTACATCGCTCAACTCGACCCCCCGGTCCCAGCCCCGCTCGACAGGACGGTACCGGTCGAAATCATTGCGGGACAGTGCCAGTCGCCCACCTGGTGACGGATCAGGAGATGCCACGTGACGGGCGGGAGAGGTGGTGCGGGTGGTGCGGGTGGTGCAGTTCGTTCAGGTGGGGCAGGTGGGGCGCAGGAAGGTTGAAGCCCCACGTGCGCTCAGCCGGTCACAGCCGCAGCCCGACGGCCAGGGCGATCGTCAGCCCCAGGGTGCAGACCGCGACGACGAACCATGCTTGCTGTCTCCCTTCCGGACTCACGTTCGGCGCCGCCCGTCGCGTTGCCGCTCGCGGTCCCGCTCCCCCAGGTAGTCCATGAAGGTGCGGCACATGCGTGCCATGGCCCGCATATGGACCCAGTTGGCCATGGCTCCCTCGCCGGGGCCGCCGTCGGTCAGGTCGTACCAGTCCTTGAGCGCGCCCTTCGCCCGTACGGAGTGTTCGGATTCGGGGATCGTCTCCACGACGGCGACGAGCCGCGCGCCGTGGCTGATCAGCCGGACGGTCAGATCGGCGATCTCGGCCGGTGGCGGCATCATGCGGTGCGGCGCGAGGGCCCGGTCCGCGTCGAGGCTGATGACGTCACGGTCCGGGACCGAGGGAAAAGTGGATGATGGGGTGTTGGTCGGGTGGGCGGTCGGCGTGGATTGCGTGGTGTGCGCGTTTTCGCCTGTGCCACCTGTTCTGTCGTCTGTCACTGTGGTCACCTTGACCCCCGTATTCGCGTTCTCTGCTGCTTTGCCGGTGCTTCTGTTCTCCGCTGCGACATGCCTCTATGACGAGAGAACCGCGTTATCTCCCTCCGCGAGTACCGTGGAGGAAGGTCTGATGATGAAAGCCATGAACGCATGGGGGAGTTGGAACCATGGCGAGTAATTCACGCACGCCCAACACCGGCCTGGCCGCCCTGCTGACGCAGTCGAAGTGGTCTCGTTCGCAGTTCGCACAGATCATCAATCGCATGGGCGCCGAAGCCGGTCTCGAACTCCACTACGACCAGTCGGCGGTCTCGCACTGGGTGGCGGGCACCATACCGAAGGAGCAGGTCAGGCCGCTGATCGTGGAGGCGTTCGCGCGGAAACTGCGACGGCCGGTCACCCACGCGGAGGCCGGTCTGCCGACCGCCCGCCACCGGCCGGACGGGTCGGACCCGTCCGGCGCCGGCCGGCCGCCCGACTCAACCGCCACACCGGGGAGTTCACGCACCAACACCCTGGAAGAGCTGGTCGACATGGGGAGAGCGGACATGGACCCCTCGCGCCGGAGTCTGATCGCCGCGGGGCTGTTCTCCGCTGCCGCTGTCGTCCCGCTGTTCCCGGATCTGGCGCACGCCGCCACCCCGCCGAACGCCGCTCCGGGGAAGCGGACGGTGCGGATCGGCGCCCCGCAAGTACAGGCCGTACGCACGATGACGGACCGAATAGCCGACATTCTCGATGAGTTGGGCGGTGGACACGCGCGCCCGATGGCGGCCGCCTTCCTCGTGAACACGGTCATGCCGTGGCTGAAGGCCGAGGCGCCCGAACCCATACGCAAGGACATGCTGGCCGCCGCGTCCGATCTGGTCTATCTGACCGGATGGATGGCGATGTACGAGCGGGCGCACGGTCTCGGCCAGCGGTACTACCTCCGGGCGCTGGAGCTGGCGGGCGCCGCCGAGGACCACGTCACGTACTGCCGCACGCTGCGCGGCATGTCGCTCCAGGCGTCGAACCTCGGGTACGGAAAGCGCGCACTGGAACTCGCGGACTCGGCCGCCGAGGCGTCGCCGAAGGCCGAGCCGCGCCTTCAGGCGTTCCTCTCGGGGCAGCAGGCCCACGCCGCCGCGATGGTCGGGGACAAACGCCAGGCCCTGGCCCGGCTCCGGCAGACGGAGACGGCGCTGAACAGGGCGGACGACCGGCGCGAGTCCGTGGGCTTCTACGACAGGACGGGGTATCTCTTCCATGTCTCGCACGTGCTGTACGAGTTCAAGGACCTGCCGGGCTCCATCTCCGCCCTCCAGCAGTCCCTGAAGGCGCAGCGGAAGAACGAGCGCCAGGGCCGCGTCCACTTCCTCGCCGTACTGGCGCAGCGCCAGCTGGAATTCGGCCATCTTGAGGCCGCCTGCGAGAGCTGGTCGCAGTTTTTGGTGGACTACGAGCACGTCTCGTCGGCGCGCGGGGACGAGCACTTCGAGACGATGCAGCGACGGCTGAAGCCGTACGAGAAGACGCGGGCCGTACGCAATCTGCGGCCGAGGATCAGTGAGATCGCCGTACTGAAGGCGTGAGCGCGCGTCTGCGCGGGCGGGCGTCCAAGCGTCTGCCCGTCTACGGGAGCGGGCGTCCGGGCGTTGGCGCGTCCACGGGAGTGGACCGCCTGCCGCCGCGCCAGACCGCCGTGACGAGCGGGACCCCCGGGCGGTACGCGAGATGGACATGGCTCGGGGCGTCGAGGAGGACGAGGTCGGCGCGGGCGCCGGGGGTCAGCCGGCCGATGTCCTGGCGGCGCAGGGCGGCCGCGCCGCCCGCGGTGGCCGACCAGATCGCCTCGTCCGGGGTCATGCCCATGTCGCGTACGGCGAGGGCGATGCAGAAGGGCATGGAGGAGGTGAACGAGGAGCCCGGGTTGCAGTCGGTGGAGAGCGCGACGGTCGCGCCCGCGTCGAGCAGCCTGCGGGCGTCGGGCCACGCGGCCCTGGTGGAGAACTCGGCGCCGGGGAGCAGCGTGGCGACCGTGTCGCTGTGGGCGAGCGCGTCGACGTCGGCGTCGGTGAGGTGGGTGCAGTGGTCGGCGGAGGCGGCGTCGAGTTCGACGGCGAGCTGGACGCCGGGGCCGTACGACAGCTGGTTGGCGTGGACGCGGGGGTGCAGGCCCTTGGCACGGCCCGCGGTGAGGATCGCGCGGGCCTGGTCGCCGTCGAAGGCGCCCTGCTCGCAGAAGACGTCGATCCAGCGGGCGTGGGGCGCGCAGGCGTCGAGCATCTCGCCGGTGACGAGGGCGACGTACGCGGCGGGGTCGGTGGCGTACGCGGGGTCGGGCGGCACGATGTGGGCGCCGAGGTAGGTGACCTCGTCGGTCTGTTCGCGGGCGATGCGCAGGGCGCGGGCCTCGTCGTGGACGGTGAGGCCGTACCCCGACTTGGTCTCCTGGGTGGTGGTGCCCTGGCGCAGGGCCTCCGCGAGGTACCGGGCGACGTTGGCGCTCAGCTCGGCGTCGGTCGCGGCGCGGGTGGCGGCGACGGTGGTGCGGATGCCGCCGGCGGAGTAGGCGCGGCCGGACATCCGGGCGTTGAACTCCTGAGTGCGGTCGCCCGCGAAGACGAGGTGGGAGTGGGAGTCGACGAAGCCGGGGACGACGGCCCGGCCGCCCGCGTCGAGGGCGTTGTCAGTGGCGGGTGCTTTGCTTGATTCACCGACCCAGGCGATGCGGTCGCCGTCGATGACGACGGCCGCGTCCTGGATCAGACCGATGGGGGTTCCGTCACCGAGGGAGGGGTCGTTGGTGACCAGACTGGCGATGTTGGTGAGGGCTGTGGTCGTCATCGCGGGGATGCTCCTGTTCAGGGGCGGCGGCTCGGGCTCTGGCGGCTTCGGGGGCGGCGGCTCGGGCGGCCTCTTCGCCTCGGGCTCCGGCGGCTCCGGCGGCTTCGGCGGCTTCAGCGGGGTCAGCGGCTTCGGCGGGGTCAGCCGCGCAGGGCGGCGACGGATTCGGCGAGCGCGGCGGGGACGTCGGGGACCAGGGTGTGGACCCCGTCCCGTACGAGGTGCCGGCCGCCCACGACCGTATGGCGTACATCAGCCGCGGAGGCGGCGAATACGGCGGTCTCCGCGCCGAGCCGGGGTTCCGGTCCGGCTGTCCTGACCGAGTCCAGGGCGATCGTGGTGAGATCCGCGAGCGCGCCCGGCTCGATCCGGCCCGCCTCGTGCCAGCCGAGGGCGGCGTGCCCGTCGGCGGTGGCGGCGCGCAGCAGCGCGGCGGCGGTCCAGTGGCCCCGGGTCCTGGTGCGCAGGCGCTCGTCCAGTTCCATCGCGCGCGCCTCTTCGAGGATGTCGATCACGGCGTGGCTGTCGCTGCCGAGCGACAGCGGGGAGCCCGCGCGCTGGAGGCGGGCGGCCGGTCCGATGCCGTCGGCGAGGTCGCGCTCGGTGGTGGGACACATACAGGTGCCGGTCCGGGTGGAGCCGAGCAGGGCGATGTCCTCGTCGGTGAGGTGCGTGCCGTGGACAGCGGTGGTGCCGGGGCCGAGGACTCCGTGGTCGGCGAGGAGCCGGGTGGGCGTCCGGCCGTAGGCATCCTGGCAGGCGTCGTTCTCGGCGGTCTGCTCGGAAAGGTGTACATGGAGCGGGGCCCGCCGCTCCTGGGCCCACCGCGCGACCGTGCTCAACTGCCCGGCGGGGACGGCCCGTACGGAGTGGATGGCCGCGCCGATCCTGGCGTGGCCGCGATCCTTGACAACTGAACAGCGTGCGGCCCAGGCGTCCGCCGTGCCGTCGGAGAAGCGGAGCTGGTGGCGGTCGGGGGCGGCGCCGAAGCCCGAGGAGAGATAGGCCGTGTCGAGGAGGGTGATCCGGATCCCGGCCTCGGCTGCGGCCTCGATCAGGGCCTCCCCCATGGCGTTCGGGTCGGCGTAGGGCGCCCCGCCGGGCGCGTGGTGCAGATAGTGGAACTCGCCGACGGCGGTGATGCCGGCGAGTGCCATCTCGGCGTACACGGCGCGGGCGAGCGCGTGGTACGAGTCGGGCGTGAGCCGGTCCGCGACGCCGTACATGACCTCGCGCCAGGTCCAGAAGGTGCCGGAGCCGACCTGGACGGAGGAGCGCAGGGCGCGGTGGAAGGCGTGGGAGTGGGCGTTGGCCAGGCCGGGCAGCGTGAGCCCGCGCAGCGCCGTGGCCCCGGGCGGCGGGGCCCCGACGCCGGTGCGGACCTCGGCGATCCGGCCGTCGGCGACGGTGACGAGCACCCCGGACTCGACGCGCGGGGTGGTCGGAGGGGTGGCCGAGGGGGCGGCGGCTGAGCTGGCCCGCACAGCGGCTGTCGGGCCGGCCGAGGCGGTGACGCCCGCGCTGTCGCCCGCCGCTGCGGTGGTGAGCCGGGCGTGTTCCAGCCAGGCGTGCTCCAGCCAGTAGGAGCGGTCGGCGCGGGGGGCGGCCGGCTGCGGCGGGGTCGTCATGTGCACGCGAGTCCTTCCAGTACGTCGGCGAGCGCCAGGACCCCGGCCACGCAGTCGTCCTCGGTGGCGTACTCGGCCGGGGAGTGCGAGACGCCGGTCGGATTCCGTACGAACAGCATGGCGGTCGGGACCGATCCGGACAGGATCCCCGCGTCGTGTCCGGCGCCGGTCCCCAGGACGGGCGGCTGACCGAGGATCTTGCCGAGTTCGTCCCGCAGGGCGTGCTGGAACTCGACGACGGGGCTGAAGGACTCCCGTACCACCCGCAGATCGATCCCGGCCCGGTCGGCGCTCTCCCGGGCGGCCCTCTCGATACCGGCCACGACGGTGTCCAGGGCGGGCTGGTCGGCGGCGCGGGAATCCAGCCAGCCACGGACGAGGGAGGGGATGGCGTTGACGCCGTTGGGCTCGACGGAGACCTTGCCGAAGGTGGCGAGCGCCCCGGCGAGTTCGGCCTCGCGGCGGGCGGCGAGGACGGTCTCGGCGTAGCTGAGCATCGGGTCGCGGCGGTCGGCGAGGCGGGTGGTGCCGGCGTGGTTGGCCTCGCCGTGGAAGTCGAACCGCCAGCGGCCGTGCGGCCAGATCGCGGAGGCGATGCCGACGGGGTCGCCGGAGAGGTCGAGGGCGCGGCCCTGCTCGACGTGGAGTTCGACGAACGCGCCGATGCGCGCGAGCCGTTCCGGGTCGGGGCCGAGGGCGGACGGGTCGTGGCCGGCGGCCTCCATGGCCTTCGGCAGCGAGACGCCGTCGCCGTCGCGCAGCGCGTGGGCCAGGTCCGGGGTGAGCCGGCCCGCCGTGAGCCGGGAGCCGACGCAGGCGAGACCGAAGCGGGCGCCCTCCTCGTCGCCGAAGTTGGTGATGGCGAGCGGCTTGCGGAACCGCGCGCCGCGTCCGCGCAGTTCGTCGAGCGCGGCGAAGGAGGAGACGACTCCGAGCGGTCCGTCGAAGGCGCCGCCGTCGGGTACGGAGTCCAGATGCGAGCCGGTCACGACGGCGTCCCCGGCGAGCGGGTCACCGAGCCAGGCCCACTGGTTGCCGTTGCGGTCGGTCTCGTAGGTCAGCCCGCGCGACTCGGCCTGGGCCCGGAACCAGGCGCGGCAGTCGGTGTCGGCGGCCGTCCAGGCGTAGCGGCGGTAGCCGCCGCTGTCGGCGGAGCGCCCGAGGGGCTTCAGCTCCCGCCACATCTCCAGGAAGGAGGCGGGCCGGGCGGAGGCGGGCCCGGTGGAGGGCACGCCTCCCCGCCCTCCCGGACCGCCCGGACCGGGAGGCGTGTCGTGCGGCTCGCGGGAGGTCATGCCGTGCCGCCCTCGGCCGGGGCGGCGCCGGGCGTGACGTCGCCCGGGTCCGCGTGGGCGTGCTCCCGCATCGGGATGCGGACGTCGCGCTCGTCCGCGACCGACTCCGCGAGGTCGTAGCCCGCGTCGACATGGCGGATGACGCCCATGCCGGGGTCGTTGGTGAGGACGCGGCGGATCTTCTCGCCCGCGAGCTTCGTGCCGTCCGCCACCGAGACCTGGCCCGCGTGGATCGAGCGGCCCATGCCGACACCGCCGCCGTGGTGGATGGAGACCCAGGAGGCGCCGGAGGCGACGTTGACCATGGCGTTGAGGAGGGGCCAGTCCGCGATGGCGTCGGAGCCGTCGAGCATGGCCTCGGTCTCGCGGTACGGGGAGGCGACCGAGCCGCAGTCGAGGTGGTCGCGGCCGATGACCAGCGGGGCGGCGAGTTCACCGGAGGCGACCATGTCGTTGAAGCGCTCGCCCGCCCTGTCCCGCTCGCCGTAGCCGAGCCAGCAGATGCGGGCGGGCAGGCCCTGGAAGTGGACGCGTTCGCCCGCCATCCTGATCCAGCGGTGCAGGGATTCGTTCTGCGCGGAGTCGCCCTCGGGGAAGAGTTCGAGGATCGCCTTGTCCGTCTTGTGGATGTCGGACGCCTCACCGGACAGGGCCGCCCAGCGGAACGGGCCCCTCCCCTCGCAGAAGAGCGGGCGGATATAGGCGGGCACGAAGCCGGGGAAGGCGAAGGCGCGCCCGTATCCGGCCAGTCGGGCTTCGCCCCGGATGGAGTTGCCGTAGTCGAAGACCTCGGCGCCCGCGTCCATGAAGCCGACCATCGCCTCGACGTGCCGCGCCATGGACTCGCGGGCCCGCAGCGTGAAGTCGGCGGGCTTCTCGGCGGCGTACGAGGCCATGTCGTCGAAGTCGACGCCGAGCGGCAGATACGCCAGCGGGTCGTGGGCGGAGGTCTGGTCCGTGACGATGTCGATGGGGGCGCCCTCGGCGAGCATGCGCGGCAGCAGCTCCGCCGCGTTGCCCAGCAGCCCGATGGAGAGCGGCCTGCGCGCGTCCCTGGCCTCGGTCGCGAGCTGGAGCGCGTGGGCCGGGCTGTCGGCCTTCACGTCGAGGTAGCGGTGCTCGATGCGGCGGTCGATGGCGCGCGGGTCGCAGTCGATACAGATCACCACGCCGTCGTTCATGGTCACGGCCAGCGGCTGGGCGCCGCCCATGCCGCCCAGTCCGGCGGTGAGGGTGATCGTCCCTGCGAGCGTCCCGCCGAAGCGCTTCGCGGCGACGGCGGCGAACGTCTCGTAGGTGCCCTGGAGGATGCCCTGGGTGCCGATGTAGATCCAGGAACCGGCCGTCATCTGGCCGTACATGGTCAGCCCGAGGGATTCCAGCCGCCGGAACTCCTCCCAGTTCGCCCAGTCGCCGACCAGGTTGGAGTTGGCGAGCAGCACGCGCGGCGCCCACTCGTGGGTCTGCATGACGCCCACCGGCCGGCCGGACTGGACGAGCATCGTCTCGTCCTGCTTGAGCGTGCGCAGCGTGCGGACCATGGCGTCGAAGGAGCGCCAGTCGCGGGCGGCCTTGCCGGTGCCGCCGTAGACGACGAGCTGGTCGGGGTGTTCGGCGACCTCGGGGTCGAGGTTGTTCTGGAGCATGCGCAGGGCGGCTTCCTGCTGCCATCCCAGGGCGCTCAGTTCCGTACCGCGCGGTGCCCGTACGGGGCGGGGTCCTGACATGGCGATGCCTCCTCCGGCGTGGAGCCACTGACGAATCCGTTGGTCAAACTATTCACATCCTGGACGGATGAATACTTGTAGTCAACAGCTGCGTGGCCGTCCCGCGGATGATTGGCTGGAGGACATGGCTTCGGTGCGGGACAGCGGCAAGAACGCGGATCACGACGCACGGCACGACACGGCCGGTCCGGGCGATCCGGGCGGCCCGGCCGGTCCGGGCGGCACGACGGCGGCGGGGACCGCGTCGACAACGGAGAACGGGACGGCGCCGGTGCCGGGGACGGCGACAGCGACGGGCCCCGGGGCCGACGCGGCCGCCCGGCGCGACCGTGCCGTGCGGGCGGCCGTGGAGCAGGGGCTGATCGCGGAGGACGAGCCGATCGTCGCCCTGCTGGACGTGGCCGGGATCCGCGCCTCGGCCGCCGCGCTCCGCGCCGCGTTCGACCGGGTCACCGCGCCCGGCACCCCCGTCCTGCACGCCTTCGCCGTCAAGGCCGCGCCGCTCGTGCCCGTACTGCGCCTGCTGGACGCGGAGGGCATCGGCGCCGAGGTCGCCAGCCCCGGGGAGCTGGCCCTCGCGCGGGCGGCCGGGATACCGGCGGAGCGCACCGTCCTCGACTCGCCCGCCAAGACCGTCTCCGAGCTGCGCGAGGCGCTCGCGCTGGGCATCGCCGTCAACGCGGACAACCCGCAGGAGCTGGCGCGCCTCGACGCGCTGACCGCCTCGGCGCCCACCGTCTCGCCGCGCGGCCTGCGGGTCAACCCGCAGCTCGGCGGCGGCTCCATCGGCGCCCTGTCCACCGCGACCGCCACCTCCAAGTTCGGGGTCGCGCTGCGCGACGAGGGCGCCCGCGCCTGGGTGGTGCGGGCCTTCCTCGACCGGCCCTGGCTGACCCGGCTGCACACCCACTCCGGCTCGCAGGGCGTCCCGCTGGAACTCATGGCGCGGGGCGTACGGGCGGTGTACGAGCTGGCCGAGGAGATCAACGCGGCGGCCGGCCGCCGACAGGTCGACACCGTCGACCTCGGCGGCGGACTCCCCGTCAACTTCGCCTCCGAGGAGGAGACACCGACGTACGCCGACTACGCCCGGCTGCTGAGCGAGACCGTCCCCGGACTGCTGGACGGGCGCTACGGCCTGGTGACCGAGTTCGGCCGCTCCCTGCTCTCCAAGCACGGCACGGTCCTCGCCCGCGTCGAGTACGCGAAGACCTCGGGTTCCCGTCCCATCGCGGTGACCCACGCGGGCGCGCAGGTCGCCACCCGTACCGTCTACGACCCGGCCTCCTGGCCGCTGCGCATCGCCGGGTACGACCCGGCGGGACGGCCGAAAACCGGCCCCGCCGTGGCACAGGACATCGCGGGCCCCGCCTGTTTCGCGGGTGACCTGCTGGCCGAGAACCGACCGCTGCCGCTGCTGGAGCAGGGGGATCTCGTCGCGGCCCTCGACACCGGCGCGTACTACTTCGCCACCCACTACTCCTACAACAGCCTGGCCAGGCCCGGTGTCCACGGCTTCTCGGTTCCCGCGCGCGGACCGGTCCGCTTCGCGACCGTACGGACCGCGCAGACCGTCGCGGAGATTGTGGCCGAATCGGGCGGGGCCCATCCGGACGCCCTCCTGGAAGGCTGAACCGAAAGCTCTCGGCCCGTCCAGAGCATGTTCCGCTGGAAAATGCCAGAACGCCCACCCCGCGCGCGGACGTTGCGTAATCTCTCGATTACCGCCGTACGACAGTGCGCCCGCGCGCCCGGCTGGGAGGGGGATCCGCATGCCCGGAATCGACGCTTGCCTGGAGGAGGCGATGACCCTGCCAGGAGCCCTCGGGGCGGCCATTGTCGACTGGACGAGCGGACTGGCACTCGGCACGGCGGGGCAATCGCCCAACGGCGACCACGAGGCCACCGCCGCCGAGACGGCCGAACTGGCCAGAGCGGCCGCCGAGTACTCGGCGTTCGCGCCCACGGCCAGACCCCCGACCCCGGCCAGACCCCCGACCCGCGCCCCGGCCCCGGCGTCCAGACCCGACGGCCACGCCCAGGCCCCCGCCACCACGCCTGGCTCCACCGCCGCTTCCGCAGGTGACAAGGGCCCGCCCGTCGAGGACCTCATCGTCACCACCCGCACCGGGTATCACATATTGAGCTTCGTGGAGACGACGTTCGACAGCAGCGTCTTCCTCCACCTCTGGCTCGACCGCGACACCGGCAACCTCGCCCTCGCCCGCATCCGCCTGGGGCAGCTCGCCGAACGGCTGGTGCTGGGATGACCGCCGGGACCACCACACCACCCGGCATACAGTCGGCCGTCTCCCCGATGCTCGTACGGCTCGCCGGGGAACGCGCCACCGGAGCCCTGCTGCGCGACCACGGCACGCTCTATCTCACCGACGGCCGCGTCGTACATGCCGAGAGCCCCGCCGCCCCCGGCATCGACGTCCTGCTCACCGCGGGCGGCCGATTACCGCGCGCGGGCTGGGAAGAGGCCGTCAACCGGGCGGGCACCCGCCGCGAGGTGGGCAGATTCCTCGTGGACAGCGGCCGGCTGCACGACGGCGAGCTGGAGATCTGCCATCTGGGCGCACTCTTCGACGCCGCCTTCTTCGCCCTCTCCCCCGGCAGCGGCCCCACCCGCTTCCGCTACGGGGTGGCGCACTGGATCGGCCCCGTACGCCCCGTATCCGCGTCGGCCGTCGAACGCGAGACGCTGCGCAGGCGCGAACTCCTCGACCAGGTATGGCCGTACGCGGCCGTCGACACGGCCCCCGTCGTCGCCAGGAAGCCCGCACCCGGGCAGGCCGTCACCCACAGACAGCGCGCGCTGCTGGCGCTCGCCGACGGCGTCCGTACGCCGGTGGCCATCGCCTGGGCCCTGGGCAGGCCCGCGTTCCACACCCTTCTCGACATCCGGCGGCTGGCCGCCGCCGGTCTGGTCGAGACGCCCGAGGAACCGGAGACGGCCGCACTCCCGACGCTCCCCGCGTGGGTCGCGACCGTCTCCGGCGATCCGGACATCGCCCTGCTCCGCCGGCTACGCGACGCCCTGGAGGCAAGCCTGTGACCCCCCGCTCCATCCACCGTCACCGTCACCCGGACCGCGCCGCGCCGTCATGGTCATGAGGCGCACGTTGCGGGCGCGTGCCGAGAGGAGACAGCTGATGACGGCAGAAGCCGACGTACTCGGTGAGCTGAGGCGCCTGCGGGCCCGCCTCCCCCAGCTCAGCGGGGCGCTCGCGGCCAGTACCGACGGCCTGGTGCTGGCCCAGGACACGGCCGACGTGGAGGCCGAGGGCGTGGCCGCCCTCACCGCCGCCGCGCTGGGCGTCGCCCTGCGGCTGACGGACGCCACGGGCCAGGGCGGATTCCGGGAGCTGCTGATCCGGGGAGAGCTGGGCTACGTCGCGACGTACGCGGCGGGCTCCTCCGCCGTTCTGACGCTGCTGGCGGATCCGAGGACCAATGTGGGCCGGCTCCATCTGGAGGCGCGCAGGTCCAGCGCCCGCATCGGGGAACTGGTCGACGGCGCCCTCGAACGGCTGGAGAACGCCTGACCGGCGACGACACCCACACCGACGCCGACACCACACGACACCCGGCCGCCCGGAACCCCCCGGGCCGCCGCCACCGGACGGAAGGGAAGCACGATATTCATGGCCACCACCGAAGCCGCTCTCAAGGAAGCCACCACCGTCATAGAAGGCGCCCTGGGGGCGGCCCTCGTCGACTACTCCAGCGGCATGGCCCTGGGCACGGTCGGCGGCAGCAAGGATCTCGACCTGACGGTCGCCGCGGCGGGCAACACCGATGTGGTCCGGGCGAAGGTCCGCACCATGGAGCTGCTCGGCATGAAGGACGAGATCGACGACATCCTCATCACCCTCGGCTCCCAGTACCACCTGATCCGGCTGCTCAAGGGGCGCGGCAACAGCGGGCTGTTCCTCTACCTGGCGCTCGACAGGTCCCGGGCGAATCTGGCGATGGCCCGCCACCAGCTGATGAAGATAGAGGCGGACCTGGAGGTCTGACGCCCGACGGATCCACCCCGGACCGACCGCAGGACCGGCGCCGACTCCGCAACGAGCCGACACCGGTCCTGGCGGCGGTCCTGTGGACCCCCCGGGGTTCAGCGCCCCCGACGCCGCGCCCCGCCGGCCACGGCGTCACCGGCCGCGAGCCCCGTCGTGCGGTACCCCTTCACCTGCTTGCCGACGGGCCGGCCGGACCCGGCCCAGTCGGTACGTACCCACAGCAGCGCCTCGTCCCGCCGCTCCCGCGCCCCCAGCCAGACGGCCTTCAGCCACAGCCCGGCGCCCGCGCCCGCCAGGACGAGGCCCCCGGCGATCGGCAGCGCGAAGGACGCGCCCACCGCGGCCAGGAACCCGGCGAGCAGCCACCACAGGTGCGCCCGCCGCCAGTTCCGCAGCGTCACCGCGCGGTCCTGGAGGTAGTCGTACTTCGCGGCCCGCGAGGCGCCGTCCGCCCACGCGGTATAGCGACGACGGCGTACGAGAGCGACCACGGCGGCGCACACGATGAACAGCGCGGCCCCGGCGTAACCGCCGATCCGGCGGCCGGTCAGCCCGGGAATCAGAAACCCGATCCCGGCCGCCACCAGCCCCAGCCACCACAGGGGCACCGCCCCCGCCCGTACGATCACTGCCACCCGTGCCAGAGACTGTCCGCCGCGCCCCACTACCTGCCTCCTAGAGCCGTTCCACGCCTGCGTGTGGCGCGCAGACTAACAACGCTCTCTGAGCATTTCCTGAGTTCGGCCGGGCTACTCGGGACGCCTCTCGTGGTCAAGCGTCAGGCCCCGGGCCTCAGGTGCTCCTCGGCCCACTCCGTGAAGCCGGTGAGCGGGATCCCGAGGTCCCGGGCGTACGCGGGGCGGGCGGGCTGGCCCACCTGGTTCAGCCACTCGTGCCCGGCGAGCAGTTGCGGTATTCCGACGACGCCCGCCTCCTCCTCGGTCATGTCCGGGGCGGTCAGCTCGACGCCCAGGGCGCGGGAGAGGACCTCGGCGACGCCGGTCATCGTCAACTGCTCGCTCGACAGCTCCAGTTCGACGCGGTGGAACCGCTCCGGCTCGGCGAAGGCCGCCGCCGCGGCGGCGCCGATGTCGGCGACCGCGACGAGGGACAGCTCGGTGCCGGGCCGCAGAACCGTCACCAGGCCGCCCTCGACGCCCTTCGGGAGCAGCAGGGACGGCAGCAGGAAGTTCTCCATGAAGAAGCTCGGCTTGAGGAGCGTCCAGTACGGGAAGCCCGCCTCGCGGACCCTGGCCTGGAGCCCGCTCTTGGTCTCCATGTAGTGCTCCAGCGCCGCCCAGCGGCCCTCCGCCCAGCCGGGCGCGGAGCGGTGCTGGTCGGCGCCGGAGACGGAGGCGTGCACGAACTGCGCCACCCCCGCCTCCCGCGCCGCGTCGACCAGGTTGCGCCCCTGGACCCACTCGGAGTCGCCGGCCAGATCGGTCATGTCCGGCATCTGCACGGAGAAGACGGCCCGCGCCCCCTCGGCGGCCCGCCGCACGGTGTCCGGCTGGTAGAGGTCGCCGGTGACCAGTTCGGCACCGAGCGCCGCGACGGCCCTGGCCCGCTCGCTCTCCGGGTCACGGACCAGGGCCCGCACGGGAACGCCCGTGGCGAGCAGGGCGCGAGCGGTGGCACCGCCCATCCTGCCGGTGGCGCCGGTGACCAGAACGGGCGCGGAATCTGCGGAATCTATGGACATGAACACTCCCAGGACAGACCGAGGACAGACCGGACCACATAAACGGCGGGGTCCGCCGTTTAACTCTTGGGTACGATACGGAGGGCCCCGCCACTTAGCAACCGCACGCTTCGAAACCGCACACCTCGAAACCGCACTTCACAACCGGGAGATGACGCCATGACCGCCCAGCGCGCGGACGCCCGGCGCAACTACGCCCGCATCCTGGCCGTGGCCGAGGAGGAGGTCGCCGCGCGCGGCGCCGACGCCTCCCTCGAACAGATCGCCCGCACGGCGGGCGTCGGCTCGGCCACGGTGCGCCGCCACTTCCCGACGCGGCCGGCACTGCTCGAAGCCGTCTTCCGGGAGCGGATCGAGGCCCTGCGCGTCCGCGCCCACGAGCTGACCGGGGCGGACGACCCCCGAGCGGCGCTGCTGGAGTGGCTGAGCGCGCTCAGCGCGTACGCCGCCTCCGCGCGCGGGCTGGCCGAGGCCATGGCCTCGGGCGGAGCGGCCGACCCGGCGTACGCGGGCGGCTGCGCCACGAACCTCACCGAGGCACTCGCACCCCTGGTGGACCGCGCCGCCCGCGCGGGCACCGTGACACCGGAGGTGACCGCCACGGACCTGGTCACCCTGGTCACCGGCATCGCCCTGGCGACCGAGCACCACCGGACCCCGGCGGCCGAGGCGGACCGGCTGCTGAGCCTGACCATGGCGGGCATCAGCCCACGGGGGTGAGCGGGGCGTCAGCGGGTACGGGTCCGGCCAGGACCCGTCCCGAGGACCGCTCGGGCACCATCACCGCCGGTTCCCCGGCCCTGCGTTCCAGCACCGCGAGGTCCGAGACCCCGTCAAGCACCCGGTCGACGGAGTCGGCGTCGGGATCGTTCCGGCGCGGGACGCGGATCGATCGCCACCACCCGGCCCTGCCGAACACCCCCGGTACGGAACGGAGCCACGCACACCGGCCGCCGCCCTGGTTGAGTGGGGTGGTGGCGCGTGGTTCTGGCGCCTGTCCGCCGGGTGTTGGCGGGATTCATGCCCCGCTGGTCACTGTCCGCTGCTGAGTGCCACACGGGCACCAGGCGGCCCGGAAAGGGCCTGGGAGGAGCCGGGGAAGGGCCCGTTGGGGCTCGGGATGGGGTTCATGTGTCGGGAAGTGCCTTTCGCGGAGCTACCGGCACAGAAGGACTCCAGGAGGTGCCCCATCCACCTCACGCGGCACATCTCTCCCAGCGGGTGGACCGTGTTCCTGGATGTGGGCAGGGCGCAACACGCCTGATTCGTAACGGTTGTTGAAGGCTGGTGGGCGGGCCCGGGGATCGCCGCCTGCTCTTCCTCGCACTGGGGGTCGGCATGGCGTCGGTGCCGTCCTGTGCGATGACGCGGCGGGTGTGTCAGCCGGGCAGACGTTGCTCGTCGTAGTCGGAGCGGGCGGTTTCGACTTCGTCGAGGTGCTCGACGAACCATTCCAGCATGGCTTGAAGGGGGGACCGCAGGGTCCGGCCCAGGCGGGTGACGCTGTACTCGATCGCCACCGGATCCGTGGACACGACCACTCGCTCGACCATGCCGTTGCGCTCCAGCCGTCGCAGGCACGTGGTCAGGGACTTCGGTGTGATGGCGGGCAGCTGCCGCCGAAGTTCGTTGAAGCGCCTGGGATGCTCGCACAACCCGTCCAGCACCAGCAAAGACCACTTGTCGAACAGCTGGTTGAGCAGCTGACGGCCGTCGTCATCGAGTTCTGCTGGCTTCACGTGGGTCTCCTCGGCGATACCTGATCTCGTTGCAGTCTACTTCTGCCACTAGGTATACAAGAGATATCGAACAGGGCTGTCGAGGGCCACGGCTGGCACGTCGGCTTCGCCGGGCGCCGGGCCCGACCGGGACGAGATATACGGAGACGCATATGACTGGCAAGGCGACCACTCACCCGAATCCGCTGGGTCGCGGCGGTTTTGTTGCCCACGCCTACCCCGAGAAGCAGGTGAACCTCGGTGAGATCACGATGAACTACGCGGAGGCGGGGTCACCGGACAAGCCTGCACTCCTGCTCATTCCCGAGCAGACGGGCTCCTGGTGGAGCTACGAGCCGGCGATCGAGCTGCTGACCGAGGACTTCCACGTGTTCGCCGTCGACCTGCGCGGACAGGGACGGAGTACCTGGACTCCGAAGCGGTACAGCCTGGACAACTTCGGGAACGACCTGGTGCGCTTCATCTCGCTGGTGATCCGGCGTCCGGTCATCGTGTCGGGGAACTCGTCCGGTGGGGTCCTGGCCGCCTGGCTGTCGGCGTACTCGCTCCCCGGCCAGATCAGGGGCGCGCTCTGCGAGGACGCACCGTTCTTCGCCTCCGAGCTGGTCCCCGCGTTCGGGCACAACATTCGCCAGGGAGCGGGCCCGTTCTTCGAGCTGCTCAGCAAACACCTCGGTGACCAGTGGTCCGTCGGTGACTGGGCCGCCTTCTGCGCTGCGGCCGAGGCTTCGTCGTCGAAGCTCGCGGGGTTCTTCCCGGCGAGCGCGGAGCCGCCTCAGAACTTCAAGGAGTACGACCCCGAGTGGGCGCGGGCGTTCTTCGAGGGAACCGCCGGCCTCAACTCTCCCCACGACCGGATGCTGGCCCAGGTCAAGACGCCTGTCCTGATCACCCACCACAATCGGGCGGTCGACCCGGAGACGGGCGATTTCGTCGGGTCGCTCTCCGACGAGCAGGCACAGAAGGCGCAGGACATCATGGCGACCGCTGGCGCCAAGGTCGACTACGAGTCGCACCCGGAAGCGCACCACATGATGCACCAATTCGACCCGGCGCTGTACGTGAAGCTGCTGACGGAGTGGTCCTCGGCCCTTCCGGCGGAGTGACCGGCAGCTCGGGCGTCCTCGTCGTCCTGCTCCCCCCCCTGTCGCCCAGGGTGCCGACGGGGACTCGTGACCCGCTGCTGGGTGTCGGGCGACCGGGAAGGGGGCCGTTGAAGCCCTGCCCCGGAGGCTGTGTGTCAGGGAATGCGTTTGGCGGAGCTACCGACACAGGAGCACTCCAGGAGCTGCCCTATCGGCATGAGAGGGCCGTTCGGGCAGCCGGGCCGCTGTGCCCGCCGCTGTCCCCCACCCACGGGCGGCCATTGGGGTCTCTAGCCCTCCCCAAAAGGTCTCCTGTGCCAACCAGCCCCCTTATCGGTCCTCAGGACACAAGACCTCCCCCTGCATGCCCACTGAGCACCTCCCCCGTCACACCCGCCCCACCCCACCCACTCCGAGTGACCAACGGGGCATGAATCCCAGCACACAATGGACGGTCAGCCGCCGAACCGGCGCCGGGCCACCCCACACAAGTAGTGCGAGCTTCAGCCGGTCAAGGTCTCGTCGCGGAGTGCGTCCACGAACGACTGCCAGGACGCGGGCCCGAAGACGGCGGCGCCGCGCTCGCGGTCCTTGGTATCACCTGCGCCTGCTGGACCAGCCGGAGTTCGTCCCGCCGGCCCTCCGCTCCGACCGCCTCCCCCCTCCGCCGGCCCTCCGCTCCTCCGCCCCCGCGCCCCTCACTCCACGAAGAGCCCCCGCGCGCTCGCCCTCGCGTCGAACTCCTCCAGCCGCGCCTGCGCGTCGGGCAGCCCGTCGCACATGGCTTCCAGCAGCACCCTCCCCAGCAGCATCGGCGCGCACACCGTGTCGAAGGCGAGGCCCGTGCCGACCGCCGCCGGGATCAGCAGGTCGCTGTGGCGGGCGACCGGGGCGAACGCCGAGTCGGCGACCGTGACCACCGTCAGGCCGGCCGAGCGCGCGTACTCCAGCGCCTCGACGACCTCCCTGGGATGGCGCGGCAGGGCGAAGCAGAGCAGTGCACTCGCGCCCGCGTGCCGGGCCGCGTCGATGCGGTCGGCGAGCAGCGTGCCGCCCTCGTCCAGCAGCCGTACGTCCGGGTGGACCTTCGCGGCGAAGTAGGCGAAGCCGCGCGCCTGCGAGGAGGCGGCGCGCAGGCCGAGGACCGGCAGCGGGCGGGAGGCGGCGAGGAGGCGGCCGGCGCGTTCGACGGGCGCCGGGTCGGCGAGGAGTTCGGAGAGCCGGCGCAGATTCTCGATCTCGCCCTGTACGGCCTGCTGGTACTCGTTGTACGAGGAGTCCGGGTCGGCCGGTCCTGCGGGCGCGACCTCCCGCAGGTGGCGGCGCAGCGCCGGGTAGCCGTCGAAGCCGAGCGCGACCGCGAAGCGGGTGACGGACGGCTGGCTGACCCCGGCCAGCTCCGCGAGTTCGACGCTCGACAGGAACGGCGCGTCGGCGGCCTGCCGGACCATGCTGTGGGCGATCCGGCGCTGGGTGGGGGTGAGCCGGTGGCCCTCGAAGAGCTGCTGGAGTCGGGCGGCAGGGCTGTCGCTCATGCGATCCCCCTTGGGTGTCGGTCGGTGGGTTCGGCGGCTGCGGCATGGCCCGCGTCGTATTCGGCCTCGTACATCGCGGCGTACTCCGCGTCGTTCGCCAGCTCCGTGAACCGGTCGAGCAGCGCGGCGGCCGTGGTCACATCATCGGTCAACGGCCGGTCGACGATCGCCTCCTCCAGTACGGTCTCGGCCAGTTCGAAGGCCCGGCCGACCGGGAGTCCGGGCTCCGGGCGCAGTCCGCGCTGGCGCAACGCCCTTACGGCGGCGACCAGTTCGCAGCCGACGACCAGCCGGTACGCGTCCGCGAGCCGCAGCGTCTGGCGCGCGGCCAGCGAAGCGAAGCTGGCCTGCTCCTCCACGCCCCGGGACAGGACCGCGTGGCCGAGCGAGGCGGGCGCCGCGTACGCGCGCAGATCGCCCAGGGCCGCCCCGGCGGCGTACTCCAGGATCATCACCCCGGAACTGGCGGGCTCGGCGTCGGCGAGGAAGGGGCGCAGCCGGGTGAAACCTGGCTCGTTCAGGGCGGAGAGCCGGGAGGTGGAGAGCCGCGCGGTCTGGACGAGGGAGAGCCTGAAGTGGTCCAGCGCCAGCGCGATCTGGGCCAGATAGAAGCCGCCGTGGTGGTACGCGGCGGGGATCGGGTCCGTCTCCGTGCCCGGAAAGATCAGCGGGTTCTCGGCGGCTGCGTTGATCTCGACGGCGAGGGCGCTCTCCAGCGCGTCGGCGGCGTCGCGCGCCGGGCCGTGTATCTGCGGGACGCAGCGGAAGCCGTACGGGTCCTGGATCCGGCCGAGGGGCGGCCCCGGCCGCTCGGGGGCGCCGAGGAGCCCCCGCATGCGGGCGGCGACGGCGTACGAGCCCGGGTGCGGGCGCGCGGCGTGCACGGGTTCCGCGTACGCCTCGTAGGAGCCGTCCACGGCCAGCAGGGAGAGCGCGGCCACCAGTTCGGTGGCGACGAGGAGGCGGCGCAACTCGTCCAGCGCGAGGGCGGCCTGACCGAGCGTCAGGGCGTTGCTGCTGATCAGCGCGAGGGCGTCGTTGTTGTCGAGCGGCTGCGCGGCGGGCCCCCGGGCGGGACTCCGGTCAGGGCCAGGGGCGGGACTCCGGCCGGCCCCCCGGCCGGAAGACCGGCCGCCGCCATCCCCATCGCCTCCATCCCCATCGCCGTACCCACCCAGCCAGGGGTGCTCGCCCGCCAGCGCGAGGCCCAGTTGCGCGAGCGCCGCGATGTCGCCCGTACCGACCGAGCCGAACTCGTGGACCAGGGGGTACGCCCCCGACTCCAGCGCCTCGCACAGCGCAGTGACGACGGTGGGCCGCAGCCCGGCGCCGCCCGCGAGCAGCTGATTGGCCCGTACGGCGAGCATGGCGCGCACCTCGCGGGCGGGCAGTGGCGCGCCGACGGCACCGGCGTGGCTGCGCAGCAGGCGCAGCCCGTGGTCGGCGGCCTCGCTGGGCACGGCCTCGCCCCGGTTGGCGCCGACGCCGGTGGACCGCCCGTACACCCGGCCCGAGGCGGCCAGCTCACGGGCGACGTACCAGCTCTGCTCGACGCGCTTCATGGCGTCGGTCCCGGGTACGGGACGAGCGGCGCCTTCGGCCAGGCGTACGACGTCGGCGACCGGGAGGCTCTGTCCGTCCAGTACGACAAGAGCGGCCCGATCAGGCGTTCCGGCCCGGCCGACGCCCGGCGGGTCCGCCCTGTGGGACGACTTCATGTGCGAACGCCTCCTCTGGTCTGCTCTGCTCCGGGCCATCCGTAACCAGTGATTTACCTCGGGGCATTGACAATCTATTCAGCTACCGAGAACTCTGCATGACTATATGCAGCCAGGCAAGGGACGCGGGCAAGGGACTACTGATGATCAAATTCGACGCGGTGAACAAACGCTTCCCCAACGGCACCACGGCGGTTCACGACCTCACGCTGGAGATGCCGGAGGGCGGTATCACCGTCCTCGTCGGCTCCTCGGGCTGCGGTAAGACGACCACGCTGCGCATGATCAACCGCATGGTCGACCCGACCTCGGGCACCATCCGGCTGGGCGGCAAGGACATCCGCGAGCAGGACGCCGCCGAACTGCGGCGCGGTATCGGGTACGTGATCCAGCAGTCGGGCCTCTTCCCGCACCGTACGGTCCTCGACAACATCGCGACCGTGCCGCTGCTGCTGGGCTGGGGCCGCCGGAAGTCCCGCGCGCGGGCCGCCGAGCTGCTGGAGACGGTCGGGCTGACGGCGGAGGCCGGCAAGCGCTACCCGCACCAGCTCTCCGGCGGCCAGCAGCAGCGCGTCGGCGTGGCCAGGGCGCTGGCCGCCGATCCGCCGGTGCTGCTGATGGACGAACCGTTCGGCGCGGTCGACCCGGTCGTCCGGATCCAGCTCCAGGACGAGCTGCTCCGGCTCCAGCAGGAGCTGAACAAGACGATCGCGTTCGTCACGCACGACATCGACGAGGCGGTACGGCTCGGTGACCGCATCGCCGTCTTCCGTACCGGCGGCCATCTGGTGCAGTGCGCGCCGCCCGCCGAGCTGCTGGCCCGCCCGGCCGACGACTTCGTCGCGGACTTCCTGGGCGCGGAGCGCGAGTTGAAGCTGCTGTCGCTGACGACGCTCGCGGACGTCCCCGTCCAGCGGGCCACGACCGTACGGACGGTACGGGACGACGCGCCGGCGCCCCGGCCGGGAAGCGGACCGCATCTGGTCGTCTCCGCGCGGAACGAGCCGCTGGGCTGGCTGGACCCGGACGCCGGGGCGGCCGGCCCGCCCTCCCCCGTGCGCCCGCTGCGCGACACGGACTCGCTGCTCGCGGCGCTGAACGAGTCGATCGCCTCGCCGACCGGGCTGATAGCCAGGGTCGACGGCGACGGTGTGCTCACCGGGGTCACCTCGCGGGAGGCGATCCACGAGCACGCGGGCCGCAGGCACCGGCAGGCGACGCGGACGGAGCCCACCGCACAGGAGACGGCACCGAAGGACGATCCCGGAACCCCGGCCGCCTCCGCCACCCCCGGTGGGGCGATATGACCGTCGACTGGTCCTGGATCTCCGATCACGCGGGCGATCTCACCACGCTCACCCTCAGCCACCTCCAGGCCGCCCTGACCGCCGTCGTCCTCGGCCTGCTGATCTCCCTCCCGCTGGCCGTTCTCGCCCACCGGGTCCGCCCGCTGCGCGGGCTGCTCCTCGGGATGTCGAACGTCCTGTTCACCATCCCCTCGATCGCGGTCTTCGTGCTCCTGCTGCCCGTCTCGGGGCTGACCAGGACCACGACCGTGATCGGTCTGACGATCTACACCCTCGTCGTCCTGCTGCGGAACACCGTCGAGGGTCTCGACTCCGTGCCCGCCAAGGCCCGCGAGGCCGCCGTCGCGATGGGCACGCGCCCGCTGCGCACGCTGCTGACCGTCGAGCTGCCGCTCGCGCTGCCGGTGATCATGGCGGGGGTGCGGATCGCCACCGTCATGTCGATCTCGCTGGTCAGCGTCGCCACGTACATCGGTGACGGCGGGCTCGGCCAGCTGTTCACCGACGGCTTCCAGCGCAACTTCCCCACCCCCGTGGTGGCCGGGATCTTCCTGACCCTGCTGCTGGCGCTGGTCGCGGACGCGCTGCTGGTGACGGTGCAGTACGTGCTGACCCCCTGGACGAGGCGCCCCCGCACGAGGCGCCCCCGGACGACGCGGCTCCGCACGACGCGCCCCCGGACGACGCGCCCCCGGACGAGCGGGAAGGGCTGACCGCCATGTACGAACTCTTCAAGAACCTCGGCTCCTGGCTGGTCGCCGGCGAGCAGTGGACGGGCCCCGACGGCATCGGCCACCGCATCGCGGAACATCTCCAGTACTCGCTGCTCGCGACCCTCATCGCCGCCGCCATCGCGCTGCCCGTCGGACTGCTCATCGGCCATACGGGCCGGGGCGCGTTCGTCGCGATCAACCTGGCCTCCTTCGGCCGGGCGCTGCCGACGGTGGGACTGGTCGTGCTGGTCTTCCTGGCCGGCGGGCTGTCGATGACCCCGGTGTACGTGGCGCTGGTCGCCCTGGCCGTGCCGTCCGTCGTGACCAACACGTACGCCGGGATGACCGCCGTCGACCCGGAGGTCAAGGACGCTGCGCGCGGCCAGGGCATGCGCGGCCACCAGGTGCTGCTGCGGGTGGAGATCCCGCTCGCGCTCCCGCTGATCATGACCGGGCTGCGGCTCGCGCTGATCCAGGTGGTGGCGACGGCGACCATCGCCGCGTACGTCAGCTTCGGCGGGCTCGGCCGGTACGTCTTCGACGGGCTGGCGCAGCGCGACCTGGTGCAGGTGCTGGGCGGCGCGGTGCTGGTCGCGGTGGTGGCGGTCGTGCTGGACCTGGCGCTCTCGGGGCTCCAGCGCGTTCTGTTCCGCCACCGCCGCGCGGCGGCGTGAGCGCGTGCCGCCGCCGGAGCGCCGCCGCCGACCGCCGCCGTAACGCGGCATCGCCGCCGTACCGCCGTACCGCCGTAACGCCCGCCCGGAAAGCCGAAGCAAGGACGAAGCCATGAACGCACCGAGTTCACCGAAGCACTCCGCCCTCCCCCGCCGCGCGCTGCTCGGCGGCCTGCTGGCCACCGCCTCCGTACCCGTGCTCGCCGCGTGCGGCGGCGGCATCACCTCCCTGGACGGCCAGGGCGGCGGCGGGGGCACGGGCGGCGGTTCCAGCGCGGGCGGCGTCACCATCGGCACCGCCAACTTCACCGAGAACCAGATCCTGGGCCACCTCTACGCCGCCGTCCTCGGCGCGGCAGGCGTGAAGACGAAGGTCCGCCCCAACCTCGGGACCCGCGAGATCCTCATCCCCGCCCTCAAGGGCGGCGACATCGACCTCCTCCCGGAGTACCAGGGCGCGCTGCTCCACTACCTCTCGCCGAAGGCCACCGCCACGGAGGAGGGCGAGATGCAGAACGCCCTCGCCGTCGCCCTGCCCGCCGGGCTCCAGATCCTCCCGTACGGCAGGGCCGAGGACTCCGACGCCTTCGCCGTCACCCGGGAGACCGCCGCCAAATACGGGCTCGTCTCCCTCGCCGATCTGAAGAAGCAGAACGGCAAGCTGGTCATCGGGGCGGCGCCCGAGGTGAAGAAGCGGGTCGTGGGGGTCGTCGGGCTCAAGGAGGTGTACGGAGTCGAGTTCAAGGAGTTCAAGTCGCTCGACTCCTCCGGGCCGCTGGTCAAGGGCGCGCTGAAGAAGGGCGATGTGGATGTCGCCAACCTCTTCACCACGGACACCGACATCGCCGCCGAGGGCTGGGTCGTCCTCACCGACCCCAAGAACCTCGTGCCGGGCCAGCACGTCGTCCCGCTGATAGCCGACCGCAAGGCCGACTCGACGGTCCGCAAGGCCCTGGCGCGGCTGGGCGGGGCGCTCACGACGGAGGACCTCACCGAGCTGAACCGCCGGGTCGACAAGGACAAGAAGGACCCGGAGGACGTCGCGAACGCCTGGGCGGCGGCGCACGGACTGGCGAAGAAGCGCTGAGCCGGGCCGCCGGCCGCTGAGTGCGCGCGGGCTCAGCGGCCGATGGCCCGGTCCAGCCACTCGGACATGAGCGCGCGCTCGACGGCGGTCAGCGTCGGAAGCCGGGGTACGACGGTCCGGAACGCGACGGCGGCCGCGGCCGTGCCGTCCTCGGCGGCCCCGGACCCGGGGGCGGGCGCGGGCGCGGATACAGGCGCGGGCGCGGATACGGAGTCGGATACGGGCGCGGGCGTCGGCGCTTCGGTCAGGATCGACCGCGTCACCGCCTCGTACATCGCGTCGCCGAGGCCGAGGTCCCGGTCCTGCGGCTCCATGGCGAGCAGGGCGAGCACGGCACCGGTACCGGCGGCGTGAATCAGCTCGACGGCGCGGCGCTCCGAGACGCGGAGCCGGCCGGTCGCCGCGACGCGGCGCACGCGAGCCCGCAGGACCTCCAGGCCGGCGGCCACAGCCGGTGAACGGGCGCCCCGGCCGGGATCCGTGAGAAGGCCGAACAGCGCCGGGTTGGCCAGGCCGAAGCCGACATGCACGTCCCACCCCGCCCGAAGGTCCTCGATCGGGTCGCCGCTGTCCTCGGCGCGCTTCTTACCGGCGACATGGGCGGCGAAGACGTGTTCCGCGACGGCGTCGAGCAGGCCGTCCTTGTCCCCGAACAACCGGTAGATCGTCGGTGCCTGCGCGCCCGCCGCCTGGGCGACGGCCCGGGTGGTGACGGCGGCCGCACCCTGCTCGCTCAGGAGCCTCGCCGCGACCTCCACAAGCGTCGCCCGCGTCTCGCGTCTGCCGATATCTCCGGGTCGTGTCTCCACCATGTTCCAACGATAACGCATAACCGCTAACAATGTTCTATCATCGATAGCATCGTCGAGTTTCCAGGGATAACACGAGGTGGAACATGATCATCGTCACCGGCGCGAACGGCAAGCTCGGCTCCAGGACCGTTCAGCGGCTGCTCGATCGGATCCCCGCGGACCGGATCGGTGTGAGCGTGCGCAACACGGACAGCGCCGCCGGCCTCGCCGCGCGCGGCGTCCGGGTACGGCGCGGAGACTTCGCGGACCCCGACTCCCTCTCCGAGGCGTTCGAGGGCGCCACCCATGTGCTCGTCGTCTCGACGTACACCACCGGCCCTGCCGCGATCGCTCATCACACGGCGGCCGCCGACGCGGCCATAGCGGCCGGGGCCAAGCGTGTTCTGTACACGAGTCACCAGGGCGCGAGCGCCGACTCCCTCTTCGCCCCGATGCCCGACCACGCCGCCACCGAGCGGTACCTCGCGGGGACGGGCACACCGTTCACGGCCCTGCGCAACGGGTACTACGCGAGCACCATCCCGCTCCTCCTCGGCCAGGCGCTCCGGACCGGTGAACTGGTCGCCCCGGCCGACGGGCCGGTGTCGTGGACCGCACACGACGACCTCGCGGAGGCGACGGCGGTCATCCTCGCGGACGAAGGCCGGTTCGAGGGCCGGTTCGAGGGCCGGTTCGACGGCGCGACCCCGCCGCTGACCGCGCCGGACGCGCTCGACCTGGAAGACATCGCCGGCATCCTCGGCGACCTGACCGGACGCACCATCCGCCGGGTCGTCGCCGACGACGCCGAGTGGACGGCCGGCCTGGTCGGGCACGGCGTGCCCGAGGATCATGCGGCCTTGCTGCTGGGCATGTTCCACGCGTCCCGGCGCGGCGAGTTCGCCGCCACCGGGCCCACGCTCACGGACCTGCTCGGGCGGGACACCGTGCCGATCCGCTCGGTCCTGGAGGAAGTGGTCGCCACGGGCTGAACGCGCCCCGGGCAGAACGTCCTCGGCGGATGCGGCGGGTCTACCAGGACAGCCCCCGGGCATGGCCCGCGATGCGGGCCTGCTGGAGGGTGGTGAGCCGGGTCACGAAGAGGATGGCCAGCACGGTGGAGACGATGCCGAGGAGGTTACTGAACTGCGCGGTGACGATGCTGTCCGTGGCTTCGACGACGAAGGTGCCGTCGTACCAGCTGCTGATCGAGTCGATCGCGGACACCACGAGGTAGCCGAGCCAGAGCCACCACCAGGTGTGCAGCCGCCACCGCTGATCACCCGTCGGCCGGCCGGTCGTCGCCGTCCAGATGTCGTCCGCGATCCGCTTGGGCATGTAGAGGTTGACGATCGGGATGAACCAGGAACCGGACGCCAGCCCCGACGCGTAGCGGAGGCGCCCCGGCGCGAAGGACTCGGCGTTGAACCGCGTGCGCTGGAACCAGAACAGCCACATGGTCGCCACCACCACGCCCATCAGCATGTTGAGACCTTCGGACGCCATCGTCGCGAACCTCAGGTCCGCGAAGTCCCCGATGGCGTCGGGGGAAGACATGCTGTCCTGCGCCCCGAGACGGCTGTAGGCGACAGCGAGGACGAAGCCCCGCAGCAGCAGGGGCAGTACGAACAGGCAGAGCAGGATGGTCAGGGCCACCGAGAGGGCTCGGGCCGAGCGGGCGGGCGGCGGGAAGGGGGTGTACGCGGCGGGGGCCGGGGCCTGGAAGCCGCCCGGCGCAGGGCTGTGCCACGGGGGCGGCGTCGACGGGACGTACGCGAGGGGCGGCCCGAAGCCCGCCACGGGCACGGCTCCCGCCCCCGCTGCCGCTGTCGCTGCTGCCGCCGGCCCGGGCCTCGTCGCGCTCCCGGCGAGTACGTGGCCTTCCGGATCCTCACTGTCCAGGAGCCCCACGGCGTGCCTGCCCAGCGCCGCCAGCACCTCGCCCGGCAGCCACGCGCCACCGGACGCGGCGCCCGGAGCGGCGCCGGGCACGCCGTCCGCGTCCGCCGCACCCTCGATGGACGCCAACAGCGCCTCCAGTGAAGGGCGTTGGGCCGCGTCCTTCGCGAGGCAGGACGCGATCAGCTCTCCCCAGGGCTCGGGAATCCCCGTGAGGTCCGCCTCCTCCTCCGCGATCCGGAAGAGCAGCGAGTGGATCCCGCCCTCGCCGGTGCCGAAGGGCAGCCGTCCCGTCGCCGTGTACGCCAGTACGGCGCCCAGGCAGAAGACGTCACTCGCGAACGACACCCGCTCCCCGCGCACCTGCTCGGGCGACATGTAACCCGGCGACCCCACGAGGGCGCCCGTTCCGGTGAGTCCGTCGCCGGACTGCGCCGCCGTGTCGAGGGTGCGCGCGATGCCGAAGTCGATGACGCGGGGCCCGTCGATCGTCACCAGGACGTTCGAAGGCTTGAGATCGCGGTGCACGAGTCCCGCGCCGTGGATGGCCTGGAGCGCGCGTATGAGCCCGATCGCCAGCGCGCGCAGGGACTTCCGGGGCAGCGGTCCGTACTGGACGTCCACCACCTCGGTGAGCGAGGGCCCGGCGACGTAACCGGTGGCGACCCACGGCGTCGGCGCGTCCGTATCGGCGTCCAGCACGGGCGCCGTCCACTCCCCGCCGACCCGCCGCGCCGCGTTCACCTCCAGCGTGAAGCGCCGCCTGAAGTCGGGCTTGCGGGCCAGTTCTTCCCGGACGACCTTGACCGCGACCGTACGGCCGCGCTCGGAACGCGCCAGATAGACCCGCCCCATGCCGCCCTCACCGAGTCTGCCGAGCAGTCGGTAGCTGCCGATCCAGCCCGGATCATCCGGATTCAAACCGTCCATGGATGCTCCCTCAAACCCCAGGCATTGCGTCCGCACGAGGATAGGAGATGGGGGAGTGACGTGTGGGGCTCCAGTGCCTGGCAGTACGACAGGGGGCACAGGGGGGGGAGTCACCAGGGCGCGGGAGCAGCACGACACCCTTCGGGGGAATTTCTTCGAAAGTGCTGTGGGCATGTGCGCGTCTGCTCCAGCATCCGGTCGGGGCACCCGAGACGGGCTAGCCTGGCAACAGAGACAGGGAGGACTGCGATGAGCGCCGATCCCATCATGGAGCCGGTGGCCAAGCCGAGCCAGGACCCCATCGATCTACTGATCGCGATCGAGGAGGCGTCGGAGACGCCGATTCGGCCCGAGTACTTCGAGGGGATGGTGGTCGTGCCACCGCAACCGGACCACAGTCACAACCACGGCGCGTTCGAACTTTCGTTCCAGCTCCGTGCGGCGGGAATCGATCTGGCCGGCATCGGCAACGGCTTCCGCACCGGGCTCAGGAACGAGCGCACCCTCGCCCTCACCATCCCCGACTTCTACGTCATGCACCGCACCCCGACCGATATGGATGAGGCGTACCGCAAGGCGTACAAGGGCTGGTACCCGATCGACCTGCTCGCCCTGGTCGGGGAGGTCACCTCCAGCAATCACGAGACGGATTCCGGCCCCAAGTACCGCAGCTACGCGGCTGCGGGCATCCCCGTCTACGTGCTCATCCACCGCCAGGAGGCCAAGGCGTACGCCTTCTCCGACCCGGTACCGGAGAGCGGCAGGGACGCCGCGCACTACGCCACCAAGGTGGAAGTCGAGCTGGGCCGCCCGCTTCCGCTGCCGGGTCCCTACCCGTCGCTCGACACCGCCGTGCTCCTGGCGGACTGACGCGGGGCGCGGTCCGGCCGCTTCCGTGGCAGCAGCGCCGCCGCGACCGCCGAGGCCGCGACCAGCAGCAGCGCCGCCACGCCGTAGGCACGGGCGTACCCCGTGGCCGGGGCGGCGGGGGTGGTGCCGCACCTGACCGAACTGGCACCCCGCCGGGACGAGCTGTCGGACACGTACGACGTCACCGAGCAGCTCGGAGCGATCATCGACGGCCTGCTGCTCAGGGGCGGTTCACCCGAAATCGTCGCCAACTCCCCGCTTCCTGACGCATCATGAGGATGTCGACACCGCCCCAGGAGCCAAGGAGTACCGGATGAAACCTCGCACGCGCCAGACGGTCAGGGTCGTCCTGGCCTCCGCGATCCTTCTCTCGCTCGCCCTCACCGTCGCCGGAGAAGCCTCCGCCACCACGGCCTCCGGCACCACGGCCTCCGTCACCACGGTGCTCGCCGGGGACAAAAAGGTCGAGGTGATCAAGTAGTCCCGGTGATCAAGTAACGGTGCCGTCGGCGCCGAGCGACTCGAAGCGCCAGCGGTGGGCCGGGCGGGCGAGCAGGTCGGCCGGCGGCGCGGGGAGTTCCGGGACGTCGGCGTCGTACGGGCCGTCCCACCAGGTGATGACGAGGACGCGGTCCTGCGGGGCGCGCAGGAGTTCGTGACGGAGCGGCGCGGGCGCCAGCTCCCCGGCGCGCGCCCGCGCCCACTCCAGCAGCTCCCCGCCCCGGCCCGGCGCCGCCTTGGCCTCCCACATCAGCGCCACGGTCATGAGTACAGGTTCTCCTTGCTCAGCTCGTGCAGATGATCGTGGTCATGGCCGTGACCGTCACCATGCCCGTGACCGTGCCCGTGACCGTGCCCGTGACCCTCACCATGCCCGTGCTCGTGCCCCGGCACATGCGGCTCCGTCACCGGCAGCGACGAGTCCGCCGACAGCTCCCAGTCCGAGGCCGGCCGGTTGCGCGCCACCATCTCCGCGCCCAGCGCCGCCACCATCGCGCCGTTGTCCGTGCACAGCCCCGGACGCGGCACCCGCAGCCGGATGCCCGCGCGCTCGCAGCGCTCCGCCGCCAGCGCGCGCAGCCGGGAGTTGGCCGCGACTCCGCCGCCGATCATCAGATGGTCCACGCCCTGGTCCTTGCAGGCGCGCACCGCCTTTCGCGTCAGCACGTCGACCACCGCCTCCTGGAACGACGCCGCCACGTCCCGTACGGGCACCTCCTCGCCCGCCGCCCGCTTCGCCTCGATCCAGCGGGCCACCGACGTCTTCAGCCCGGAGAAGGAGAAGTCGTACGCGGCGTCGCGCGGCCCGGTCAGACCGCGCGGGAACGCGATCGCCGCCGGGTCGCCCTCCCGGGCCAGCCGGTCGATCACCGGACCGCCCGGGAAGCCCAGGTGCAGCACGCGCGCGATCTTGTCGAACGCCTCGCCCGCCGCGTCGTCGATCGTCGCCCCCATGGGCCGTACGTCGGAGGTGATGTCCGGCGCGAGCAGCAGCGACGAGTGGCCGCCGCTGACCAGCAGCGCCATCGTCGGCTCGGGCAGCGGACCGTGCTCCAGCTGGTCGACGCAGATGTGGGAGGCGAGGTGGTTCACGCCGTACAGCGGCTTGCCCAGGGCGTACGCGTACGACTTGGCCGCCGAGACGCCGACCAGCAGCGCGCCGGCCAGACCGGGCCCCGCGGTGACCGCGATCCCGTCCAGGTCGCGGGCCGAGACCCCGGCCTCCTTCAGCGCGCGCTCGATCGTCGGGACCATCGCCTCCAGGTGCGCGCGGGACGCGACCTCCGGTACGACGCCGCCGAAGCGGGCGTGCTCGTCGACGCTCGACGCGATGGCGTCGGCGAGCAGCGTCGTACCGCGCACGATGCCGACGCCGGTCTCGTCACAGGAGGTCTCGATACCGAGGACGAGGGGTTCGTCAGCCATTGTCATCAGCCATTCTCATCAGCCCTGGGGCTCGGTTCCTTGATGGGTCTTCACATGGAGGCGCATGACGAGCGCGTCGACGTTGCCGGGCTGGTAGTAGCCGCGGCGGAAGCCGATGGGCTCGAAGCCGAACCGTTCGTACAGCTTCTGCGCCCGGGTGTTGTCCACCCGCACTTCGAGCAGCACCTCCTCGCACTCGAAGGCGGTGGCGTGCTGGAGGAGATCGGTCAGCAGGCGCGCGCCGAGGCCGGTGCCCCACTGGTCGCGGGCGGCCGCGATGGTCTGTACGTCGGCGAGCCCGCCGGCCGCCGCGAGCCCCGCGTACCCGACGATCCGGCCACCGGAGCCGTCGGAGCCGTCGGAGCCGTCGGAGCCGTCGGAGCCACCATCCCCCGCCACCTCCGCGACGACATAGCGACGGGTCGCCCGGGGGCCGCGCGCGTGTGCCAGCTCCGACCAGAACATGCCGGGCGACCAGGCGTCCTCGGGGAAGAGTTCGTGTTCGAGCGCGAGGACGGGCTCGATGTCCCACCAGCGCATCTCGCGCAGTACCACGGGGGCGGGCACCACGGGGGCGGACTCCGGACCGGTCACTTCGGGGTGACCACCTTGTAGTTCTTCGGCACCTGCGCGTCGGGCCGGCGCAGATACAGCGGCAGCGGCGGCAGGAAGTCCCCGCCCGCCGCCAGTTTCTCGGCGGCCAGCGCGGCGAGCGCCGCCGCCGACTGGTGTTCGGGCCCCCTGGCGTCCGGGAAAGCGTCCGGGTAGAGCAGCCCGCCCGCGCCGACCACGGGCAGCCCCGCCAGCGCCTCGGCCAGCTCGGCGGGCCGGTCCACGGCCGGGTCGGTCAGCCGCGTACGGCTGTCCGCGTACCGGGCCCAGTAGACCTCCTTGCGCCGAGCGTCCGTCGCCACGGCGAACGGCTCGTCGAGCCCGGCGGCGTACGCGAGACCGTCCAGCGTGCACAGCCCGCGCACCGGCACCCCGAGCGCAGAGCCGAAGCTCAGGGCCGTGACGAGGCCGACGCGCAGCCCCGTGTACGGACCCGGCCCCACCCCCACGACCACATCGGTCACGGCGTCCAGTTTCACCCCGGCCCCGGTGAGGACCCGGTCGACGGCGGGCAGCAGCAGCTCCCCGTGGCGGCGCGCGTCGACCGCGCTCTCGGCGGCCAGAAGGGAGCCGCCGTCGTGGAGAGCGACGGTGACGGCGGGCGTGGCGGTATCAACGGCGAGCAGAAGCACGCAAACAGCCTACGGCCCCCCGCCCCCGGAGCACGCCGTCCCTGGTACCGGGACGCCTGCTGCTACCGTCCCCACGGGGTCGTACGCACGAGAGGCGGATCAAGGGTGTCCAGGAGCAGCTCCGGAATCGTGGCCGCGCTCACAGCCGCGGCCATCGCCACGGTCGGCTTCCTCGCCTACCAGGCGTCGGCGAACGCGTCCGACGCCCTCGGCAAGCCCTCGGGGACACCGAGCGCCTCCGCGTCCGCGTCCGCCTCCGGCGCCGCCGCCCAGCCCCGCAAGGACTCGCGCGCGCTGCCCGCCGATTCGGGCAGCGGCGAGCGGGTCGTCTACTCGCTGCGCGACCGGCGGGTGTGGCTGGTGGACGAGGACGGCAGGCAGGAGCGGAGCTTCGCGGTCGTGCCGAGCACGATCAGCCCGGAGACCGGTTCGTATCTCGTGTCCTCGCGGTCCGGCTCGATCACCGGCTCGGACGGGGTACGGATCGAACACGTGGTCCGGTTCGCGAACGTCAACGAGGTGGCGATCGGCTTCAGCGCGGCGGTCGACGGCACGATGTCGGCCCCCGACCCGTCCCTGAAGACGGGCGGGGTCCGGATGAAGCGGGCGGACGGGAACGCGCTGTGGACGTTCGCGACGGTCGGCACGAAGGTCGTCGTCGTCTAGAGGCGGGCCGACGTCGGACCGTACGCCGTACTTAGGCCCTGTGCCGCCGTCAGCCGCCTCCAGTAGAGGCGGGTGCCGTCACCTCCAGTAGAGGCGGGTGCCGTCAGGCCGCGTCCCGCCGCAGCGCGTCCTCCGCGGCCTCGCGCGCCTCTCCGGCCTCGCGCGCCGCCTCGGCCACCGCGGCGGCCGCCGAAGGCGTGTGCGGGGGCGTGGAGACGGCTCTGGCCGCCGCGCAGGACGCCAGCAGGTCTTTCATCGGTACGGAGGACGGCGACAGCGCCCGCGACAGGTACGCCGGGGACTGCGGCCGCGGCTGCGGCTCTGACTGCGGACGTGATGCACGCTCGGGGGCCGGCATGGATGCCTCCTGTGGCTCCGGGGGCAGGCGTGGTTAGGTAGACCTAACCAGGTCTCGGTAACCATGTGACCATGCGCGGCACGGCACGCGCAACATTTTGCCGACGTCTTGTCGGAACGTACGGAACGCCTGGCCGGATCCCGGCGGAATCCCACCCGATGTCAGCCCTCGATGTCGGCCCGATGTGCCGGCCGGTCCGGCGAACCGGCGGGTCAGCGGCCTCCCGCCTCTCCCGTAGGCAGCTCCGAAGGCAGCTCCGAAGGCAGCTCCGAAGGCAGCTCGGGTGACGGCTGGGAAGACGGCTCGGGAGACTGGGGAGACAGCTCCAGCGCCGTGCCCGACCAGCGGTCGCCGTACCCGGTCAGCGTCACGGTCCGCCGGTCGTCGTCCTCCGAACCGGCGTCCACGGCGCCCACCACCCGGTCGATGACCACGTGCAGCCGGTCGTCCGACAGCTCCTCGACCTTGCCGTCGCCCCACTCCACGACCACCACCGAATCCGGCAGCGAGACGTCGAGGTCGAGGTCCTCCATCTCGTCCAGTCCCCCGCCGAGCCGGTACGCGTCGACGTGCACCAGCGCGGGACCGCCGGTCAGCGACGGGTGTACGCGGGCGATCACGAACGTGGGCGAGGTCACGGCGCCCCGGACCCCGAGGCCCTCGCCGAGGCCGCGCGTCAGCGTGGTCTTGCCCGCGCCGAGTTCGCCGGTGAGCATCACCAGGTCACCGGGGCGCAGCAGGGCGGCGAGTCCCCGGCCCAGCTCCCGCATCTCCTCGGGAGAGCCGATGGTGAGAACGGTCGGCGCCGGTGTCGGTGCCGACACCGGCGCCGGGTTCGGGTTCGGGTACGGGCTCGGGCTCGGCGGGGTGACGGCGTCAGCTGTCTGGCTGTGCGGTGCTTCCATGCGTGCCAACGTTAGTCTCCAGCGGCACAGCTCCGACCCTCATCAGCAGGTCGGCGAGCCGGTCCGTGACCGCCTCCGGGCGTTCCAGCATCACCAGATGGCCCGCGTCGGGGACGAGCACCAGCTCCGCGTCCGGCAGCAGATCGCCGATGGCCTCGCTGTGCGTGCTGGGCGTCACGAGATCGCTCTCACCGGCCAGGACGAGCGTCGGGACCTCCATGAAGACCGCGAGCGCCCATGCCTTGTCGTGGTCGGTGAAGGCCGGGTAGAACTCCGCGACGACATCGATCGGCGTCGACTCGATGAGCCGCTCGGCGAACCGCGCGACGGCGGGGTCCACGTCCTTCGAGCTGAACGAGTAGCGCTTGATCAGCCCCGCGAACAGGTCGGCGGTGAGCCGCCGCCCGCGCTCGACCAGTTCGGTCTGCGAGCCGAGCGCCTTGAGGACGCCGGGCAGCACGCGGCGCACCGCGTTCACGCCCGCCATCGGCAGCCCGTAGCTGACCTCGCCGAGCTTCCCGCCGGACGTACCGACGAAGGCGGCGCCGACGACCCGTTCCCGTACCAGCTCCGGGTACTGGGCCGCGAGGCCCATCATCGTCATCCCGCCCATGGAGTGCCCGACCAGCACGAGCGGGCCCTCGGGCGCCGCCGCGTCGATGACGGCCTTGAGGTCGCGGCCGAGCCGGTCGATGTCGACCGGCACGGCGTCGGGTCCGCGCTGGGCGACGCCCCGGGCGGAGCGGCCGTGGCTGCGCTGGTCCCAGTGGACGGTACGGACGAGGCCGCGCAGCGCGGCGCGCTGGAAGTGCCACGAGTCCTGGTTGAGGCAGTAGCCGTGGCTGAAGACGACGGTGACGGGCGCGGGTGCCTTGCGTCCGAAGAGGCGCCGGCGGCGCGGGGCCGAGCCCGTCGCGGCGGAGCCGGTCTCCGGCGCGACGTCGTCGACCTCGTAGTACAGCTCCGTGCCGTCGTCGGCGAGGGCCTTGCCCGGGGTGCCGCGCAGGGCGCCGTACGGTCCCGTGGCGTCGAGCGCGAGCTGCGCCTTTCTCCGTATGCCGCGGCCGACGGTCAGGCGCTCGATCGCGACGCCCGCGGCGGCCCCGGCGGCGATCACGCCTATCGCGGCGCCGGCCACCCCGGCCCGGCGCCAGCTGCCCGTGGCCGCCGCCGCTGCCGCGTCCGCCGCCGCGCTGCTCTCGCTCACCGTGCGCTCCTCGTCGTACCGGACCCGGGCCGTTGCCTATTCAACATGCTCCCCGGGACGTCGGCCCATGCCTTGCTCAGCGACCTCGCTCGGCCCGTTGCTCGGCCCGTCCTGCTCAGCCCGTGCTCTCGTTCGCGTACACGCGGGGCACGCGCGCGCCGATACGGGTGACGATCTCGTACGCGATGGTGTCCGCGGCCACCGCCCAGTCCTCGGCCGTCGGCTCGCCCCGGTCGCCGGGGCCGAACAGGACGGCGGTCTCGCCCGGCTCCGGCGTGTCGCCGCCGAGGTCGACCACGAACTGGTCCATCGCGACCCGCCCGGCCACCCGCCGCCGCGCGCCGCCGACCAGTACGGGTCCGCGCCCCGAGGCGTGGCGGGGAATGCCGTCGGCGTAGCCGAGGGGGATCAGCCCGAGGGTCGTCCCGTCCGGCGTGACGTAGTGGTGGCCGTAGCTGACGCCGTGGCCCGCCGGTACCTGCTTGACCAGGGCGACGGAGGCGGACAGCGTCATCACCGGCCGCAGCCCGAAGTCGGCGGGGACGCCGATCTCGGGGCTGGGCGAGAGGCCGTACAGGGCGATACCGGTCCTGACGAGGTCGAAGGACGACTCGGGGAGCGTCAGGGTCGCCGCCGAGTTGGCGATGTGCCGGACCTCGGGCTCGACGCCCTCCTTCTCGGCGTACGCGAGCATCTCGTGGAACACGTCCAGCTGGCCCGCGATCGAGGGATGCCCCGGCTCGTCGGCGCACGCGAAGTGCGACCAGAGGCCGGTGACCTCGACGAGCCCCGCGTCCCGCGCGGCGAGAGCGGCGCCCACGAGTTCCGGCCAGTCGGCGGGCTGGCAGCCGTTCCGGCCGAGGCCGGTGTCGGCCTTGAGCTGGATACGGGCGGGCCGCCCCGCCTCACGTGCGGCGGCGGTCACCTCGCGCAGCGCCCACATGCCGCTGACGGACATGTCGAGGTCGGCCTCGATGCCCGCGCGCCACGGGTCGCCCGGCGTCCACAGCCAGCACATCACCCGCCCGCCGATCCCCGCAGCCCGCAGCGCGAGTGCCTCGTGCGGCGTGGCGGTCCCCAGCCAGCCGGCCCCGGCAGCGCGGGCCGCGCGGGCGACGGGCAGCATGCCGTGTCCGTACGCGTCGGACTTCACGACGGCCATCAGCGCGGTGCCCGCCCCCACCCGGGAGCGCAGGGCGCGCACATTGCCCCGCAGGGCGGCGAGATCGACTTCGGCGCGCGCGCGGGTACCGGCCGAGGTCTGCATGATTCCGGTCATCGGCCCCAGTCTCTCAGCTCACCGTCCCCCGGCCGCGATCGCGGTGCGCGCGGCGCCGGCGCCGGGTCGGCGTGGCGTTCCCGCCCCCCGTCACCCCACCACGTTCCGCCACGCCTCCGGCAGCCACGCCGCCACGTCGTCCGCCGCCACCGGGGCGCCCCTGGAGGCCAGTCGGGCCGACAGGCCGTGCAGGTAGGCAGCGACCGAGGCGGCGTCGCGGGCGGGCAGGCCGGTCGCCAGGAGGGAGCCGGCCAGGCCGGAGAGGACGTCGCCGCTGCCGGCCGTGGCCAGCCAGGGCGTGCCGGTCGGGTTGACCCGTACCGGATGCGCCGAGTCCACCAGCGGCGCGGAGCCTGTCCCAGAGCCGGTCCCAGAGCCCGGCACGTCGGCCCCTCCCGGATCGGCCCCTCCCCGATCGCCCCGCCCCGGATCGGCCACCAGCGTCGTGGAGCCCTTCAGCAGCACCGTCGCGCCGTACCGCGCCGCCAGTTCCCGTACGGCGGCGAGCCGGCCCGCCTCGACCTCCTCGCGGGGGACGCCGAGCAGCGCCGCCGCCTCCCCCGCGTGCGGGGTGAGCAGGGTCGGGGCGGCGCGGTCGCGCACCGCCCGCGCGTCCAGCAGCCGCAGGCCGTCCGCGTCGACCAGCACCGGGACGTCCGAGGCCAGCACGTCCGCGACGGCCGCCGCAGCCCAGGAGCCGTCGCCGAGGCCGGGGCCGACGACCCACGCCTGGACCCGGCCCGCCTTCGACGGCGGCCCCTCGTGCACCAGCGTCTCGGGGAAGCGCGCGAGCACCGCCTCGCCGCCGGGGCCGACATACCGCACGGCCCCCGCGCCGCCGCGCAGCGCGCCCGACACGGCGAGCACCGCCGCGCCCGGGTAGCGCGCCGATCCGGCCACGACGCCGATGACACCGCGCCGGTACTTGTCGCTCTCGCCCACCGGCCGCGGCAGCAGCCGCGCCACGTCCGCGTGCTGGAGCGCCTCCAGCGCGGGCACGGACGGCAGATACGGGCCGAGCCCGATGTCCACGAGCCGCAGCGCGCCGGCCCGCTCGCGCGCCGGGTCGATCAGGAGCCCCGGCTTGTACGTACCGAACGTCACGGTCGCGTCGGCGCGCACCGCCTCGCCCGTCACCTCGCCGCTGTCCGCCTCCACCCCGCTCGGCAGGTCGACGGCCACGACCATCGCGCTGCCGCCCCGGGCGGCCCGTACCACCGGTACCGCGTCGGGGCGCAGCCCGCCGTGGCCGCCGATGCCGGTGATGCCGTCCAGGACGAGGTCGGCGGTGGCGAGCACCTCGAAGGGGTCCTCGGCGATCCGGCCGCCCGCGCCGAGCAGCGCCGCCAGGCCGCCGGGGTGCGTACGGCCGGGGGCGAGCGGTACGACGCACACCCCGGCGCCCCTGCGGGCCAGCCGGGCACCGGCGTAGAGCGCGTCGCCGCCGTTGTCACCGCTGCCGACGAGCAGCACGACGCGCGCGCCGTACACCCGTCCCAGCAGGTCCTTCAGCAGTCCGGCGCAGGCCGTGGCGAGACTGGCCGCCGCGCGCCGCATGAGCGTGCCCTCGGGGAGCCGGGCCATCAGCTCCCGCTCGGCGTTCCTGACGGCCTCCACGCTATGAGCAGTACGCATGCCTCAAGCCTCCTCCACTCATCAACCCTCCGCGATCACGACCGCCGACGCCACCCCCGCGTCATGGCTGAGCGAGACGTGCCAGCTGCGTACGCCCAGCTCCGCCGCGCGCGCCGCCACCGTCCCGCGTACCCGCAGCCGGGGCTGCCCGCTGCCCTCCTGCCACACCTCGGCGTCGGTCCAGTGCAGCCCGGGAGGCGCGCCGAGCGCCTTGGCGACGGCTTCCTTGGCGGCGAACCGGGCCGCCAGGGAGGCGATCCCGCGCCGTTCACCGCTCGGCAGGAGCAACTCGCTCTGCGAGAAGAGCCGGTCGGCGAGTTGCGGGGTCCGTTCCAGGGACGCCGCGAACCGGTCGATGCCGGCCACGTCGATGCCCACCCCAATGATCATTTACCAGTCCTCACATCAGACCTCACGGAACACCCGACCTCACTCCACCGTCACGGACTTGGCCAGGTTCCTCGGCTGGTCCACCTCGTTGCCGCGCGCCGTGGCCAGTTCGCACGCGAACACCTGCAACGGCACGGTAGCGACCAGCGGCTGAAGCAGTGTCGGGGTCGCCGGGATCCGGATCAGATGGTCCGCGTACGGCACCACCTCCTCGTCCCCCTCCTCCGCGATCACGATGGTGCGCGCGCCCCTGGCCCTGATCTCCTGGATGTTCGACACGATCTTGTCGTGCAGCACCGAGCGCCCGCGCGGCGACGGTACGACGACGACCACGGGCAGATCCTCCTCGACGAGCGCGATCGGGCCGTGCTTCAGCTCCCCCGCCGCGAACCCCTCCGCGTGCATGTACGCCAGCTCCTTGAGCTTGAGCGCGCCCTCCAGCGCCACCGGGTACCCGACGTGCCGGCCGAGGAACAGCACCGTCTTCTTGTCCTTGAGCGAGCGCGCCAGCTCCCGTACCGGCTCCATCGTCTCCAGTACGCGCTCCACGTCGCCCGCGATCCGCGACAGCTCCCGGACGACGGCCCTGATCTCGTCGCCCCACTTCGTACCGCGCCGCTGCCCCAGGTAGAGCGCGACCAGGTAGCAGGCCACCAGCTGGGTCAGGAACGCCTTGGTGGAGGCGACGGCGACCTCGGGGCCCGCGTGCGTGTAGAGGACCGCGTCGGACTCCCGGGGGATGGTCGACCCGTTGGTGTTGCAGATGGCCAGCACCTTCGCGCCCTGCTCACGGGCGTGCCGCAGCGCCATCAGCGTGTCCATGGTCTCGCCGGACTGCGAGATCGCGATCACCAGGGTGCGCGGGTCCAGGATCGGGTCGCGGTAGCGGAACTCACTGGCCAGCTCGACCTCGCACGGCATCCGGGTCCAGTGCTCGATGGCGTACTTCGCGATCAGCCCGGCGTGGAAGGCCGTCCCGCACGCGACGATGACGACCTTGTCGACCTCCCGCAGGACGGCCGCGGGGATGCGCACCTCGTCCAGGGTCAGCGATCCCTCGCCGTCGATCCGGCCCAGCAGGGTGTCGGCGACGGCCCTGGGCTGCTCGGCGATCTCCTTGAGCATGAAGGAGGCGTAGCCGCCCTTCTCGGCGGCCGAGGCGTCCCAGTCCACGTGGTACGAGCGGACCTCGGCCGGGGCGCCGTCGAAGTCCGTCACCGTCACCCCGTCGCGGCGCAGCTCCACGACCTGGTCCTGGCCCAGTTCGATGGCGGAGCGGGTGTGCGCGATGAACGCGGCGACGTCGGAGGCGAGGAACGCCTCGCCGTCCCCGACGCCCACCACCAGCGGGGAGTTGCGGCGCGCGCCCACCACCACGTCCGGCTCGTCGGCGTGCACGGCGACGAGCGTGAAGGCGCCCTCCAGCCGCCGGCAGACCTGCCGCATCGACTCGGCGAGGTCGCCGCAGGCCGAGAACGCCTCGGCGAGCAGGTGCGACACGGCCTCGGTGTCGGTCTCCGAGCCCAGGTCATGGCCCCGGCCGGTCAGTTCGGCGCGCAGCGCGGCGAAGTTCTCGATGATGCCGTTGTGTACGACGGCCACGCGCCCCGCGTTGTCCAGATGGGGGTGGGCGTTGGCATCGGTCGGGCCGCCGTGGGTGGCCCACCTGGTGTGTCCGATCCCGGTGGCGCCGCTCGGCAGCGGCCGTTCCACCAGGGCTTTCTCCAGATTGACGAGCTTGCCGGCCTTCTTCGCCGAGGCGAGCCCGCCGTCGGCGAGGACCGCGACCCCGGCCGAGTCGTACCCCCGGTACTCAAGCCGCCTGAGGCCCGCGACGACGACGTCGAGCGCCGACTGTCCGCCGACGTAACCCACGATTCCGCACATAACGCTCCCTTTCCTGCCGTACCCACCCTTCGACCCGCTCGGGACGCATCGTCGCAGAAGGTACGGCGACGGGCGGGGAGCGCGCGGTCGCGCCCCGGACGCGGTTCGCGCCGCTCACTCCCGCGCGCTCCGGCCGCCCCTCCCACAACCCCGGCCGACCCCACCGCCACGCGTGATTTAACACACCCGCCACAATCCGCCACGACCGCCGACAATGGCCCAGTGATCACTGAGCCGACACGAGGCGCCCCCCGCCGGGGCGAGCACGGACCGACCCCGTACGTCGACCTCTCCCGGGGCGAGTGGAGCGCGCTGCGCGACAAGACGCCGCTGCCGCTGACCGCCGAGGAGGTCGAGGCGCTGCGCGGGCTCGGGGACGTCATCGACCTGGACGAGGTACGGGACGTCTATCTGCCGCTCTCCCGGCTGCTCAACCTCTACGTCCAGGCGACGGCCGGGCTGCGCGGCGCGCTCAACACGTTCCTCGGGGACGCGGGCAACGGCCACGGCGCCCAGCGCGGTACGCCCTTCGTCATAGGGGTGGCGGGCAGTGTGGCGGTCGGGAAGTCCACCGTCGCCCGGCTGCTCCAGGCGCTGCTGGCGCGCTGGCCCGAGCACCCCAGGGTGGAACTCGTCACCACGGACGGCTTCCTGCTGCCGATGAAGGAGCTGATCTCACGGGGGCTGATGGGCCGCAAGGGCTTCCCCGAGTCCTTCGACCGGCGCGCGCTGACCCGCTTCGTCGCCGACATCAAGGCGGGCAAGGACGAGGTCAGCGCCCCCGTCTACTCGCATCTGATCTACGACATCGTGCCCGGCGAAGTACTCACCGTGCGCCGCCCCGACATCCTCATCGTGGAGGGCCTCAACGTCCTCCAGCCCGCCCTGCCCGGCAAGGACGGCAGGACGAGGGTCGCGCTCGCCGACTACTTCGACTTCAGCGTGTACGTGGACGCCAGGCCCGAGGACATCGAGACCTGGTACCTGCACCGCTTCCGCCGGCTGCGCGAGACGGCCTTCCAGGACCCGTCCTCGTACTTCAGGAAGTACACCCAGGTCTCCGAGGAGGAGGCCCTCGACTACGCCCGCACCACCTGGCGCACCATCAACAAGCCCAACCTGCTGGAGAACGTGGCCCCCACCCGGGGACGGGCCACCCTGGTGCTGCGCAAGGGCCCGGACCACACGGTCCAGCGGCTCTCGCTGCGCAAGCTCTGACGGCCCGCCCCGGTCCGTACCGCGCGGCCGGAAGCGGACGGCGGACGGCGGACGGAAAATCGCGAAATCGCTCGTCCGGCCCTGGGGCACTCTGGCAGGCTGCCGGGCATGGTCGACAAACTGTTCTCGGACACCGAACTGGCCGCGCTCTACGACCTCTACTACCCCGGCGCCAAGCGCGGGGACTTCGCGTTCTACCTGCCCCTGGTGATGTCCGCGCGCTCCGTCCTGGACGTCGGGTGCGGTACGGGCTCCCTGCTGCGCGCCGCCCGCGAGCAGGGCCACACCGGACGGCTGTGCGGGCTGGACCCGGCCGCCGGGATGCTGGAAGTGGCCCGGGAACGCGCGGACATCGAGTGGATCCTCGCCGATCTGTCCACCGCCCCCGGCTGGGAGCGCCCCTTCGAGCTGGCCGTCATGACCGGCCACGCGTTCCAGGTGCTCCTGGAGGACGACGAGCTGCGCGTCGCCCTGGCGGCGATCGCCGGGGCCCTGACCGACGACGGCGCCTTCGCCTTCGAGACCCGCAATCCGCTGGTCAGGGAGTGGGAGGAGTGGCATGTGCGCTACTCGGGCGAGGTCGTCGACTCCACCGGAGCGGTCGTACGGGGTACGTGCGAGGTCGACACCCCGGTCGAAGGGGACCGCGTCTCCTTCACGCACACGTACACCAGCGACGGCTGGGACGCGCCCCGGCTGAGCCGGAGCACCCTGCGCTTCCTGGACCGTGACACCCTGTCGGCCTTCCTGGCGGAAGCGGGCCTCACGGTCACGGAGCAGTACGGCGACTGGAGTCGCGGCCCCCTGACGGACGCCAGCCCGGAGATCGTCACGGTCGCCCGCCGCGCCTGACCGGACTCACGCCCGCAGGCCGCCGTCGACCGAGAGGATCACCCCCGTCACGTACGAGGAGCGGTCGCTGAGCAGCCAGGCGGCCGACTCGGCGATCTCCTCGGGCGCGGCGGCCCGGCGCAGCGGGGTCTGCAAGCTGATCTGGTCGATGACGCCGGGGGTCTCGTCGTCCCAGGCGCGGATCATGTCGGTCAGCGTGCCGCCGGGAGCGATGGCGTTGACGCGGATGCCCTCCGGGCCGTACGTCACGGCGGCGGACTCGGTGAGGCTGTTGACCGCGCGCTTCATCGCGCCGTACGAGGGCAGCGCGGGGTTGCCGCGCAGGCTGCCGACGCTGGAGTTGTTGACGATGGCCCCGGTCCCGGCGGTGGCCCGGATGGCGGCCACCTCGGCGGACATGGCGAGCCACGCGCCCTTGAGGTTGACGGCGTAGACCGCGTCGAACTCCTCCTCGGTCACCTCGTCCACCGGGCCGGGGCGCACGATCGCCGCGCCGTTGTTGAAGGCGACGTCGAGCCGCCCGTACACCTCCACGACGCGGTCGACTGCGGCGCGCACACTGGCGGCGTCGGCCAGGTCGCAGACGACGTACTCCGCGGTGCCGCCCGCCGCCCGCACTTCCTCGGTGACCGCCTTGAGCTGGGCTTCCGTCCTGGCCGCGAGCATCACCCTGGCGCCCTCCCGGGCGAACAGCCGGGCGGCGGCGGCGCCGATACCGCGTCCGGCGCCGGTGATGAAGGCGACCTTGCCCTCCAGCAGGCGGGGGGTGGCGGGAGCGGAGGTTTCGTTGATCTGTGTGGTGCCCTGGGTGTTGTCCATGCCTCCCACCGTGCGTCCGGCGGCGGAGGCTATCCAGGCACCGGCTGTACCTGGATGGCGGCGGCGGCCCGCCGCACACTGGGGGTGTGGACAGACAAGAACTCGCCGATTTCCTGCGCAGCAGGCGCGAGCGGATCGCCCCCGCCGAGGCCGGGCTGCCCGCCGGGCCGCGCCGCCGTACGCCGGGGCTGCGCCGCGAGGAGGTGGCGCAGCTGGCGTTCATCTCGACCGAGTACTACACGCGGCTGGAGCAGGCCCGTGCCCCGCGCCCGTCGCGCGAGGTGCTGGCCGGTCTGGCCCGCGCGCTGCGGCTGTCGGACGCGGAACGCGCCCACGTGCACCATCTGGCCGGGGCCCCGCCGGGCCCGGCGCCCGGCCCTTCCCGTGAGGTGCGGCAGTCCATCCTCGACCTGCTGGACCGGCTGCCGCAGGCCGCGGCGATGGTGATGTCAGCGGCGGGCGAGGTGATCGCCTGGAACGATCTGGCCGCCGCCCTCATGGAGGACTTCTCCGCGCTGCCGCGCCGCGACCGCAACTTCGTACGCCGTGTCTTCCTCGAACCGCACGGTGCGGACGGCCCCCTGTACGGGCTCGCGGACGCGGCGGAGTTCGCCCGCTCGGCGGCCCAGGACCTGCGCGCCACCGCCGCCCGCTATCCCGACGACCCCGAGGTGTCCGCGCTGGTGGCCGAACTGCTCTCCGGCAGCGAGGAGTTCGCCCGCCTCTGGTCCTCCCACGACGTGGCTTCGGCGCCCGCGCTGTGCAAGACGTTCCGCCACCCGATGGTCGGCCCGGTCACCGTGAACTGCGACGTCCTCCAGATCGCCGACCGCGACCAGCGGGTCGTGATCTACACCGCCGACCCCGGCTCCCGGTCCGAGGAGGCGCTGCGGCTGCTGTCGGTCGTCGGCACGCAGAGCATGGACGTACCGGGCTGAGCGCCCGGTCAGCGCGTCCCCCGGATCCGGCGGATCCCCTCCAGCGGGTACGGAGTCTCCCGGCTCTCCCGTCCGAGTGCGCCGATGAAGTCCGACACCACCACGGCGAGCGGCGCGTCCCGGGCGATGATCGCGGCGGCTGCCGCCGGAATGCCGGTGGGCCGCTCGCCCCCGGCCCAGGCGCGCAGCAGCGCCGCGCGCTCCTCGCCCCGGCGCCCGTACAGGGCGGCGACCAGCCAGTGGACCAGATACGAGGTGGTGTAGGCGCGGTCATAGGTCCGGTGCCGGTCGAAGAAGCCGGTCTCCTCGGGCGACAGCGCGAACCGGGAGGAGAGGGAGAGGCCGTAGTCGGCGAAGAAGAGGCGCCGGCCGTCGGTCAGGATGTTCTCGAAGTGCGCGTCGAAGTGCAGGAGCCCCCGGCTGTTCATGAAGGAGACACCGGCCCCCAACTCCCGCTCCACCATGGCGCAGGCCCGGTCGACGGCCTCGCCACCGGCGTCCACTTGCTCGCCGAGCCACTGGTGCAGGTTCCGCGGGATGTACTCCAGGAACAGCGCGACACTGGCCGACGCGTCCCGCAGCCCCTCGATCCTGCGGCGCACAGGCGCCCCGCCTCCCCAGAAGGCGACGGCCCGGTCCACATCGGCCAGTTCTTCGGGCAGGGACACCGAGTCGGGCAGCACCCGCCAGTGGTACATGAGCGGAAAGCCCTCGTACTCCCCGGCCAGGACCCAGTCCGTGGTCATGGTGTGCACGGCCAGCTCCCGCCACGCCCCAAAACCCGGCCCGCCAAGGCCGTACTGGCAGAAGCCCGGCAGCCCGAACAGGTTCGCCGTGGACCGTACGTGCTCCGGCCGCCGCTCCCAGTCGGTCAGGGGCACCCGCTTCACGAAGACCGGCGTCCCGGCCACCTCCAGCAGGGCCGACGTCCCACCGACACCGGCCCCCAAAGGCGCGGCACCCTCCACGAGCGAGCCCAGCGCCCGGTCACTGAGCAGCGCCAGCGACGCGGACACGCCACCATGAGCGGCAAGCCGCACACCAACCGGAGACGTCAACCCATCACCTTCTAAACAGGGGTGAAACGACATTGATCCGCCGTGCTTGCCTCTCCCTTCCGAGCCAGACACACCGCGCCCTGGGTACTGCTGGTGACACCACAAGCCGCCCTCCGCGAGGACAGAGCCCACCACCTCACGGCACTGGTGAAGAGCCCCACAGTACGTAACCCTCTCGCAGAGTCCGGAGCACGCTCGGTCACATATACCAATGCATGCGATATCCATCAACCGGCTTGCCCGGCAGCCACAGCCCACCGCACTCTGACTGAGCAGCAGCCGCGTAAGGGAGCGGCAGAGCAACTACGATCCAACCCAAAACGCCTTTTTGATGGCAAACCTCCAGGTATGAATGGAAATTCCTTGACTGGAAAGGGTGTTGGAGTGCAACTGGACGCTGCGGCCACCGCCGCCAGGATGAACGCCGACCTGGCCAAGAATCTTCAGCACAAAGGCAGGATCACCAGTCCGCAAGTGGCCGCCGCGTTCGCGGCCGTGCCAAGGCACCTCTTCGTCCCCGGTACCCCGCTGGAGGACGCCTACCGCGACGACGTGGTGTTCACCGACCGCGACGCCGACGGGCAGCCGGTCAGTTCGGTCTCCGCGCCTTGGCTGGTGGCCACGATGCTGGAGCGCTTGCGTGCGCGACCGGGCGACAAGGTGCTCGAAGTCGGCTCAGGCGGTTACAACGCGGCGCTGCTGAGCTACCTGGTCGGCGCCGAATCCTCCGTGACCAGCCAGGACATCGACCCCGACGTGATCGATCGTGCCGCGCAGTGCCTTGAGGCCGCCGGGTACCCGAAGGTCCGCCTGGTCACCGGTGACGGACACTTCGGGGTCCCCGACGGCGCCCCTTACGACCGCATCATGGTGACCGTCCAGGCAACGGCGATCGCCCCAGCGTGGCTGGACCAACTGGCCGATGACGGTCGCCTGGTAGTCCCGCTCCGGCTACGAGGCATGGGGCGCCTGCTCACCTTCACCCGGGAGGGCAACCATTGGCGCGGAGGCGGCTGGGACTTGTGCGGCTTCGTACGGATGCGGGGGCAGGCCGAGAACGCCATGGGCACGACGCTGCTTGGTGGCGGCGTCCGGCTGCGATGGGACGGCGGCCCGCAGCCCGACCGAGACGCCCTGACCACGGCCCTGGCGAGTGAGCGCCAGGAGGCATGGACCGGAGTGACCGTCGGTGTCACCGAAGGCACTCGGCCCGTCGTGGACATGTGGCTGGCGACTGTGCTGGACGTGTTCGGACGCCTTCACGTGGACCAGCAGATCCCTGATCGGCAGGGCGGGCCATGGACGCTTCCCGGCGGCAGCTCCGCCACTTGGAGCACGGGCAGTATCGCCTACCTGACCATGCGCCCGGTGGACGACGGCGATTCCAGGTTCGAGTACGGAGTCGCCTGGCACGGTCCGGACGGGTCCCTGGCCGAGTCGTACGCGCGGCAGCTTCGCGCGTGGGACCGCGACCACCGCCGAGGAACGGGCCCGGCCCTCCTCCTCTACCCGGAAGGCTCAGCCCACCAGCCCGTGCCGGCAGCCGGACGTGTGCTGGAGCGGCCTGGCCCTCGCATGGTACTCGCCTGGCAGTGAGCATCACCGTTCCCCAGATCTCCCGGGCCACCACGGCGCGGGCACACCATCCCTTCGATGTGCAGGAGAGGAGGTTGACATGAGCATTGCCCTGTCCGAAGTGTTCCGGCTGGATGCCGCCAACACCGATCTGTCTCAGATCCGGTACGGCTTCGCTGAAACCGATGGCGACACCACCGGCGACGGCTGCGGGGAGTCCCCACCGCAGGGCCCCACCACGGGGTGCGTGACTCCCGACGCCCCGTAGCCGGTCGGCGGTCGGCGGTCGGCGGTCGGCGGTCGGCGGTCCAGCAAAGAGGTCGGGGTGGCGCGGTCATGTCCCGCGCCACCCCGCACAACGTGATGGGGCACGGTGGCAGGGAACGTCTTTACTTTCGGCCCGGTGGCAATGGCCCGTATTCCGCTGCTGGCCTGCGGCACAGACCAGGGGGAGGGGCTGATCGACGAGGGGCTGATCGAGGAAGGACTGTTCTTGGCCTCCCGGTCCCTGGAACAGTCGGCCCGCGACTCGCACAAAGCCGAAGTGACACGCACCGCCTACAGGATCCGGGCACAAACGCGGACGACTCCCCATGGTGTGTGGTGCGGGGTTGCCACCGCCCGGCTGGGGGGCCACCAGGTGGTGCTGCGCCTGGGCGAACGTCACCAGGCGGTCACCGTGCCCAGCCCTCAGTGGTTGCTCGGCTTCACGGACAGCGCCTTTCGGGCACCGGGCGTCGTACCGATGCTGGTGTTCACAGTGAACAACCTGGTGGTGGGTCATGGGGCCCGGTACGAGGCCGAGCATCCCGGCCGGGACGGATCCGGGCAGCTCGGCAGCGTCCTTGTCACCGGACTGTCCACGTGGCTGCTGAAGACATGCGCCGATGGCGTACTGGGGAGCGACGTCATCGCTGCCGTCCTGGAACGCTATCCGGGCGCGACGGCGGAGGCCGCCGAAGAGGCGCTCACACACATGGTCCGCACGGGAATCCTGCTGACCGACATTCTTCCCGAGGACCCGCGCGACGATCCGCTCGGACATCTCCTGCGCAAAGTCCCCGGATCTGCCCCCGAACACGCGCTCCTGATCAGGCTGCGGGAGCTGCTGAGAGAGGCCGACCAACACCCACCCGGTGCGGCACAACGACTCAGGCTACTGCGCTCGGCCCGGTCTCTCGCCGACCAAATCCACCTTGTCGACCGCCCGATCACTGTGGACACACTGGCCGACGCCGAACTGCGACTGCCCTCGGCCGTCGGCGCGCAAGCCGCCCTGGCCGCATCGGCGTTGTGGCGGATCAGCCACCGCACGCCCCCGCTGCGTCTCTGGTCGGACCGGTTCGTAGAGACGTACGGACGGCATCGCATGGTGCCGCTCCTGGAAGCCATCGACCCGACCGTCGGCATCGGGCCCCCACATGCGGGCGATGCCATCGCGGCCACCACCGAGTCCGGCGAGAGCCGGGAACAGCACAGTCGGCTGCTGGCTTCCCTCCTGTCGGACGCCCTCGCACACGGGCGGACCGAGGTCGAATTGACCGAGGAACACATCGAGCGCCTGGACCACGGTACGGGCCCGCCGCCGCGCAGCGCGGAGATCCACGTACGTATCGTGGCCGAGGCGGACGGCTCCTCCCGTTTGGTGGTCGGCCGCCTCGCCGCCCAGGACGCCGGCTCGGCCTCCGGCCGGTTCGCGCGGTGGCTCCCCCAACTGACCCCAAGCACACCGGACATCAACGGACCTGTTATTGCCGAGGTCGTCTGCCGACCCCTTTCCGCCAAGGCCGCAGGTCTGGCCGTCGAGACCGGGTTTGCCCCCTTTCGCATCCCGGTCGGCGTCCCCACCCGTGACGGTGACCTGCACCCGGAAGACTTGGCGATCACCAGCTCCAGCCGACAGTTGGTGTTGTGGTCGCACACCCTCCAGCAGCAGGTCGTACCGGTACTGTTCAGCCGCATCACCCGCGACCTCCTTCCGCCCGCCGCCCAACTCCTGCATCTGCTCGGCCACGTCGACGAGCGGCCCTGGCACACCTGGTCGTGGGGACCGGCCGCCTGCTTCCCGTACACCCCCCGGGTCAGCTGTCGCGGCGTCGTCCTGGCCCCGCAACGCTGGCTGCTGCCGGACGACGTGGTGGCCGCCGCAACGAGACAATCCACCTGGCATCGGCGCCTTGCCACCTGGCTCGCCACGACCTTTCCGCCGGTTCCTCCGGTCGTCGTGGCCGAGGAGTCGGACCGCCAGCTCCCTCTCCGCCCACACGACACGGATCACCAGGAGATCCTGCGGCGCACGGTGCTGCGAGGGACCCGATCGCTGACCGAAGCGCTCGGACACGGCAGCCACGAACTGGCGGTGAGAGGCCCGCGCGGCCGCCATCCTCTCGAACTGGTGGTCGCTCTTCAGCGCCGCACCAGCCCAGCGCAAGCCCTCACCGACCCCCGCACCGCTCCCCGGCCCCGAACAGCGGACACTTGCCCTCCGGGACGGGACTGGCTGTCCGCCGCCATCGCTGTTCCCGCCCGCCATCAGGACGCCGTACTGGAACGGCTTCCACCTGTCCCCGCCGGAGCCAGGCTGTTCTGGCTCCGCTACGACACCCCGGCACTGGGCCCGCACCTGCGCCTGCGCTTCCAAGCAGACCCGGGCACCTTGAGCGGACTGTCGCACTCCCTGGGAGAGTGGGCAGTCGGCCTCGCCGAGCAACGCCTGAGTGACGGACAACTCCACTATGCGCCCTATGTACGCGAGACACAGCGATACGGCGGTCCCCACTGCGTCCACGCGGCTGAGGACGTCTTCGTCGCCGACAGCGCCCTCGTCCTCGCCGCGCTCAACCACCCGGGAACCGAAGACGACCGCCTCCTACTCGCCGCTCGCTCAGCGACCGCGATCGCCCGCTGGTGCACCTCACCGTCCGCACTCCGCAGCGGCCCGCTGACCTCTGTCGAACGCAACCGACGGGAACGGCTACGCGCCCCAACCCGCACCGGCACCGTCCCGCCCCGGCTCACCACATTGTGGGAAGCACGGCAAGAAGCCCTGTCCGTCTACCGCGTGCTCCTTCCCACCCCGGAGATAGCCGACCGCTGCGCCTCGGACCTGATCCACATGCACTGCAACCGGCTCCTGGGCTCCGACTCCGGCCAAGAACGCATCGCCCGGTCCTTGGCCATCGACCTTTTCCACATCCAGGCCCATGTCCTCCGGCACTGACGCGCCGACCGCGCAAGCGACGGGCGTCGCCGACGCCCTGCTTGATCCGGAACGAGTCATGGCGGCCCTCCCGCCGCAAGCCGTTGCGACACTGTGCGACGGACTGGCGGGTACCGCGCTCCTGCACGCCTGTCTGGCCCAGTACCGGCCCGAGTTCGCCACGGCAGCCGCCGACCACTGGAAGGCAGCAGCCGACCTGCAAGCCGGCACACCACCGGACGGCATCCACACCGGCCCCGGCGCTCTGGCAGCCTCCCTGATCGTCGGAACGGGCTATCTCCCCGACCCCGGCCGCCACCGCGAGACCGTAGAAAGCGCCACGGCATGGCTGTCCGCCCGCGCCGAAGGTCTGGCCCGTCACCAGCGGCGGCGCGCCAACAGCGAGCGACCGGGCACGCCGTGGGCGGTGTACGACGCGATCAAGGGCCTGACGGGCGTCGGCCGCGTCCTTCTCGCCGCCCACACCGCCGGACACCACGACGCGGCCGACCGCGGACTGACGGCCGCGCTCACCACCCTCACCGCACTGATCCACACCCGGTACGGTTCCCGGCCAGGCTGGTGGCTGCCCGCCGTCGATCATCCACCCCCCGTCACCGTCCATCCCTCGGGCGCCGCCACCACCGGCCTCGCCCACGGCATAGCCGGTCCCCTCGCCTTCCTCGCGTCCGCCCACACGGCGGGCCGTACCGTTGCCGGACAGCCGGAGGCGATCCGTACGGCCGCGTCCTGGCTCCTCAGCTGGCAGGAGCCCACCGCGTCCTGGCCGACATTCGTCAGCGGCAACGACCTTGACGTCCCGCCCGCCCGGGAAGCGCGCCGCCGCGCACCGGGCAGGGGGGACGCCTGGTGCTACGGCAGCCCGGGGATCGGCCGTGCTCTCGCCCTCGCCGGCAACGCCCTGGCCGAGCCCGCCCTGACCGGCGCCGGGCACGACGCCATCGCCGCTCTCGGCGACCGCGACCGCGGCCCCGGCCGATGGGACACGGAAGGCCCCACGCTGTGCCACGGGTCCGCCGGAGTCCTCCAAGCCGCCGCCAGAGCCGGGTGCTGGGCCGTCGCGCGACAGGCCGCCGACCGTACGGCAGGCTTCCACGACCACCGACGGCCCTTCCGTTTCCCTCATGTCAAAGCCGGGGCGAGGTACGACAACCCCGGCTTCCTGACCGGCGCCACCGGAATCGCCCTTGCTCTGGCCGACTACAGCGGTCTGCTTCCCTCCAGCCCGGCCGCCTCCTGGGACTGCCTGCTGCTGCTGTCCTGACCGGCCCTACACGCCGCCGACGAAGGCGGCCCACGCGGAGGCAGGGACGACGAGGGCGGGGCCGGCCTTCTGCTTGGAGTCGCGGACGCCGACGTGGCCGGTGCCGGCGAGGTCGGCCACTTCGACGCACGCGGTGCCGTTCTCCGCGCTGTACGAAGACTTGAACCAGGCCGTCCCAGAGCTGAGTTGAGATATGGCGCGGTGATTCATGAGGGTCAGATCTCTCGTGCTAGTCGTTGCAGGAACATGGCTGTCTCACCAGGGGCAAGGGCCCCGGCCCGCAAGGCGTCGAACCTGCGGGTGAAGGTCCAGATCGTGGTGTCCTTATCGCCAAGGCTCGACCCGTCGACCGCATCGGACTGGACCACCGTGGGCAGCGGGCCGCCGAAGTCCATCAGCGCGAAGTTGAAGCTACAGCGGTAGGTCGAGATGCTCGCAGGGAGGATCTGAATCGTCACGTTGTCCAACTGCGAGAGCCTGATGATCTCCTCGTACTGTTCCCGCATCACATCAGGTCCACCGATCACCCGCCGCAGCACGGCCTCATCCAGGATGACCCAGAGTTCCAGCGGACTGTCCCTGCGAGTCAGCAACTCCTTGCGCTGCATGCGGATCTGAGTGTGGCGCTCCACGAACTCGGTGTTCGTCTCTTCGACGGATTTGGCCGTAAGAAACATCTCCCGGGCGTAGCGCTCGGTCTGAAGCACTCCGTAGACAACACCCGGCTGCCACGCACGGATGCTGCGTGCTCCACTCTCCAGCCCGATGTACATACTCATGCCGGACGGCAGCACGCTGCGATAGAGCGACCACCAGCCCCTGTTGAGCGAGTCACGGTGGATCTCCACCAGGAAAGTCACGTCTTCCTCGTCCACCACCCCATAGCGGTCGAGCAGGTCCTTCAAGTCCTGGACCTTCGGCAGACCGGTCAACCCGTTCTCCACGCGGTGGAGCTTGGACGGGGAAAACGTCAATCCGTCAGTCGCCTGCGCCAGGGTGAAACCGGCTTTGTCCCGCAACTCTTTCAGTTCCCAGCCAAGTTGCATACGCCGGACCGTTGGTCCTGTCGGTGCTGCCACGAGCGTGCCTCCGTAGTGGTAGAGCCTGCCGCGCTGCGGTGCTTGTGTCGAGTCTGGCAGCGCAAGTGCTCTCCGGAGATCCGTTAGCCCCTTCGATCACATATACCAACCCATCGGGGATTCCCACTTCAGCTTGCTTAGCAGGTACAACACGTCCCAATCTGGCTGAGCGACCACCCGGTCACCGAAGGTAGCAATCGCTGAAGTTACCGCTTACGGGTGATCTGCGCCCAAAACCCAGAAAAGCCGCTGGAGTTCCCCATGCCCCTCCACCACCCGGCCGACCCCGCCCGCCCTTCCAACCAGCAATCCTCCGCCCACCGCCCATTCATACTCAGCGCACGAGAGGCACACGGCGCCCTCCCCTCCCCCACCGGTCGGCCCGCCTACAGCCAGACGCTCCCCTGCGAGCCCGCGTCCGCCCACCGGGCCAGGCTCCTCGTGAGCGCGGCCTGCACCGCATGGGAACTGCCCGGCCTGACGGACAGCGCGACGCTGCTTGTATCGGAACTGCTCGCCAACTCCGTTGAGCACAGCGCCAGTCGGCTGGTTCGGGTGGTCGTCTCGCACCCCGAGCACGGCCGCGTACGGGTCGCCGTCGCCGACAACTCTCCCGCCCCGCCCACCCCCCGCACCGCCCCCGACGACGCCGAGGACGGCCGTGGACTCGCTGTTGTCCAGGCCCTCTCGGACCGGTGGGGTACGGACCTCAGGCGCTGGGGCAAGAACCGCGAGCCGTGAACCACCGCCCCGCGGACGGGCACCCGCCCCTGACCCGGCTCACACCCCGGCAGCAGATGGCCATCGACTGCGTCCGCTGCGCCCGCCGCCTCGGCATGGACGGCCGCGTACTCGGCGAGGTGCACCACCTCGGCCGGCTCTTCCGCCTCTGGGTCTGCACACCCGACTGCGCGGGGCCTCACCGCACACACCACGCGGACGGTACGACGTGATCAGCCTCCCGAATCGCCGCAGGATCCTGCTGGAGACCGCGCTGACCAGCCTGACGACCGCCATCCTGCTCATATCCCTGGCCTACGGAGCCACCGTCGACACGAAACATCCTCCCGCGCTCGACCCCCGCCACAGCCGTCCGGAAGGACGGTGAGGCCCAACCGCTCGTACCGCTCCCGGTCCGACCGTGATCAGCTCACCGGCCGGCTCCGACCAGCCAGTCGGCCAACTGCTGATCGTCGCTCAACGCGATCAGTTGCACGAAAGCCCAGTGGTCCCGGTGATCAGGGGCGGTACGGAGCCGGTCCTGCCAGTCCTCGGCATACTCCCGTCCGCCGAGACCGGGAGCCCCGGCAGGAGAATCGACCAGCCCCCGGCCTCTGCCACGGCTTCCGCCTTCGACGGGCAGACCTGTGCCAGATGGTGGCGCGGCCGCTCCGCGTCCACCACCGCGCCCCGGCGGTTCTCGCGCCGAACCGTGGCCACCCGGTGCTCACCTGCCCGGCCCTCACCGGCCGCGCCGAGGAGTTCCTCGCCGGCGCCCCGCAGTTCGGCGCGGGCAGCCTCGATCTCCTGCGGGCTGAACGCACTGTGCGCGGACTCATGCTCGGCTACGAGTTCGGCGAGATTGTCACGCTCGATCTGCCTCTGCGCGGAGACGTCAGCCACCGGCCCGTCGCCCACCCCGAAGGTCGTGTCATCGTTCATGCAACGATTCTCACGGCAAATGGCGTGCCCCAGGTCACGCGGGCGGGCCCGGCACGCGCCGTACCCGCCACGCTCAAGCACCCGCGCCGGACTCCGGGACCGCCCGAACCCCGCGCCCGACCCGCCCTCCGGCCCTCAGCCCAGCGTCGCCTTCACCGCGTCCGCCAGCCGGCTCGCCACCGAGCGCGCCTGGTCGATGTCGGCGGCCTCGACCATGACCCGTACCAGCGGCTCCGTGCCCGAGGGGCGCAGCAGGACGCGGCCCGTCGAGCCCAGGTCGCGTTCGGCCTCCGATACCGCCGAGGCCAGCTCCGCCGAGGTCTTCACCCGGGACTTGTCGACGTCGGGGACGTTGACGAGGACCTGGGGCAGCCGGCTCATGACGCCCGCCAGGTCGCCCAGCGTGCGGCCGGTCGCGGCGACGCGGGCGGCCAGCATGAGGCCGGTAAGGGTGCCGTCGCCGGTGGTGGCGTGGTCGAGGACGATGACGTGGCCCGACTGTTCGCCGCCGAGGGCGTAGCCGTGCTCCTTCATGGATTCGAGGACGTAGCGGTCACCGACCGCCGTCTCGACCAGCGTGATGCCCTCGCGCTCCATCGCCATCTTGAAGCCCAGGTTGGACATGACGGTCCCGACGACCGCGTTGCCGCGCAGGGTGCCCGCCTCGCGCATCGCGAGGGCCAGCACCGCGAGGATCTGGTCGCCGTCGACCTCCTCGCCCGCGCCGTCCACGGCCAGGCAGCGGTCCGCGTCGCCGTCGTGGGCGATGCCGAAGTCGGCGCCGTGTTCGACGACGGCCGCCTTCAGCAGCCCCAAGTGGGTGGAGCCGCAGCCGTCGTTGATGTTCAGCCCGTCGGGCTCGGCGCCGATCGTGATGACCTCGGCCCCGGCGCGGGCGAACGCCTCCGGCGACACCCGGGCCGCCGCGCCGTGCGCCTCGTCCAGGACGACCTTGAGGCCGTCGAGCCGGTTCGGCAGGACGCCGATCAGATGTGCCACGTACTGATCGAAACCTTCGTCGTACGTACGGACCCGGCCGACGCCCCCGCCGGTCGGCCGCGCCCACGGCTCGCCCGTACGGTGCTCGTCGTAGATCTTCTCGATCCGGTCCTCCAGCTCGTCGGCGAGCTTGTGGCCGCCGCGCGCGAAGAACTTGACGCCGTTGTCGGGCATGGCGTTGTGGCTCGCGGAGAGCATCACGCCGAGGTCGGCGCCCAGCACACCGGTGAGATACGCCACCGCCGGGGTGGGCAGCACACCGACGCGCAGGACGTCCACGCCCGCGCTCGCGAGCCCCGCGACGACCGCCGCCTCCAGGAATTCGCCGGACGCGCGGGGATCACGTCCGACCACCGCCGTGGGCCGATGCCCCTCGAACGTCCCCACTTCGCCGAGCACATGCGCCGCCGCCACCGACAGACCGAGCGCCAGCTCGGCCGTCAGGTCGGCGTTGGCGACACCGCGCACGCCGTCCGTGCCGAAGAGTCGTCCCACAGCTCTCCCTCCGAGAAACGGCCGGCGCAGCCATCCGCACCGACCGCAAATGCTCCGAAATTGCAAACTTATGTGCGCTCAAGTCGGCACATGAAAGCGATTGAGCGACGAGTGAGCGTCTCATGCTGTTATACGCCCGAGTAACCAAGAAAACGAACGCCCCGGCAGCACGGAGTGCCGCCGGGGCGTTCGTATGCCGTAAGGCCGTAAAGCCTGGTCCGGCAAGCGAGCGACTAGCGCTTGCTGTACTGCGGGGCCTTGCGGGCCTTCTTGAGACCGGCCTTCTTGCGCTCGACCGCGCGGTCGTCGCGGCTCAGGAAGCCGGCCTTCTTCAGCGTGGCGCGGTTGTTGTCCACGTCCGCCTCGTTCAGCGAGCGGGCCACGCCGAGGCGCAGGGCGCCGGCCTGACCGGAGACGCCGCCACCCGAGATGCGGGCGATGACGTCGTAGCGGTTGTCCAGCTCAAGCACCTTGAAGGGCTCGTTGACAGCCTGCTGGTGCACCTTGTTGGGGAAGTACTCCTCAAGGGTGCGACCGTTGATCTTCCACTTGCCGGTGCCCGGAACGATCCGGACGCGGGCGATGGCGTTCTTGCGACGACCCAGGCCGGCGGCGGGCTGGGGGTCGCCGAAGCGGCCCGCCAGGGACTCGGAGGTGTACTCACCCTCGACGGGGACCTCCGACTCGAAGGTCGTCACCGCGTCGAAGGTCTCCTCGGCCTCGGGGGCCTCGACGGGGGTCTCTGCAGTGGTCTCGGCCACGATGCTCCTCAGATTTCTTTTCGTCTTAGGGGGTGGCCGGAACTACTGCGCGACCTGGGTGATCTCGAACGGGACCGGCTGCTGCGCAGCGTGCGGGTGCTGGTCACCCGAGTAGATCTTCAGCTTCGAGAGCATCTGACGGCCCAGGGTGTTCTTGGGAATCATGCCCTTGATGGCCTTCTCGACGGCCTTCTCGGGGTTCTTGGCGAGCAGCTCGTCGTAACGGACGGAGCGCAGACCACCCGGGTAACCGGAGTGGCGGTACGCCATCTTCTGGGTCTTCTTGTTGCCGGACAGGTGCACCTTGTCCGCGTTGACGATGATGACGAAGTCACCGGTGTCGACGTGGGGCGCGTAGATCGCCTTGTGCTTACCGCGCAGAAGGTTGGCGGCGGTGGTCGCCAGACGGCCCAGGACGATGTCCTGCGCGTCGATGATGTGCCACTGGCGCGTCACATCGCCGGGCTTGGGGCTGTACGTACGCACGGTCGTATGCCTTCGCTTCTTCAGTGAGTGGAGTCCTGACAAGGCCACCCGGACGATCACGACAGCCCTGGTGATACGCCGGGGACGCAACCCGTGTACCTACCGCTGTCCATCGGCCCGGTGGACCGGCGTAAGGGCCCCTCGCGTGAGAACGACCAAGCCAATACGCATAACGAACCAGAAGAATACCGTCGCTGCCCCGTACGGGTCAAAACGGGGTCCCAGCCGCCCCGGACCACGTCCAGGGACCCACCCCGGACCCCACCACGGACCCTGCCCCCGGACCACGCCCCGGGACCCCGTCCCAGGGGGCCGTCGGCCGTCACCGCTCCCGTACCACCCGGCCCTCGTCCCACACCGGCTCCGGCGCCTCCCGTACCAGCCCGTCCGCCCCGAACACCAGATAGCGGTCGAAGGTACGGGCGAACCAGCGGTCGTGCGTCACCGCCAGCACCGTCCCCTCGTACGCCTCCAGACCGTCCTGGAGCGCCTCCGCCGACTCCAGGTCCAGGTTGTCCGTCGGCTCGTCCAGCAGCAGCGCCGTCGTCCCGGCCAGCTCCAGCAGCAGGATCTGGAAGCGCGCCTGCTGACCGCCGGAGAGCTTCTCGAAGGGCTGGTCCCCCTGGCCGCTCAGCTCGTAGCGGCGCAGCACGCTCATCGCCCCGCCCCGGTCCTTCGCGTGCTCCGTCCACAGGATGTCGACCAGCGTGCGGCCCACCAGCTCGGGGTGGGCGTGGGTCTGCGCGAAGTGGCCGGGCACGACCCGGGCGCCCAGCTTCCACGTCCCGTCGTGCCGTACGTCCTCCCCGGCCAGCAGCCGCAGGAAGTGCGACTTGCCCGAGCCGTTCGAGCCCAGGACCGCCACCCGCTCGCCGTAGTAGATCTCCAGCGAGAAGGGCTTCATCAGACCGGTCAGCTCAAGGTTCTCGCAGGTCACGGCGCGTACGCCGGTGCGTCCGCCGCGCAGCCGCATGGTGATCTCCTGTTCGCGCGGCGGCTCCGGCGGCGGTCCCGCCTCCTCGAACTTGCGCAGCCGCGTCTGCGCGGCCGAGTACCGGGACGCCATCTCGTGGCTGACCGAGGCCGCCTGCCGCAGATTGACCACCAGCCGCTTCAGCTGCGCGTGCTTCTCCTCCCAGCGCCGCTTCAGCTCCTCGAAGCGGGCGAACCGCTCCCGGCGCGCCTGGTGGTACGTGTCGAACCCGGCGCCGTGCACCCACACGTCCGAGCCGGCCGGACCCGGCTCCACGCTCACGATCTTCTCGGCGGCCCTGGCCAGCAGCTCCCGGTCGTGCGAGATGAACAGGACCGTCTTACGGGTCTCCCGCAGCCGCTCCTCCAGCCACCGCTTGCCCGGTACGTCCAGATAGTTGTCCGGCTCGTCCAGCAGCAGCACCTCGTCGGGCCCGCGCAGGAGAGCCTCCAGAACCAGCCGCTTCTGTTCGCCGCCGCTCAGTGTGCGCAGCGCGCGGAACTGCGCCGTGTCGTACGGCACACCGAGGGCGGCCATCGTGCACATGTCCCAGACGGTCTCGGCCTCGTACCCGCGCGCCTCGGCCCAGTCGCTCAGCGCCTGCGCGTACGCCATCTGCGCGGCCTCGTCGTCGACCGTCATGATCGCGTGCTCGGCCTTGTCGACCGCGGCGGCGGCCTCGCGGATACGCGGCTGGGCGACGGATACCAGCAGGTCACGTACGGTCCGATCGTCCCGTACCGATCCGACGAACTGCGACATCACGCCGAGCCCGCCGCTGACGCTCACCGTGCCGCCGTGCGGCTGCAACTCCCCCGCGATCAGTCGCAGCAGTGTGGTCTTGCCCGCGCCGTTGGCCCCCACGAGCGCCACGACGCCGCCCTCGGCGACGCGGAACGAGGCGTCGGCGAGCAGCACCCGTCCGTCGGGCAGGTAGTACTCCAGGTGCGCGGCCTCTAGATGTCCCATGTCCGGCATTGTCGGTGCAGACGGCCCCTGGGCCCAATCGGTTTCCGGTCTCCGGACCCGTTCCCGGGGCAGACCGCGGGCATGCGCGGGCTTAAACTCCCGGCATGAGCTTTGGGCAAGGGGGGGCCTCCTGGGGTGACCCCGGTTCACCGGGACACGACCCGCATGGATCACAGGACCCGTACGCATCGCAGGCACCATACGGAACACCGCCGTCACCGGAGCCGTACGCACAAGAGCCGTTCGCTCAGGACCCGTTCGCCCAGAACGCGTTCGGACCCTCGAACCGGTTCGGCGCGGCGGAGCGTGACACGGAGGACCGGTACGGCACGCAGACCCCGGACTGGGGCGCGCTCGCCGACGAGTCCGCCGCGCGCGCCCGCCGCAAACGCTGGCTGCTGATAGGCGGCGGCGTCCTCGCCACCGGCGCGATAGCGGCGGTCGTGGCGACCACCGTCGTCAGCGTGAACAAGGGCGACGCCAACGCCTCGGAGGGCCAGGCGAGCCAACTGCCCCCGGCCGCCGCGCTGCCGACGGAGACCACCGAGCCGGAGCCGGCCTTCTCCTCGGTCGCGCCGCCGCCCCCGCCGAATCCGAAGGACTTCGTCTCCAGCGCCGACAAGGACAGGGCGCCGCTGAGCGCCGAGACGCTCTTCCCCGGCGACAAGCTGACGGCCGCCGACCGCGTCTACCGCAAGGGCGCCACGACGACCACCACCAACTGCGCGGCGGCAGCGCAGGGTTCGCTCGGCTCGATCCTCGCCTCGAACAGCTGCGACCAGGTCATCCGCGCCACCTTCAGCAAGGACGGGATCGCCGTGACCGTCGGCGTCGCGGTCTTCGCGAACGAGACGCAGGCGCTGAAGGCCAAGGAGCAGGCGGAGGGCGGGATCGCCTCGCTCTCGGGAGCGGGCGTCCCGACCTTCTGCCGGGCCCCCTCGGTCTGCCGCAAGACCACCAACTCCTACGGCAGGTACGTGTACTTCACGGTCGGCGGCTTCACCAGCGGCCGGAACGTCACCACGTCGGACAAGGACGTCTTCACCACCGGTGACGACGTGGCGGAGTTCACGTTCCAGCAGATCCTGGCCCGCGGCCAGGCCCAGGCGTCGGCGGCCGCCACCAAACCCGTCGACTAGGCCGTTCCTGGCGATCCTGGCGAGCCGGGCCCGGACGGGGCGTCAGCAGCAGCCGTCCGGCGCCCCGCCCGCCCCGCCCAGCGTCCGCTTGTTGCGCGCCTGCCGATTGCGTTCACCGAGCAACTCGTCGGCCGGATAGCCGACTTCCTCCAGCGTCAGCCCGTGCGGCCGTACGACGTGGACCGCCGAGTCCCGTACCCCCGCCGCCAGCACCTTCGCCGGCCACTCCACGGGCCGGTGCCCGTCCCCCACGAACAGCAGCGCGCCCACCAGCGAGCGCACCATGTTGTGGCAGAAGGCATCGGCCCGCACGGTCGCCGTGATGATCCCGTCCGCGCCCCGCTCCCACTCCAGCCGCTGGAGCGTACGGATCGTCGTCGCGCCCTCGCGCCGCTTGCAGTACGCGGCGAAGTCGTGCTCGCCGACCAGCCCCGCCGACGCCGCGTTCATCGCCGCCACGTCCAACTCCCAGTCGTGCCAGAGCACATGTCCGCGCAGCAGCGGATCGACCCCGCCCGGATGGTCCGTCACGCGGTACGCGTAGCGCCGCCAGATCGCGGAGAACCGCGCGTTGAAGCCCGCCGGGGCCGGAGCCGCCCGCCACACCCGTACGTCGTGCGGCAGCCGCCCCGCGAGCCGCCGCAGCAGCCGCTCCGCGTGCTCCTCCCACACCTCCAGCGGCAGGTCCACGTGCGCCACCTGCCCGCGCGCGTGCACGCCCGCGTCGGTGCGCCCGGCGACGGTCAGCTCGTACGTACGGGAGGACCGCGTCACCGTACGCAGCGCGTCCTCGATCTCCCCCTGCACGGTGCGCCGGGTGCGCTGCTTCGCCCAGCCGGAGAAGTCCTTGCCGTCGTAGCTGAGGTCCAGCCGTACCCGTACGTGTCCGGGCGCCGCGCCCTCGGTTTCCTCGTTCACCCGACGATCCTCTCAAAGCAAAGCGGACGGGCCCGCCCCCGTGAGGGAGCGGACCCGTCCGTGCGAACAGCGGGACTCAGGCGTCCTTGGACGCCTCGTCCTTGACCTCGGCGTCGGCCGGCTTGGCGTCCTCGACGGTCTCGGCCGGAGCCTCGTCCTTCTTGAGGGCGTCTTCCTTGACGGCGCGCTTGGTCGCGGCCTCGGCCTCACCGGTGGCCTCCTGCGCCACGGTCAGCGCCTCGACCAGCTCGATGACCGCCATCGGGGCGTTGTCGCCACGACGGTTGCCGATCTTGGTGATACGCGTGTAACCACCGGGGCGGTTCTCGTAGCGCGGGGCGATCTCGGTGAAGAGCGTGTGGACGACGCTCTTGTCCGTGATCGACTCCAGCACCAGGCGACGGTTGTGGATGTCGCCCTTCTTCGCCTTGGTGATGAAACGCTCGGCGATGGGACGCACACGACGGGCCTTGGCCTCGGTCGTGGTGATGCGGCCGTGCTCGAAGAGCGACTTCGCGAGGTTCGCGAGAAGCAGCTTCTCGTGCGCGGCGCTGCCGCCCAGACGGGCACCCTTGGCGGGCTTCGGCATGGTGTTACTCCTTCATATCTGCACCGGCCGTGTCAGGTACCGATGTCAGTTCCCACGAGGCGGGCGCCTCGCGGAAGGCAAAATCAAGCCCGTCCGGCGATTGAGGACAGAGCCTCGACCGCCGGCCGGAGGCGTGTCAGTACTGCTCGGTCTCCACGAACCCGGCGTCCGCGTCGTCGTCGGCGCCGAAGGCGTCGGCGGCGGCGGTCGGGTCGAATCCGGGCGGGCTGTCCTTGAGCGCCAGGCCCATGCCGGCCAGCTTCGCCTTGACCTCGTCGATCGACTTCGCACCGAAGTTGCGGATGTCGAGCAGGTCGGCCTCGGACCGCGCCACGAGCTCACCCACGGAGTGGATGCCCTCGCGCTTGAGGCAGTTGTACGACCGAACGGTGAGCTCCAGCTCCTCGATCGGCAGGGCGAGATCGGCGGCGAGCGCGGCGTCCGTGGGCGAGGGGCCCATGTCGATGCCCTCGGCGTCGATGTTCAGCTCGCGCGCGAGACCGAACAGCTCGACCAGCGTCTTACCGGCGGACGCCATGGCGTCGCGCGGCCGCATGGCCTGCTTGGTCTCGACGTCGACGATCAGCTTGTCGAAGTCGGTGCGCTGCTCGACACGGGTCGCCTCGACCTTGTACGTGACCTTGAGCACCGGCGAGTAGATGGAGTCGACCGGAATACGGCCGATCTCCTGGCCCACCTGCTTGTTCTGGACGGCGGAGACGTAGCCGCGACCGCGCTCGACGGTCAGCTCCATCTCCAGCTTGCCCTTGCCGTTCAGCGTCGCCAGGACGAGGTCCGGGTTGTGGACCTCGACACCGGCCGGCGGGGCGATGTCGGCGGCGGTGACCAGGCCGGGGCCCTGCTTGCGCAGGTACATCACGACGGGCTCGTCGTGCTCCGAGGAGACGACCAGCTGCTTGATGTTGAGGATGAGGTCGGTGACGTCCTCCTTGACGCCCGGCACGGTGGTGAACTCGTGCAGGACTCCGTCGATCCGGATGCTGGTGACAGCGGCACCGGGGATCGAGGAGAGGAGCGTACGGCGGAGGGAGTTCCCGAGCGTGTAGCCGAAGCCCGGCTCCAGCGGCTCGATGACGAACCGCGAGCGGTATTCGTCAACGACTTCTTCGGTCAGCGAAGGGCGCTGAGCGATCAGCATGGCGAGATCCTTCAGTCATGGGCACCCACTATTTGATGCCCTATGTGCAAGGGTACGGGCGGCACGGCCCGAATGAGCCGTACCGCCCGCACCCCGAAAAACAACGCGTCGCCGACCCCGAGGGGTCAGACGCGGCGGCGCTTGGGCGGCCGGCAGCCGTGCCGCACCGTGTGGGGAATAATCCCCACGCCCCTAGCCCCAAACCCCGTCGTGGCCGATCCGGAGATCAGACGCGGCGGCGCTTGGGCGGCCGGCAGCCGTTGTGCGGGGTGGGGGTGACGTCCTGGATCGAGCCCACCTCCAGGCCGGTGGCCTGGAGCGAACGGATCGCGGTCTCACGGCCGGAGCCGGGACCCTTGACGAAGACGTCGACCTTGCGCATGCCGTGCTCCTGCGCGCGACGGGCGGCCGACTCGGCGGCCATCTGCGCGGCGAAGGGGGTGGACTTGCGCGAGCCCTTGAAGCCGACGTGGCCGGCGGAGGCCCAGGAGATCACGTTGCCCGAGGGGTCCGTGATCGAGACGATGGTGTTGTTGAACGTGCTCTTGATGTGGGCGTGCCCGTGAGCGACGTTCTTCTTTTCCTTGCGGCGCACCTTCTTGGCAGCGCCCTGACGACCCTTGGGGGGCATCTGTTTCTCCTACAGGGAGGTGGTCGGTCCTACAGCGAAGACCGCTGGTGAGCGTCCGGCTGAGGACTACTTCTTGCCCGGCTTCTTCTTGCCGGCGATGGCGCGACGCGGGCCCTTGCGGGTACGAGCGTTCGTGCTGGTGCGCTGACCGTGCACCGGCAGGCCGCGGCGGTGACGCAGACCCTGGTAGCAGCCGATCTCGACCTTGCGGCGGATGTCGGCGGCGATCTCGCGACGGAGGTCACCCTCGGTCTTGAGGTTGCCGTCCACGTACTCGCGGATCTTGACGAGGTCTTCCTCGGCCAGGTCGCGGACGCGGACGTTCGGGTCGACGCCGACGGCGGCGAGGGTCTCCTTGGACCGGGTGCGCCCGATACCGAAGACGTAGGTGAGGGCGACCTCGACGCGCTTTTCGCGCGGGAGGTCAACGCCTGCGAGGCGTGCCATTCATGGCTCCTGTTGATTCGGAGGTCTTCCGCAGCGTCTGTCCCGGCCGCCGTACGGATACGGTCCGGGTCCCCGGCCTCCGCCGGAGGTGTCGGTCCCGTCGCCGGGAGCCGGACACTGCTTGATTACGAGTTGCTCGCGTCGCGCGAAGTACTGCGAGAGGCAGGCGGTCGTGCGTCAGCCCTGGCGCTGCTTGTGGCGCAGGTTGTCGCAGATGACCATGACCCGGCCGTGACGGCGGATCACCTTGCACTTGTCGCAGATCTTCTTGACGCTCGGCTTGACCTTCATGGGATTGAGGTTCTCCGGGTCAGTGCGGACACCCGTCTGAGGGGCGCCAGCAAGATCTACTTGTATCGGTAGACGATCCGGCCACGCGTCAGGTCGTACGGAGACAGCTCCACCACAACCCGGTCATCGGGAAGGATCCGGATGTAGTGCATCCGCATCTTTCCGCTGATGTGCGCGAGGACCTTGTGACCGTTCTGCAGCTCCACCTTGAACATGGCGTTCGGGAGGGACTCGATCACGGTGCCCTCGATTTCGATGGCACCTTGCTTCTTGGCCACGCTTCGCCCTTCGAATCGGCTACCTTGATCGATTCTGGCAGCCGTATGAGGACACACGGGTACACCAGATCCGACGCGTCAGTCTACGGGAGCCCTCTCGAAAAGACGAATCCGTTCAGTTTGCCCAGAGCGGGAGATCTTTAAGCAGAGCAATGGGGCCGCCCCGCTACCCCAAGGGGTCCGGCGCCGCCGTGATCCCCAGCTCCGCCAGCTTCGCCCGGCCGCCGTCCGGGGCGGTGAGGACCAGCGGGCCCTCCTCGGTCAGGGCCACCGAGTGCTCCCAGTGCGAGGACCAGGTGCCGTCCGTGGTGACCACCGTCCACTCGTCCTCCAGCACCTCCGTATGGGGGGTACCGAGCGACACCATGGGCTCGATCGCCAGGCAGAAGCCGGGGATCAGCTTCGGGCCCTTGCCGCGCTTGCGGGTGACGTAGTTCAGCAGGTGCGGGTCCATGTGCATCGCCGTACCGATGCCGTGGCCGCCGTACTCCTCGATGATCCCGTACTTCCCGCCGCCGGGGCGGGGCTGGCGGCGGATGTACGTCTCGATGGCGCGGCTCACGTCCACCAGCCGGCTGCCGCCGCGCATGGCCGCGATACCGGCCCACATCGACTCCTCGGTGACCCGGGACAGCTCGACCAGCTCCGGGGCGTGACCGGTGCCGACGAAGGCGGTGAAGGCCGCGTCACCGTGCCAGCCGTCGATGATCGCGCCGGCGTCGATGGAGATGATGTCGCCGTCCTTGAGGACGGTCCTGTCGTCGGGGATGCCATGGACCACGACCTCGTTGACCGAGGTGCAGATCGTCGCGGGGAACCCGCCGTACCCGAGGAAGTTGGGCTTGGCGCCGTGCTCGGCCAGCACCTTGCGGGCGACCTGGTCCAGATCGTTCGTGGTGGCGCCGGGTACCGCCGCGGCACCGGTCGCCGCGTGCACGGCGGCGACGACCAGTCCCGCCTCGCGCATCTTCGCGATCTGCTCGGGAGTCTTGATCTCCACCATGGCTATGCCTTCCAATGATCGGTCACTACTGAACATCGTGTTCAACAGTAAGGCCGTGGCGCCCGGAGGGGCACCACGGCCTTACGAAATCTTCTGCTGCCGGCTCGGGCTGCCGCCCGGGCCCTACGCCCGCCCCAGCGCCTCCATCGCGCGCTCGGTCACCTCGGTGACCTTGCCGAGCGCGGAGATCGTCACTACCAGGCCCTGGGCCCGGTAGTGGTCGATGATCGGCTCGGTCTGGGTGTGGTAGACCTCAAGGCGGGTACGCACCGTTTCCTCGGAGTCGTCGTCCCGCTGGTACAGCTCGCCGCCGCAGACGTCACAGACGCCCTCCTTCTTCGGCGGGCTGTACGTCACATGGAAGACATGCGCGCTGTCGTTGCGGCAGATCCGCCGGCCGGCGATCCGCTTCACGACCTCGTCCTCGGGGACCTCCAGGTCGAGCACCGCGTCCAGCTTCAGGCCCTTCGCCGTCAGCAGTTCGTCGAGCACACCGGCCTGCGAGACATTGCGCGGAAAGCCGTCCAGCAGGAAGCCGTTCTCGGCATCCGGCTTCTCCATGCGGTCCTGCGCCATCGCGTTGGTGACCTCGTCGGGCACCAGGTTCCCGGCGTCCATGTACGCCTTCGCCTGTTTGCCGAGGTCCGTGCCCTGGCTGATGTTGGCCCGGAAGAGGTCGCCCGTCGAGATGTGCGGAATCGACAGGTTCTTGGCAAGGTACGCGGCCTGCGTTCCCTTGCCGGCACCGGGCGGTCCGACGAGGACGATTCGCATCAGCGGAGGAACCCTTCGTAATTGCGCTGCTGAAGCTGGCTCTCGATCTGCTTCACGGTCTCCAGACCCACACCCACGATGATCAGGATGCTTGTCCCGCCGAACGGGAAGTTCTGGTTAGCACCGCCGAAGCCCGCCAACGCCATCGTCGGAACAAGAGCAATCAGACCCAGGTACAGCGAGCCCGGCCAAGTGATCCTGTTGAGCACGTAGCTCAGATACTCGGCCGTGGGGCGACCTGCCCGGATACCCGGGATGAAGCCACCATACTTCTTCATGTTGTCGGCGACTTCTTCGGGGTTGAAGGAGATGGCCACGTAGAAGAAGGCGAAGAAGACGATCAGCAGGAAGTACGTCGCGATGTAGTACGGATGGTCACCCTTGACGAAGTGCGCCTCGATCCAGGTCTTCCAGGCGGAGTCGCCGCTGGAGAACTGGGCGACCAGGGCCGGGATGTAGAGCAGCGACGACGCGAAGATGACGGGGATCACACCCGCCTGGTTCACCTTGAGCGGGATGTACGTGGACGTACCCCCGTAGGACCTGCGGCCGATCATGCGCTTCGCGTACTGCACGGGGATCCGGCGCTGCGCCTGCTCGACGAAGACGACCAGGGCCACCATCACGAAGCCGATCAGGATGACGGTGCTGAACTCGATCCAGCCCTTGGCGAGCGTGCCGCTCTCCTTGATGGCCCACAGCGCGCCGGGGAAGCCGGCGGCGATGGAGATGAACATCAGGATGGACATGCCGTTGCCGATGCCGCGGTCGGTGACGAGTTCACCGAGCCACATGACCGCCGCGGTGCCCGCGGTCATGGTGATCACCATCAGGGCGGTGATGAAGATCGACTTGTCGGGCACGATCTCCGAGGCGACCGGGCAGCCGCTGAAGAGCGCGCCGCTGCGGGCGGTGGCGACCAGACCGGTGCCCTGGAGGACGGCGAGGGCGACCGTCAGATAACGGGTGTACTGCGTGATCTTGGCCGTACCGGACTGACCCTCTTTCTTGAGGGCCTCCAGCCGGGGGATGACCACGGTCAGCAGCTGCAGGATGATGCTCGCGGTGATGTACGGCATGATGCCGAGCGCGAAGATCGTGATCTGCAGCAGCGCCCCGCCGCTGAACATGTTCACCAAGCCGAACAGGCTGTTATTGCCCTTCTGGGCCGCGTCGACACACTCCTGGACATTCGCGTAGCTGACGCCGGGTACGGGGATGTGCGCCCCGAGCCGGTACAGCACGATGATGCCGAGCGTGAAGAGCAGCTTCTTGCGCAGGTCGGGCGTCTTGAACGCCCGGGCGAACGCGGTGAGCACGGTGCCTCCTGCGACCCCCGCGCTACTGCGTCAGAGGTGACGGTATTGAGGATCGACGGATAAGGAACGAGCGTTACCACGCGGCGAGTCCCTGCGGACACACCGCGCGGCGGGGGTCCGGGGGCGGTCCCCCGGCTTCAATACAGCAACAACGCACGCCACCTTACCGGCGACAGTGCCCCCCTTGGAACGACCAACCGGGGATGCCCCATTTAGGAGGCATCCCCGGTCGGATGTTCAGGCCATCGAGTTGTCTCAGACGAGCTCGGTGACGGTGCCGCCGGCAGCGGCAATCTTCTCCTTGGCGGACCCGGAGACGGCGTCAACCGAAACCTGGAGCGCTACGGAGATCTCGCCCTGGCCCAGGACCTTGACGAGGCTGTTCTTGCGCACCGCACCCTTGGTGACCAGGTCGGCCACCGTGACCTCGCCGCCCTCGGGGTAGAGAGCGGAGAGCTTGTCCAGGTTCACGACCTGGTACTCGGTGCGGAAGGGGTTCTTGAAGCCCTTGAGCTTCGGCAGACGCATGTGGAGGGGCATCTGCCCACCCTCGAAGCGTGCCGGAACCTGGTAACGGGCCTTCGTACCCTTGGTACCACGACCTGCGGTCTTACCCTTGGACGCCTCACCACGACCCACACGGGTCTTGGCGGTCTTGGCGCCCGGGGCAGGACGGAGGTCATGAGCCTTCAGCGGGCTGTTCTCCGCCATGTCAGTCAACCTCCTCAACCGTGACGAGGTGCCGCACGGTGTTGGCCATGCCGCGGAACTCGGGACGGTCCTCCTTGACAACCACGTCGTGCAGGCGCTTCAGCCCGAGCGAACGAAGGGTGTCGCGGTGGTTCTGCTTGCTGCCGATGTACGACTTCGTCTGCGTGATCTTGAGACGGGCCATTACGCACCCGCTCCCGCACGCGCACGAAGCAGGGCCGCGGGGGCGACGTCCTCGAGGGGCAGACCGCGGCGGGCCGCGATCTCCTCGGGACGCTGCAGGCCCTGGAGGGCCGCCACGGTCGCGTGCACGATGTTGATCGCGTTGTCGGAGCCGAGCGACTTCGACAGGATGTCGTGCACGCCGGCGCACTCGAGCACGGCGCGCACCGGGCCACCGGCGATCACACCGGTACCGGGGGAAGCAGGCTTGAGCAGGACAACGCCCGCGGCCTTCTCGCCCTGGATCGGGTGAGGAATGGTGCCCTGGATACGGGGGACCTTGAAGAAGTTCTTCTTGGCCTCCTCAACACCCTTGGCGATGGCGGCCGGAACCTCCTTCGCCTTCCCGTAACCGACGCCGACGGTGCCGTCACCATCGCCCACCACGACCAGCGCGGTGAAGCTGAAGCGACGACCACCCTTCACAACCTTGGCGACACGGTTGATCGCGACAACGCGCTCAACGTAAGCGGTCTTCTCGGCGGCAGCGCCACCGTCGCGACCCTTCCGGTCCCGCCGCTCGCCGCCACCGGCACCGCTTCCGCGGCGCTGGGGTCCAGCCATTGGATTTACCTCTCTCTGTTACGTCCGCTTTGCGTAGGAACCGGGGCTTAGAACTTCAGCCCGGCTTCGCGGGCGGCGTCAGCCAGAGCGGCAATGCGCCCTGCGTACTGGTTACCACCGCGGTCGAACACGACGGCCTCGACACCGGCGGCCTTGGCGCGCTCGGCGACCAGGGATCCGACCAGCTTCGCCTGGGCGCTCTTGTCGCCCTCGCCGCCGCGGATCGACGTGTCCAGGGTCGACGCCGACGCGAGCGTGTGGCCCGCGATGTCATCGATGACCTGCGCGACGATGTTGCGGTTGGAGCGCGTCACGACCAGACGAGGACGCTCCGGCGTACCGGAGACGTGCTTACGGACGCGGATGTGGCGACGCTTGATGGCGGCGCGCTTGTACGCGTCACCCTTGGCAATCTTTACACCGTATGCCATGGCTTACTTACCCGCCTTTCCGACCTTGCGGCGGATGACCTCGCCCGCGTACTTGACGCCCTTGGCCTTGTACGGGTCGGGCTTCCGCAGCTTGCGGATCTTAGCGGCGACCTCGCCGACCTTCTGCTTGTCGATGCCCTCGACAGAGAACTTCGTGGGCGTCTCGACCTTGAAGGTGATGCCTTCGGGGGCCTCGATGAGAATCGGGTGGCTGTAGCCCAGGGCGAACTCCAGGTTGGAGCCCTTCGCCTGGACGCGGTAGCCGACACCGCTGATTTCGAGCGCCTTGATGTATCCCGTGGTCACGCCGGTGATCATGTTCGCCACCAGCGTGCGGGACAGGCCGTGAAGGGCCTTGTTCTGACGCTCGTCGTTGGGGCGCAGCACCGAGAGGGTGCCGTCCTCGCCCTTGGTGACCTCGATCGGCGCGGCGACGGTGTGCGAGAGGGACCCCTTGGGGCCCTTCACCGCGACCGTGCGGCCATCGATGGTGACGTCCACACCGGCGGGAACCTGGATGGGGAGCTTGCCGATTCGCGACATGAGCTTTTCCTCCGTTCCCGACTACCAGACGTAGGCGAGGACTTCCCCACCTACGCCCTTCTTGCTGGCCTGCTGGCCGGTCAGGAGACCGTGGGACGTGGAGATGATCGCCACGCCCAGGCCGCCGAGGACCTTCGGCAGATTGGTGGACTTCGCGTACACGCGCAGACCCGGCTTGGAGATGCGCTTGATGCCGGCGATCGAACGCTCGCGGTTCGGGCCGAACTTCAGCTCCAGGACGAGGTTCTTGCCGACTTCGGCGTCCTCGACCTTCCAGCCGGTGATGAAGCCCTCCTGCTGGAGGATCTCCGCGATGTGCGACTTGATCTTGCTGTGCGGCATCACGACGTCGTCGTGGTATGCCGAGTTCGCGTTGCGCAGACGCGTGAGCATGTCTGCGATGGGATCAGTCATGGTCATGAATTGGCCTTCGGCCTCTCTCGCCGGGGTTTCCTGTATGCGCCATCCCTCTCCCCGAATCAGAGTCGGGACGGGTGCGGTGCGGGGACCTACGGCGTAGTAAGTCGTTATGGACGGCGGGCGCCCAACCCCACAAGCCTACGGCATGTGGAGGAGGGCTCCCGCCAACCAATTACTTACCGAGAGTTTCGAGCAGTCCGCCCACCCGTCGCCCGACCGCCACCCCTCAAGGGCGGCCTTCGGCCGACAGATTGGATTCAGGACTACCAGGAACTCTTGGTCACGCCCGGCAGCTCGCCGCGGTGGGCCATCTCACGAAGGCACACACGGCACAGGCCGAACTTGCGGTAGACGGAGTGGGGCCGGCCGCAGCGCTGGCAGCGGGTGTAACCGCGCACGCCGAACTTCGGCTTACGGGCGGCCTTAGCGATCAGAGCCTTCTTCGCCACGGTCAGTTCTCCTTGAACGGGAAGCCGAGGTGACGAAGGAGGGCACGACCCTCGTCGTCGTTGGTCGCCGTGGTGACCACGGTGATGTCCATGCCCCGGACCCGGTCGATCTTGTCCTGGTCGATCTCGTGGAACATGACCTGCTCCGTGAGACCGAAGGTGTAGTTGCCACGGCCGTCGAACTGCTTCGGCGACAGACCGCGGAAGTCACGGATACGCGGCAGCGCGAGCGACAGCGTACGGTCCAGGAACTCCCACATGCGGTCACCGCGGAGGGTGACGTGGCAGCCGATCGGCTGACCCTCGCGCAGCTTGAACTGCGCGATGGACTTCCGGGCCTTGGTGACGGACGGCTTCTGGCCGGTGATCGTGGTGAGGTCGCGGATGGCGCCCTCGATCAGCTTGGAGTCGCGGGCGGCGTCGCCCACACCCATGTTGACCACGATCTTGACGAGACCGGGGATCTGCATGACGTTCTCGTAGGAGAACTCCTCACGCAGCTTGCCCGCGATCTCCTCGCGGTAGCGCAGCTTCAGACGCGGCGCGGTAGTGGTCGCAGTCATCAGATGTCCTCACCGGTCCGCTTGGCAACGCGGATCTTGTTGCCCTCGTCGTCAAAGCGGTAGCCGACGCGAGTGACGACCTTCTTGCCGTCCTTCTCCACGACCAGCTGAACGTTGCTGACGTGAACGGGGGCCTCGGTGGTCACAATGCCGCCGGTCTGCGAACCGCGAGCCGTCTGACCGGCCTTGGTGTGCTTCTTGACCCGGTTGACACCCTCGACGAGAACACGGTCCTGCGTGGGGTAGGCCACAATGACCTTGCCCTGCTTGCCCTTGTCCTTACCGGTGATGACCTGGACCAGGTCGCCCTTCTTGATCTTCATGCTTACAGCACCTCCGGCGCGAGCGAGATGATCTTCATGAACTTCTTCTCGCGCAGCTCACGGCCGACCGGGCCGAAGATACGGGTGCCGCGAGGGTCGCCGTCGTTCTTCAGAATGACGGCGGCGTTCTCGTCGAAGCGGATGTACGAGCCGTCCGGACGGCGGCGCTCCTTGACGGTGCGAACGATGACGGCCTTGACGACGTCACCCTTCTTCACGTTGCCACCGGGGATCGCGTCCTTGACGGTGGCGACGATGACGTCGCCGATGCCCGCGTAGCGGCGACCCGAGCCACCGAGAACACGGATGGTGAGAATTTCCTTCGCACCCGTGTTGTCGGCGACGCGCAGTCGCGACTCCTGCTGGATCACGTCTATCTCCTGATCGTCTGCCGGTTCCCCGGGGGCCATTCTGCGAATGGCCCCCGGAGCCTGGCGGAACTAGTCCGAGAGGAAACCCCCTCGGAGGGTGTTACTTGGCCTTCTCGAGGATCTCGACGATGCGCCACCGCTTCGTGGCGGACTGCGGCCGGGTCTCCATCAGGAGGACGCGGTCGCCGATGCCGGCGGCGTTCTGCTCGTCGTGCGCCTTGAGCTTGTTCGTACGGCGGATGACCTTGCCGTACAGCGCGTGCTTGACGCGGTCCTCGACAGCGACGACGACGGTCTTGTCCATCTTGTCGCTGACGACCAGACCCTCACGGGTCTTGCGGTCTCCGCGGGAAGCCTTGGTCTCGGTCACGTTGTTCTCAGTCATCAGGCGCTCTCCACCGTCTCGATGCCCAGCTCGCGCTCACGCATCAGGGTGTAGATCCGCGCGATGTCCTTACGGACGAGCTTCAGCCGCCCGTGGTTTTCGAGCTGACCGGTCGCCGCCTGGAAGCGGAGGTTGAACAGCTCTTCCTTGGCCTCGCGAAGCTTGGCGACAAGCTCCTCGTTGCCCAGCTCGCGCAGTTCGGACGCCTTGGTAACGGCCGCCATCACGACTCACCTGCCTCGCGCCGAACGATCCGGCACTTCATCGGAAGCTTGTGAGCAGCGCGGGTAAGCGCCTCACGCGCAATCTTCTCGTTCGGGTAGGACAGCTCGAACATCACCCGACCGGGCTTGACGTTCGCGATCCACCACTCGGGGGAACCCTTACCGGAACCCATGCGGGTCTCGGCAGGCTTCTTGGTGAGCGGACGGTCCGGGTAGATGTTGATCCAGACCTTGCCGCCACGCTTGATGTGACGGGTCATCGCGATACGAGCGGCCTCGATCTGACGGTTCGTCACGTACGCCGGGCTCAGCGCCTGGATGCCGTACTCACCGAACGCAACCTGCGTGCCACCCTTGGACATACCGCTGCGCTTCGGGTGGTGCTGCTTGCGGTGCTTGACCCTACGGGGGATCAGCATTTCGGTCAGACCTCCGTTCCGCCGGTAGAAGGCGCCGCCGCGTCAGCGGCGGGAGCGGCGGTGGCCTCGGCCTTGGGGGCCTCGGCTCCGGCGCCCTGCTGCGGCTTACGGCCGCGGCCGCCACGCTCGCCACCACGGCCACCGCGGCCGGCGGGGCGGTCGTTGCCGCCACCACGGGCCGGACGGTTGCCGGCGCGGGCCGCGGCGTTCTCGGCGCGCACCTCGGCGATGTTCTTGACGTCGCCCTTGTAGATCCAGACCTTCACACCGATGCGGCCGAAGGTCGTCTTGGCCTCGAAGAAGCCGTAGTCCACGTTCGCGCGGAGCGTGTGCAGGGGCACGCGGCCCTCGCGGTAGAACTCCGAGCGGGACATCTCGGCGCCGCCGAGACGGCCACCGCACTGGATCTTGATGCCCTTGGCGCCGGCCTTCATCGTCGACTGCATGCTCTTACGCATGGCGCGACGGAAGGAGACACGCGAGGACAGCTGCTCGGCGACGGCCTGGGCCACCAGCTGAGCGTCGACCTCGGGGTTCTTGACCTCAAGGATGTTGAGCTGAACCTGCTTGCCGGTCAGCTTCTCCAGCTCGCCGCGGATACGGTCCGCCTCGGCGCCGCGGCGGCCGATGACGATGCCCGGACGCGCGGTGTGGATGTCCACGCGGACTCGGTCGCGGGTGCGCTCGATCTCGACCTTCGAGATGCCGGCCCGCTCCATGCCCTTCGTCATCATGCGACGAATGGCAACGTCTTCCTTGACGTAGTCCTTGTACAGCTTGTCGGCGTACCAACGGGACTTGAAGTCCGTGGTGATACCGAGCCGGAACCCATGCGGGTTAACCTTCTGGCCCATTACCGGGTTCCTTCCTTGCTGCTGACGACCACGGTGATGTGGCTGGTCCGCTTACGGATCCGGTAGGCCCGGCCCTGGGCGCGCGGCCGGAACCGCTTCAGGGTCGGACCCTCGTCCACGTACGCCTCGCTGATGACCAGCGAAGAGGCGTCGGTGTGGTCGTAGTTGTGAGCGGCGTTGGCGATGGCGCTGTCGAGCACCTTGCCTACCGTCACGCTCGCGGCCTGCGGGGCGAAGCGCAGGACCGCCTGAGCCTCCGTGGCATCCATGCCACGGATGAGGTCCACCACTCGGCGGGCCTTCATGGGCGTGACGCGGATGTACCGCGCCTGGGCCCTGGCTTCCATGGTTGTCCCTTCGGTGTAAGTCATAGTCAGTCACCCCGCGTTAGCGGCGCTTCGACTTCCGGTCGTCCTTGACGTGGCCGCGGAAGGTGCGAGTCGGCGAGAACTCGCCGAGCTTGTGGCCGACCATCGACTCGGTGACGAACACCGGGACGTGGATCTTGCCGTTGTGCACCGCGATCGTGTGGCCGAGCATGGCCGGGACGATCATCGAGCGACGGGACCAGGTCTTGATGACGTTCTTGGTGCCTGCTTCGTTCTGGACATCCACCTTCTTGATGAGGTGTCCGTCGACGAAGGGCCCCTTCTTGAGACTGCGCGGCATCTAAACCCGCTCCTAGCGCTTCTTGTTCGTCTTGCGGCGGCGGACGATGTACTTGCTGCTTGCCTTCTTCGGCGAGCGAGTACGACCCTCCTTCTGACCCCACGGGCTGACCGGGTGGCGACCACCGGAGGTCTTGCCCTCACCACCACCGTGCGGGTGGTCGACCGGGTTCATCGCGACACCGCGGACGGTCGGGCGAACGCCCTTCCAGCGCATACGGCCGGCCTTGCCCCAGTTGATGTTCGACTGCTCGGCGTTGCCGACCTCGCCGATCGTGGCGCGGCAGCGGACGTCGACCATCCGGACCTCGCCGGAGGGCATACGAAGGGTGGCCATAGAGCCTTCCTTCGCGAGCAGCTGGACCGAAGCACCCGCGGAACGGGAGATCTTCGCTCCGCCACCGGGACGCATCTCGATGGCGTGGATCGTCGTACCCACCGGGATGTTGCGCAGCGGGAGGTTGTTGCCCGGCTTGATGTCGGCGCCGGGGCCGTTCTCAACCCGGTCGCCCTGGCTCAGCTTGGCCGGGGCGATGATGTAGCGCTTCTCGCCGTCTGCGTAGTGCAGCAGCGCGATGCGAGCGGTGCGGTTGGGGTCGTACTCGATGTGCGCGACCTTGGCCGGCACGCCGTCCTTGTCGTGACGACGGAAGTCGATCACGCGGTAGGCACGCTTGTGTCCACCACCCTGGTGGCGAACGGTCACACGACCGGCGTTGTTACGGCCGCCCTTGCTGTGCAGCGGGCGGACCAGCGACTTCTCCGGCGTGGACCGCGTGATCTCGACAAAGTCGGCGACGCTGGAGCCACGACGGCCCGGGGTCGTCGGCTTGTACTTGCGGATACCCATTGTCTCTCAGTCCTCGGAAATATTCCGGATCCTGGACGTCTCGACCTCCGTCAGGAGGTCGGGCCGCCGAAGATGTCGATACGGTCGCCCTCGGCAAGGGTCACGATGGCGCGCTTGGTGTTGGCGCGCTTGCCGAAACCGGTGCGGGTGCGCTTGCGCTTGCCCTGGCGGTTGATCGTGTTGACCCCGGCGACCTTGACCGAGAAGACCGCTTCCACGGCCTGCTTGATCTGGGTCTTGTTGGCGTGGGGCGCCACGATGAACGTGTACTTGTTCTCGTCGAGCAGCGCGTAGCTCTTCTCGGAGACCACGGGCTTGACAAGAATGTCGCGCGGGTCCGTGAAGGTCTTGCTGGTGATCTCGGCGGCCATCAGGCTTCGCTCCCCTCGTTGTCATCGGCCTTGGAAGGGCCAGACACGAAGGACTCGAAAGCGGCCTTGGTGAAGACCACGTCGTCGGAGACGATCACGTCGTACGTGTTCAGCTGGCCCGGCGCCAGGATGTGCACCTGGGGCAGGTTGCGGGCGGACAGCCACGCGGCCTCGTCGGCCCGCTCGACGACCAGGAGCACGTTCTTGCGCTCGCTGATCTTGCCCAGCAGGGTCTTGGCGGCCTTCGTGGACACCGCGTCCTCGACCAGGCCGGAGACGACGTGGATACGAGAGTGACGGGCCCGGTCGGTGAGGGCTCCGCGCAGGGCGGCGGCCTTCATCTTCTTGGGGGTCCGCTGCGAGTAGTCACGCGGCTGCGGGCCGTGGACGACGCCACCGCCGGCGAACTGCGGGGCGCGGGTCGAGCCCTGACGGGCGCGGCCGGTGCCCTTCTGGCGGTACGGCTTCTTGCCACCGCCACGGACTTCGCCGCGGGTCTTGGTCTTGTGCGTGCCCTGTCGGGCAGCGGCCAGCTGGGCGACTACGACCTGGTGGATCAGCGGAATGCTGACCTTGGCGTCGAAGATCTCCGAAGGGAGTTCGACGGTCCCGGCCTTGTCGCCTGCCGGCGAAAGGATGTCAACGGTGCTCATCAGTTACCTCAGGCCCCCTTGGCCGCGGTACGGACCAGGACGAGGCCGCCGTTCGGACCAGGAACCGCACCCTTGATCAGGAGCAGGCCCTTCTCCGCGTCAACGGCGTGAACGGTCAGGTTCTGGGTGGTGACCCGCTCGTTGCCCATACGGCCCGCCATGCGGAGGCCCTTGAACACACGACCCGGGGTGGCGCAGCCACCGATGGAGCCGGGAGAGCGGTGCTTGCGCTGGGTGCCGTGACCGGCGCCGAGGCCCTTGAAGTTGTGACGCTTCATGACACCGGCGAAGCCCTTGCCCTTGCTCTTGCCCGTGACGTCAACCCTGACGCCGGACTCGAACGCGGCAGCGGTGATCTCCTGGCCGAGCGTGTACTCGCTCGCGTCGGAGGTGCGCAGCTCCACCAGGTGGCGGCGGGGGGTCACGTCGGCCTTGGCGAAGTGGCCCTTGAGGGGCTTGTTCACCTTGCGAGGGTCGATCTCGCCGAAGGCGATCTGGACCGACTCGTAGCCATCGCTGTCATTCGTACGGACCTGGGTAACGACACAGGGCCCGGCCTTCACCACGGTCACCGGGACGACACGGTTGTTCTCGTCCCAGACCTGGGTCATGCCGAGCTTCTCGCCCAGGACACCCTTGATCGGCTTAGTCATCTCTTCCGCGCCTCTCAGAGCTTGATCTCGATGTCAACGCCGGCCGGAAGGTCCAGGCGCATCAGCGAGTCAACGGTCTTGGGCGTCGGGTCGAGGATGTCGATCAGGCGCTTGTGCGTGCGCATCTCGAAGTGCTCGCGCGAGTCCTTGTACTTGTGCGGCGACTTGATGACGCAGTACACGTTCTTCTCAGTGGGCAGCGGCACCGGGCCCGCGACCGACGCACCAGTACGCGTCACCGTCTCGACGATCTTCTTCGCCGAGGAATCGATGACCTCGTGGTCGTAGGCCTTGAGCCGGATGCGGATCTTCTGTCCCGCCATGGCTGCTTCGTAGTCCTGTCTCTCGTAACGCTCTGGGACCCGGTAGTTCCGGGCTCTTCTCCGACCCACGCGGTCGGGCGTGTCGCATCCCTGCCGCGAAAATTTCCCGAAGGATTTTCCCTGCGAGGGGTGCGGCCCAAGTCCGCGAGCCGGGGTCGAGCCGCGTCAGTAGTAATAACGAACGCGTTCAGCCACCGGGAGCCTGATTGGTACCCCACTGACACTTCCCGGAAGATTCCCGTACGTCCGCCTCAGCGCTGCCCGTAAGGCAGTTGGGGCGACGAGTACTGTGGGACTCGCTTCCGGTCCTCCCGGCGGGAGGCGCGCAGCATTGGCACTCAACCGAGCAACCTGAACAGTGTGCCACAGGCGCCTCGGCCCTGGCCAATCAGGGTGCAGAAGCGTACCCCACGACCGGATCGGTCAATCCACACGCACCACCGACGGCCATTGTCCGCGACCTTGCGCACGCGGACCGTCACGCGAGGTGACCAGGAGTACGCACTGCCAGGAGTGGCGGAAAAGGCCCTCTGGGAAAGCGGTGGCCCCGTGCGCATCATTAGTCCGGACCAGACACGGACCGAGCACGGCCACGCGCTGCCCCCCACTCCCCCCACCGCTTCCACCGGACGACTGGCGCCACTCCCGAACACACCCACCTGTTCGAAGGGGTCGATCGCATGTCCCGCACCTCGCGCGCTTCCGCCATGTCCCGCATCCCCACGGCCCTGCTGGCCGGAGCCTCGACCGCCCTGGCCCTGGGCACCCTCGGCGCCACCGCGACCTCCGCCACCGCCGCGCCGGACACGGCGCGGATCGCCGGCCAGGCGACCTGGTACAACACCGGCCTCGGCGCCTGCGGCTGGAACAACAACGACGGCGAGCTGGTGGTCGCCGTCTCGCCCGGCGTGTACGGCACGTACCCCAACCCCAACAACTCCCCCGTCTGCGGACGGCAGCTACAGGTCAACGGCCCACTCGGCTCGGTGACGGTCACGGTCGTGGACCGCTGCGCGGGCTGCGCCACGAACGACGTGGACCTCAGCCCGGCCGCGTTCTCCCGCATAGGCGACCTCAACGCGGGCCGGATCAACGTCAGCTGGGACTGGCTCTGACCGGCAGCCGCGCGGCTCGCGTGCCGGCGGCTCCCGCTCCCGTGCCGGTGGCTCCTGTACCGGTGGCTGCCGTACCGGTGGCTCCTGTGCCGAGAGGGGGGTAACCCCCTTTCACGGATGGGTGGTTGCCTGATGGCCGTCCCGTCGTGCGGTCGGCAGAGTTCTTCCTGTCAGCAGCAGCCCGGCGGTGAGCGCCGCGGGGCTGCTCACCGCCGGGCTCGACCGGAGCCCGGCCTCTGCTCGGGAGAGTCCGCACATGGGTACACGCACGCAGTCGACGCGCCGCAGGAGTCTGTCGGCGGCGGTGGCGCTGACACTGGCCACCGCCATCACCGCGACGGCGGCGGTCACGGCCTCCGCGAGCCCGGCCCACCCGGTGGACACCAGCCCCGGCACGGCACGGCAGTCGCAGGTGAAGCAGCTCGCCGAGCTGGCGCAGGAGGCCGCGGACACCGGTTCACTGGGGACGATCGTGCGGGTCGACCGGGGCCACGGACCGGTCGTGGAGATCGCCCGGCAGGCGGCCTGGACCAGGGCCGACCACGTCCTCAGGACGAACGACCAGTTCCGGGTCGCCTCCAACACCAAGACCGTGACGGCCACCCTGGTCCTGCAACTGGTCGCCGAGGGGAGGATCCGCCTTGCCGACCCGGTCGAGAAGTGGCTGCCCGGCCTGGTTCCGGGCGGACAGGGGATCACCGTCGAGATGCTCCTGAACCACACCAGCGGCCTGGACGACTTCGTATTGGTGCCCGAGTTCCTGCCCTCCCTCCTCGGACTGGAACAGCGCGCATGGGCCCCCGAGCAGCTGCTGGCCCTGGCCGAGACCCGCGGCGCGCCGGGCGAGGAGTGGTTCTACAGCAACGCCAACTACGTGGCGCTCGGTCTGGTACTGGAGAAGGCCACCGGGCAGCCGCTGGCCGACCTGATGGAACAGCGCGTCATCCGGCCGCTCGGCATGAAGGACACCTACCTGTCCACCGACGCGAGCTGGCGCACCGGCCGGGGCCATGTCACCGGTTACGAGCCTGATGCCGAGCACCTCGCCCCGCTCCTGCCGCCCGGCGCACCCGAGGGCCTCGGCCCCGCGGGCCCGGCGCGCGGTGACCACGTCGATGTCACGGGGATCGACCCGAGCTGGGCCGGGGCCTCCGGCGGCATGGTCTCCACCGCCCAGGACTGGGACCGCTTCCTGACCGCCCTGATGTCGGGCAAGCTGCTGCCTCCGGCCCAGATGAAGCAGATGCGCACCACCGTCGCGCAGGACGCCGCCGACCCGAAGGGCGACCGCTACGGGCTGGGCCTGATGGAGGTCCGCACCCCCTGCGGAACGGTATGGGGCCACACCGGCGGCCTGCCCGGCTACGGCAGCGAGATCTACACCGACCGCACAGGCAGCCGCAGCGTCACGGTCCTGACCTCCACCAACCTGGGCGTCAGGCTGCCCGCCGCCGCCCCCGCGAACAAGGCCCTGGCCGACGCGGCGGTCTGCACGATGCTGGGCAAGCCCCTCCCCACCACCAAAACCGCCACCGCCACACACTGAGCCTTGCGGCCCTGCGGGCACGTCCAGGGCGCTGGACGACTTACCGCAGCCGTTCCGGTCCGCTCAGAGAACGCGCACGCGGCCGCGCGGGCGACGACTTCGTAGGCGCGCGACCCCCGTCCTCATGACGCCTCCCGCCGAGTGCCCGGTGATGGCGAATGATCACTGCGGACCGCCCCAGCAGCAACGCCTGCGGCGTGTACTCGGGATTCCCGATGCTCCGTTCCAGAGCGGGGAGGTAGTTCCAGCGCACCGCCGGATGGACGGAGTGGGCGTAGTGGAACAGATCCCCGTTCGGAAGCCATGTCCCCCGGGCCAGCAGCGCCAGGACCGGGCTCCGGGGGTAGAGGCGCAGGCAGCGGGCGGCCTCGATGGCCGCCGGGCTTCCGGCGGCGGGCTCGGCGTCGAACCAGCGGTGCTCCACCAGCAGGCTCATCCACGCCAGTTGCGGATAGAGCAGGAGCCGTGGCAGCAGGAAGCCGAAGAGCGCGGCGGGCCAGCCGACGAGGAGGCCCGCCGCGACCGGAACCGCTGCGAAGGCGAGCAGTCGCCACCACGAGCCCCTCCGTGGCCGCAACGTGGTGGCCAGGGTTCGGCATGTGTGCGCGAGGCCCGTGGGCGTCAGAGGATGTACCACGGCCAGGGCGAACCGAAAAGGACGTGCCCCGGGGAGCAGACCGGCGCGGTGCAACTCCGCCAGGTTGGGATCGACTCCGGCGACTGTGGCGTTGGGGTGGTGCTGACGTACGTGCTTCTCGCGCCGCACGGGCACCGGCACGAAGCCGAGCGGAGCGTGGACGGTCGCCTCGGTCCACGCGGTGCCCGCCTTGGCGCTCCGCGTGAGCACCCCGTGGACCGCGAAGTGGCTGACCTCTTGGAGATGCCGAAATTTCACCGCGACCGCCACCGTGACCGCGACCCAGCCCACCGGCCCCGTACGGACCGCCAGCACCCACCAGCCCGCCACTTCCAGCCAGTGCCCCGCCAGCAGCAGCACAGGCGTGACGTCATTGGCCCGTCGGCGCTGCGCCGCCATGACCGTATGCAGCGATCCCGGGGGATCATCACCTCGGGCGGGGCTGAACCACCACCGGTCGACCTGCCGCAGGACGATCCCGGCCACAATGATCATTAAGGGGATGAGCATGTCCCATTCCTCATGTCCATGAGCCCGCCCGTCCCCTGCGGATCAGATGATGGTCGGGCTGACTCCGGCCGCACGCAACGCCTTCAGATTCTCCTGGAACAGCGCGTCGAATGCCTCGATCTCCGAAAGATAGGTCTCGCCCGTGATCTCCAGCGGACCGTCGTTCAAGAGCGCCGCGGGGTCGATCTCCGTGCGGTAGACCACCGTGGCGTTGCCTTCGAGAACCGGCTGCCACCGGCCCTCGTGCTCCTGAAGCCAGGAACGGGCGGGACCGCCAGGGTTGCGGATCAACAGCGCCACGTCGGGGTCGACCAGACCGAGCCGCGAGGTCACCGCGCGGGAGGCGGCCACCCCGGAGCCGCAGGACGGCGTCAGTCCCGCGCCGCGCTCGAAGGTGTGGACGAACACCTCGTCGTCGGCCAGGGGCAGGACGAAGGAGACATTGGCCCCGATCGGGAACGCCTCCGGATCGGCGGCGACCCTGCTGCCCGTCTCGACCAGCTCCGCCTCGTCGTACGCGTCGACAACGGTGACCAGGTGCGAGTTGGGGACGGCCAGCGCGGTCACGGCGCGCTCGGTGTGGAAGGGCGGGAAAACCTGACCGACGAACGGCCGGCGCACCCCGGCCACCAGCGGCTCGGCCGGGGAGAACTCGACGGAAGGCAACTCGACAGCGACCTGCCGCACGCCCTGCGGGGTGAAATTCGCGTTACGGACAGTGAAGCTGTACGGCCCGGTGTGCACGACAGCGGAATCCGCACCGTACTTGTCCAGCAGCAGCCGACCCGCGCAGCGCATGCCATTGCCGCAGAGGAGTGCGGGCGAGCCGTCGGGGTTGAAGAACCACGCTCGGGCCGACCCGTCGCCGTTGTCGGCGAGAAAGTACACGCCGTCGCTTCCCAGGCCCAGCTTTCTGTCGCACAGCCGCTCGACCGCGCGGGTTACGTCCCCGGAGGCGAAGTGATCGTCCGGGGCTCCGTCGATGACGAAGATGTCATTGCGTGACCCATGGGTCTTGGCGATCGAGAGATGCGACATGGCTGGCGAGAACCGCTTTCCGACTCACACCGGCCCCGCAGACCGGCTGGTTGCGCCCATTCTACCGAGAGGGGCAGCACCCGGTCCGGGTGCTTGCCGCCCCAGCCGTCCCGTGATCGCAGCTCACAGCTCGCTTACGGCTGCCCGGACCCTGGCCGCATCCCAGACGCCGGCGTCGAGCATCGGACGGACCACGGCCTCGTAGGACTGCAAGACGAAGGGGGCCGAGTCCGCGCCATGGCTCCAGATGGACTCGAAGCGTCCGGTCCAGCGGTCGACCTGCTTGAAGTAGACCGAGGACCGGCCGTGTGTGTAGTCGGCGTCGCCCTGCTCCTCCTCCACCAGCACGGCCGCCCCGGAAACGACAACGAAGTCGACGGCCTGTTCGGCCCGGAGGCGGTCGCGTACGGCGATGCCGCACTGCACGCCGAGAGCGCGGTGGTGATTGATCAGCTGCGTCAGCGACTGCGCGTAGGACTCCCGTGCCAGGTCCTCGGCCCACCCGATGAAGAGCCGCTGAACCGTACCGCCGGACTCGATGAGCCGGCGGTTGACCGCGAGGTACTCCCGGCGCTGCGTCAGGAGGTTCGGGTTGGTCGTCAGATCTGCGGCGAGTACGCGCCTCGGCTGGGAGTCGGACTCGATAAGCACCTTGAACAGCAGGACCGACAACCGGGGCACCTCGGACGCGTACACCTGTAGATGCCCGTCCGCGATCTCCCCGAAGTCCGCGATGAGTTCCCTCTCCAGCTGTGAGCGGACCAGATCGAAGAACTGCGCATCGGACATGTCGTGGCTGTTGGCTCTCCGTAACTGAACGTAGATCCTCCGCAGCCACATGTGGCTGGCCACCGCGAACAGGAGCAGGACCGTCTCCACAGCGAGGAGGACATTCGTGTTGAGCTTGTCGTTCACCCAGGCGGCAACCGGGACTGCGACTCCCGCGACCCCGATGATCCCGTTCAGCAACGGTGACGCGACCCCGGCGACCGCGCGATCGGCCCAGTCTCGGCGTACAGGTACAGCGGACATCGACAGCTTCCCCTCGCCCATCGGATACGTTCCGAATGCCGATGATTCCCGAGCGTTACCAGCCGCGGCAAGGACGCGTACGAGGCGCGAAAGGGCCGGGGGTCAGTGCTCCGAGGCGTACGAGACGAAAGGTCGCGCTCCACCACAATGCTCAGATCGCCCGTACCGAGCTGTTGCCGCGCGGCGTGGTCGACAAGGTCCATGCCCGTGACCCCGCCGTCGCACAGGGACATGAGGAGCGAGCTGTCCCAGGTGCGCTCGTGCAGTACCCAGGGAGCTTCACCGAGCGCGGTCTTCCGCAGCATGCTCATGAACATGGCGGCGCACCGGCGCCGGGCGGCGCCTTCCTTGATCTGGAAGACGTGGTTTCCGGTCTCGACCACCGTCGCGGTGGGCAGGATGAACTGGACGCGGTCGGAGAGTCGGCGGTCCATCTCGGCGAGCACGTCGGCTCTGTGGTCGTTCATGTACGGAACGTCGAGGATCTCGACGAAGACGGACGTGTCAAGGAAGTCGACAACGGGAAGCTCAAGGCCGGAGCCCGGCCGACGCTGCTTGCTCACAGGCTCCTCAAGAAGTCCTCGACGCTGATCGTCTCCGCGTCCCGGGGACGTACGGCGTCCGGTAGCCGTCCCTTGGCGACCGCGTCCCCCAGGTCGCCCGCTGCCAGAAGGTCCACGTACCCGGGCAGCTCCGTGAGAGGCGTCAGCCTGCTCTCCCCCGAGTCCGGATCACGGGTGCAGACAACAACCCCTGAGTGGTCCTGCGCGGTGAGTGCGTTGAGCAGGGCGGGGCTGTGGGTGGTGAAGAGAACCTCGATACGGCGCTGCTGGGCCTCTTCCCTCATCAGACGCAGCACCCGCGCCGCCTGGGTGGGGTAGAGCCCGTTCTCGATCTCCTCGATCACGAGGAGCCGTGCGGGACGGCCCTTGTCCATCTCACCGCCGCGATCGGGCGCGTCGAGCAGGGCCGTACCGAAGGCGAGGAATCGCAGCATGCCGTCGCTGAGCAACCGAGCAGGGACCTCATGTACGGCGCCGTGGAACCCTGACTCCTGGAGCACGAGCTGTACGTCTCCGAGCGAGGTGACGACCGTGTCGATGTCGACCACCGGATTCTCCGGCATCCCGCTGATCAGCTTCTTGAGCCGACCGAAAGCCTGCGGGGCGCTGCTCCGCAATTCACCCACCACCGCGCTCAGGTTGTCGGCGCTGCGGCGCAGTTCGGTGTCCCGCTCCGGCACGTACTGACGCATGAGGTGCGGGACCGGGTCCAGCAGGAAAGCCTGCCGGAGGGCAGACAACACCTGTTCAGCTGCTTGATGCACCAGGCGGCCGGCGCTTGTCTTGTCCGGCACAAAGAGTGGCACCCGAGGACATACGGAGGGTGAGGTTCTGGAGGGACAGGCGCTGGTCGGTGAAGCTCTTGAAGGAGGTGAGGCGCACTTCCTCCAGGCGGGGGGTCTGCACTGGGCACCTCGCTCGCTCGTCCGGGGCCCGCCGGGCGCAGCGAGGCCGTCTGTCAGCTAACAGCACCCGCTCAGCACCGTCCAACAGGACGGGCATATGGATACGGGCTGCCGCTCACCCGGCCTACGGGGGTCAGTGCTCCGAGGTGTACGAGACGAAGTCGGCCCAGGCCGGGGCGGTGAAGCCGAGGTGGGAGCGGTGGGTGTCCTTGGAGTCGCGGACGTGGACGGTGCGAGGGGTGGCGGCCACCTCGACGCAGTCGTTGTCATCGCTGCCGCTGTAGCTGCTCTTGAACCAGTTCAGCTCGGACTCCAAGGACATACCGATCACCTCTCCGAGGTGTACGAGACGAAGTCGGCCCAGGCACCGGGACCGAAGCCGAGGTGCGAGAGCTGGGTGTCCTTGGAGTCGCGGACGTGGACGGTGCGCGGGGTGGCGGCTACCTCGACGCAGTCGTTGTCACTGAGGCCGCTGTAGCTGCTCTTGAACCAGTTCAGCTTGGATTCACGGATCATGTCTCTCCCAGCACTTTCTCGATGAAGGCCAGCGACTCCCGTGGGCTGAGAGCCTGCGATCGGATGATCCCATATCGCATTTCCAGGATCTGAATGTCTTTCGGGTCGGAGAGCACCCGGCTGGTGAGCTGCCCCACCGTCCACCCCACTGTCGAGCCGTCCCTGAGCTTCACCACTTCGAGTTCTCCACCCATTCCGGCGTGGTCCTCACGGTCCGTCGGCATCACCTGGATCTCGACGTGGCGCAACTGCCCTCGTTCCAGAAGATGTTCGAGTTGTCGGCGCAACACCATTCTGCCTCCGATGGGCCGCCGTAGCGTGACCTCTTCCTGGACAAAAGTGAGCGTCGCCTGCGGGGTACGGTCAAAGATCGCCTGCCGGGCCATCCGCGCGGCCACATACCGCTCACGGTCGTTCGGCGTGAAGGGAGGGCGCCGGACGTCAAAGAGCGCCCGCGCGTACTCCTCCGTCTGCAACAGGCCCGGCACGTTGTGGTTCCCGTACGCGCCCAGTTCGACGGCCTCCGCCTCCAGCTTCGTCACGTCACGGACCTTCTTCGGGTACCTCGCCTCCGCGATGTCCACCTTCATCTCGGCAATCTTGCCGCCCGCGCCCAGGATCCTGTCCGCCTTGTCCAGGAACTCCGGCCTGGGGATGCGCTTGCCCGCCTCCACCTTGTAGATCTGGTTCTCGCCGTACCCGAGCGCGACGCCGAACTCCGCCTGGCTCAGTCCCGCCGATACGCGCCACAGCTTGATCTGGCGGCCCACCGCCACGATGACCGGCCGCGAGTCGTCGTCCGGGTCTGCCTCCCAGTCCGGCTCGTCCGCGCCGTCCGTCGTGAAGTCCTTGCCCTTGGCGTTGCTGTCCGCACCCACTTCGTACACCTCCGAAATCGTGCCGTCATGGCTCAATCCCCTTGGCCCCACGGAAGGTCACGGCGCGCGACCCGGACAGAGCCCGGACAGAAACGCGCTGGAGCTGTACACATCACCGTCCGTAAGGGATATGTGACTGTTCAGGCTATGCGGATCCGGCCACGCTGTGTGACGTGAACCACGAAATCGTCGACAGCGGCTTCGACGCCGGCCACGTGCCGCTCACCCAATCCGCGCCGTTCTCCGAGGAGTTCCGCGTCCAGTTCTCGTCCACCCGCAGAGGCGCCCGGCTGGCGCGGCTGCTGGCCGTGGAGCAACTGCGTTCGTGGGGGCTGCCCTTCGACGCGGCGGCGCAGGTCGTCGCGGAGTTGGCGTCGAACGCCGTACAGCACGGCCGTACGCCGGGCCGGGACTTCCGCCTCGTTCTGCGTCGGCCGACGCCGGAGGTGCTCCGGATCGAGGTGACCGACACCCAGGGCGCGCTGCTGCCCGCCACCGGCCGGTCGCTCCCCGCGTGCGCGGAGTCGGGGCGCGGGCTGCTGCTGGTGGAGGCGCTCGCCGATCGGTGGGGCGTGACGTCGGGGCCGCTGCCCTGCAAGACCGTCTGGGCCGAGTTGGCCATCCCCGACGACGGCGAGGAGGCCGCCGCATGGATCCGATAACCGCTCGGGCTCTTTGGGGAGTCACCTCGATCTCCCTCAGCCTCGTCGTCCTGGCCGTGGGCGTGGTGTACGCGCGGGCGGAAAGCCGGGAGCGGGACGTCGCGCCGGCGCCCCTGGAGGTCGAGGAGGTCTACTCGTACACCTGTTACTGCTATCGCGATCCAGTACAGGTGACCGTACGGATGCACCAGATCCCGCGTCGCCATGGGCGGGGCATCCGGAGCCCGTGAACACGGGCTCCGGTGGGCCATGCCCTGGGGCTGCGGGACGTCAAAAGACCAAAGAACCCAGGGAAATAACCAACCAAACCCCACCCCTCCCGGTTCGAGTCACCCACACGGGTGATCTCGCCCTGAATGGCTGGCTTTTGGCGAGTTTGGGGAGGCAGGCTCTGCCTCAACGCAACACCCAGACATGAGACGGCCCCCGGCCGGGACTGGCATCCCGATCGAGGGCCTGACCACTGAGGAAGAAAGAGCTTCCCGATGGCTGAGCAGCAGTTTAGTGCGCCCACCCGCGCCCTTCAGTTAGTTCGCGGATCCGGCTCCGGCGTGGCGAAAGTCGAGGAATTCCAGGACCCCGGCTACACGATCGTCGGCAACCACCTCGCCCAGCATGGCGAGTTGTCGTTCACCGCGATCGGCCTGGGGACTCATATCCAGTCACTGCCCGAGGGCTCGCCGGTGGACATCCGGACGCTGGCCGCGCATTCCCCCGAGGGGCGGGAGCGGATCGCCTCCGCCTTAAGGGAGTTGGAGGCGCACGGGTACATCGAACGGCGTCGCGAACGGACCGCCGGGGGCCGGATCGTCAGCCTGACGATCTCCTACAACAACCCCGAGGCCACGCGCGCCCGGCTGGCACGGCTCGCTCGCGAAGAGCCCGAGTGCGAGCCCGAGTGCGAGCCGGAGCCCGAGTGCCAGTCCGAGCCGGAGCCGAAGCGCGAGCCCGAGGCCGCGTGTGAGTGCCAGTCCGAGCCGGAGCCGGAGCCGGAGCGCGAGCCCGAGCCGGTCGTACGGGAGACCCCGCCCCCGCTCCCCCACCCGCAGGCGCCCGACCCCGCCCCCGAGAACCCCGAGAACCCCGAGCACACCCGCGCCGCCACCGACCTCCTCGCCGGGCTGCGCCGCGACGACCCGCGCCTTCTCCTCTCGGAGCGCGACGTACAACGCCTCACCCCCGGCGTCGCCGCCTGGTTGGAGCGCGGCGCCGCGCCCGACTCCGTACGCCGCACCCTGACCGCGAGCCTCCCGCCCGACCTGCGCCACCCCGCCGCCCTGCTGGCCCACCGGCTCACCGCGCTCCTGCCGCCCCCGCTCCCGGCCGCGCCCGGCGCCGCCACGGCTCCCCGCCCGGTCCCGCTCCAGAACTGCGACAGCTGCGACCGCGCGTACCGGTCGCCGGAGCCGGGCGAATGCCCCGGCTGCCTCGCGTCACGCGCGCTTCGGGAAGCGGCTCCAGCGGCCTGACCCGACTTCTCGCGATTCGCCTTCTCAGGGTCTGCCCCGATGTACGCACGCGCGGGCGCCCATAGCTTCGTCACCAGCCGAACACACCGGCCATCAAGCCACTTTCGGAAGGAATACGAAGATGTCCCGCAACTCCACCATCTCCACCATCTCCACCCTCACGTCCAAGAGCCGCGTCCGCAGCCTGGCGACGGCCGTCGTCCTCGCCTCCGCGCTGACCGCCGGAACGGCGGCGATCGCCGCGTCCCCGGCCGCCGCGGCCCCTCAGTCGAGTGCGACGGTCCAGGCCGCCTGCAAGCAGCAGAGCGGCTACTGGTACTGCGGTTACGACAACCGCAAGACACCTCCGACCATCAAGAAGGGTGCCAAGGGGAACACCGTCAAGGAGGCCCAGGCCCTCCTGCTCTCCCTCGGCTACAGCGTCGGCTCGTCAGGGGTCGACGGCGACTTCGGCGCTGCCACCCACAACGCGGTGGTGAAGTTCCAGAAGGACTTCAAGGTGGCCGGCGGTGCGGACGGGATCGTCGGCGCCAACACCTGGAAGGCCCTGCGCACCGTCTGACCTGACCAACACGACGGTGAGGGGGCGTTCCATCCGCCTGTGGTCGTGGTCCTACGGGGGTGGGCCACGACCGCAGGCGCCAGCGTGACGGCCGGCGCCCGTCACGCCCGCAGATGCGCCAGCACCGCCAACACCCGCCGGTGATAGCCCAGATCGGGCTCCAGCAGGAGCTTGGTGAAGACGTTGCGGACGTGCGTCTCCAGCGTCTTGCCGCTGATCCGCAGCCGCTCGGTGATGGCCTCGTTCGATCGGCCCTCCGCCATCAGCGCCAGTACCTCGCGCTCCCGGGGCGTCAGCGCGTCCAGTTCGTTTGTCGCCCGGCGCCGTCCCATGAGCCGGGCGACGACCTCCGGGTCCATGACGGTCTCCCCGGCGGCCACGCGCTGGAGCGCGTCGGAGAGTTCACCGGCGTCGGCGACCCGGTCCTTGAGCAGATAGCCGAAGCCCCGGCAGTCGCGCGCCATCGCCTGCACCGCGCTCGTGGTCTCGACGTACTGGGAGAGCAGCAGCACCCCCGTACCGGCGAAGCCCTCGCGGATCGCGAGCGCCGCGCGGATGCCCTCGTCGGTGTGGGTGGGCGGCATGCGGATGTCGAGGAGCACGACGTCGGGGCGCTCGGCTGCGACCAGGGCGAGCAGCCCGTCGCCGTCCCCCACCTCGGCGGCGACCACGATGCCGAGGTCCGTCAGCAGCCGTACGAGACCCTGGCGCAGCAGCGCGGAGTCCTCGGCGACGATCACTCGCACGGCAGCTCCGCCCGGACCAAGGTGCCGCCCCCGGCCGGGGATTCCACCCGTAACGTCCCGCCGACGGCGCTCACCCGGTCGGTGAGGCCACGCAGCCCGCTGCCGCCCGCCGGGTCGGCGCCGCCGGTGCCGTCGTCGGTGATCTCGACGGCCAGCCGGGGGCCGGTACGGCGTACGTGTACGGACACGGCCCCCGCCGAGGCGTGTTTGGCCGCGTTGGCGAGGGCCTCGGAGACCACGAAGTAGGCCGTCGTCTCGACCGCTTCGGGGAACCGGCCGGGCTCGGCCAGGACGACGACCGGCAGCGCGGCCTGCTCCGCCAGGGCGGTGATCGCGGGGCCGAGCCCGGCGCGGGAGAGCACGGCCGGGTGAATGCCGTGGGCGATGTCCCGCAGCTCGGAAAGCGCCTGACGGAGCGTCTGTTCCGTCTCGGTCACGGCGAGGCGCAACGACGGATCGCTGCTGTGGGGCAGTTCGGCGCCGACACGGCGCAGGTTCATCAGGGCGAGGACCAGCCGGGTCTGCGCGCCGTCGTGCAGGTCCCGTTCCAGGCGCCGGCGTTCCTCGTCGGCGGTGCGCAGCAGCCGGGCGTGCAGCGCGCGGGCCCGGGAGTCGCTGCCGACGGCCTGTTCGGCGAGCTGCACGTTGCGCAGGCACAGTCGTACGGAGGCGGCGACCGAGTCCATCAGGGCGGGGTCGTCGCACAGGGCGCTGTCGTACGTCATGACGGCCAACGGCACGCGCTCGCCGCCGCTTTCGGGGCCGCTTTCGGGACCGCTTTCGGGGCCGGTGTCCCCTATGCCCGTCACGGCGACCGACCCGCCGCGCACCAGGACGGTGTTTCTCGGCCCGGGCTCCGGCCCGGCCGGTACGGCGGGCAGTGTGATCGGCCGGCCGTCCGGGTCCTCGTACGTACCCGGCGGACCGCCGCCCGCGCGCAGTCCGATCCGCAGGGAGGGATCGCCGAGGACGTTGCGCAGCGCCTCCTGGAGCTGACGCGGGGAAGGTTCGGCTCCGGCCGCTATGACGAGGTTGCCGGCCGAGGCGCGCCTCAGTCGCATCCGCAGCAGACCGAGGAGGAAGGAGACTGGAACGGCGACCTGGCAGAGATCCGACGGCACGGTCAGCACGGCGCCCGCCGCCCCCAGCACGGCGGGGTTCGCCACGTACAGGATCTCCCAGCCGACGAACACGAGCGCGAGGGCCACCGACACCCCGGCGGGCAGCAGCATGCGGCGGCGCGCCGGGGTGCTCGCACGCCAGCGGCCGACCAGCAGGACGAAGATCCACAGGGTGAGCAGGGCGCCCGCCCAGCGGTAGCAGAGGTCGACCGCGTCGAAGAGGTCGGTGCCGAGGACGGTGGCGCCGGGCACGGCCAGGAGCGCGTTGCCGTCGCAGTCGCGGCAGACCAGGTAGCTGGTGTCGGAGCCGGCAGCCGGGTCGTACAGCAGTACGCGCGCCAGGCCGCCCACGGCCACCAGTCCGTAGCAGGCTGCGACGGTACGGCGCTCCCTGACCCCGGTCACCCGGCCCTCGGGGAAGGCCAGCAGCAGATGGGCGAGTACGGCGAGATTCAGCGCCTCGCCCCAGGCCCCGAGGGCGAAGACCACCGGCTGTCCGAAGCCCTGGAGGTTGCCGACGAACCACGTCAGCCCCTCGGCGAGCAGCAGTACGCCGGTACGGTTCGCCGGCCGGCGCCACAGAGCCACGATTCCCGCGCCGGCATACGCCCATCCCACCGCGAGGTCCCGTCCCACCTCGACGGGCCCGGCACCGGCGCGCGCGTAGCCGAGGGCGCCGCAGACACCGGCGCCGACCGCCCCGGCCGCCCCGACCGCCCCGACCGCAGCCGCCCACGACCAGAGCCCCGTCCCCGGCTCCGGCCGCGCCACATACCGCCGGTACCCGGCTCCGCCGCCCCACGCCCGCACGCGGTCCATCATCCCGTAGCGCCCAGGTTCCCCACAGCCGCCACACCGGCCAATCCAACCAAGCTCGTTGCTTGGTAGGGGTGTTGATCGAGGGAGCGCGGAAGGCCGGGCCGGCTCCACAACTGCGACAGCCGCGCCACGACGCCACCCGCCGGAGCTGATCACCTGATCTCGTGATCAACCAGCCAATAGCCACTACGGGTTACATTCCCGCAAGGTGCCCATACGCCCTTTAAGTGATGTGCTGTCATATCCCTGCCATATTGCCCCGCTTGTCTCATCGCACAAAGGAAGGCAGGAACATGGGCAGATTCAGGTGCAGGCCCGCGGCTTCGGCCATCGTGCTGGCCGCCGCGGGGTTGCTCGCGCCGACAGGCGGTACGGCTCACGCCGAGGCGGGTCAGGACAACATCGGCATGTACAAGCAGGAGAAGACCCAGTGGTGCTGGGTCGCCTCCGGCCTGACGATCGCCAAGTTCCAGGGGTTCGGCTCCACGCAGACGGACTTCTGCAACCGGGCCCAGCCCTACTACGGCTGCGACAACCAGCCCGCCACACTCGGCGACATGGCCAGGGGCTGGAACAGTCTCGGCATGCGCAACCCCGGCTCGGGCCTGGACAGCGCGGCCACGTTCGACCAGGTGTACAACGAGGTCAAGGCGGCCCGGCCGATCGGCACCCGCATCGGGTGGACGTCCGGCGGTGGCCACATGAACGTCGTCTACGGCTTCGACACCTCGCGCGAGACGATCGCCGTGGCGGACCCGTGGCCGGACACCGCCACGTACACCTGGTGGAACTACAGCGACTACGTGAGCAACAGCTCTTCCAAGTGGACCCACTCCCGCATCGGCATCTCCGGCTAAGGCAGGCCCTCCATGCGCGACACCAGTGACACCAGCGGTACCAGAACGTCCAGCAGGTGGGCCGGCTCTCGCTTCTCCCGCCTGTCCATCGTCCTCGCACTGAGCACGTCCGCTCTGCTGTCCGTCGGCGGCCCGGCCCACGCGGCCCTGGCCAAGGACCCGCTCCCGGCCGACATCCCCGACTACCAGGCCGCCCTCGACGTGGTGAAGTCCGCCGACGTCCGTAACGCCGTCTGCCGCTTCCTGAGCATTCCGGTGCCCACCGACAGCGCCGGCGGGACGGTGCGGACGCTCCCCGACACGCCCGAGCCGTGCCAGGGCCTCCCGGCCTTCACGATCAAGGACCCGGTGGCGCTGAACGAGATCACTCCCGGATTCGTCGCGGGCACCGTCCCGCCACTGCCCACCGAGGCGGTGAAGCTGGCGTCCCTGGTCTCCTCGCTGAGCGCCACCGTCAACGGCCGCAGCGCGACCGTCATGCTCGCCCCCACCCAGGGCGGCGGCTGGCACCTGGCGGCCGTGCGCGACGGCGACAGCGACGTCACGTACGCCGCCAAGGCCACCGTGGGCACCCTGGTCTTCACCGAGCCGCAACTCCGCGGCTGGTACCAGCTCAAGCTCACCACCGTCGAGCCGCTCAACGACCAGGCCCGGCAGGGACTGGCCGGCCAGGCGTCGATGTCACTCAGCGACTACCAGAAGCTGGTCAAGGCCCGCTACGCCGACAAGCTGCCCGGTTCGGAGTACGACACGGCGGGGTACTCCAGCGGCTACAGCCCCCAGCAGAAGGCAGCCGAGACGTCGTCCGTCACCCCGCTGCTGGCCGGTTCCGGCGTGGCACTGGCCCTGGCGGGCGCGGCCGTCGCCCTCCGCCGACGCCGGCGCGCGAGCACCGGCTGAACCCGTCCCGCGCGCGACGACGACTCGCGGCCTCGTAGGGAAACGCCCGGCACTCCGAGGACACGGAGCGCCGGGCGGGGCTGTGTGCGAGGGGCGCGAGGCGCCGCGACTGCCGTACCCCACCTCGCCGAGGCGGAGCGGATCCCGTACCCCCAGGCCGGCGCGGCTCCCGTTTCGACGCCGGTGCCCGCGAGCAAGCCGCTCGGCGCGGGCACCGGCAGGCACCGCAAACCGCAGGCACCGCAAACCTCAGACACCGGGGCCCAACAGGCGCTGACCCTCAGGAGCGCCCCGGCAACGGCCGACCTCCCGGACCAACAGCGGGCCGCTTGAGCGGCGCCGGGCTACGGGTGCTGTGGCGCGGGTGCTGTGGCGCGGGTCACGGGAACCCCTCGGTCCGACCGGAGAGGTAGGTGGTGTGAGATGTGATGAACAGGACGATCGGGAGCGCATGCGCGCACGCATCAGGGCGGGCGACCGCGAAGCGTTCGCCGCGCTCTACGAGGAGTACGCGCGGGCGGTCTACAACCACGCCTACCGGCTGACGGGCGATTGGTCGACCGCCGAGGAGGTGCTGTCCGAGACCTTCCTGGCCGCCTGGCGCACCCGTCACGCCGTCGAGCCGGAGGGCGACTCGCTGCGGCCGTGGCTGTTCGGAATCGCCACGAACAAGGCACGCAACGCCAACCGCGGTATCGGGCGGCGCCTGGCCTTCCTGGCCCGCCGCCCCGCCCCGGAACCGGTGACGGACATCGCGGACGCCGCGGCCGGACGCGTGGACGACACACGGCGGATCGCCGCGGTCCGGCAGGCGCTGGGCGGACTCCGCCGCCAGGAACGCGAGGTGCTGGCCCTCTGCGTCTGGTCCGGGCTGGACTACGCCGAGGCCGCCGAGGCCCTGGGCATCCCGGTGGGCACCGTACGGTCGCGGCTGTCCCGCGCCCGTAACCGGCTGCGACGGCTCACCGACGAGGAACTCGGCCGGACGCCGGACGGGTCAGCGCGGGAAGCGCGACCCGGAGAAGCGGTCCGATCAGGAACGGAACCCCGCCCCCGCCGCGGAGAGGCAGAGGGCAGGGCCGCGTTCGTGGCCCTGCCCATCCAGGAGGAAGCCCGATGAACGACCGCACCTCCGGCCCCGAGCGGGCCGAACACGAGGAACTGGCCCGGCTGCTGCCGGCCCCGGCCGAACGGGACCTGCCCCCGGGCCGTCATCTCCACCACAAGGACACCCTGATGCGTCTGATCGACCAGGACGGCGACCGCGCCACCACCGCCCGCCCCCGGCCCCGCCTCCTGCGCCCCGCCGTCCTGCTGCCCGCCGCCGGACTGGCCCTGGGCGGGGTGCTGCTGACCACGCTCGCCGTGACCGGCCGGGACCACGCTCCGGCATCCTCCACCGCGGGCACGAGTTCCCGGGCCACGGCCCCGCGCGGCGCGGCCGTACTGCTCGACCGGATCGCCTCGGTCGCCGGGAAGAGCGACGAACCGACGGTCGGCGACGACCAGTTCGTGTACGTCAAGTCACTACAGAGCGACAACGAGGGCGAATTCGGCGGCCCGGTGAAACTGACCGAGCCCCGCGAGCGTGAGGTCTGGATGTCGCAGAAGGCGGGGCCGGTGATCGATGTCGGCCTGATCCACCAGGACGGTTCGTACTTCCCGATCACCGTCGGGGTCCCGGACGGCGAGACCCCCGTCGGCTATCCGGCGGGCCTGAACCGGCCGACGTACACGTGGCTGGCCTCGCTGCCCACCGACCCGGACGCCCTGCTCCGGCGGCTCACCACCGAGATCACCCGGGACCAGGACGCGCGCGACACCCCGGCCGAGGACCGGGACCAGGCCCAGGACGCCTTCGAGACCATCGGTGAGCTGCTGGTGGAGACGCTGATGCCGCCGAAGACCGCGGCCGCCCTCTACAAGGCCGCGGCGAAGATCCCCGGCGTGACCGTGGACTCCGACGCGGTGGACGCGGCCGGCCGGCACGGGATCGGCGTGGCCCGCGACAACACGCGGGCCGGTTGGCGCACCGCCTGGATCTTCGACTCGACCACCCTGGAGTACCTGGGCGAACGGAGCTACCTCATCAGGGACACCTCCATGGGCAAGAAGGGCACCCTGATCAACAAGTCGGCGGTCCTGGAGCGCGCGGTCGTCGACGCCCTCCGCGAAAAGCCGTCGGACGAGAAGCCGTCCGCCGGGAAGCCGTCCGCCGGGAAGCCGTCGACTACGACCTGATCCCGACAGGGAGCCGGCGGGGCGTGGCCACGCCCCGGCCGGCCGGCCGGTGGGCCACCGCGCCCTAAGAGCTGTGCGGCGGCCCGCCCGTCTCCTGAGTCTGCACGGCTGTCGCCTGGATGCCCGCGTTCCGGGCCGTGGCCGCGATGTCCTGGAGCGCCGCGATGTGCCGGGCCAGGGCCTCCTGCCCGGTGGGCGTGAGCGACAGCCAGGTGCGGGGACGCTTGCCGACGTAGCCCTTGCGGACGGTGAGGTAGCCGATCGCCTCCAGGGCGGAGGCGATCTTGCTGAGCATGGAGTCCGACACCTGGCAGCTGCCGCGCACGGTGGCGAACTCGGCCTCGTCGCAGGCGGAAAGAAACGCGACGACCGTCAGCCGGGTGGGGTGGTTGATGGCCGCGTCGATCGAAGACGGTCGCGGCTCGGGAGTGGCGGTCATCCAACCTTCCGGAGCTGCTGCTGGATCGTTGTGTTCCGGATGACGAACACTACCCAAGTGCCCAGCCCCAGTGCGGTGAACAGCGCGACCTTGGTGACCGCGCCATCCGCCCCGAACCGCCGGCACAGCCCGTACGTCGCGCTCCCCGCGGCGAGAAGCGTCAGGAACGGAACAGCGGCCCGGCGCAGCCGTGCGGACCAGGGCAGTGTCACCATCACTCCCGTCCTTCGCCTGGCAGCGCCGACGAGCGCGAGCAACAGGGCCAGGCCCGCGAGCGAGATCAGCAGCGAGAGGATCGCTCCCCAGCCGCCCAGACTCTCGACCCAGGCTTCCCCGAGCGCGGGAACGATCAGGGCGGCGGCTGCCGCGGGGCCGTACCACGCGGGCGTGAGCCCCGCCCGAAGACGGGCCCGCGCCCGGGCGGCGTCGATGTCCCGCAGGGCCTCGGCCGCGGAATCCGCGGACACGTCTGCTCCGCCTGGCAGTCCGCGGCTCATCTCCTGCGATGACATCGTGTTTCCCCGGCTCTCTCATCACTGTTCGACACCTTGCGCCGCCACGCGGGCAAGCTGCGTGGGCGAGCGACCCGCGTGAGCGACCTGCCCCATACTGCCATCCGGTTTCCACAAAGGAAAGTACTTTCCTCTTGAGTCGGATGCGACCGGCCCGGCGCCCCTGGGGATTCGGGGCGCCGGGCCGGTCGCGTGTGGTGTGGTGTGTTTCGTTGTGTGTTTGTGGTTGCCGTACGGGTACGTGTCAGGCGGTGGTGGCGGTACGGCGTCGGCGTACGACCACGGCCGCGACGCCCGCCAGGATCAGCAGGGCCGCCGTACCGGCGAGCGGGAGGACGGAGCTGCCGGTGGAGGCGAGGCCGCCGCCGGAGCCGCCGATGGTGTCGGCGCCTCCCGTGGTGGAGCCGCCGGTGGTGCTGCCACCGACCGTGCCACCGGCGGTGGTTGAGCCGCCGGACGTGCTCTCGCCGCCGGTGCTGCCGCCCGCCGTGGAGCCGCCCGCCGTGGAGCCGGTTGACGTCGAGCCGCCGGACGTGGTGGCCGAGCCTCCGTCCGTACCACCTTCCGTACCGCCGTCGGTCGCACCACCGTCAGCACCCCCGTCAGCACCCCCGTCCGTACCGCCCCCGTCGTCAGCGGGCGTCACGGTCAGCCGCGCCGCCGCCGTCCGCGTACTGCCCACCGCGTTGCTGAAGGCCGCCCGGTAGCGGTAACCGTCCTGCGCGGCAAGGGCCTTGAAGGAGAGCGTGGCGTCGGCGGAGTCCGCCACCGTGTTCCAGGACTGCCCGCCGTCCGGGCTGACCTCCCACAGAACGACCGGGGACGGAGTGCCCTCGGCCGCCGCCGTGAGCGCGACCTCGCCGCCGACCGTCACCGTGGTGTCCTCGGGGGACGTCGTGACCTTCGGCGAGACCTGGCGCTCGATCAGATGGACCTCGCCGCCGGCCACCGCGTAGACGCCGTGCCGGGCGGGGTCCAGGGCCAGGGCCGTCGGGCTGCCGCCGATCTCCACCGCGTCGATGACCGGGGTCCCGGCGGTCGGGTCCACCACCGCGACCGTGGTGCCGGTGAGGCGGGCGACGTACAGCAGCCCGGTGGCGTTGTCGTAGACCATGGCCTTCGGGTTGCCGCCGACCGGGAGCGTGCCGGTCACCTCGTTCGCGGCCAGGTCGACGACCGAGACCGTACCGGCCGAGAGGTTGGCGACGTAGCCGGTGCGGGACTTCCCGTCGATGGCCACGCCCTGACTGCCCAGAGCGGTGTCGCCCAGGCTGAGCGTGGAGGCCAGTGTGCCCGTGGCGCCGTCGATGGCGTTGAGGACGTTGCGGTAGACGACGCCGCCGTTCTCCACCGCGCCGCCCACGTACGTCGCGTAGCCGATGTGGTTCTCGGTGTCGACCGCGAGGCCGAAGGCCGCGAACGGCAGGACGACCGGGGCGCCGACGGGCTGCCGGGTCGCGGTGTCGTACACGCTGACCGACTTGGTGGCCTGGTTGGCGACGTAGAGCCGCCCGGCCGCCGGGTCGACCGCGAGGTGGCCGACGCTGCCGGTGAACGTGATCGGCTCGCCGGTCTCCTCTCCCGTACGGGAGTCGTGCACCGTCACCGAGCCCGTGTGCCCGATGTAGAGCCGTTTCCCCGCGGAGTCCAGCGCCATGGCGCCGGTGGTCGGGGTGATGGCGACGGCCTCGCCGACCCGCTCGCCCGAAGCGCCCTCGTACGTGTTGAGGAAGGTGCTGGTCCCCGGGCTGGTGATGGTGCGTACGCGGCTGTCGGCCGGATCCACCACCACGGTGCGGGCCGCGGTGTCGAACGTACGGACCACGGTGTGACGCACGGTCCCCTCGGGGACCTCGGGGGTCGGCTCCTCGGTGCCACTGCCGAAGGAGACCGGGACGACGACGTCCTGGTCGCGCTCGGTGAAGTGCGTGTGATCGGCCTTGGTGACCACGGCGCAGCTCAGCCGCGTGCAGTCGATGTCGCCCTCGGTCGCCTTGACGGTGAGGTTGAGTTCGAACTCGCCCTTCCCGTCGGCGCCCACGGTGAACGGTTTGACCAGGTCCTTCGCGTACTCGGGCGGGTTGTTGGAGATCCAGAAGGACGATCCGGTGATCCCGCTCATGTCGGCGCCGCCGATGCACGGCGTCGGCTGCTCGCCCGCCTTCTCGGGCACGGCGCAGAAGGCCAGGTAGACACCCTTGTCGGGGGCGTAGCCGGTGCCCCTGACGGTGACGGTCGAGCCCTTCGGGGCGAGGTTCTCGGTGTTCGAGACGGTCAGGGTCTGACCGGTGGGCCCGGTGGCCGAGCCGGGAACGGCCGCCGCCGCGACGGGCGCCGCACCGGTGAGACCGGTGATCAGCAGACCCGCCGCGGCGGCGGCCGCGAGAAGGCGGCCTCTTTTGGAGAGGTTTCCCGGGTGGAGTGATCTCACTGGAAGGTCACCGGCACGTAGGTGTCGAAGTTGCGGTTGTTGGTGTTGTAGTGGTCGGCGCGGGTGACGATCGCGCACTTCACACCGTTCTGGTCGCAGGTCACACCGCTGGAGACGGTGGGCTTGACGTGGATCGGCACGGAGAAGCTGCCGCCGTCGTCGTAAGGCGAGGAGTTGTTCGGCGACAGCCAGTACCAGTCGCTGTTGATCCAGTGCGAGGCGCCGGTGGTGCCGGCCTCGTCCTGGCCGCCCAGACACGGGGTCGGCTTGCTGGTGAAGGTCGCCGGGTCGGCCGGGTCGACGCCGTCGGGGATGACGCAGAGGCTGACGTAGATGCCCTGGGCCTCGTTGAAGCCGCTGCCGGTGACCGTGACGTTCTCCCCCGCGACCGCGACCGTGGAGGGCGCGGTGACCGAGAGGTTGTACGTCACGCCGCTCTCGGTGACGGTGCGCCCGACGGTCGCGGCGGAGGCGGAGGCCGCGAGCCCGACCGTGAGGGCGGCGGTGCTGAGGCCGACGAGGGCGGTGCGGGCGAGAAGAGCGGTTGGGCGCATGGAGACAGACACCTTTCAACGCACAGCGCGGGGTCCACCGATCGAACAACCAGGCGGACTTAGGTAAGGCAAACCTAAGTATATGGCTGGCAAAGCGTCAACACTCCCGGCCTGATTGCCTCTTGCCTCCTGCCTCCTGCCTCCTGTCTCCTGCCCCTCGCCCCTCGCCCCTCGCCTCCCGACTCCCGACTCCGCCCCTCCCCCCTCACCTCCTGCCTCTCGCGCGCGGAGACGCGCGGAGAACGGCCCGCGGTCGGCGGCCTCAGCGCGGCAGGCCCTCCGGGGCCGTCGCCCAGGATGTGTTCGGGCGGTCGGTGAGCCCGAAGGTGAGCGCGCCGCCGTCGCGCACGAGCGAGCCGTCGACCCACGACGCGTCGCGGGTACGGCCGTTGAGCCGTACGGAATCGACGTACCGGTTCGCGGCCGTCGCGTCCGGCGCGCTCACCGTGATGGCGCCGCGCCGCCCCGCCGGGGCGATCACCGCGCGCGGGAAGAGCGGGCTCGTCAGCAGCAGGTCGGCGCGGCCCGGGGTCTGCGGGTAGACGCCGAGCGCGGCGAAGACGTACCAGGCGGACATGGTGCCGAGGTCGTCGTTGCCGGGCAGGCCGGCCGGACCGGTCCCGTACACGGCGTCGACCAGTTCGCGCACCGTCTCCTGGGTCTTCCAGGGCTGTCCGAGCGCGTTGTAGAGCCAGGGCGCGTGGATGCCCGGCTCGTTGGTGGCGTCGTAGCGCAGCGGGTCACCGCCGCGCAGCGACCACGAGCCGTCGGGCTTGTGGAAGAAACCGTCCAGCCGCGCCGCCGCGCTCTCGCGCCCGCCCATGGCCCCGGCCAGGCCCTGGACGTCCTGCGGCACCATCCAGGTGTACGTGGCCGACGTGCCCTGGGCGAAGCCGCGTTCGGAGGCGGGGTCGAAGGGGGTGACCCAGGAGCCGTCGAGGTTCCTGGCCTGGGCATAGCCAACACCGCTGCCCGCTTGCGGGTTGAAGACGTTGCGCCAGTAACTCCCGCGCGCCTCCAGCTCCTTGGCCTCCGCCTCATGGCCGAGCAGCTTCGCCCACTGCGCGAGCGCCGAGTCCGCCACGGCGTCCTCCAGCGTCTCGGCGGCGCCGCCCCAGCAGTGGCACACGTCCTGCGCGGCGTAGTGCGAGTCGAGGTACTGCGCGAGGTTGGGGCGCTGGCCCTCGCACTGGCCGGGGCAGCCCGCGTCGGACAGCCCGTCCGGGTGCGGGACGGTGGCCTGGCGGTAGAGCGAGGCGAAGGCGCCCTCGGCGTCGAAGTTCCGGACACCCATGGCGTAGAAGGTGGCCAGGGTCGCGGCCGTGGGGTCGCCGGTCATCACATGGGTCGCGCCGCTGATGTGCACCCAGCGGTCCCAGACGCCGCCGTTCTGGCGCGCGAAGTTGAACAGCGACTGCGCGAAGTCGCCCGCCACCCGGGGTTCGAGGAGCGCGAGCAGCTGCACCTGGGCGCGGTACTGGTCCCAGCCGGAGAAGTTGCTGTACTGCGCGCCCTGCCCGCGCACGACGCGCCGCGTCTCGCCCATGGCGTCGGCCTTGTTGTCGGGATCGCGGCCCATGCCCGGGTAGCGGCCGTCGCGGTCGCTGATCAGGTTGGGCTGCTGGAGCGCGTGGTAGAGCGCGGTGTAGAAGGTGGTGCGCTGCGCCTCGCTGCCGCCGCTGATCCGCACCCCGCGCAGCTTCTTGTCCCAGGCGGCCCGCCCGTCCGCCGCGACGTCCGCCGCGCTCGCGCGCGGGGCTATCTCGCCGCGCAGGTTGGCCTCGGCGCCGGCCAGGGAGACGTACGAGATGCCGAGCCGCATCCTGACATCGTTGTCGTCACGGGTGTCGAAGCTGACGTACCCGCCGGAGCCGCGTCCCGCCCGGTTCGCGCCCGTCAGGTATCCCTCGCCGCCGTCGGCCGTCGTGGAGCCCGCCGCGAGCTTGTCGTCGCGCCAGGTGCCGACGCCGGAGAAGGCGCGGTCGAACGACGCGGTGAAGTAGAGGCGGTAGTAGCTCTTGCGGTTGTTCTCGCCGCCGTTGGCCCGCCGTCCGCAGAACGCGCCGGTCTCCACCCACCCCGTCACCTTGCGGTTCCCGGCGTCGATGTCGACGTGCGCGTCCTGGCTGCCGTTGAGGGAGTTGGAGACGCGGAAGAGCAGGTTGGCGGGCTTGTCCGCCGGAAAGGTGAAGTCCGCGACGCCGGCCCGCTCGCTGACGGCGAGGTCGGTGCTCACGCCGGAGTCCAGCCCCACGCGGTAACGCCCCGGCTCGGCCTTCTCGTTGTCGTGGCTGAAGCCCGCCGCGTACTTCTGGTCCTTGGTGTCGGCGCTCGGCGAGGAGTCCACGTCCCCCACGAACGGCATGACCGGCACGTCCCCCGCCGCGCCCGGATGGCATCCGGCGCCGTTGACGTGGGTGAGGCTGAAGCCCCGGACGCGCGTCGTGCCGTACGCATAGCCGTTGGCGGCGGCGGTGTTGGTCTGGTCTCCGGCGGTGCTGGTCGGGGACCAGGCGATCATCCCGAAGGGCAGATTGGCCCCGGGATACGTATTGCCGCCGTTCGCCGACCCGATCAGCGGATCGACGTAGGCGGAGGGACTGCGCACCTCACCGGCGGACACGGCGCCCGCGACGGGGGTACCGACGAGGAACGGAGCGATCAGCCCGCCGACGACGGCGACCACCACGCCCCCGCCGGAACTCCCTCTGGAACTCCCTCTGGAGCTTCGCCCGGAACCTTGCCTGGAACTTCGTCTGGAAAACGCACTCATCGCGAGCCACACCTCTCGTCCGTCGCGGTCCACCGCGCTCTGCTGGAGATCGGCAGTGACGATAGAGGCACTTCATGGTCAGGACCATGCCCCGCGAGAGACGAGTGATGAAGCTTGGCGGAAGTCGCCGAACCCGGAGGCGCCGCCCCTTAGTAGCCCACGTAGAAGGTCGCGTCGGCCAGCTCCGTCGCGGTGGAGACCGGGTCGATGCGCAGCAGGTTGTCGGCGTGCCGGAGGTAGCGCGTCGGGTAGTTGTACGAGCGGAAGGACGCCCAGGAGGCGTCGGCCAGCCCGGCGGTCCGGTGGAACGTGGCGTCCGCGGCGAACGCCGAGGTCCCGTCGTTCTCGTCCAGCCGCAGGTTGTAGCTGTAGTGCCGCAGATAACGGCTCGGGTAGCCGACCGACTGGAAGGACACGCCCGTGCTGTCGGCCAGGCCGGGCACGAGCTTCCACTGCGCGTCGGTGTACGGGTCGAACGGGTAGGGGTCGATGCGGCCGACGTAGTCGGCGTGGCGGACGTAGCGGGCCGGGTAGTTGTAGGACTTCAGCCGGTTCCAGGCGGGGCTGCCCCACCGCGCCACCAGGTTGCCGTACTCGGTCGCGGTGATCGGCGCGATCGTGCAGTGCTTGGAGTTGACCGGCTGGGTGTAGCGGCGCTGGTCCAGCGCGGTCCAGGTGCCCGCGGCGAGGTCGCCGCTCTGCCAGGCGTAGAAGACGCCGTTGGGCGTGTACGTGTCGCCCCACAGGTACCAGGTGCCGGAGGTCAGGGACTTCACCAGCGTCGGCGCCTCGGTGCCGCCCTGCGCGACCGGTGTGCTGAAGGGGGTGAAGCTGCCGGGGGTGAGGGTGGTGGACCGCGCGCCGACCAGACCTTGGTCCCGCTTGTAGTAGAGGTAGTTGACGCCGTTCACGCCCACGGCGAGATCGCCGTCGATGACGTCGTAGCCGGGGTCGAAGAAGACCTGCGGGGAGGTGACCGTCCGGAAGTCGGTGGTGTAGTTCACCATGATCACGTTGTGGCCGCTGGAGTTCACGGACGAGTAGATGATCCCGTACCGGCCGCGCCCCGCGTCCCAGAACGCCTCGGGCGCCCAGCTGTGGGTGGTCATGTCGTGCAGCTTCAGCAGCCGGTAGCCGGTGAAGGTGCGCAGGTCGGCGGAGTCCCAGACGTGGATGTACTGGCTGTTGCGGCTCCAGTCGGTGCCCTTGAGGTCGGTGGCGATGACCACGAAGGTGCCGTCCTGCTTGCGCATGATGAACGGATCGCGCAGCCCGGCCGCGCCCGCGGTGGGGACGACCACGGGGTTGTTCTGATTCAGCGGCGTCCACTGGAGGCCGTCGGTGCTGACGGCCAGGTGCAGACCGTAGTCGTCCCCCAGTCCGTTCGGGGACTCGGTGAAGTAGCCCATGACATAGGCGGAGTCGGCGGCGTACGCGGACGACGCGCCGGCACCCAGCGTTCCGGTCAGAGCCAGCGGTACGGTCGCGGCCAGGCCGAGGATCAGCCGCCGCGAGGGGCGGGGGGCGGGACCGGGGCCGGTGCTGCCGCTGGTACTGCTTGCACTCATCTGCTCTCCAGGGTCCGAAGGTCCGTGCGGGGACAGTGGCCGATATATCGAACACAGTTCGGGAAACCGATCAGAAGCTAGGGGTGTGGCGGGTGCACGTCAATCACTCCCGCGCCCTTTCGAAACAATCGGCGCGTCAGATCCAGCGGCCCCGCGCACGACCTGCGCCCGCCGCCTGCCCCGGACCGCCGAGGCCGGCGATCCGAAGCGGCCCGGCACGGCACGGGCCTCGTGCCTGAAACGAGCGCCGACAAGGCAGACCAAGTACAGCGGGATCAATCGCAGCGCAACCCGACCCACCGCTCCCCCCGGCAATACCCCGCAGAGCAAAGACAAGGGCCCCGCCCACCGTCCATAAGGACGGCGAGCGGGGCCCTCGCTGATCGCTCCGGGGAGCTACCAGGCCGGATCAGATCCGATCATCCGAGGATGATCAGACGTTGATCTTGGTGACCTGGCCGGCGCCGACGGTCCGGCCACCCTCACGGATGGCGAACTTGAGGCCCTCCTCCATGGCGACCGGCTGGATCAGGTTGACCGTCATGACGGTGTTGTCGCCCGGCATGACCATCTCGGTGCCCTCGGGAAGGGTCACCACGCCCGTTACGTCCGTGGTACGGAAGTAGAACTGCGGGCGGTAGTTGTTGAAGAACGGGGTGTGACGGCCACCCTCGTCCTTCGACAGGATGTAGGCCTGGGCCTCGAACTCGGTGTGCGGCGTGACCGAACCGGGCTTGATGATGACCTGGCCGCGCTCGACGTCCTCGCGCTTGATGCCACGGAGGAGCAGACCGACGTTCTCACCGGCCTGGCCCTCGTCGAGCAGCTTGCGGAACATCTCGATGCCGGTGACCGTGGTGGTGGTCTTCTCCTGCTTGATGCCCACGATGTCAACGGTCTCGTTGACCTTGAGGACACCACGCTCGATACGACCGGTGACGACGGTGCCACGACCGGTGATCGTGAAGACGTCCTCGATCGGCATCAGGAACGGCTTGTCGACGTCGCGCTCGGGCTGCGGGATGGACTCGTCGACGGCCTTCATCAGGTCGAGGACGGTCTGGCCCCACTCCTTGTCACCCTCAAGAGCCTTGAGCGCCGAGACCTTGACGACCGGAAGGTCGTCGCCCGGGAACTCGTACTCGGAGAGCAGCTCGCGAACCTCGAGCTCGACGAGCTCGAGGATCTCCTCGTCGTCCACCATGTCGGCCTTGTTCAGGGCGACAACGATGTACGGCACGCCGACCTGGCGGGCCAGGAGCACGTGCTCCTTGGTCTGCGGCATCGGGCCGTCGGTGGCCGCGACCACGAGGATGGCGCCGTCCATCTGCGCCGCACCCGTGATCATGTTCTTGATGTAGTCGGCGTGACCGGGGCAGTCGACGTGCGCGTAGTGACGCGACTCCGTCTGGTACTCGACGTGCGCGATCGAGATCGTAATACCGCGCTGGCGCTCCTCAGGAGCCTTGTCGATCTGGTCGAAGGCCGAGGCCTCGTTCAGGTCCGGGTACGCGTCGTGCAGCACCTTGGTAATGGCGGCCGTGAGGGTCGTCTTACCGTGGTCGATGTGACCGATGGTGCCGATGTTGACGTGCGGCTTAGTCCGCTCGAACTTCGCCTTCGCCACTGGGTCCTCCTGGAGTGGTTCTGTACGCCTTACTCATCGGCGCCAGGTGATCTTTGCTGGGATGCCGGGTCCCCGGGGTACTCCCGCCGTGTTGCGGCGGGGGCGCCCCAGGGCTTGCCGGTGACAAGCCTAAAGCGTGGACTCGGAAGAGTTACTCGCCCTTGGCCTTCGCGATGATCTCCTCGGCGACGTTCCGGGGAACCTCGGCGTAGGAGTCGAACTGCATCGAGTAACTTGCGCGACCCGAGGTCTTGCTGCGGAGGTCTCCGACGTAGCCGAACATCTCCGACAGCGGCACCAGGCCCTTGACGACCTTGGCGTTGGACCGGTCCTCCATGGCCTGGATCTGGCCACGGCGGGAGTTGATGTCGCCGATGACATCGCCCATGTAGTCCTCGGGCGTCGTCACCTCGACGGACATCATCGGCTCAAGGAGCACGGGAGACGCCCTGCGGGCACCTTCCTTGAACGCCTGCGAACCGGCGATCTTGAAGGCCAGCTCCGAGGAGTCGACCTCGTGGTAGCCACCGTCGAGCAGCGTGATGCGCACGCCGGTCATCTCGTAGCCCGCGAGGATGCCGAACTGCATGGCCTCCTGCGCGCCGGCGTCCACCGAAGGGATGTACTCCTTCGGGATACGGCCACCGGTGACCTTGTTCACGAACTCGTACGAGGTGTCGCCACCCTCGATGGGCTCGATCATGATCTGCACCTTGGCGAACTGCCCGGTGCCACCGGTCTGCTTCTTGTGCGTGAAGTCCACACGCTCGACGGTCTTACGGATCGTCTCACGGTAGGCGACCTGCGGCTTGCCGACGTTCGCCTCGACCTTGAACTCGCGGCGCATGCGGTCGACCAGCACCTCGAGGTGGAGCTCGCCCATGCCGCCGATGACGGTCTGGCCGGTCTCCTCGTTGCTGTGCACCTGGAAGGAGGGGTCCTCCTCCGCGAGAGACTGGATGGCTACACCCAGCTTCTCCTGGTCACCCTTGGACTTGGGCTCGATCGCGACCTCGATCACCGGGGCCGGGAAGTCCATGGACTCCAGGATCACCTGGTTCTTGTCGTCGCACAGCGTCTCACCGGTGGTGGTCTGCTTCAGGCCCATGACGGCGACGATGTCACCGGCGCCCGCCGACTCGATCTCCTCACGCTTGTTCGCGTGCATACGGTAGATCTTGCCGATGCGCTCCTTGCGGCCCTTCACCGAGTTCAGCACCGCGGTGCCGGACTGGAGCAGGCCGGAGTACACCCGGATGAAGGTGAGCTTGCCCAGGTGCGGGTCCCTCATGATCTTGAAGGCCAGCGCCGCGAGCGGCTCGTCCACGGAGGGCTTGCGCTTGACGACCAGCTCGGGGTCCTTCACGTCGTGGCCCTCGATGGCCTCGACGTCGAGCGGGGTCGGCAGGTAGCGCACGACCGCGTCGAGCAGGGGCTGGACGCCCTTGTTCTTGAACGCGGTACCGCAGAACACCGGGGTGACCGTGGTGCCCGAGGACTTGCCGGAGGCGATGGTGATACGGCGGATCGCCGCGTACAGCTGCTCCACGGTGGGCTCGGTGCCCTCCAGGTACAGCTCCATCAGCTCGTCGTCGTGCTCGGAGACGGTCTCCAGCAGCGTGCCGCGCCACTCCTCGGCCGCCTCGGTGTGCGTGTCCGGGATGTCGACGACGTCGTACATCTCGCCCTTGGCGGCCTCGGCGGACCAGACAAAGGCCTTCATCGTCACGAGGTCGACGACGCCCTTGAAGTCGGCCTCGGCACCGATCGGAAGCTGCATGACGATCGGGACCGCGCCCAGGCGGTCCTTGATCATGTCGACGCAGCGGTGGAACTCCGCGCCGGTCCGGTCGAGCTTGTTGACGAAGCAGATACGCGGCACGCCGTAACGGTCCGCCTGGCGCCAGACGGTCTCGGACTGCGGCTCCACACCGGCGACACCGTCGAACACGGTGACGGCACCGTCGAGGACGCGGAGCGAACGCTCCACCTCGACCGTGAAGTCCACGTGACCCGGGGTGTCGATGATGTTGATGGTGTGGTCGACGTCGTCGAGCGGCCAGTGACAGGTCGTCGCGGCAGACGTGATCGTGATGCCGCGCTCCTGCTCCTGCTCCATCCAGTCCATCGTGGCAGCGCCGTCGTGGACCTCACCGATCTTGTAGCTCACACCGGTGTAAAAGAGGATGCGCTCGGTGGTCGTCGTCTTGCCCGCGTCGATGTGGGCCATGATCCCGATGTTGCGGACCTTGGCCAGGTCAAGCGAAGTGGTGGCCATAAGGCTCAATCTTCTCTCGGTCTCGATGTGGGTAGCGACTACCAGCGGTAGTGCGCGAAGGCCTTGTTGGACTCGGCCATCTTGTGCGTGTCCTCACGCTTCTTGACCGAGGCGCCGAGACCGTTGGAGGCGTCGAGCAGCTCGTTCATGAGGCGTTCGGTCATGGTCTTCTCGCGACGGGCGCGGGAGTAACCCACGACCCAGCGCAGGGCCAGGGTGGCGGCGCGACCGGGCTTGACCTCGATCGGCACCTGGTAGGTGGCGCCACCGACACGGCGGGACTTGACCTCAAGGGTCGGCTTCACGTTCTCAAGCGCGCGCTTGAGGGTGATGACCGGGTCGTTACCGGTCTTCTCGCGCAGGCCCTCCATGGCGCCGTACACGATCCGCTCGGCGGTGGAACGCTTGCCGTTGAGCAGAAGCTTGTTGATGAGCGACGTGACAAGAGGAGAACCGTAGACCGGGTCGATGATGACCGGGCGCTTCGGGGCGGGGCCCTTACGAGGCATTCTTACTTCTCCTTCTTGGCGCCGTAGCGGCTGCGGGCCTGCTTGCGGTTCTTGACACCCTGGGTGTCGAGGGAACCGCGGATGATCTTGTAACGAACACCCGGCAGGTCCTTCACACGGCCACCGCGCACGAGCACGATCGAGTGCTCCTGCAGGTTGTGTCCCTCACCCGGAATGTAGGCCGTGACCTCGATGCCGGAGGTCAGACGCACACGCGCGACCTTACGGAGGGCCGAGTTCGGCTTCTTCGGGGTGGTCGTGAAGACGCGCGTGCAGACGCCACGACGCTGGGGCGAACCCTCAAGCGCGGGTGTCTTGTTCTTCTCGACCTTGTCCTGCCGGCCCTTCCGGACCAGCTGCTGGATCGTAGGCACTACTTCTCCGGTTTCTGTGTGCCGTTAGTGAAACTAACCTGGAACACCTCCCGACCCACGCGGTCGGGTGTGTCGAATACTGCAAAGCCCTCGCCGAGAGCGAGGAAGGCGCAGATTGCGGTGGCCGGTACTCGGACCCCTGATGCGGCTGAAGACACGCACAGGAGCCCAGGCACACCCCAGGCACAAGGTCTGAGCGTACCTACCTCATCCACTCCGGTCAAAACAAATGCCGGGCACCCCGGCGCACCAGCGGCTCCACGGGCCCGTACAGGGCCCTCCAACGCCCGGAGGGCGGCCGTCCCGTACGGGACGGCCGCCCTCCGTTCACTCACGCCTCACTGGTTGTACGGACCGTAGTCGTAGTCCTCCAGCGGAACGGCCTGGCCGGAGCCCGTGCCGAACGGCGAGTAATCGATGTCGTCGTAGCCGACGGCCGAGTACATGGCGGCCTTGGCCTCCTCGGTCGGCTCGACCCGGATGTTGCGGTAGCGGGACAGGCCCGTACCGGCCGGGATGAGCTTACCGATGATGACGTTCTCCTTGAGGCCGATCAGGGAGTCCGACTTGGCGTTGATCGCCGCGTCGGTCAGGACCCTGGTCGTCTCCTGGAAGGACGCCGCCGACAGCCACGACTCGGTGGCCAGCGACGCCTTGGTGATACCCATCAGCTGCGGACGGCCGGAGGCCGGGTGGCCGCCTTCCGTGACCACACGACGGTTCTCGGTCTCGAACTTCGAGCGCTCCACCAGCTCGCCCGGCAGCAGCTCGGCGTCGCCGGACTCGATGATCGTCACGCGGCGCAGCATCTGCCGGATGATGATCTCGATGTGCTTGTCGTGGATCGACACACCCTGCGAGTTGTAGACCTTCTGGACTTCGCCGACCAGGTGGACCTGGACCGCGCGCTGACCGAGGATCCGCAGCACGTCGTGCGGGTTGGTGGCACCGACGGTGAGCTTCTGGCCCACCTGGACCGGGTCGCCCTCGCCCACGAGCAGACGGGCACGCTTGGAGATCGGGAACGCCGTCTCCTCGCTGCCGTCGTCCGGGGTGACGACGAGCTTCTTGGTCTTCTCGGTCTCCTCGATACGGACGCGGCCGGCCGCCTCCGAGATCGGGGCGACACCCTTGGGCGTACGGGCCTCGAACAGCTCGACGACTCGGGGCAGACCCTGGGTGATGTCGTCACCGGCCACACCACCGGTGTGGAAGGTACGCATCGTCAGCTGGGTACCGGGCTCACCGATGGACTGGGCGGCGATGATGCCGACCGCCTCACCGATGTCGACCAGCTTGCCGGTGGCCAGCGAGCGGCCGTAGCAGAAGGCACAGGTGCCGACCGCGGACTCGCAGGTCAGGACCGAGCGGGTCTTGACCTCCTCGACCCCGGCGGCCACGACGGCGTCGATCAGGACATCGCCCAGGTCGACATTGGCCGGCGCGATGACCTTGCCGTCGACGACGACGTCCTCGGCGAGCATCCGCGCGTACACGGACGTCTCGACGTCCTCCGCCTTGCGGAGCACCCCGTCGGCGCCGCGCTCGGCGATCCGCAGCTTCAGACCGCGGTCGGTGCCGCAGTCCTCCTCGCGGATGATGACGTCCTGCGAGACGTCCACCAGACGACGGGTCAGGTAACCCGAGTCGGCGGTACGCAGGGCGGTGTCGGCCAGACCCTTACGGGCACCGTGCGTGGAGATGAAGTACTCCAGTACGGACAGACCCTCACGGAAGGACGCCTTGATGGGACGGGGAATCGTCTCGTTCTTGGCGTTGGACACCAGACCACGCATACCGGCGATCTGACGCATCTGCATCATGTTTCCACGAGCACCCGAGTTGACCATCATGAAGATGGGGTTGGTCTTCGGGAAGTTCGCGTTCATCGCCTCGGCAACCTCGTTGGTCGCCTTGGTCCAGATCGCGATGAGCTCCTGGGTGCGCTCGTCCTTGGTGATCAGACCGCGCTCGTACTGCTTCTGGACCTTCTCGTCCTGCGCCTCGTAACCCTGGACGATCGCCTTCTTCGCCTCGGGCACGACGACATCGGAGATGGCGACGGTGACACCGGAACGGGTCGCCCAGAAGAAGCCGGCCGCCTTCAGGTTGTCGAGCGTCGCCGCCACGATGACCTTGGGGTAGCGCTCGGCGAGGTCGTTGACGATCTCGGAGAGCTGCTTCTTGCCGACCGAGTCGTCGACGAACGGGTAGTCCTCGGGCAGCAGCTCGTTGAAGAGCGCGCGGCCCAGGGTGGTACGGAACCGGAACGGGTCGCCCTGCTGCCACGCGACGGCGGTGCCGTTGGTGTCGGCCTCGGCGTCGGCCGGCGGGGTCCAGCCGCGCGGCGGGATGGTGCCCACCGGGAAGCGGATGTCGACCTTCGCCTGGAGCGACAGCTCCCGGTTGTCGAAGGCCATGGTGGCCTCGGCGGTGGAGCCGAAGGACCGGCCCTCGCCCTTGACGACGCGCTCTTCCTCGTCCGTGGTGAGGAAGAAGAGGCCGAGCACCATGTCCTGGGTGGGCATGGTGACCGGACGGCCGTCGGCCGGCTTGAGGATGTTGTTCGAGGAGAGCATCAGGATGCGCGCCTCGGCCTGCGCCTCCGCGGAGAGCGGCAGGTGCACGGCCATCTGGTCACCGTCGAAGTCCGCGTTGAACGCGGTGCAGACGAGCGGGTGGATCTGGATGGCCTTGCCCTCGACGAGCTGCGGCTCGAACGCCTGGATACCCAGACGGTGCAGGGTGGGCGCACGGTTCAGCAGCACCGGGTGCTCGGCGATGACCTCTTCGAGCACGTCGTACACGACGGTACGGCCGCGCTCGACCATGCGCTTCGCCGACTTGATGTTCTGCGCGTGGTTCAGGTCCACCAGGCGCTTCATCACGAACGGCTTGAACAGCTCCAGCGCCATCGCCTTCGGCAGACCGCACTGGTGCAGCTTGAGCTGCGGACCGACGACGATCACGGAACGGGCCGAGTAGTCGACTCGCTTGCCGAGGAGGTTCTGACGGAACCGGCCCTGCTTGCCCTTGAGCATGTCGCTCAGGGACTTCAGCGGGCGGTTGCCGGGGCCGGTCACCGGGCGACCGCGGCGGCCGTTGTCGAACAGCGCGTCGACGGCCTCCTGGAGCATCCGCTTCTCGTTGTTCACGATGATCTCGGGGGCACCGAGGTCAAGGAGACGCTTGAGGCGGTTGTTCCGGTTGATCACACGGCGGTACAGGTCATTCAGGTCGGAGGTCGCGAAGCGGCCACCGTCCAGCTGCACCATCGGACGCAGGTCCGGCGGGATGACCGGCACGCAGTCCAGCACCATGCCCTTGGGGCTGTTGCTGGTCTGGAGGAACGCGGAGACGACCTTGAGGCGCTTGAGCGCACGGGTCTTCTTCTGGCCCTTGCCGGTACGGATGATCTCGCGGAGGCGCTCGGCCTCCTCGTCGAGGTCGAAGGACTCCAGACGCTTCTGGAGCGCCGCGGCGCCCATCGAGCCGTCGAAGTACGTGCCGAAGCGGTCGCGCAGCTCGCGGTAGAGCAGCTCGTCGCCCTCCAGGTCCTGGACCTTGAGGTTCTTGAAGCGGCTCCACACCTCGTCGAGGCGGTCGATCTCGCGCTGCGCACGGTCGCGCAGCTGCTTCATCTCACGCTCGGCGCCTTCGCGCACCTTGCGGCGCACATCGGCCTTGGCGCCCTCGGCCTCCAGCTCGGCCAGGTCGGTCTCGAGCTTCTTGGCGCGGGCTTCGAGGTCGGAGTCGCGACGGTTCTCGACCTGCTGACGCTCGACGGAGACGTGCGCCTCCAGCGAGGGCAGGTCGCGGGTGCGGCGCTCCTCGTCCACGAACGTGATCATGTACGCGGCGAAGTAGATGACCTTCTCGAGGTCCTTCGGCGCGAGGTCGAGCAGGTACCCGAGGCGCGAGGGCACGCCCTTGAAGTACCAGATGTGGGTGACGGGTGCGGCCAGCTCAATGTGGCCCATCCGCTCACGGCGCACCTTGGCGCGGGTGACTTCGACGCCACAGCGCTCACAGATGATGCCCTTGAAGCGGACACGCTTGTACTTGCCGCAGTAGCACTCCCAGTCCCGGGTCGGACCGAAGATCTTCTCGCAGAAGAGTCCGTCCTTTTCGGGCTTGAGCGTGCGGTAGTTGATGGTCTCCGGCTTCTTCACTTCGCCGTGCGACCAGGTCCGGATGTCGTCCGCGGTGGCAAGGCCGATCCGCAGCTCGTCGAAGAAGTTGACGTCGAGCACTTGTCGTCAATCCCTCTTTCGGGGGTTCGAGCCCCTCGCGTCAGCGAGTAGATGGGGCACTTCAGCAATGGTCTGAACGGGTCCGGGGAGAGCCGGCCGGATACGCGATCCGGCCGGCGAACCCGTCAGACCTCTTCGACGCTGCTCGGCTCGCGCCGGGACAGGTCGATACCGAGCTCCTCCGCCGCGCGGAAGACGTCCTCGTCCGTGTCACGCATCTCGATGGACATGCCGTCCGAGGACAGCACCTCCACGTTGAGGCAGAGCGACTGCATTTCCTTGATGAGCACCTTGAAGGACTCGGGAATGCCGGGCTCGGGGATGTTCTCGCCCTTGACGATGGCCTCGTAGACCTTCACGCGGCCGGTCACGTCGTCGGACTTGATCGTCAGCAGCTCCTGGAGGGCGTAAGCGGCGCCATAAGCCTCCAGCGCCCACACCTCCATCTCACCGAAGCGCTGGCCACCGAACTGGGCCTTACCACCCAGCGGCTGCTGGGTGATCATCGAGTACGGGCCGGTCGAGCGGGCGTGCAGCTTGTCGTCGACCAGGTGGTGGAGCTTGAGGATGTACATGTACCCGATCGAGATCGGGTCCGGGAACGGCTCACCGGAGCGGCCGTCGAACATCCGGGCCTTACCGGAGCCCTTGACCATCCGCTCGCCGTCGCGGTTCGGGATCGTGGACTCGAAGAGTCCGGAGATCTCGTCCTCGCGGGCGCCGTCGAAGACCGGTGTGGCGACGTTCGTGCCGGGCGCGACCTCGTCGGCGCCGATGGCCTTCAGCCGCTCCATCCACTCCTCGTTGCCCTCGACCTTCCAGCCCTGGCTGGCGAGCCAGCCGAGGTGGATTTCGAGGACCTGTCCCGGGTTCATCCGGGACGGCACGCCGAGCGGGTTGAGGATGATGTCGACCGGGGTGCCGTCCTCCAGGAACGGCATGTCCTCGATCGGCAGGATCTTCGAGATGACGCCCTTGTTGCCGTGCCGGCCGGCGAGCTTGTCACCATCGGTGATCTTGCGCTTCTGCGCGACGTACACGCGGACCAGCTGGTTGACGCCGGGCGGCAGCTCGTCGCCCTCCTCGCGGTCGAAGACGCGGACGCCGATGACCTTGCCGATCTCGCCGTGCGGCACCTTCAGTGAGGTGTCACGGACCTCGCGCGCCTTCTCACCGAAGATCGCGCGGAGCAGCCGCTCCTCCGGGGTCAGCTCGGTCTCGCCCTTGGGCGTGACCTTGCCGACCAGGATGTCCCCGGCGACGACCTCGGCACCGATACGGATGATGCCGCGCTCGTCGAGGTCCGCGAGGACCTCCTCGGAGACGTTCGGGATGTCGCGGGTGATCTCCTCGGGGCCCAGCTTGGTGTCCCGGGCGTCGACCTCGTGCTCCTCGATGTGGATCGAGGAGAGGACGTCGTCCTGGACCAGCCGCTGGCTGAGGATGATCGCGTCTTCGTAGTTGTGGCCCTCCCACGGCATGAACGCCACGAGCAGGTTCTTGCCGAGCGCCATCTCACCCTGCTGGGTGGCCGGCCCGTCGGCGAGGACCTGGGACTCCACGACCCGGTCGCCCTCGTTGACGACAACCTTCTGGTTGACCGAGGTGCCCTGGTTGGAGCGGGAGAACTTGGCGATCCGGTACGTGGTGTACGTGCCGTCGTCGTTGGCGACGGTGATGTAGTCCGCGGATACCTCCTGGACCACACCTTCCTTCTCCGCCTTGATGACGTCACCGGCGTCGACCGCGCAGCGGTACTCCATGCCGGTGCCGACGAGCGGCGCCTCGGACGTGATCAGCGGCACGGCCTGACGCATCATGTTCGCGCCCATGAGGGCACGGTTGGCGTCGTCGTGCTCCAGGAAGGGGATCATCGCGGTCGCGACCGACACCATCTGGCGCGGCGAGACGTCCATGTAGTCGACGTCGTCGCCCGGGATGTAGTCGACCTCGCCGCCACGGCGGCGGACCAGCACGCGGGGCTCCGTGAAGCGCATGTCCTCGGAGAGCGTCGCGTTGGCCTGCGCGATGACGAAGCGGTCTTCCTCGTCGGCCGTCAGGTAGTCGACGTCGTCGGTGACGACACCGTCGACGACCTTGCGGTACGGCGTCTCCACGAAGCCGAACGCGTTGACCCGGCCGTAGGAGGCGAGCGAGCCGATCAGGCCGATGTTCGGGCCTTCGGGGGTCTCGATCGGACACATGCGGCCGTAGTGCGAGGGGTGCACGTCACGGACTTCGAAGCCGGCCCGCTCACGGGACAGACCACCCGGGCCGAGCGCCGAGAGACGGCGCTTGTGGGTGAGACCCGACAGCGGGTTGTTCTGGTCCATGAACTGCGACAGCTGGCTGGTGCCGAAGAACTCCTTGATGGAGGCGACGACCGGCCGGATGTTGATCAGGGTCTGCGGCGTGATCGCCTCGACGTCCTGGGTCGTCATGCGCTCACGCACGACGCGCTCCATCCTCGCCAGACCCGTACGGACCTGGTTCTGGATGAGCTCGCCGACGTTGCGCAGACGGCGGTTGCCGAAGTGGTCGATGTCGTCGGTCTCGACGACGATCTGCGTGCCGTTCTCGCCGACCGTCTCGGTCTCACCGGCGTGCAGCTTGACCAGGTACTTGATGGTCGCGATGACGTCGTCGGTGGTGAGCACTCCGGCGTCCAGCGGCTCGTCCGCGCCGAGCTTCTTGTTCACCTTGTAGCGGCCGACCTTCGCGAGGTCGTAGCGCTTCGGGTTGAAGTAGAGGTTCTCGAGCAGCGTCTGAGCGGCCTCGCGCGTCGGCGGCTCGCCCGGACGCAGCTTGCGGTAGATGTCGAGGAGCGCGTCGTCCTGGCCCTGGGTGTGGTCCTTCTCCAGGGTGGCGCGCATGGACTCGTACTCGCCGAACTCTTCGAGGATCTGCTCGGTCGTCCAGCCGAGAGCCTTGAGGAGGACGGTGACGGACTGCTTGCGCTTGCGGTCGATGCGGACACCGACCATGTCGCGCTTGTCGATCTCCATCTCCAGCCAGGCACCCCGGGACGGGATGATCTTGGCGGAGAAGATGTCCTTGTCGGACGTCTTGTCGATGGAGGAGTCGAAGTAGACACCCGGCGAGCGCACCAGCTGGGACACCACGACACGCTCGGTGCCGTTGATGACGAAGGTGCCCTTGTTGGTCATGAGCGGGAAATCGCCCATGAAGACCGTCTGGGACTTGATCTCGCCGGTCTCGTTGTTGGTGAACTCGGCGGTGACGAAGAGGGGGGCCGCGAACGTGAAGTCCCGGTCCTTGCACTCGTCGATCGAGTTCTTGGAGGGCTCGAAGCGGTGGTCGCGGAAGGTCAGCGACATCGACCCGGAGAAGTCCTCGATCGGGGAGATCTCCTCGAAGATCTCCTCCAGACCCGACTTCCTGGGGACGTCCTGTCCACTCTCGACAGCCGCCTCGACACGAGCCTTCCAGGCGGGGTTGCCGAGCAGCCAGTCGAAGCTCTCGGTCTGGAGCGCCAGAAGGTTCGGAACCTCAAGCGGCTCCTTGATCTTTGCAAAGGAGATGCGCAGCGGGGCAGTGCTTGCGCCGTTGTTCGTATTCGTGGTCGAGGCGTTGCGCGAGGCGGCCAAGAGGGGGTCCTTCCGAGGGCTCGGACTCACTACGCGCGTACCGGTCCCAAGCGGGGCACGGAGAGGGAAAGCCCAGTTCAGGGCCGATCACTCACCGATGCTCTTGCGAGGGGGTGCCCCTGGTGACGGGCAGGGAGCAGCTAACAGGCAGCGCAAAGGGTCAGTGTAGCCACTTGGCACACTGATGTCCAGAGCGGGTTTTCCGACACCCTCGTTTTTCTCAACACCCTTGTCTCAACTGCATGTCTCAACCGCGCCAAGCCTCGTGTCGTAGGCGCACATCGTTACTGCCCTCTTAGCCATCGATCCATGCCTCGGATGCGGATCGATTGTGACGACGCGTCCTGAGAATTGCGCGCTGCGTGCGGTTCGTCAAGGCCCCCCACCCCGTGTGCGAGGTCACTGGGCGTACGGAAAGCACGGCGATGATCACGATACTCGCCACGGGCGGAAGAGCAAGGCACCCCCTGCCGGAACGGCGAAGGGCGACCACCCGACTGGGTGATCGCCCTTCGCGTCAACGCTGCGCCTCACGGCGCCGGGACCGTCTCCGTACGCCAGGATCCCCTCAGGGGGCCTCTCAGCGGCCGGTGACGGGCCCGCGTGGGGTTACTTGACCTCGACGGAGGCGCCGGCGCCCTTGAGGGCCTCGGCGGCCTTGTCGGCGGCGGCCTTGTCGACCTTCTCGACGACGGGCTTCGGGGCGCCGTCCACGAGGTCCTTGGCCTCCTTGAGGCCCAGCGAGGTCAGCTCACGCACGACCTTGATGACCTGGATCTTCTTCTCGCCGGCACCCGTGAGGATGACGTCGAACTCGTCCTGGACCTCTTCGGCCTCGACGGCGGCGGCAGCGCCACCGGCGGCGGCAGCGGCGACCGGGGCGGCGGCCGTGACGTCGAACTTCTCCTCGAAGGCCTTCACGAAGCCGGAGAGCTCGATGAGGGTCATGTCCTCGAACTGCGCGAGCAGCTCGTCCTGGGTGAGCTTCGCCATGATGGCGGTCCTTCCACTATTCGGCTGGTGCCGTATGTACAGTTCCGCGGGCGTACCGGCCCGCTGTGGCCGACCGAGCGTGATTACTCGGAGTCGGCCTCGACGGGGGCCGGCGTACCGGCACCGTCCTGCTCTTCCTTCTGGGCACGAAGAGCTTCCGCGGTGCGGACGAACTTCGACGGAAGCGCCTGGAAGAGCGCGGCAGCCTGCGACTGCTTGCCCTTCATGGCTCCGGCCAGCTTGGCGAGCAGAACCTCACGGGACTCGAGGTCCGCGAGCTTCTTGATCTCATCGGCGGTCAGCGCCTTACCGTCAAGGACACCGCCCTTGATGATGAGATTCGGGTTGTCCTTGGCGAAGTCACGAAGACCCTTCGCCGACACCACCGGGTCACCGGTGACGAAGGCAACCGCCGTCGGACCCGCGAACAGGTCGTCCAGCGTGTTGATCCCGGCCTCGTTGGCCGCGATCTTGGTCAGCGTGTTCTTCACCACGGCGTACTGGGCGTTCTCACCGAGAGAACGGCGCAGCTCCTTGAGCTGCGCCACGGTGAGACCCCGGTACTCGGTCAGCACAGCGGCATTCGAGCTGCGGAACTTGTCCGTCAGCTCGGCTACCGCGGCAGCCTTGTCGGGCCTTGCCATGAGCGTCGGCCTCCTTCCGGGTGATGAGGACCGCTCAGAAGGGGCTGGGCAAAACGAAACGCCCCGGCGCAGGCGCACGGGGCGTAGCTCAACCGAATGGAATCCGGGAGCTTTCCACAGTCACCTGCGCAGGTCGTCCGCAGCTAGCGGATCCTTCGGCCACCGCACCCTCTTGCGAGGACGCGGCAACGACCAGCGGTCTTTGGCTTCTGGGGAAGACTACGTGAGGACGGGCGCCTCCGGCAAATCAGCCGGTCAGCTCCCTTCGGCCCCGCTCATCATCTCGCCGAGGTCGGCCACCTCGGAGGCCGGCGGGGCCTTGATCTCGACCGGCTTGTTGTACTCGCCGAACTTGACCGTCATGTCGAGCGGCCCGGACTCCGTGGTCGCCCGGGTACGGAACTGCTTGGTGAGGTCGTCCCCGTCGATCCACATGTCCATCGTGAGCTTCTCGATGCCCATGTCCTCGTACGCCTTGAGGCTCTTCTCGCGCTTCTTCTTCGTCTCGGCGTCGAGGCCCTTCAGCTCCGCCTTCATGGCGCTGAGCGGGAGGGAGCCCTGGTAGTGCGTGGTCTTGACCCCGTCGACGGTCTCCTCGCCGACCCTCTTCAGGTCCTTGGCGAGGGCGAGGGAAGCGGACTCGGCGGCCGGGTTGCGGTCCACCTGGCTGGACAGCCCGCCGAGCGGGTTCTCGCCGCCGGCGGCGGACATGTCGTCGAGAGAGCCCATGGGGAACTTGATCCAGCGCTTGCCGTCCATCTCCGGATCGGCCGCGGCGCTGTCACCCCCCATGTACATGCCGTCGGAGGTGAGCAGGATCTCGATCTCCTCCTTCTCGCCCTCCGACTCGCCCGCCATCTTCATCCGCATGGCCGGCGGCTTCACGCTCATCGCCACGTCGCCCGAGACGGTCCCCTCACCCGGGACCTTCCCCTCCATCGTGTAGGAGAGAGAGGTGATCTTCTCGTTCTTGCCGGCGGCCCGCTTGATGGCGGCCGCCGGGGTCATCTCGACCGACGACGAGGAGACGGAAGGCGACGAGGAAGCCGAGTCGGCGGAGTCCGAGGACGAACAGGCCACGGTGGAACAGAGCAGCAAGCCGCCGAGCGCGGTCACCGCGGCGGTCCGGTACATCGAGTTCATGATTCCCCCCACAGGAATGACACAGGTGTTTCAGATGTCCCGTGACTGTACCGCCTGCCTCGGACAGTGCCCTCCGGATACCCCCGCGCCGGAACGAGCCGGTCCCCGCACCTCCGGAGAGGTACGGGGACCGGCTGCGTGCCTGCGGTGCGACCCGCGACTGCCGTCAGTGTCAGACGGCGGCCGGGTCCTCCTCGACGAGGAGGTTACGGGTGCGGTTGGCGTCCAGCGGGATGCCGGGGCCCATCGTGGTGGCCAGTGTGGCCTTCTTGATGTAGCGGCCCTTGGCGGCGGACGGCTTCAGACGGAGGATCTCCTCCAGCGCCGCCGCGTAGTTCTCGACCAGCTTCGTCTCGTCGAAGGAAACCTTGCCGATGATGAAGTGCAGGTTCGAGTGCTTGTCGACGCGGAACTCGATCTTGCCGCCCTTGATGTCGTTGACAGCCTTGGTGACATCGGGGGTGACGGTGCCGGTCTTCGGGTTCGGCATCAGACCACGCGGGCCGAGGACGCGGCCGAGACGGCCGACCTTGCCCATGAGGTCCGGGGTGGCGACGACGGCGTCGAAGTCCAGACGGCCCTTCGAAACCTCGTCGATCAGTTCGTCGGCGCCGACGATGTCGGCGCCCGCGGCACGCGCGGCCTCGGCGCGGTCACCGGTCGCGAAGACCAGGACCCGGGCGGTCTTGCCGGTGCCGTGCGGGAGGTTCACGGTGCCACGGACCATCTGGTCGGCCTTGCGCGGGTCGACGCCCAGCCGCATGGCCACCTCGACGGTGCCGTCGAACTTGGTGGCGGTGGTGTCCTTGGCGATACGGACGGCCTCGAGCGGGGCGTAGTTACGCTCCCGGTCGATCTTGGCCTCCGCGCCACGGAGTGCCTTGCTGCGCTTCACTTCGTCTCCTGGGGGTTCATCGCGTGTGGAGTTCGTGGTCCGGACCGCGCATGGTCCTGCCACTGGGTGGTGCTGCCCGGACGGGTCAGCCCTCGACCGTGACGCCCATGGAACGGGCGGTGCCGGCGATGATCTTCTCGGCGGCGTCCAGGTCGTTGGCGTTGAGGTCGGGCATCTTCGTGGTGGCGATCTCACGCACCTGGTCGCGGGTGAGCTTCGCGACCTTCTTGACGTGCGGCTCGCCGGAGCCCTTGTCCACACCCGCGGCCTTGAGGATCAGCTTCGCGGCCGGCGGCGTCTTCGTGATGAAGGTGAAGGAGCGGTCCTCGTAGACCGTGATCTCCACCGGCACGACCATGCCACGCTGCGACTCGGTCGCGGCGTTGTAGGCCTTGCAGAACTCCATGATGTTGACGCCGTGCTGACCCAGCGCGGGGCCGACCGGCGGAGCCGGGTTGGCCGCGCCGGCCTTGATCTGGAGCTTGATAAGCCCCGTGATCTTCTTCTTCTTGGGAGGCATTGCTCTCTCCGGGTCCTAGTGAGAGTTTTCGGCCGCCATCCGGTCATCCGGACGGAGGCATACCGCACAACGATAACGGGTATAGCTGCACGGCCAAAAACCGACAGGTCAGACAGCTGTCGGAGCCTGTCTGACCTGTCGGAAGCTGCGGGGCGAACTCGGTCCTGGGGTCGGACTCAGTTCTTCTGGATCTGGTCGAAGCTCAGCTCGACCGGGGTCTCGCGACCGAAGATCTCCACCAGGCCCTTGACCTTCTTCGAGTCCGCGTTGATCTCGTTGATGGTCGCCTGGAGCGTGGCGAACGGACCGTCGGTGACGGTGACCGAGTCGCCGACCTCGAAGTCCAGCACCTGGACCTCGACCTTGCGGGACGGAGCCGGCTTGCCCTCGGCCTCGGCGGCCTCGCGCGCCGCCTTCTCCTCGGCCTCCGGGGCGAGCATCTTGACGATCTCGTCCAGGGTCAGCGGGTACGGGTCGTAGGCGTTGCCCACAAAGCCGGTGACGCCGGGGGTGTTGCGGACGACGCCCCAGGACTCGTTCGTCAGATCCATGCGCACCAGGACGTAGCCCGGGAGCTTGTTCTGGCGAACGTTCTTGCGCTCGCCGTTCTTGATCTGGACGATCTCTTCCTCGGGGACCTCGGCCTGGTAGACGAACTCCTCGACGTTCAGCGAGACGGCGCGCTGCTCCAGGTTGGCCTTGACGCGCTTCTCGTAGCCCGCGTAGGTGTGGATCACGTACCACTCGCCGGGCAGCGTGCGCAGCTCTTCACGGAGGGCCTCGACCGGGTCGACCGCGGGAGCCGCGGTCTCGTCCTCGGTGTCCTCGTCCGTGTCGCCGGCCTCGGCCTCGACAGCGGCGTCCGTGTCGTCGTCGGCGTCCGACTCCGTATCGGCCGCTTCGTCGGCGTCCCGCTCGTCGGCCTCGGGGTGGACAGCGGCCTCCTCGGCCGGCTCGCCCGCGGCGATGTCAGCGGCTTCGGCCTGGTCTGGCTCGACAGCGTCCGCCGCCTCGACGATGCCGGTTTCGTCCTCTCGGGACTCCACCGACTCGCTGGCGTCGTTCAGTTTCGGGTCAGACACGGTGGCTGCTTCTTCCTGGCTCAATGGGTGGAACACGCGAAAGGGGCGCCGCACCGGGCGCCCTTCGCGGGATCAGCCGAAGACGTACTTGATTGCTTGCTGGAAGCCATAGTCAATCACGGTCACCAGACCGATCATGACGACCACGAAGACAATCACGACTGTCGTGTACGTCGTCAGCTGGCTACGAGTCGGCCAGACGACCTTGCGCAGCTCTGCGACGATCTGGCGGTAGAAGAGTGCGAGGCGGCCCAGAGGGCCCTTCTTGCCTCGCTTGCCACCCTTACGGGGCTTCTTCGACTCGGCGGACTCATCGTCGGCATCAGGCTTGTCGATGGAGCCCACGGCGTCCGTCACGCTCTCTCACCTGATTCCGGGTCGTGACCGTGCCGCGCCCGGGGGAGCCGCACGGCGATGCATTGAATGTACGTACATGCGCACACACCCTGGCGAAGGTGTGTGTAGCAGGGCCGGAGGGACTTGAACCCCCAACCGCTGGTTTTGGAGACCAGTGCTCTACCAATTGAGCTACGACCCTTTGTGTTTTCCCCAACCTACCGCATCCAACCGGGTGCACGGAGTGCCCGGTACGGACCTGGCTGCTGAAGGCCAACGACGAGTGAGTGTACGTGTTCACGGGCCGTGCGTCGAACAGCTTCCCCGGGACGTGCCCAGGAAGGCTTCCCGGCGCCGCCCGTCTCCGCCGGCACGCGGCACCCGCGTGAGCCGCTCCCCCTCCCGTCCTTCTCTCATCCTTTTATGTGTCCATCCGACGAAACCTACGTGCCGCCGAGGTTTCGGGTCTGGGACCATGGGCTTCATGAGCGCTGCAACCCCTCCCACCGAGCGCCGGGTCTCCGCGCGCGTCGGCGCGATCTCCGAGTCCGCGACCCTCGCCGTGGACGCCAAGGCGAAGGCCCTCAAGGCCGCCGGGCGTCCGGTGATCGGCTTCGGCGCCGGTGAGCCCGACTTCCCGACGCCCGGCTACATCGTCGAGGCCGCCGTCGAGGCCTGCCGCACCCCCAAGTACCACCGGTACACGCCGGCCGGCGGGCTCCCCGAGCTGAAGGCCGCCATCGTCGCGAAGACGAAGCGGGACTCTGGCTACGAGATCGAGCCGGCCCAGGTCCTGGTGACCAACGGCGGCAAACAGGCGATCTACGAGGCGTTCGCGGCGATCCTCGACCCGGGCGACGAGGTCATCGTCCCGGCGCCGTACTGGACGACGTACCCGGAGTCGATCCGGCTGGCCGGCGGCGTGCCGGTCGAGGTCGTGGCCGACGAGACCACGGGCTACCGGGTCTCCGTCGAGCAGCTGGAGGCGGCCCGTACGGAGCGTACGAAGGTCGTCCTCTTCGTCTCCCCGTCCAACCCGACGGGCGCCGTCTACAGCGCGGCCGACACCGAGGCGATCGGCCGCTGGGCCCTGGAGCACGGACTCTGGGTCCTGACGGACGAGATCTACGAGCACCTCGTCTACGGCGACACCGCCTTCACCTCGCTGCCCTCCGTCGTCCCCGAGCTGCGCGACAAGTGCGTCGTGGTCAACGGCGTCGCGAAGACCTACGCCATGACCGGCTGGCGGGTGGGCTGGATCGTCGGCCCCAAGGACGTCGTCAAGGCCGCGACCAACCTCCAGTCGCACGCCACGTCCAACGTCTCCAACGTCGCGCAGGTCGCCGCCATCGCGGCGCTCACCGGTGACCTCACCGCCGTCGCCGAGATGCGGACCGCCTTCGTCCGGCGCCGCCGGACGATCGTGCGCATGCTCAACGAGATCGACGGCGTCCTCTGCCCGGAGCCCGAGGGCGCGTTCTACGTGTACCCGTCGGTGAAGGCCCTGCTCGGCAAGGAGATCCGCGGCAAGCGCCCCCGGACCTCGGTCGAGCTGGCCACGCTGATCCTGGACGAGGCCGAGGTCGCGGTCGTCCCGGGCGAGGCGTTCGGTACGCCGGGCTACCTGCGGCTGTCGTACGCGCTGGGCGACGAGGACCTGGCGGAGGGCGTCGCGCGGATGCGGAAGCTGCTGGGCGAGGCCCAGGACTGACCCTGCTCACTCAATTGAGTGGGCTGAGAACGGGCTTCCGGTGCCGACCGGAAGCCCGTTTTTGCGTTCGGACAAGACCAGGATCGGGGAAAGTGGCTGCCGCTCCGCCGATCCGTGCGGCAGGATCTACGGATGGAGAGCACCATCCCCCGCGATCTCAGCCTGCTGCCCAAGGCTCATCTGCATCTGCACTTCACCGGCTCGATGCGCCCGACCACCCTGCTGGAACTCGCCGACAAGTACGGCGTCCACCTCCCCGACGCCCTCACCGGCGGCGAGCCGCCCAAGCTGCGCGCCACCGACGAGCGCGGCTGGTTCCGCTTCCAGCGGCTGTACGACATCGCCCGGTCCTGTCTGCGCTCGCCCGAGGACATCCAGCGGCTGGTGCGCGAGGCCGCCGAGGAGGACGTACGGGACGGCTCCGGCTGGCTGGAGATCCAGGTCGACCCCACCTCGTACGCCCCGCACCTGGGCGGACTGATCCCCGCCATGGAAGTCATCCTGGACGCCGTGGACGCGGCCTCCAGGGACACCGGCCTCGGGATGCGCGTCCTGGTCGCGGCGAACCGGATGAAGCATCCACTGGAGGCGAGGACCCTGGCCCGGCTCGCGGTGCGCTACGCGGACCGGGGCATCGTCGGCTTCGGGCTCTCCAACGACGAGCGCCGGGGCATGGCCAGGGACTTCGACCGGGCCTTCGCGATCGCCAGGGACGGCGGGCTGCTGGCCGCGCCGCACGGCGGCGAGCTGACGGGCCCCGCCTCCGTGCGGGACTGCCTGGACGATCTGAGCGCGTCCCGGATCGGGCACGGCGTACGGGCCGCCGAGGACCCGAAGCTGCTGCGCAGGCTCGCCGAGCGCGGGGTGACCTGCGAGGTCTGCCCGGCCTCCAATGTGGCGCTGGGCGTCTACGAGAAGCCGGAGGACGTTCCGCTGCGGACGCTGTTCGACGCCGGGGTCCCGATGGCGCTGGGCGCGGACGACCCGCTGCTGTTCGGCTCCCGGCTGGCCGCCCAGTACGAGCTGGCCAGGCGGCACCAGGGCTTCACCGACGCCGAACTGGCCGAGCTGGCCCGTCAGTCGGTACGGGGCTCGGCGGCGCCGGCGGACGTGCGGGACAAGCTGCTCGCGGGCATCGACGCCTGGCTGGCCGCCTGAACGCGGGTTGTCCGGCCGGACAACCCGCTACAGGCTGACGCCCACCGTCACTGGCTCGTTGACCAGGGTGATCCCGAAGGCCGCGTGGACCCCGGCGACCACCTCGCGCGCCAGCGCGAGCAGGTCCTCGGTGGTCGCCGCGCCCCGGTTGGTCAGGGCGAGGGTGTGCTTGGTGGAGATCCGGGCCGGGCCCGTGCCGTACCCCTTGGTGAAGCCCGCCTTGTCGATCAGCCAGGCGGCGGAGGTCTTCGTACGCCCCTCCCCCTCGGGAAATCCGGGCGGCGTCACGTCGTCGCCCAGGCGGGCCCGCGCGCGGGCGACGAAGTCCGCGAACTGGCCCTCGGTGAGGATCGGGTTGGTGAAGAAGGAGCCGGCCGACCAGGTGTCGTGGTCCTCGGGGTCCAGCACCATGCCCTTGCCCGCGCGCAGCTTCAGCACGGTGTCGCGGGCGGTGGCGGCGTCCACCCGGTCGCCGGGCGCGACACCGAGGACGCGGGCGGTCTCCGCGTACTTCAGGGGGGCGGAGAGACCGCCCGCGTCCTCAAGGCCGAAGCGGACCCGCAGCACGACCCAGCGGCCCGGGTGCTGCTTGAAGCGGCTGTGGCGGTACGCGAAGCCGCAGTCGGCGTTCGTGAGGGTGACGCGCTCGCGGGCGACGCGGTCGTAGGCGACGACCTCCGTGATGGTGCTGGACACCTCCTGGCCGTACGCGCCGACGTTCTGGATCGGGGTGGCGCCGGCCGAGCCGGGGATCCCGGCGAGGCACTCGACGCCCGCGAGGCCCGCCTCGACCGTGCGGGCCACCGCGTCGGTCCAGACCTCGCCGGCGGCCAGCTCCAGGGCGGTGCCGTCGAGGGCGAAGCCCTTGGTCGCGATGCGCAGGGCGGTGCCGTCGAAGCCCTTGTCCCCGATGATCAGATTGCTGCCGCCGCCGATGATCAGCAGCGGGGTGGCGGAGTCGTCCGCCTCGCGTACGGCGGCGATCACTTCCTCGTCCGTGGTGGCCGTGACCAGCCGGGCCGCGGGGCCGCCGAGGCGGAAGGTGGTCAGGGGGGCGAGGGGGGCATCGTGGAGTTCCTGCACGGGGACAAGAGTACGGTCCGGCCCCGCGCGCGTTCCTCCGCGCGGGGCCGGACCGCGGTCGGGTCGGCGGCGCTCAGGCCACGGTGGTCAGGTCGCGCCGGTCCGCCTCCCCCTTCTTCTCCCCCTCGGCCTCGGCCGGTCCGCGCGCGCCCCGGCCCGGGATGAGCAGCGCCGCGAGCGCCACGGCTCCGGCGCCGATCCACAGGGCGGGGACCGTGCCGTCGACGAAGGTGTCGGGGCTGTCGTACCCGCCGCGCGCGGCGAAGACCGCGCCGAGGACGGCGACGCCGAGCGCGCCGCCGACCTCGCGCAGGGCGTTGTTGGTCCCGGAGGCGATGCCCTGTTCGGTGGTGCGGACGCTGGACATGACGAGGCTGGCGGCCGGGGCGAAGTACAGGCCCATGCCGATGCCGCTGATGATCAGGGGCGGCAGCTGGGCCGCGTACGACAGGTCGGGCCCGAGGACCTGGGCGAACCAGGCCAGTCCGACGGCCTGGAGCGCCAGCCCGGTGGCCACGACGGGACGGCCGCCGATCCGGTCGGAGACGAGACCGGCGATCGGCGAGACGAGGAGCGGCATCGCGGTCCAGGGCAGCATCCGCACCCCCGCCTCGGTGGGGCTGTAGCCGACGACCGCCTGGAGGAACTGGCTGAGCAGGAAGATCGAGCCGAACATGCCGAGGAACATCAGCAGACTCGCGGCGTTGATCCCGGAGAAGGCGCGGTCCTTGAACAGCCGCATGGGCAGCATGGCGTCCGGGCGGCGCAGTCCGTGCCGCACGAAGGCGACGAGCAGCGCGGTGCCGGCGAACAGGCCCAGCAGGACGGTGACGCTGGTCCAGCCGTCCTCGTTGGCGTTGACGAGCGCGTAGACGATGCCGAAGAGGCCGCCGCTGATGAGGAGCGTGCCGGGGATGTCGAGGCGGGCGCCGGGCGCGGACGACTCGGCCAGCCGGAGCCGGGCGAGCGGCAGCAGGACGAGTCCTATGGGGACGTTGAGCCAGAAGATCCAGTGCCAGGACAGGTGTTCGGTGAGCGATCCGCCGACGAGCGGGCCGCTGGCGACGGCGAGGCCGGTGATGGCGCCGAAGACGCCGAGGGCCGCGCCGCGCCGTTCGGCGGGGACGGCGGCGGTGAGCAGGGTGAGCGTGAGGGGCATCATGCTCGCCGCCCCGACGCCCTGGACGGCCCGGGCGGCGATCAGGGCATCGATGCCGGACGAGAGGGCCGCGGCGGCGGAGGCGCCGGTGAAGACCGTGAGGCCGGCCATGAAGAGCCTGCACCATGTCAAGCGCTTACGTACGGAAGGGGCGAGCCGGGAAACGCGTAAGGGGCGCCCGCAATGGCGGGCGCCCCTTACGCGGCAGGGGACCGAAGCCTCCCGCCGTGTCTCAGCCGAGCTGGACGACGGCGCGGGACATGCCCAGCACCTTCTGCCCGGCGCTCATGGCCGTCAGGTCCACCCGGACCCGGCTGTCGTCCAGCTTCGCCCCGACCTTGGCGCTGACCTCGACCAGCGCGCCCTCGTCGTCGTTGGGCACCACGACGGGCTTGGTGAAGCGGACGCCGTACTCGACGACGGCTCCCGGGTCGCCCGCCCAGTCCGTGACCACCCGGATCGCCTCGGCCATGGTGAACATGCCGTGCGCGATGACGTCCGGGAGCCCGACGTCCTTGGCGAACTTCTCGTTCCAGTGGATCGGGTTGAAGTCCCCGGAGGCGCCCGCGTACCGCACCAGCGTCGCCCGGGTGATGGGGAAGCTCTGGGCCGGCAGCTCCGTGCCGACCTCGACGTCGTCGTAACCGATCTTCGCGGTCATCGCCCTCACGCCCCCTCGGCGGCACGCGCCACCAGCTTGGTCCACGCGGTCACGACATGGGCGCCGGACTCGTCGTGCACATCGCCCCGGACATCGATGATGTCGTTCCCCGCGAGGGACTTGATCGCCTCGATGGTCGAGGTGACGGTCAGCCGGTCCCCCGCCCGTACGGGACGCGTGTACGCGAACTTCTGGTCGCCGTGCACCACCCGGCTGTAGTCGAGACCCAGCTGCGGGTCGGCGATCACCACACCCGCTGCCTTGAACGTGATCGCGAACACAAAGGTCGGCGGGGCGATCAGATCGGTGTGCCCGAGCGCCTTCGCGGCCTCCGGATCGCTGTATGCCGGATTGGGGTCCCCCACCGCCTCGGCGAACTCGCGGATCTTCTCCCGGCCGACCTCGTACGGCGCGGTGGGCGGATAGCTCCGCCCCACGAAGGACTGATCGAGCGCCACGACTCGCTCCCTCCTGATGTACCTGATGTGATGTCCCCGATACCGGGGACCACAAGAATGCCCGTTCGTACGGCCTCGACGGACACGGCCCCGGGGACTACGGCACCCGGGCACCGGCACCGGGGACCAGGGCTCCCGAGTCGCGGCGGCACAACGACGCGAGGCCGTCCCCACAGAGGGGACGGCCTCGCGTACGAGCCTGATTCAGCGCGTTTCGCGGTGCGCGGTGTGCGAGTTGCAGCGCGGGCAGTGCTTCTTCATCTCAAGACGGTCCGGGTTGTTACGCCGGTTCTTCTTGGTGATGTAGTTCCGCTCCTTGCACTCCACGCAGGCCAGCGTGATCTTCGGGCGGACGTCGGTGGCAGCCACGTGAGTGCTCCTTGGACGGACAACGGATGAACGGATGAACGCATAAAAGAGTAGCCGATCGAAGGACCGACCCCACAATCGGCTACTTTTGTGTAGCGGTGACCGGACTTGAACCGGTGACACAGCGATTATGAGCCGCTTGCTCTACCGACTGAGCTACACCGCTTCGATGTTGGATCTCCTCGCCCGAAGGCGAGGATCACCGAACATCTGAGCCCCAATACGGAATCGAACCGTAGACCTTCTCCTTACCATGGAGACGCTCTACCGACTGAGCTATTGGGGCGAGCGATGAAGACATTACACGGTCGGTTGCCGATCGCCCAAATCCGTTTCAACGCCCGCTTCCCCGTGCCTCGCCCCAGTTGTCCCGGGACCGCGCTCGCGTCACAGGGCGGGGCTGAGGCGAGGCAGCGGCGGGGTGATGCGTGGGTTCTGAGGTAGGTCCTGAGTGGGCCCTGGGTGCGTCCTGGGTGGGCTCGCCGGTACGACTATTGCGCTCCTCCGCGAAGCTCGGCCGGGGCGCCCCTAGGCTCGACCCACGCTGCGTGATCCCGCCTGCCGGGCCGGACACACCCCCTCGACCAGGAGCGCGATGCCCGACAGCCAACCGCAGCCGTCCGACGGCGCCACGGCCGATACCACCGCGCTCGTCCTGTGCGGCGCACGTCTCGCCGACGGCAGGACCGTCGACGTACGGCTCGGCGCGGGCCGGATCGAGGCGGTGGGCACGGCCGGCAGCCTCGCCGCCCACGGCACCCGCGTCGATCTCGCGGGCTATCTGCTGCTGCCCGCCCCCGCCGAACCGCACGCCCACGGCGACACCGCGCTCACCGCCGGGGACGGGCCGGTCTCCTACTCCCCCGAGGACGTGCAGCGCCGGGCCACCGAGGCCACCCTGCTCCAGCTGGGGCACGGCGCGACCGCGCTGCGTTCCCACGTACGGATCGGGGACGCGCGGCAGCTGGGGCGGATGGAGGCGGTGCTCCAGGCCCGCCGCTCGCTGCGCGGGCTCGCCGATCTGACCACCGTGGCCGTGCCCCGGCTGCTGACGGGTGTGGCGGGCGCCGACGGGCTCGCGATGCTGCGCGACGCGGTGAAGATGGGCGCGGGGGCGGTGGGCGGCTGCCCCGATCTCGACCCCGATCCGGCCGGCTACGTGGAGGCGGTGCTGAACGTCGCCGCCGAGCACGGCTGCCCCGTGGATCTGCACACGGACGGTGACGATCCGGCCCGGCTGGCGCGGCTGGCCGCCATGGCGGGCGGCATGCGCCAGGGCGTGACGCTCGGGCCGCTCGCGGGGCTGGCGCGGCTGCCCGCCGAGGTCGCGGCCCGCGCGGCGGACCAGCTCGCGGCGGCCGGGGTGACCGTGGTCTGTCTGCCGCAGGGCGCGTGCGGCGGTGTGGAGCGCGCGGGTGATCCGCGCCGTACCCCGCCGCCGGACGCGGAGCGCGGCATCGCTCCCGTACGGCTGCTGCGGTCGGCCGGGGTGCGGGTCGCTGCGGGCGGCGGCGCGCTGCGGGACCTGGCGAACCCGGTGGGGCGCGGGGACCCCCTGGAGTCCGCGTATCTGCTGGCCTCGCGGAGCGGGCTGCGGGCGGTGGACGCGTACGGCACGGTGAGCGCGGCGGCGCGCGCCGCGATGGGGCTGGCCGAGGTGCGGGTGGAGGCGGGTTTCCCGGCCGAGCTGCTGGCCGTGCGCGGGGAGGACGTCGAGGGCGCGCTGTCGCTCGCGTACAGCAGGATCGTCGTCCACCGGGGCCGGGTGGTGGCCCGGACGAGCGCGGTGCGGGAGTACTGCGACTCGGCGGCGGCCGTCGCCCTGGAGCTGCCGCGACAGGGCCGATCGGACCTCGGCGCGTGAGCCGTGCGGGCCCGCGCGGCGTACGGTCGTGACCATGCGAATCGTGATTGCTGGAGGACATGGTCAGATCGCGCTGCGGCTGGAGCGACGGCTCGCCGCGCGCGGACACGGGGTCGCGGGGATCATCCGTGATCCCGGGCAGGCGGACGAACTGCGGGCCTCGGGCGCCGAACCGGTCGTCCTGGACCTGGAGTCGGCCTCGGTGGAGCAGGTGGCCCAGGCACTGGAGGGCACGGACGCGGCGGTCTTCGCCGCGGGCGCGGGCGGCGGCAGCGGAGCGGCCCGCAAGGAGACGGTGGACCGGGGCGCCGCGGTCCTCTTCGCGGACGCGGCGGAGCGCGCGGGGGTACGGCGGTTCGTGGTCGTCTCCTCGATGGGCGCGGACCCCGACCACGAGGGCGACGAGGTCTTCGACGCGTACCAGCGCGCGAAGGGCGCGGCGGACGCTTACGTACGGTCAAGGACCGCGCTCGACTGGACGATTCTGCGGCCGGGACAGCTGACGGACGACGCGGGCACCGGTCTTGTCTCGCTGGCGGAGTCAACGGGGCGCGGTGCGGTGCCCCGTGACGATGTGGCGGCTGTCCTGCTGGAGCTGCTGGAGACCCCGGAGACGGCCGGGCTGACGCTGGAGCTGATCAGCGGGACGGTGCCGGTGGCGGACGCGACGAAGGCCGTGGCCGGGCCCCGTTCCTGACCCCGGCGCCGGAGCCCCGGTCACAGCCCGCGCCCCGGTCCCGGCCGGGGTGCGGGGCCGCCCCTCTTCGGCGCGGGCATACGAAGACGGCCCCTGATCCGCGTTTCCGTGGATCAGGGGCCGTCCGTATCGCGTGGCGGCGCCAGGATTCGAACCTGGGAAGGCTAAGCCGGCGGATTTACAGTCCGCTCCCATTGGCCACTCGGGCACACCGCCATGGGATATCGCTGCCGTCCGGATACTCCGCCGGTGGGCGGCGCTCCTTGGCAACGACGTAAACAATACCCGATGCCCGGGGGTGCTCCGCCACTGGATTGATCAGCGCTGGAGGCGGGCGCGGGTGACTAGGCTTTGCGCCAGCGGTCGGTGGTGTCCGGTCGCGCGGCGAGCATGCGCCGGGCACCCCCGCCGACACCCCACAGCACCCCACAGCACCGATGACAAGGAGCCACAGGACATGGCCGACTCCAGTTTCGACATCGTCTCGAAGGTCGAGCGGCAGGAGGTCGACAACGCCCTCAACCAGGCCGCGAAGGAGATCTCGCAGCGCTACGACTTCAAGAACGTCGGCGCCTCGATCGACTGGTCCGGCGAGAAGATCCTGATGCAGGCGAACTCCGAGGAGCGCGTCTCCGCGATCCTCGACGTCTTCCAGTCCAAGCTGATCAAGCGCGGGATCTCGCTGAAGGCGCTGGACGCCGGCGAGCCGCAGCTGTCCGGCAAGGAGTACAAGATCTTCGCCTCGATCGAGGAAGGCATCTCCCAGGACAACGCCAAGAAGGTCGCGAAGTTCATCCGCGACGAGGGCCCCAAGGGCATCAAGGCGCAGGTCCAGGGCGACGAGCTGCGGGTCAGCTCCAAGAGCCGTGACGACCTGCAGACCGTGATCTCCCTGCTCAAGGGCCAGGACTTCGACTTCGCGCTGCAGTTCGTCAACTACCGGTGACCAAGGTGGTACGGGGACGGAGCGGCCGGACCGCTCCCGTTCCCGTACCCCTGGCGTTCCCGTGCCCGTTCCCGCCGGTCAGCGGGATCGCGAGTGGCCGAAGAGCACCCGGTACACGATGAGCAGGATGAGCGCTCCGCCGATGGCCGCGGCCCAGGTGGCGGCGTCGAAGAAGTTCGCGTTGATGGGGTGGTCGAGCCAACGGGAGGACACCCAGCCCCCGATGAAGGCTCCCGCGATACCGATGAGCGTGGTGCCGATGATCCCGCCGGGGTCCCGGCCGGGGAGCAGAATCTTGGCGACGGCTCCGGCGAGCAGTCCGAGAATGATCCAACCGATGATGCTCATGCCCTGAGCCCTGCCTTTCGTGCTGTGTGACCGGGAAGACGTCGTGGAGACGGGCGACGGTTGCGCAAATCGGCAACCTATGGCGCGTACACAGGAACCCACAGGAACTGCGCCCGTGATGCCGGCCCGGCTGATGATCGATCGGTTACCCAGCATCCAGTGGCACACACGCGCGGTGCGGCCGGTTCAGGGGCGAAGCAGGGTTCAGGACGCGGCGGGCTCAGGGGGGAACCAGGGTTCTCCCCTGTTTCGTCTCACGCGGTCAAGGCCGGATAATTGAGCTGGGCAGCAGCTCACGGCCATCTCGCGGAAGGCAAATGATCATGAAGCTCATCGAGCTGATCCTCAACGTCCTGTGGCTGGTGTTCTGCGGCATCTGGATGGCGATCGGCTACGTCATCGCGGCTGCCATCTGCTTCGTCCTGATCGTGACGATCCCGTTCGGCGTCGCCTCGCTGCGCATCGCCGGCTACGTGCTGTGGCCCTTCGGGCGCACCACGGTCGAGCGCCCCGACGCCGGGGCGCCGTCCTTCATCGGGAACATCATCTGGGTGGTCTTCGCCGGCTGGTGGCTGGCCCTCGGCCACCTGCTCACCAGCATCCCGCTGTTCATCTCGATCATCGGCATCCCGTTCGGCTGGGCCAACCTGAAGCTGATCCCGATCTCGCTGATGCCGTTGGGCCGGGAAGTCGTGTCGACGGACGAGCGCTTCGGGGCCCGCTGACCGTCGGGCCGCCGGCCGGCCGGGTGCGGGCCCGGTCGCTCACGGCCGGGGGGGAGCGCCCGCCATCCGCTCCAGCCGGGCGATGCGCTCCGCCATCGGCGGGTGCGTGGAGAACAGCTTCGAGACCTCGCCGGGCCGGAACGGGTTGGCGATCATCATGTGGCTCGCGGTCTCGATCCGGGGCTCGGGCGGCAGCGGAAGCTGCCGCGTCCCGGCCTCCAGTTTGCGCAGCGCGCTGGCGAGGGCGAGCGGGTCACCGGTGAGCTGCGCGCCGGAGGCGTCGGCCTCGTACTCGCGCGAGCGGCTCACCGCCAGCTGGATGACGGAGGCCGCGAGGGGGCCCAGGATCATGATGAGCAGCATGCCGAAGAGGCCGGGGCCGTCATCGTCGTCGGAGCGGCCGATGGGGATGAGCCAGGCGAAGTTCACCAGGAACATCACCACGGAGGCGAGCGCCCCGGCGACCGACGAGATCAGGATGTCGCGGTTGTAGACATGGCTCAGCTCATGGCCGAGGACCCCGCGCAGCTCGCGCTCGTCGAGGATCTGGAGGATCCCCTCCGTGCAGCAGACGGCGGCGTTGCGCGGATTGCGGCCGGTGGCGAACGCGTTGGGCGCCTGGGTCGGTGAGATGTACAGCCGCGGCATGGGCTGGCGGGCCGCCGTCGAGAGTTCGCGGACGATCCGGTAGAGCTGCGGTGCCTCGAACTCGCTGACCGGGCGGGCGCGCATGGCGCGCAGGGACAGCTTGTCGCTGTTCCAGTAGGAGTACGCGTTGGTGCCGAGCGCCACGACGAGCGCGATGATCAGGCCCGTTCGGCCGAAGAAGCTGCCGATCGCGATGATGAGCGCTGAGAGCCCTCCGAGGAGGACGGCGGTCTTCAGCCCGTTGTGCCGGCGGTGCACGGTACGCCCTCCAAGTGGTGCGGCAGGGGAACCCTTCGCTGGGGCCTGCCCGGCCGGTCTCAACCGGGCGGACAGAACCTGGTGCTGCTCAGCTCCACTCTCCAGTGGACCCTTCCGTACTGGTCAACGCCAGGCGAGCGGTACGGGTTCCCCGGTGCGTCCGGGCGGGGCGGGGGCCGTGCCGCCCCGCCCCGACGGCGTCAGAAGAGGCTGACTCCGGCGAAGCGCAGCACCAGCTGGGGCGCTCCGGACAGCACGATCCCGGCGACGGCCGTCAGGGCGATGGCGACGGTGAGGGCGGGCGCCGGGGCGGCGGAGACGACGGCCCCGCCGGGGGTGACGGCCGCGGTGTTCCCGGCGGCCGGCTCCTCCTGTCCCTCGGGGGCGCGGAAGAGGACGGCCGTCCACCGGAGGTAGTAGTAGAGCGCGATCACGACGTTGACGGCCATGACGACGGCCAGCCAGCCGAGACCGGCGTCGACGGCGGCGGAGAAGACGGTGACCTTGGCGAACAGGCCGATGATCCCCGGGGGCAGTCCGGCCAGGCAGAGCAGGAAGAAGGCCATCGCGAGGGCGGCGAGCGGCCGTCGCGCGTACAGGCCCTGGTAGTCGGAGAGGCGGTTGAGGCGGTGGTTACGGGCCACCAGGGCGACGACGGCGAAGGCGCCGAGGTTCACGACGGCGTACATCAGGGCGTACGCGACGGTGGAGCCGATCCGCCGCTCGCCCGCGTACCCGGCGGAGGCGATCGGGACCAGGAGGTAGCCCGCCTGTCCGACGGACGACCAGGCGAGCAGCCGTACCGCGCTCCGCGCGCGCGTGGCCGACTGCCGCAGCGCGGCCACGTTGCCGACGGTCATGGTGAGCGCGGCGAGGACAGCGAGGAGCGGGCCCCACACCGTCCCGTACGAGGGGAACGCGACGACGGTCACCAGGATGAGCCCCGAGAAACCGACCGCCTTCCCGACGACGGACAGATAAGCGGCGATGGGCAGGGGCGCGCCCACATAGGTGTCGGGGACCCAGAAGTGGAACGGCGCGGCGGCCGTCTTGAAGGCGAAGCCGACGAGGGTGAGGGCGACGCCCGCCTTGGCGAGCGTCTCCAGCGGGCCGGACACGTCGTACAGGCGCTCGGCGACCTCGCCGAGGTGCAGGGTGCCGGTGGAGGCGTAGACGAAGCTGACGCCCAGCAGCATCACCGCGGTCGCGGTGACCGAGGAGAGGAAGAACTTCAGCGCCGCTTCGGAGGAGAGCCGGTCCCCGTGCCTGAGCCCGACCAGGGCGAAGGCGGGCAGGGAGGCGACTTCGAGGGCGACGACCAGGGTGGCGAGGTCGCGGGAGGCGGGCAGCAGGGCCGCGCCGGCGGCCGAGGCGAGCAGGAGGAACCAGTACTCCCCTACGGGGAGTTCCTTCGTGTCCGCGAGGGAGAGCAGGACGGTGAGCAGCGCTCCGCCGAGCACCAGCGCCTGGATGACGAGGGTGAAGTGGTCGGCGGTGTAGCTGCACACGTCGGCATTGGTGGTGAGGCAGAACGTCTTGTGGCCGCCGTCGCGCAGTGGTACGAGCGCCAGCAGCGCGAGGGCGAGGCCGGCGATGGCGATCCCGCCGAGCAGGGGCTTGCGGCGGGCCGGTACGAAGAGGTCGGCGACCAGGACGATCAGGGCGACCGCCGCCGTGAGGGTGGGAGGCGCGATCGCCCACCAGTCGACGGACTGGACGAGGCTGGCGGCGCTCTCGGCGGCCACGGTCACGACTTGCCTCCTGCGAGGAGCTTCTGCACGGCCGGGTCGGTGAGGCCGAGGAGGACCGCGGGCCAGAGTCCGGCGATGACGGTCAGGGCGGCGAGCGGGGACCAGGAGGCGATCTCGTAGGTCTGGATGTCGGCGAAGCGGACCGGTGCGCGCCGCGGGCCGGTTCCGGCCGTGGTGTCGGCCGCGGGTGCCCCTGCCGACGCCTCCGCCGGTTCCGGCTCGGGCTCGGGCGGTTTCACCCCCATGCACACCCGGCGTACGACGATCAGAAGGTACGCGGCGGTGAGGAGCGTCCCGAATCCGGCGATGGCCATGAAGGTGAGGAAGGCGGGGCGGCTGAGCCCTTCCGCCGGGTTGAACGCGCCGAACATGGTGAGCATCTCGCCCCAGAATCCGGCGAGTCCGGGCAGTCCGAGGGAGGCGACGGCGGCGAAGGCGAGCAGCCCGCCGAGGCGTGGCGCGCGGCCGTAGAGCGCGGCGCCGGTCGCCCCGGCGAGGGTGTCGAGGTCGGCGGTGCCGTAACGGTCCTTGAGGGCGCCGACCAGGAAGAACAGCAGGCCGGTGATGAGTCCGTGGGCGATGTTGGCGAAGAGCGCGCCGTTGACTCCGGTGGGGGTCATGCTCGCGATGCCGAGCAGCACGAAGCCCATGTGGCCGACGGAGGAGTAGGCGATCAGCCGCTTGAGGTCCCCGCCCGCGCCCTCCCTGGCCAGCGCGAGGCAGGCCAGGGAGCCGTAGATGATCCCGGCGACCGCGAGGGCCGCGAGGTAGGGGGCGAAGGTGCGCATGCCGTCGGGGGCGACCGGCAGGACGATACGGACGAATCCGTACGTTCCCATCTTGAGCAGTACCCCGGCGAGGAGGACGGAGCCGACGGTGGGGGCGGCGGTGTGGGCGTCAGGAAGCCAGCTGTGCAGCGGCCACATCGGGGTCTTCACCGCGAGCCCGAGGCCGATCGCGAGAACGGCGGTGACCTGCACGGACGTACTGAGTCCGGCGCCGTTGTCAGTGGCGAGTGCCACCATGTCGAAAGTGCCCGCGTTGAGCCCGATGAGCAGGAGGCCGAGCAGCATGATCACGGAGCCGAGCAGGGTGTAGAGGATGAACTTCAGGGCGGCGGCCCGCCTGCCGCCCGGTACGCCTTCCGAGCCGCCCCAGCGGGCGATCAGGAAGTACATCGGGATCAGCACCATCTCGAAGGCGAGGAAGAAGAGCAGCAGGTCGAGGACGGCGAAGGTGGCGAGTGTGCCGGACTCCAGGACGAGGATCAGGGCGACGAATGCCTTGGGCGAGGCGCCGTTGGCCCGCGGCGTCGGCCGCTGGTGTCCCTGCTTGAAGTAGCTGTAGAGCGCGCACAGGAAGGTCAGGAGCGCGGTCAGGACCAGAAGGGGGAGGGAGATGCCGTCGACGCCGAGGTGGATCCGCACGTTGAGTGCCGCGATCCAGCTGATGTCCGTGGTGGCCTGCATCCTGGACGCGTGGTCGCGGTCGAAGCCGAGGGCCAGGACGACCGTGGCGAGGAGGACCGCTCCGGTCACGGTGACGCCGTGGCGCAGTACGGCCTGGTCGGGGCTCCTGCCCCGGAGTCCGGGCGGGGCAGGCAGCAGCGCGGCGACGGCGCCGACGAGCGGCACGACGAGGATCAACGCGAGAAGGAACTGCATCACGGATTCACTGATATCGATCACGGCTCACGCTCCGGCGGCGACGAGTACGGCGGCGATCGCCAGGACGACGGAGCCGGCGAGCAGGGCGCTGAGGTAGGTCTGCACATTGCCGGTCTGCGCGCGGCGCACGAGGGCGCCGAGTCCGCGCGCACCGGTTCCGGCGCCGCGTACGTAGGTGTCGACGACCTCGCGGTCCAGGAAGCGGACCAGTTGGGCCGCCGCCAGCACGGGGCGTACGAACAGCTGGTGGTAGAGGGCGTCGAGCCGGAAGCCGACCGCCGCGTGGCGGTGCAGCGGTCCCAGCAGGAGACGGCCGGGGTCGGCCGGGTCGGGGGCGGCCGAGACGGAGCCGTAGACCCGGGTGTGGTTCTCCATCGCCTCCCGCTCCGCGAGCGCGGGCTCGGCGTCGGGGTGGGCGACGACGGCTCCCATGGGGGTGCGGGCGGCCAGCGCCGTGGTGTGGCGCCAGCCGGCGTAGGTGACCAGGCCGCCGACGAGGGCGACTCCGGTGGACAGGACGGAGGTGGTGAGGTTCGGCGCGAGGCTGTGTCCGTCGAACCAGTTCGGGAGATAGCCGACGGCCAGCCCCAGGGCGAGGGAGGGAATGGCGAGTACCCAGAGCACGGTGTTCATGGCGAGCGGCTGCCTGCCGTGGTCGGGTTCGGACACGGGGAGCGCCGCGGAGCGGCTCGTTGAGGGGTGGTGGTCGGGTGACGGGCGGGCGCCGCGGCCTCGGAAGGCGAGCAGCCAGAGGCGGGTGGCGTAGGCGGCGGTGAGCAGCGCCGTCAGCAGCCCGGCCACGAGCACCGTCCAGCCGGCGGCGCCGGGGGCGGCGCCGGACGGGTCGAGCGCGGTGTGCTCGGCGGCGACCAGGACGGACTCCTTGGAGAAGAAGCCCGCGAAGGGAGGGATCGCGGCCAGCGCCAGCAGGGCGACGGTCATCGTCCAGTAGGCGTCGGGGATGCGCTTGGCCAGACCGCTCGTCCGGGACATCGTGGCGAGGGAGTTGGTGCCGGCCGCGTGGATGACGACACCGGCGCCGAGGAAGAGGAGGGCCTTGAACGCGCCGTGCGAGACGAGATGGAAGACGGCCGCGCCCCGGTCGCCCACCGCCAGGGCGCCCGACATGTAGCCGAGCTGGCCGATCGTCGAGTAGGCGAGGACCCGTTTGATGTCGTCCTGGGCCAAGGCGGCGAGCGCCGAGCCGACCATGGTGACCGCGGCCATCACCGCCAGCACCACCAGGGCCGCCGCCGAGGCGGTGAACACCGGAAGGAGCCGGGCCACGAAGTAGATACCGGCGGCGACCATCGTCGCGGCGTGGATCAGCGCGGAGACGGGCGTGGGGCCCGCCATCGCGTCGGGCAGCCAGGTGTGCAGCGGGAACTGCGCGGACTTGCCCGCCACCCCCGCGAGCAGCAGCAGCGCGATCAGGGTGGGGTGGTCGAGACCGCCGTCGGCGACGGCCTTGAGGATGCCGGTGATCCGGAACGTACCGGCGTCGGAGGCGAGGGCGAACAGCCCGATGAGGAAGGGGACATCACCGAGCTTGGTGACCAGGAACGCCTTCAGGGAGGCGGCGCGCGCCTCGGGGGTCTCCCAGTAGTGGCCGACGAGGAAGTACGAGCAGATGCCCATGATCTCCCAGCCGACCAGCAGCACCATCAGGTCGCCGGAGTAGACGACGAGCAGCATCGCGGAGGTGAAGAGGGAGACGAGGGCCGCGTACGACGGGTAGCGCGCGTCGCCGCGCAGATAGCCGGTCGAGTAGATCTGCACACAGGACGCGACGACGCCGACGAGGACGGCGACCAGGGCCGCGAAGCCGTCGATGTGCAGGGCGAGGTCGATGGGGACCGAGCCGGTCGGGGTGAGCCGGGTCGCGGCGTCCAGCGGCGCCGTGCCGTCGCCCGCGCCACCGCCCTGGCGTACGGCCACGGCGATGGCGAACGCGGCGGCGGCCAGGGTCGGCAGGACGGCCAGGGGGCGTACGAACCCGGGGGCGGTGCGCCCGAGCAGCAGTCCGGCCGCGGCGCCGAGGAACGGCAGGAGGGGGACGAGGACGGCGAGGGTCGTGGTGGTCACGCGGTGGCCTCAGCCTTCTTGGCCGGAGCGCCGGTCTCCGCCGGGCCCTCGGGGTCTTGCGGGTCGGCCGCGTCCTCGGGACCCTCGGCGGTGTCGCGGAGCCGGTCGATGTCCGAGGTGCCGCGGTTGCGGTAGACCATCAGGACGATCGCCAGGCCGATGCCGATCTCCGCGGCCGCGATGGCGATGACGAAGAGGGTGAGGGACTGGCCGGTGTGCAGGGTGTCGCGGAGCCAGACGTCGAAGGCGACGAGGTTGAGGTTGACGGCGTTGAGCATCAGCTCGACGGACATCAGGACGAGGATCGCGTTGCGGCGCGCGAGCACTCCGTACAGCCCGACGCAGAACAGGAGGGCCGCGAGTACGGCGGGATAGGCGAGATGCATCAGCGCTGCTCCTTGTCGCCGCCGCTGTTCTTGCGGGAGAGGACGATCGCGCCGACGAGCGCCGCCAGCAGAAGCACGGACAGCGCTTCGAAGGGCAGTACCCAGTTCCGGAAGAGGAACTGGCCGGAGACCTCGGTGGAGCCCTGCGCGGGCCCGTCCAGGTCGATCCAGGTCGTGCGGAAGGCGTCGACGACCACCCAGACCAGGCAGACGGCGGAGACGGCGGCCACCGCGAGGGCGGCGGGGCGGTTGCCCGAATCGGCGTCGGGAGAGCGGCCGATGGGCGCCTTGGTCAGCATCAGCCCGAAGAGGAGGAGGACCACCACGGAGCCGACGTAGATCAGGACCTGCACCCAGGCGATGAACTCCGCCGTCAGCAGCAGGTACTCGACGGCCAGTCCGCCGAGCGCCACGACCAGCCAGAGGGCGGCGTGCACCAGTTGTCTGGTCGTGACCGTCACCAGGGCCGCGCCGAGGGTCACCAGGCCGACCAGGACGAAGGCGATCTCGACGCCGGCCGGGGACAGGAAGCCGGGTCCGGTGGCGGCCGGGGCGGCGGCCATCAGGGTCACTGCGCCGTTCACTCGCCGGCCTCCCGGTCCGTCGGCTCCTCGGCGGCGGCCGCCGCCGCCCGCGCCCGCGCCTCGGCCGCCGCTTCCGCCTGCGCCGCCGCTTCCGCCTCGGCCGCCTCGGCCGCCTCGGCCGCCTCGGCCGCCTCGGCCGCCGCGGCGAGCTTGTCGGCCGTCTTGCGGGCCGCGCCCAGCTCCTTCGGCTCCTCGGCGCCCGGGTCGAGCGCGGGCGGGGCGGGCACCGTCCACATCCACTCGCGGAGCTTGTCCCGCTCATGGGTGAGTTCGAGGATGTCCGTCTCCGCGTACTCGAACTCCGGTGACCAGAACAGCGCGTCGAAAGGACAGACCTCGATACAGATCCCGCAGTACATGCAGAGCGCGAAGTCGATGGCGAACCGGTCGAGGACATTGCGGCTGCGCTCGCGGCCCCCGGGGGCGGCGGCGGGCACCGTCTCCTTGTGGGAGTCGATGTAGATGCACCAGTCGGGGCACTCCCGGGCGCAGAGCATGCAGACCGTGCAGTTCTCCTCGAACAGTCCGATCACCCCGCGGGAGCGGGGCGGCAGTTCGGGCTGGTGTTCCGGATACTGCGCGGTGACGGTCTTCCTCGTCATCGTCCGCAGGGTGACGGCCAGGCCCTTGGCCAGGCCCGATCCGGGGATGGGGGACATCTAGCTGATCGCCACCTTCACGATGCCGGTGAGCGCGATCTGCGCCAGTGCGAGCGGGATGAGTACGGTCCAGGCGAGCTTCTGCAACTGGTCCTCGCGCAGCCGCGGGTAGCTCACCCGCAGCCAGATCACGACGAAGGCGAGGACCGCGGTCTTCAGCAGCGTCCAGACCCAGCCGAGGCCGTCGCCGCCGAACGGACCGTGCCACCCGCCGAGGAAGAGGACGGTGGTCAGCCCGCACAGAACGACGATGCCCGCGTATTCGGCGAGCAGGAACAGCGCGAAGCGCAGCCCCGTGTACTCGGTGTAGGCGCCGAAGATGATCTCGGAGTCGGCCACCGGCATGTCGAAGGGCGGACGCTGGAGTTCGGCGAGTCCGGCCACGAAGAAGACCAGCGCGCCGATGATCTGCCAGGGCAGCCACCACCACGCGAAGGCGTCGAGGATGCCGTGGAGGGAGACGGTGCCAGCCGCCATCGCGACGGAGGCTGCGGCGAGCAGCATCGGCAGTTCGTACGCGAGGAGCTGCGCGGCGGTGCGCAGACCGCCGAGGAGCGAGAACTTGTTGGCCGAGGCCCAGCCCGCCATGAGCGAGCCCAGTACGCCGACCCCCATCACCGCGAGCACGAAGAAGACGCCCGCGTCGACGGCCTGGCCGACGGCGCCCTCGCCCCGGCCGACCGGGATGACGAGCACGACGAGCAGGTACGGCAGGAGGGAGACGGCGGGGGCGAGCTGGAAGATACGGCGGTCGGCGTTGGCCGGGACCACATCCTCCTTCTGCGCGAACTTCACCCCGTCGGCGACGAGTTGCGCCCAGCCGTGGAAGCCGCCCGCGTGCATGGGGCCGAGGCGGCCCTGCATGTGGGCCATCACCTTGTGTTCGGCCTGCCCGACCACGAGCGGGACCACCATGAACACCGCGAAGACGATGACCAGCCGGAGGGCGACGTCGAGTACGTCGTTCACGCGTCTCCTTCGGGGCGGCGGTCGCTCGCGGAACGGTCGCTCGCGGGCTCGGCGGGCGCGGGACGCTCGCTCGCGGGCGCGGGATTCTCGGCGCCCTCCCCCGCGGCGCCCTCCCCCGCGGCCGGGCGGGGCGCGCGCCAGGGCGCGTCCGCCGACTGCTGCTGGCTCGCCGAGCCCCCCGAGACGCTGCGCGCACGGCGGACCGGACGGTCACCACCGGCCGCACCGGCGGCGCCCGCCGCGCCCCCGGCCCGCGCCCCGCGGGCGGGACGGGCCGGGGCGGGCGGCAACTGGCCCTTGAGAGGGCCCCACTCGTTCGGGTCGGGCACGCCGGGCGGAAGCATCTGACGCCGCTTCGGAGCGCCGTGTCCGGCGCCCGCCGGGGCCTCGCCCGGCTCCTTCGCGCCGGGCCACGCCTTGGCGACGCGGGCCGCCAGGACGAAGTCCTTGCGCAGCGGATGGCCCTCGAACTCCTCGGGGAGCAGGAGGTGGACCAGGTTGGGGTGGCCGGTGAAGGTGATGCCGAACATCTCGTACGTCTCGCGCTCGTGCCAGTCAGCGCCCGCGTAGACGCCGATGGCCGTCGGCAGGACGGCCGCCTCGTGCGGCACGGTCGTACGGATCAGCAGGCGGCGTACCGTACCGGTTTCCAGCGCGGCGACATGGGCGCAGACGCGGAAGCCCGTGCCCGGTTCGTCGACCGCGCTCAGCCAGTCGAAGTAGGTGCAGCCCAGCGCGGAGCGGGCGGTTTCGAGGGCGGTGAGCCAGGAGTCGGCGGGGACGTCGACCGTCATGAGGTCGTAGGCCAGTGCGGCCGTGGCGCCCTCGCCGAAGATCTCGGCGGCACCGTCGGGGAGCCGGTCGTGGGCGCTCACGGGGCCGTCCCCTCCCCCGGCGTCGGCGGCGGCGCGATCAGGCCGCTGCTCAGGGCGGCGGCCGAGGGACGGCCGGCGGCGGCGTAGCGCTCACCGAGCGATTCGCGGGCGATCTTCTCCTGGAGCTTCAGGATGCCCTGGAGCAGCGCCTCGGGGCGCGGCGGGCAGCCGGGTACGTAGACATCGACCGGGATGATCTGGTCGACGCCCTTCGTCACGGAGTAGGAGTCCCAGTACGGGCCGCCGCAGTTGGAGCAGGCGCCGAAGGAGATCACGTACTTCGGCTCGGGCATCTGCTCGTAGAGCCGCTTCACCGCGGGCGCCATCTTGTCGGTGACGGTGCCGGAGACGACCATCAGGTCGGCCTGGCGCGGGCCGGGCGCGAAGGGGATGACGCCGAGGCGGATGAAGTCGTGCCGGGCCATGGAGGCGGCGATGAACTCGATCGCGCAGCAGGCGAGTCCGAAGTTGAAGACCCAGAGGCTGTAGCGGCGGCCCCAGTTGAGGACCACCTTCATGGGCTCGGGGGCCAGCCGGGAGAGCACGCCGAGTTTCGGCTCCGGCAGCGACACGGGGGCGGACCGGGCGACGGGCGCGGACCGGGCCACGGGCGCGGAGCCGGGAGCGGCGGCGGAGCCGGGGGTCACGTCCATTCCAGGACGCCCTTCTTCCATGCGTAGAGCAGTCCCACGGCCAGGAAGCCGAGGAAGATGAACATCTCGACGAGCGTCGTCGCGCCGTATCCCGGGGCCGCGAAGACGGTCGCCCACGGGAACAGGAAGATCGAGTCGACCGCGAAGATCACGTAGAGGAACGCGTAGACGTAGTAGCGGACCTGCGTGTGGGCCCAGCCCTCGCCGACGGGGTCGACACCGCATTCGTACGTGAGCAGTTTCTCCGGCGTCGGCACCACCGGCCGCAGCAGTCGTCCCGCTCCGAAGGCCACGGCGACGAAGAGCGCCCCGACGACCGCGAGCAGGCCGACCACCGAATAGCTCTGGAAGTAGTCCGACGCGAGAACGGTCGGTTGCGACACGTCCGCCCCTCGCTCCCTGACCTCGTTGCGACTTCATCGGCTTCTTCGACGATCTGTACGCACCGGAGTCTAGGCCCTGTTAAAGAACTGGTAAGCAGTCGCGTCACGCATAAGGGGGGACCAGGGGGGCGCAGGGGGGCTATCCCTACGTCACCGCCACCGAGCCACCCCATGGCGCGGGGAACCCCCGGCGGGCACGCTTGGTCCTTATGAGCGTGAGCAAGTCCCTGAACAGCGGCCTCCCCGGCGACGACCGGCCCCCGCCGGTGCGCTTCGGCTACGACCGGCACACCTGGAAGGAGGTCGCGTATCTCCTGGCGAACCTTCCGGCGACGCTGCTCGGTTTCCTCTACGCGGTGGTCACCGTCTCCACCGGGGTGGTGCTGTCGGTCACGGTGATCGGTCTGCCGTGGCTCGTCTGCGGTCTGGCCGGCGCGCGGTGGCTCGGCCGCTGGGAGCGCGCGCGGGCGCGCGCGCTCCTGGGGGTACGGATCGACGAGCCGAGCCCGCTGCACGGAAGCCGGCGGGACCGCGCACGCGGAGACGGCCGGGGGCGGACGGCGGGGCGGCGCTCCGAGGGCGCGCTGAGCCGGGTGTGGACCGGGCTGAAGGATCCGGTGGCCTGGCGGACGCTGCTGTACTCGTTCATCCGGCTGCCCTGGGGCGTGGTGACGTTCGCGGTGACGCTGGTGGGGCTGCTCGTCCTGTGGCCGGTGCTGCCCTATCTGGTGCGCGGTCTCACCAATGTCGACCGGGCGATGGTGCGCGGGCTGCTGGTGCCGTCGGACGAGCTGGAGCGGCGCATCGCCGAGCTGGAGTCGGACCGGGGCGTGGTGGTGGACACGGCGGCGGCCGATCTGCGCCGCATCGAGCGCGATCTGCACGACGGCGCCCAGGCCCGGCTGGTGGCCCTCGCCATGGGACTGGGGCTGGCGAAGGAGAAACTGCTGGAGGAGGACCCGGAGACGGCGGCGGCGATGGTGGACGAGGCGCACAGCGAGGTGAAGCTCGCCCTCCAGGAGCTGCGCGACCTCGCGCGCGGCATCCACCCGGCCGTCCTCACCGACCGGGGACTCGACGCGGCACTCTCCTCCATCGCGTCGCGCTGCACCGTACCGGTACGGGTGGAGGTGGACCTGGGCGAGCGGCCCGCCGAGGCGATCGAGGGCATCGCGTACTTCACCGTCTCCGAGCTGCTCCAGAACGTCAGCAAGCACAGCGGGGCCCGGAGCGCGGCCGTCGACGTGTGGCGCGCGGACGACCGGCTGCTGGTCCAGGTCCAGGACGACGGGCGCGGCGGCGCGCGGCTGGACGGCGGTACGGGGATGTCCGGGCTGGCCGAGCGGCTGGGCGCGGTCGACGGTCTCTTCGTACTGGACTCCCCGGCCGGCGGGCCCACGGTCGTCACGGCGGAGCTGCCCTGGCGCGAGCGCGAGCGCTCCTGACGCGTCCGGTCCCGGGGTGGGGAAAACCCCAGGGCGAAGAGGGAGACCGGCCTCATGGCGCGGGTGCGCGGCACTTCGGCAGCATGGACAGCGGCCGAGGGGCGCCACCACCCAGGACCGCCGCGCGCCGATCACCGCACGCCGCTTACGCCCACACCGAGACTCCCGCACACCCCGACACCCGGACACCCGGACACCCGGACACCCCGACACCCGGACACCCGCTCCAGAACGGACGACACCGATGGCCACGGATTACGCGTCGCAGCCGCGCCCCCGCCTGCTCCCCCAGGTCCTGCGCGCGCCGGTCGAGGGGCGTGCCTGGCGCGAGTTGGGCTATGTGCTGCTCAGCCTGCCGATCAGCACGGTGCTGTTCGCGTACGCGATCACGATGATCTCGCTCAGCGCCGGGCTGCTGGTCACCTTCCTCGGCGTACCGGTCCTGGCGGTCGGGCTGAGCGGCTGCCGGGGTTTCGGCGCGCTGGAGCGGGCCAGGGCCCGGGAGCTGCTGCGGGTCGAGGTGGCGGCCCCGGAACCGGCACGGGCCAGGAAGAGCGGGCTGATGCCGTGGATCGGCGCGGTCCTCAAGAGCGGGGCGTCCTGGCGTCATCTGACGTACGCGGTACTGCACTTCCCGTGGGCGGTGTTCGCGTTCTCGGTCGCGGTGACGTTCTGGTCGGTCGGCTGGGCGCTGTTCCTCTATCCGCTGTGGCAGTGGGTGTTCCCCGACGAGCCCGAGCCGTCGGGCATCGCGCTGTTCTCCGACGGCAGGGGCAACCAGATCTATCTCGACACCCCGTTCGCGATCGCCGCCACCAGCGCCGTCGGTCTGGTGTTCGTCCTCGCCTCCCCCTGGCTGATCCGCGGTCTGACCACGGTGGACCGGATCCTGGTCATCGGGCTGCTGGGCCCGTCGCTGCTGGCGGGACGGGTCACGGAGCTGGAGTCGGACCGGGGCGTGGTGGTGGACACGGCGGCGGCCGATCTGCGCCGCATCGAGCGCGATCTGCACGACGGCGCCCAGGCCCGGCTGGTGGCCCTCGCCATGGATCTGGGGCTGGCGAAGGAGAAGCTGCTGGAGGACCCGGACGCGGCGGCGCGCATGGTCGACGAGGCGCACGGCGAGGTGAAGGTGGCCCTCCAGGAGCTGCGCGACCTCGCGCGCGGCATCCACCCGGCCGTCCTCACCGACCGGGGACTCGACGCGGCACTCTCCTCCATCGCGTCGCGCTGCACCGTACCGGTACGGGTGGAGGTCGATCTGCCGGCCAGGCCGGCGGCGGCGATCGAGGGCATCGCGTACTTCACCGTCTCCGAACTGCTCCAGAACGTCAGCAAGCACGCGCGGGCGAGCCGGGCCTCGGTGGACGTGTGGCACACCCAGGGCCGGCTGATGCTCCAGGTCACGGACGACGGCAGGGGCGGGGCCGACACCACGGCGGGCACCGGGCTCGCCGGTCTCGCGGAGCGGCTGAACGCGGTGGACGGCGTCCTGGTCGTGAACTCCCCGGCCGGGGGTCCGACGACGGTGACGGCGGAGCTGCCCTGGCGCAGCTGAGCGTCCCCCCGCTGCCGCCGCTTTCCCCTGCCTCCTGCCCCCGCTGCCGCCACGTCCACTCACGCCCCTGCTGTCCCCACCACCCCTACCGACCCTGCTGTCACCGTTGTCACCGTTGTCCCCGCAGAGCGCACGGAGCTGGGATGCTGGAGTCCGCGAGTGCGCCACCGGGGCGCCGCGGGGGCGGGACGGACTTCGGCAGTGGGGGCTTGAAGATCTCATGAGGGACACGGACGACAGAGTGCGCGTGGTCATCGCCGAGGACTCGGTGCTGCTCAGGGAGGGGCTGACCAGACTGCTGACCGACCGCGGGCACGAGGTGGTCGCCGGGGTGGGGGACGGCGAGGCGCTGGTCAGGACCGTCGGCGAGCTGGCGGACCGGGGCGAGCTGCCGGACGTGGTGGTCGCGGACGTACGGATGCCGCCGACCCACACCGACGAGGGCGTACGGGCGGCGGTGCGGCTGCGCAAGGACCATCCCGGACTCGGGGTGCTGGTGCTGTCGCAGTACGTCGAGGAGCAGTACGCCACCGAGCTGCTGGCCGCCAGCAGCCGGGGCGTGGGCTACCTGCTGAAGGACCGGGTCGCGGAGGTCAGGGAGTTCGTGGACGCCGTGGTCCGGGTGGCCGGGGGCGGTACGGCGCTGGACCCCGAGGTGGTGGCCCAGCTGCTCGGCCGCAGCCGCAAACAGGACGTGCTGGCCGGGCTGACACCGCGCGAGCGGGAGGTGCTGGGGCTGATGGCGGAGGGGCGGACGAACTCGGCGGTCGCGAAGCAGCTCGTGGTGAGCGACGGCGCGGTCGAGAAGCACGTCAGCAACATCTTCCTGAAGCTCGGGCTCTCCCCGAGCGTCGGCGACCACCGTCGGGTGCTGGCCGTTCTCACGTACCTCAAGTCCTGAGCCCCGGCCCGCACGTCCCGACCCCCGATCCGACCCGCGATCCGACCCCCGATCCGACCCGCGATCCGATCCCCGATCCGACCCGCGATCCGATCCCCGATCCGACCCGCGATCCGATCCCCGATCCGACCCGCGATCCGATCCCCGATCATCAGCTCCCCACCCCCGGGTCCCCGCTCGGGGCGGACCGAAAGCCCTAGAACCAAAGGATGAGAACGCGACCGTGCCCATCGAGAACCGAGCCAGCGACAAATCATGACAAGTTAGTGCACCGGGACGTCTCAAAATGATGTCCCCCATCCGACCGGTCAAGGGAAGGCGACCCTTACCGACGTAGGGTGGCATGCAGGACCGCCGGGCGGCCGGCCGGTCCCGAGCCGCCGCCTCGAAGGAGGTCCAGTTCAGTGACCAGCCAGGTCAGTAGCCCGGCCGAGCAGGCCGATGAGGACAACGACGCGAGCGAGAACGACAACGCCGTCGGTGGACAGCGCGCCCCGGCACGAGGGGGCACGGGCGGGAAGGAAGTCCGCCGTCTCGACCGGGTGATCATCCGCTTCGCGGGTGACTCGGGTGACGGGATGCAACTGACGGGTGACCGGTTCACGTCGGAGACGGCGTCGTTCGGAAATGACCTGTCGACCCTGCCGAACTTCCCCGCCGAGATCCGGGCACCCGCCGGGACCCTGCCGGGCGTCTCCTCGTTCCAGCTGCACTTCGCCGACCACGACATCCTCACCCCGGGTGACGCGCCGAACGTGCTGGTCGCGATGAACCCGGCCGCGCTGAAGGCCAATATCGGCGATGTGCCGCGCGGCGCGGACATCATCGTGAACACCGACGAGTTCACCAAGCGCCCGATGGCCAAGGTCGGTTATCTGACCTCACCCCTCGAAGACGGCTCGCTCGACGCGTACCAGATCCACCCGGTGCCGTTGACGACGCTGACGATCGAGGCGCTCAAGGAGTTCGGGCTCTCCCGCAAGGAGGCCGAGCGCAGCAAGAACATGTTCGCGCTCGGGCTGCTGTCATGGATGTACCACCGGCCGACGGAGAGCACGGAGCGCTTCCTGCGCGCCAAGTTCGCCAAGAAGCCGCAGATCGCCGAGGCGAACGTGGCCGCGTTCCGCGCGGGCTGGAACTTCGGCGAGACGACCGAGGACTTCGCGGTCAGCTACGAGGTGGCCCCGGCCAGCGCCGCGTTCCCGACCGGCACGTACCGCAACATCTCCGGGAACCTGGCGCTCTCGTACGGTCTGATCGCCGCCGGCCACCAGGCGGACCTGCCGCTGTACCTCGGCTCGTACCCGATCACCCCGGCCTCGGACATCCTGCACGAGCTGTCCAAACACAAGAACTTCGGCGTACGGACCTTCCAGGCCGAGGACGAGATCGCCGCCATCGGCGCGGCGCTGGGCGCGGCCTTCGGCGGTTCGCTCGCCGTCACCACCACCTCGGGCCCCGGGGTGGCGCTCAAGTCGGAGACGATCGGGCTCGCGGTCTCGCTGGAGCTGCCGCTGCTCGTCGTCGCCATCCAGCGCGGCGGCCCCTCCACCGGGCTGCCGACCAAGACGGAGCAGGCGGACCTGCTCCAGGCGATGTACGGGCGCAACGGCGAGGCCCCCGTCCCGGTGGTCGCGCCCCGGACCCCGGCGGACTGCTTCGACGCGGCCCTGGACGCCGCCCGGATCGCGCTGACCTACCGCACGCCGGTCTTCCTGCTCTCCGACGGTTACCTCGCCAACGGCTCCGAGCCCTGGCGGATCCCGGAGACCGGGGAACTGCCCGACCTGCGGGTCCAGTTCGCCACCGGCCCCAACCACGAACTGGCCGACGGCACCGAGGTGTTCTGGCCGTACAAGCGCGACCCGGGGACCCTGGCCCGCCCGTGGGCCGTGCCCGGGACGCCCGGTCTCGAACACCGGATCGGCGGCATCGAGAAGCAGGACGGCACGGGCAACATCTCGTACGATCCGGCCAACCACGACTTCATGGTGCGCACCCGGCAGGCCAAGATCGACGGGATCCAGGTGCCCGATCTGGACGTGGACGACCCGGACGGCGCCCGCACCCTGGTGCTGGGCTGGGGCTCCACGTACGGGCCGATCACCGCCGCCGTACGCCGGCTCCGCAAGGAGCCCGTACCGATCGCACAGGCGCATCTGCGCCATCTCAACCCCTTCCCGCGCAATCTCGGGGAGGTGCTGAGCCGCTACGACAAGGTCGTGGTGCCGGAGATGAACCTCGGTCAGCTCGCCACGATGCTCAGAGCGAAGTACCTGGTGGACGCCCACTCGTACAACCAGGTCAACGGCATGCCGTTCAAGGCCGAACAGCTCGCCACGGCCCTCAAGGAGGCCATCGATGCCTGACACGACGACCTCGCCGATCTCCAACGAACTGCTGACGCTGGTCCCCAGGACCGAGGTCAAGCAGTCCATGAAGGACTTCAAGTCGGACCAGGAGGTCCGCTGGTGCCCCGGCTGCGGTGACTACGCCGTGCTCGCCGCCGTCCAGGGCTTCATGCCGCAACTCGGCCTCGCCAAAGAGAACATCGTGTTCGTCTCGGGCATCGGCTGCTCCTCCCGCTTCCCGTACTACATGAACACGTACGGGATGCACTCCATCCACGGCCGTGCTCCCGCCATCGCCACCGGGCTCGCCACCTCGCGCCGCGATCTGTCCGTCTGGGTCGTCACCGGCGACGGCGACGCGCTCTCCATCGGCGGCAACCATCTGATCCACGCGCTGCGCCGGAACGTCAATCTGAAGATCCTGCTGTTCAACAACCGGATCTACGGGCTGACCAAGGGCCAGTACTCCCCCACCTCCGAGGTCGGGAAGATCACCAAGTCGACGCCGATGGGCTCGCTCGACGCGCCCTTCAATCCGGTGTCGCTGGCGATCGGCGCTGAGGCGTCGTTCGTGGCCCGTACGGTCGACTCGGACCGCAAGCACCTCACCGAGGTGCTGCGGCAGGCCGCCGAGCACCCGGGCACGGCGCTGGTGGAGATCTACCAGAACTGCAACATCTTCAACGACGGCGCCTTCGAGGTCCTCAAGGACAAGGACCGGGCGGCGGAGGCCGTGATCCGGCTGGAGCACGGGCAGCCGATCCGCTTCGGCGCCGACGGCGCGAAGGGCGTCGTACGGAACCGGGCCACCGGCGACCTGGAGGTCGTCGCCGTCACCCCGGAGAACGAGGCGGACATCGTGGTCCACGACGCGCACGCGGCGAGCCCCACCACCGCGTTCGCGCTGTCGCGGCTCGCCGACGCCGACACCCTGCACCACACGCCCATCGGGGTGCTGCGCAGCGTCGAGCGGCCCGTCTACGACACGCTGATGTCGGACCAGCTGGACGCGGCGGTCGAGCGCCACGGCAAGGGCGACCTGGCCTCCGTGCTGGCGGGCGGCGACACCTGGACCGTCGTCGGCTGAGGCGCCGCGAGCTTTCCCGAGGCCCGGATCTCCTGTCCCGTCAGGAGACCCGGGCCTTGTCGTCGGCGCGGGCACCATCGGGGCGGGCACCATCGGGGCGGGCACCATCGGCGCGGGCACCATCGGCGCGGGCGCGCGTCTCGTCGTACGTCCGCCGCGCCTCGAAGACCTCGTCGAGCCGCCGCTCGGTCCAGCGCGCCAGCCCCCACACCTGCTCGGCGGCCTCCCGGCCCAGGCCGGTGAGGGAGTAGTCGACGCGCGGCGGGATGACGGGCTTGGCGTCGCGGTGGACGAAGCCGTCGCGCTCCAGCGTCTGGAGGGTCTGGGCGAGCATCTTCTCGCTGACACCGCCGACCTCGCGCCGCAGCTCGCTGAAGCGGTACGAGCGCTCCAGCAGGGCGGCGAGCACCAGCACGCCCCAGCGGCTCGTGACGTGCTCCAGGACCAGCCGGGAGGGACACATGACCCGGTTGACGTCCGGGCTGTTGCTTACGCTCATCCCAGTACCTTACTTCAAGGTGGGTACTTTCATTTGGTTAGTGTGCGCCGTAGGGTGAGGGCCAGAGCGTTACGAAATCGAGCAAATCAGCATGAACTGGAGAATTCCCTCATGAGCATCGTCGTCACCGGAGCCACCGGACACCTCGGCCGTCTCGTCGTGGAAGCCCTGCTGGCCGCCGATGTCCCGGCCGACACCATCGCCGCCGTCGTACGGAACAAGGAGAAGGCCGCCGACCTCGTGGCGCTCGGTGTGGAGCTGCGGGTCGCCGACTACAGCAGCCCCGAGACGCTGAAGGACGCCTTCCGGTCCGGTGACCGCGTCCTGCTGGTCTCCGGCAGCGAGGTCGGGCAGCGCGTGGCACAGCACACCGCCGTCATCGGGGCGGCGCGGGCGGCGGGCGTGGCGCAGCTCGCGTACACGGGCGTCCTGGGCGGCCCCGAGGCCGACTTCGACCTGGCCGCCGAACACAAGGAGACCGAGCGGCTGATCCTCGAATCGGGCCTGCCGTACACGTTCCTGCGCAACGGCTGGTACACCGAGAACTACACGGAGAACCTCGCGCCGGTGCTGGAGCACGGCGCCGTCGTGGCCAGCGCGGGCGAGGGCCGGGTCGCCGCGGCGACGCGCGCGGACTACGCGGCGGCGGCCGCCGCCGTACTGACCGGCGAGGGCCACCTCGGCAAGGTGTACGAACTGAGCGGCGACACGGCGTGGTCCTTCGAGGAGTACGCGGCGGAGCTGTCCCGCCAGACCGGCCGGACGATCGTCTACAACAACGTGCCGGCCGCGACGCACCTCTCCATCCTCACCGGGGCGGGCCTGCCGGAGCCGTTCGCCGCGATCCTGGTGAACGTGGACGCCGCGATCGAGCGCGGGCTGCTCGCCGGTACGACCGGCGACCTGGCGCGGCTGACCGGCCGCCCGACCACCCCGCTCGCGGACTCGGTCGCGGAAGCACTCAAGGGCTGACACCGGCACCGCCCCCTCCCCGGCAGGGGGAACCTCGGCGTCATGACCGTATGACGATACGAACATGACATCCCGACCCGCGCGGCGCTACCTTTCGACGAGGTTTCGCACGTCCCGACGGGGGACGGCGCGCGCGTGGGACGGGGAGGGTCAGTGAAGGCGGAAGGCGAACAGCGGACGGGACTGCTGTACGGGATCGGTGCCTACGGAATGTGGGGGCTGGTCCCGCTCTTCTGGCCGCTCCTCCAGCCGGCCGGCGCGATGGAGATCCTCGCCCACCGGATGGTCTGGTCCCTGGGCGTCGTCGTGATCACGCTCCTGGTGCTGCGCCGCTGGAGCTGGATACGCGAGCTGCTGCGGCAGCCGCGCAGGCTGGCGCTGATCGCGGCGGCCGCCTCCACGATCACCGTCAACTGGGGCGTCTACATCTGGGCGGTCAACTCCGGCCGGGTCCTGGAGGCGTCCCTCGGGTACTTCATCAACCCGCTGGTGACCATCGCCATGGGCGTCCTGCTGCTCAAGGAGCGGCTGCGGGCGGCCCAGTGGACGGCGGTCGGCATCGCCGTCGCCGCCGTGCTGGTCCTCGCCGTCGGATACGGGCGACCGCCGTGGATCTCGCTGATCCTCGCCTTCTCGTTCGCGACGTACGGACTGGTCAAGAAGAAGATCAACCTTGGCGGCCTGGAGTCGCTGGCGGCCGAGACGGCAGTGCTGTTCCTGCCCGCGCTCGGCTATCTGGTGTGGCTGAGCGCGACCGGCGCGGCCACGATCGGCTCGCAGGGCCCCGGCCATGTGGCGCTGCTCGCCGGCACGGGCCTGATCACCGCGGTGCCGCTGATCTGCTTCGGCGCCGCGGCCATCCGCGTACCGCTGTCGACGCTCGGGCTGCTCCAGTATCTGGCCCCGGTCTTCCAGTTCGTGCTGGGCGTCACGTACTTCCACGAGGAGATGCCGGCCGAGCGCTGGGCCGGCTTCTCGCTGGTCTGGCTGGCGCTGACGATCCTGACCTGGGACGCGCTGCGCACGGCGCGCCACAACCGGGGCAAGGCGCTGCGACTGGCGGCGGAGGCGGCCCGGCGGACGGCCGCGGAGCAGGGACAGGAACAGGGACAGGGACAGGGACAGGGACAGGGACAGGAACAGAGACAGGGCGGCAGCAGGCCGGAGCGGAGCCAGGGCAACGGGCCGGAGCGGGAGGGCTCCCCCGCCCCTGCCCCCGCCCCCGCGGCCGCGCCGTCGCCGGACGCCCGCGCCTGAGGCCGTACGCGGCTACGCTCCCGGCGCCGGGGTCCCGCGTCCGCGCGCGCGGTGGGCGCGGGCCTTGTGGCGGTTTCCGCACCGCTCCATCGCGCACCAGCGGCGGTGCCCCGGGCGCGAGGTGTCGACGAAGAGCAGGGAGCAGTCGGGGGAGCCGCATTCGCGGATCCGGTGGGCGTACGGTCCGGTGAACAGCTCGACGGCGTCGCGGGCGACGGCCGACAGCAGCCCGGTCCCGGTGGCACCGGGCGCCCAGGCCCGGCGGCCGTCCCGGGTCATACGGGGGACGAGCGGGGGCCCGGCCGCCGCCGTGTTCAGCGTCGCGAGGTCGGCCTCGTCCGGGGTCAGGTCGTGGACGCGGGCCAGGGTCAGCCGCAGCAGCGCGTCCCGCACCGCGCGGGCGGCCCCCAACTCCGCCTCGCTCACGGACAGTTCGAGGCCGGGCGTCAGCCGGCTCCGCTGCGCCCACGCCACCAGCGCGTCCGGTTCGTCGAGCGCCTCGTGGCGCCCATAGGAGCCGGGGCCACCGGTCGTCAGCAGCTCCAGACAGAGCGCGCCCGCGTCGAAGCGGTACGGGCGGCCCTCGGGGGTGTGGAGCACGAGACCGGGCGCGGCCGGATCGCTCGCCCATTCCCTTGCGGACGCCTTCATGTAACCAGTATGAGTGGTTGCCATGACTGTGACACCCGTGCACTGGAAACTCGTCGTCAACGCGAACGATCCGCATGCCCAGGCCGACTTCTGGGCGGCCGCGCTGGGCTATCTCGCCGAGGACAACAGCGCGCTCATCGCCCGCCTGCTCGGGCTCGGCGCGCTCGCCGAGGCGGACACCGTCGCGTTCCACGACCGCCGCGCCTTTCGCGATCTGGTCGCCGTCCGCCATCCGGACGACCCGTACGAGGAGGCGACCGGCACCGGGCTCGGGCGGCGGATCCTGTTCCAGCGCATGTCCGAGCCGAAGACCGGCGGGAACCGGCTCCACCTCGACCTGCACCCCGGTCCGGGGCGGCGGGACGGGGAGGTCGAGCGGCTGGCGGGGCTGGGGGCGACGGTGCTGCGGCGGGTGAGCGAGCCCGGCGGGGAGTTCGTGGTGATGGCGGATCCCGAGGGCGACGAATTCTGCGTCGCGTAGGCGGGTGAGCGGTCCGGTCGGCGATCCGGTCGGCAGTCCGGTCAGCGGACGCCGCTGACCGGATCACCCTCTTGACGGGGGGTCAAGCTGTCGTTGACCATTCAGCACGCCGCACTCGCACATCCGTGCCACCAGTGCCACCAGTGCCACCAGTGCCACCAGCACGATGGGTACCACCTGTACGCCTCACGCCGTCGTCGTCGTGGGGCGTCCTACGTTCCACCCCCCACTCCCGTACGGAAGCCGGAGCCCCCCATGAAGTTCTCCGTTCCCGCCGTCGTCGGTCTCGCGCTCGCGGGGCTGATCGCCACCACCGCGCCGAGCGCGTCCGCCGCCCCCGCCCTCGCGGCGCCCGACATACCCGTCGCCAACGTGAAGGCGCATCTGACCCAGCTGTCGTCCATAGCCGCGGCCAACGGCGGCAACCGCGCCCACGGCAGGGCCGGTTACCTGGCGTCCGTCAACTACGTGAAGGGCAAGCTGGACGCGGCGGGGTTCACCACCACCGTGCAGCAGTTCACCTCCAGCGGGTCCACCGGGTACAACCTGATCGCGGACTGGCCGGGCGGCGACACGAACAGCGTTGTCATGTCCGGGTCGCATCTTGACTCGGTGACCGCGGGCGCCGGCATCAACGACAACGGCTCGGGCTCCGCCGCCGTACTGGAGACCGCGCTCGCCGTCTCGCGGGCGCAGCTCAAGCCCACCAAGCACCTCCGGTTCGCCTGGTGGGGCGCGGAGGAGCTGGGCATGGTCGGCTCCCGTTACTACGTCAACAACCTCCCGACCGCCGACCGGGCGAAGATCAGCGGCTATCTCAACTTCGACATGGTCGGCTCGCCGAACCCGGGCTACTTCGTCTACGACGACGACCCGACGATCGAGCAGACCTTCAAGAACTACTACGCGGGCCTCGGCATCCCGACGGAGATCGAGACCGAGGGCGACGGCCGCTCGGACCACGCCCCGTTCAAGAACGTGGGCATCCCGGTGGGCGGGCTCTTCAGCGGCGCCGACTACATCAAGACCGCCGCGCAGGCGCAGAAGTGGGGCGGCACCTCCGGGGTGGCCTTCGACGCCTGCTACCACCGCTCGTGCGACACCACGGCGAACATCAACGACACCGCGCTCGACCGCAACAGCGACGCCATCGCGTACGCCGTCTGGTCGCTGTCGGGCGCCAGCTGAGCCCTCGGCGCCCGCCTGTGGCACCCGCCCTCGGCAACCCGCCTGTGGCGTCCGTCGGACGGACGCCACAGGCGCTGCCGCCTCAGGCCGTGATGTCCCGCGTCGTGAACCGCGCCCAGGCCGCCGAGCCGAACACCGCCGCGTACAGCGCCTGGATCTCCAGGTTCTTGACGATGTCGTCCCAGTAGAACGGCGCGCGCAGCAGATCCGCGAACGACAGCCAGTAGTGCGAGAAGAGATACGGCTGTATGCCGTGCAGCTGCGGGATCGTGTCCAGGATCTGCACCGTGATCAGCAGCCCGACCGTGGCCGCCATGGCCGCGATACCGCTGTTGGTCAGCGTGGAGACGAACAGGCCGAGCGCGGCGAGGCCGGTCAGCGAGGCGGCGACGACCAGCGCGATCAGCAGCGCGCGTATCAGCCCGTCCCCGAACGAGATCCGGGTGCCCGAGATCGTGGTGACCTCGCCGAGCGGGAACAGCAGCGCGCCGACGACGAGCGCGGAGACCGCCACGACCACCGTCGCGACCAGGCAGAAGGCCATCGTGGCGGCGTACTTGACGAGCAGCAGCCGGGTCCGGCCCGCCGGGGCCACCAGCAGATAGCGCAGGGTGCCGCCGTGGGCCTCCCCGGCGATCGCGTCGCCCGCGACCACGCCCACGGCCATCGGGAGGAAGACGGGCAGCGTCGCGGCGAGCGCGGCGAAGACCAGGAACAGCCCGTTGTTGGTGATCTGGGTGAGGAAGGCGGGCCCGTGCGCCGCGCCCCCGTCGCTCACCCCGCCGCCCCCGCCCGTCTCGACCTTCACGGCGATACCGATGAGGACGGGGACGGCGGCGAGCACCCCCAGCAGGGCCAGGGTCCGCATGCGCCGGAAGGTCATGCCCAGCTCGGAGCGGAGCAGCCCGAGCGTCCACCACAGCCGCGGCGGGCGGCTGTCCACGGCACCGGCCGCCCCGGCCGCACCGGCCGTCTCAGCCGTCCCGGATGCCGCGGGCTCCCCGGCCGCCCCTGCCTGCCCGGTCGTCTCAGCCCGCGACATCGAAGCCCTCCCCCGTCAGCGCGACGAACGCGTCCTCCAGCGAGGCGCGCTCCGGGCCGAAGGCCCTCACCCGCACCCCTGCCAGCACCAGCGCGGCGTTCAGCTCCGCGAGATCCGCGTCCGCCGGGGGCTCGCAGGTCAGCCGGTCCTCCGTGACCACCACATCGGTGACGCCGCGCTCCTTCAGCACCCGCGCGGCCTCCCCCGGGTCGGGGGTGGTGACGCCGAGCCTGCCCCGGACCCCGGCCGCCAGGGCGGCGACCGTCCCCTGGGTGACCAGCCGGCCCCGGGTCATCACCGCGACATGCGTGCAGACCTGCTCGATCTCGTCCAGGAGGTGCGAGGAGAGGAAGACCGTCGTGCCGTCCGCCGCCAGCTCCCGCACCAGTGATCTGATCTCCCGCATGCCCTGCGGGTCCAGCCCGTTGGTCGGCTCGTCGAGCACCAGCAGCCGGCGCGGCCTGAGCAGCGCGGAGGCCAGCCCGAGCCGCTGCTTCATGCCGAGGGAGTACGCCCGCGCCTTCTTGCCGGCCGCGGCGGTCAGCCCGACCCGGTCCAGGGCCGCGGAGACCCGGGCGCCACGGGTGCGGGGATCGGCGCTCGGGTCGGCCGAGTCGTACCGTACGAGGTTGTCGCGGCCGGTGAGATACCCGTACAGCGCGGGCCCCTCGATCAGGGCTCCCACCTGGGGCAGCACGGCGCGGGCCGCGCGCGGCACCGGGCGGCCGAGCAGGGCGGCGGAGCCCGCGGTCGGCTCGATGAGGCCCATCAGCATCCGGATGGTGGTGGTCTTGCCCGAGCCGTTGGGCCCGAGGAAGCCGAAGACGCTCCCGGCGGGCACGGTCAGATCGAGGCGGTCCACGGCGAGCTGCCCGCCCCGGTAGCGCTTCGTGAGACCGCGTGTCTCGATGACCGCCCCGGGGCCGTCCGACGCGGTGTCCGCTTCAGTGTCCGACGCGGTGTCCGCCCCCGTGCGGTCCGATTCAGTGCCCCATGAAGTGCCGTCCGGTGCAGTGCCCGCCGCGATGCCCGATTCGATGGAATCCGTCATCTCCCCCGCACCTCCTTCTTCGCCTTCCGCGGCGCCACGCGCCCCGGCCACCCCGAGAACGGACCGGCCCCGGTCAGCGTTCCGCCCCGCCGCGCGACGTGCGCGGCGGGGCGGTCGGCCGTGGCGTCAGTTCGCCTGGTTCGCGGCCTTGACCAGCGCGTCCTTGGTGACCGCGCCGACGTAGACCTTTCCGTCGTCCGTCATCAGGGCGTTGACGAGGCGGGTCTGGACGACCGTGCCCGAGCCGAACTTCCCGGTGACCTTGGAGCCCAGAGCGTCCATCAGGCCCTGTGCCTCGCCGGTCAGGTCCTCCGCCTTCGGCGCGCCGGAGCGGGCGGCCTCGGCGCCCTTGCCCGCCGGCGCGTCCGCGCCGTCCGGGGCCGTCAGCTCGTAGACCGTGCTCCAGCCCTTGCCGATCGTCTTCACCTCGCCGGAGTCACCGACTCCGCTCAGCTCGCCCAGCAGCCCGCCGGCGTGACCCTCGTTCTTCGCGCTCTTGTCGTGCGCCGCCTCGTCCTCGTCCGCCCGCGTCACCTTCGTGCCCTTGGGCGGGGTGAAGTCGAAGGTGGAGGCGTCCGGCTTGGCGAAGTCGACCTTGGTGAAGCCGACATCGACGATGGCCTTGCCGCCGCCGCTGGAGGCGAGCGTGAACTTGAGCGGGGTGCCGGTCTTCGCGTCGACCGCGATCGTGACCGAGCCGACCGTCGAACCGGTCTGCTTGGGCTTGATGAGCAGCCGGTACGCGTCGTGCCCGGCGACCCGTGCCGTCCCGTCGACCGTCACGGAGGTCGTGTCGTCCGCCGCCTTCAGCACCTGCGCGGCGAGCTCCGAGGGCGTCACGTCCAGCTCCTCGGCCCCCTTGGAGCCCTTGGCGCCCGAACCCTTGCCCTGCTCGTCGCTCTGCGGGGCCTGCGCGTGGTACGCCTGGTTGGAGCCGCTGTCATACGCCCACACCTCGTCGCCGTTGCGGATGAGGCTGTACTCGGCGGCGTCCTCCACGATGGAGACCCGCTGCTTGTCGGGGCCGTCGGCCGCGACCCGCAGGGTGTGGGAGCCGGAGGCCAGCTCCAGCAGCTTGGACGCCGGGTCGGCGGTGGATCCGTCACCGCCGGAGCCGGAGCCCGCGTCGCCGAGCGCGCCGGCCATGCTGTCGAGACCGCTCAGCGCCGGCAGCCCCAGATCCGTGGTGATCTTCACGGAACCCGAGAGCTGCTGGGTGTCCGACGCGGCGATCTTCTCGATGAGCTGCCGCGCGCTGATGTCCGCCAGCTCGGGACCGCTGCCGCCGGCGGCGAGTGCCGGTACGAGCCCGATGGTCGCCGCGGCCACCCCCGCCACCGCGACGGGGAGCGCGTAACGCGTCGCCTTGCGGCGGAACGCGCCCGGCTCCCTGTCGTCCTCGGTGATTCGCGCGTTGTCGTTCGGTGCCATGTGTGCCCTACCTCCGTGGTCGGCGGCCTTCCGTCCGTTGCACTCGTCCACCCCGTGCCGCCATTCTCACCCGAATTGGTCAGGAGTGGTGTTGTCCATATGACCAAATCGGCGCCTCCGAAGCGTCAGCCCCCGGGAGCAACTTCCCGTACCCCTCTGGGATGACGTGGCGAGGAGATGCCCGCGGGTCGCCCCTAGGGGACACCCTGAACAGGGCGGAACGCAGGGCCGACCGGGGGACTCCCGGAGCCCGCTCGGCCGAAGGACCGGTCGAGGGGCAGGTCGAGGGGCCGGTCGAGGGCCCCCTCGGAGGCCCGGTCGAAGCCATCCGCTCGAAGACCACCCCGCAGGCGCTCAGCCCGCGCGGTGGACCACCGCGTCGCACAGCTCCACCAGCGCGGACTTCGCGTACCCCTCGGGCAGCGGCGTCAGGGTCGCCCGTGCCGCCTCCGCGTACCGCACGGTGTCGCGTCGCGCCTGCTCCAGCGCCGGATGGGCGCGCAGCCGGTCCAGGGCCTCGGCGAGCCGGGCGTCGTCCGCGAGGTCTCCGTCCAGCAGCGCGACGAGTTCCAGGTCCTCGGGGCGGCCGTGCGCCTCCGCCTGGGCGCGCAGCAGCAGCACCGGCAGCGTCGGGATGCCCTCGCGCAGATCGGTGCCGGGGGTCTTGCCGGACTCGTGCGAGTCGCTGGCGATGTCGAGGACGTCGTCGGCGAGCTGGAAGGCGACGCCGAGCCGCTCCCCGTACTGGGTGAGGATGTCCACGACCGACTCGTCCGCGCCCGACGCCATCGCGCCGAACCGGCCCGAGACGGCCATCAGCGAACCGGTCTTGCCGCTGAGCACGTCCAGGTAGTGCTCGACGGGGTCGCGGCCGTCGCGCGGGCCCGCCGTCTCCAGGATCTGCCCCGTCACCAGCCGCTCGAACGCCTCCGCCTGGACCCGGACGGCGTCGGGGCCGAGGTCGGCGAGGATGTGCGAGGCGCGGGCGAAGAGGAAGTCGCCGGTGAGGACGGCGACCGAGTTGCCCCAGCGGGAGTTGGCGCTGCCGACGCCCCTGCGGACGTCCGCCTCGTCCATCACGTCGTCGTGGTAGAGCGTCGCGAGGTGCGTCAGCTCGACGACCACGGCCGCCGGGACGACACCGGGCGCGTACGGATCCCCGAATTGTGACGCGAGCATGACCAGCAAGGGGCGGAACCGCTTGCCCCCCGCCCGCAGCAGATGCTGGGCGGCCTCCGTAATGAACGGCACATCGCTCTTGGTGGCATCGAGCAGCCCCGCCTCGACGGCCGCCAATCCGGTCTGGACATCGGCCTCAAGAGCCTGGTCCCGCACGCTCAGCCCGAACGGCCCGACGACGGTCACGAGAGGTACTCCTGTCTGCTGACGATCACACGGATTGTCGATGTGTCGCTGTCATCACTCAAGTCAGCGTATCCGGTCCCCTTTCGATCATCATGGGCGGCTTCCCGGCACCGCCGGTATGTTCGAGATCGGCCATACGATCAGGAGTAGCTGTTTTGTCCGGAACCACAATCGATCCCCCAGCCGGCGAGGACACCCCGCCCCCTCGCGACGACCGCGCCTTCCTCGGCCACCCCCGCGGGCTGCTCACCCTCTCGGGCCTGGAGGTCTGGGAGCGCTTCTCGTTCCTCGGGATGCAGGCGATCCTCGTCCTGTTCTTCGTGGCCACCGTCAAGGACGGCGGCCTCGGGATGGAGCCCGGCACCGCCGCCTCCATCTCCGCCGCGTACGGAACGCTCGTCTATCTGCTCTCGGTGGCCGGCGGCTGGCTCGCCGACCGCATCCTCGGCTCGTACCGCGCGGTGCTCTGGGGCGGTGTCCTCATCGCGCTCGGGCACTACGCCATGGCCGTCCCCGCCGACGCCATGACCTGGGCGGGCCTCGGGCTGATCAGCGCCGGTACGGGCCTGCTCAAGCCGAACGTCTCCGCCATGGTCGGCAAGCTCTACCGTACGGAGGACGAGCGCAGGGACGCCGGTTTCGCCCTCTACTACATGGCCATCAACATCGGCGCCTTCCTGGGCCCGCTGGTCACCGGCTGGCTCGGCGACCACGCGAGCTGGCACTGGGCGTTCTCCGCCGCCGCCGCGGGAATGACGCTCGGGCTGATCCAGTACGTGGCGGGCCGCCGTCACCTGGCCGGGCGCAAACACGCCGCCGAGTTCGCCCTCGCGCCGGAGCCGATGCGCCGGGCCGTACGGCTGATGACCGCGGGCGCGGCCGTGGTCGCCGTGGTGGCGGTGGCGCTCTCGCTGGCCGGGTGGCTCACGATCGCCCGCTTCGCCGACGTGCTCACCGTGATCGCGGTGATCGCGCCGGTCGTCTACTTCGCGGTGATGTTCAGAAGCCCCCGGGTGACCGCGGAGGAGCGCGGCAGGCTGCGCCCGTACGTGGTGCTGTTCCTGGCGTCCGTCTTCTTCAACTTCATCCTCTTCCAGGCGTACTCGACGATGATCCTGCTGGCCTCCACCAACGCCGACACCTCGATCCTGGGCTTCACCTTCCCGGCCGGCTGGTACGCGTCCGCCCTCGGCGCCTTCGAGGTGGCGCTCGCGCCCGTCGTCGCGGCGGTCTGGGTGCGGATGGGCCGGAACCAGCCGCACGCCTCGAACAAGATCGCGATCGGGGTGATCCTCGGCGGGCTGTCGTTCCTGCTCATGGTCCTGCCCACCTCCGGACACGGCGGGACCGACTACCGGATGGCCGCCTGGTGGATCGTCGGCTCGTACCTGCTGCTGGGGCTCGGCGACATCCTGGTGGAGACCTCCGGCCTCTCCGCCTCCACCAAGCTCGCCCCGAGGGCCTTCGCCAGCCAGACCCTGGCGCTGTGGTTCCTCTCGCTGGCGCTCGCCAACGGCATCCAGGCCCAGACCGTGAAGCTGTACGGCCATGTCTCGCAGCCCGCGTACTTCGGCGTCAACGGCGCCATCGCCGTGGTGGCCGGCCTGGCCGTGATCGCCGCCGCGCCCTGGATGCGCCGCACCATGCACCCCGTCCACTGACACTCCCCGTTCCACCGCCCCCGACCCGCCCCCGAGGTGACCGGCATGTCCCCCGCCATCCGCACCGACTTCCCGTACGGGACGACCCACGAGGACGTCCGCGTCCCGCTCTCCGACGGCACCCGCCTCTACGCCAGGATCTGGCGCCCGGTCACCGACGAGCCCGTCCCCGTCCTGCTCGAATACCTGCCCTACCGGCTGAGCGACTGGACGGCGCCGCGCGACTGGCAGCGCCACCCCTGGTACGCGGGCCACGGCTACGCCTCCGTACGGGTCGACGTACGCGGGCACGGCAACAGCGAGGGGCTGCCGGGCGACGAGTACGACGCGACCGAGCTGGCCGACGGCGTCGAAGTGATCAACTGGCTCGCCGCGCAGCCCTGGTCCAGCGGCAAGGTGGGCATGTTCGGCATCTCCTGGGGCGGCTTCAACTCGCTCCAGCTCGCCGCCCTCGCGCCCGAACCGCTGAAGGCGATCGTCACCGTCTGCTCCACCGACGACCGTTACGACAACGACGTCCACTACATGGGCGGCTCGGTCCTCGCCGTCGACATGCACGCCTGGGCGGCCACCATGCTGGCCTTCGTCTCCCGGCCGCCGGACCCGCTGTACGCCGGGGACGGCTGGCGCGCGATGTGGCTGGAGCGCCTCGAAGCCGTCGATCCGTTCCTCCACACCTGGCTGGACCACCAGACCAGGGACGCCTACTGGCGACACGGCAGCGTCTGCGAGGACTACGGCGCGATCAAGGCGGCCGTCCTGGCCGTCGGCGGCTGGCACGACCCGTACCGCGACACCGTGCTGCGGCTGGTAGAGCGGCTGGAACCGGGCCGGGTACGCGGGCTGATCGGGCCGTGGTCGCACCAGTACCCGGACCGGGGGCTGCCGCCGGGGCCCTCGATCGGCTTCCTCCAGGAGACGCTGCGCTGGTGGGACCACCACCTCAAGGGCGCGGAGACGGGGATCATGGAGGAGCCGCTGCTGCGCTCCTGGATCAGCGCCTCGCACCCGCCCGCGACCGTCTACCCGGAGCTGCCGGGCCGCTGGGTCGGCGACACCGCGTGGCCCTCGCCGCATGTCACGGTCGTGCCGTACGCCTTCCGTGGCGAGCCGGTCGTCGTCGACTCGCCGCAGCACACGGGGCTGGACGCGGGCCGCTTCTTCCCGTTCGGCAATGACGCGGACCTGCCGCCGGACCAGCGGGACGAGGACGCCAAGTCGGCGTGTTTCGACTTCCAGGTCGAGGGCGAGCGGATCGAGATCCTCGGCCGCCCCCGGATCAGGCTGCGGCTGCGGCTGGACGTCCCGGCGGGGCAGGCCGTCGCCCGGCTGTGCGACGTCGCGCCGGACGGCTCGTCCACCCTGGTCACGCGCGGCGTGCTGAACCTCTCGGCGCGGAACGGCCGGGACCGGGCCGAGCCGTGGCCGCCGGGCGCGACCGAGGACGTCACCTTCGAGCTGAACGGCATCGGGCACACCTTCCCGCCCGGCCACCGCGTCCGGCTCGCCGTCTCGTCCGCGTACTGGCCGTGGATCTGGCCGCGCGCGGAGTCGGCGGGCTTCACCCTCGACCCGGCGGGCAGCGCGCTCGAACTGCCCGTACGGGCACCGGTGGCGGAGCCGCGCCCCCTCACGTTCGAGCCCGCGGAGCAGTCCGAGCCGCTGGGCGTGGTCTTCCCGGCGACGCTGGACGAGGAGCGGCCCGAGCGGCTGGTGGTCCGCGATGTCGCCAAGGGCACCTGGCGGCTGGAGGTCGACCCGCGCTACGGCGGCTCCCGCGTCTACCCGGACGGTCTCGAATTCACCGAGGACGCGCTGGAGACGTACACGATCCAGGAGAACGACCCGCTGTCGGCGCACACCCGGTCGGACTGGACGATCCGGCTGCACCGGCCCGAACTGGGCTGGGACACCCGGGTGCGGACCCGCTCCGAGATCAGCTGCGACGCGGAGTCCTTCCTCACCACCAACGAGGTGATCTGCCACGACGGCGACGAGGTGGTCTTCCACCGGACCTGGGAGAAGCGGATTCCGCGCACGGCGGGCTGAGGGCCTGTCGGGTACGACGCGCCCCGGGGAGGGGCTACCGCCGGTAGTCCCTCCCGGCCGTCCGAACACCGGCGCCCATTCGGTCAATGCGGGCTTTTTATCACTGCCGCCGCTGGGCAACACCGACGTAACGTGTCCTGCATCGACCCGGAAAGCGAGGCAGTACCCCATGCCCGAGCAGAGCCCGCTCGAACCGGCCGAGGGCGACCCCTTCGGCCCGCACAACCTGCCGTACGGAGTCTTCTCCACACCCGCCGAGCCCGACCGCCGCCGGCTCGGGGTCCGCATCGGCGACCACGTACTGGACGCGGGAGCGGCGGCACACGCCCTGGGCTCCCCCTACGCGGCGCTGCTCGACCGGCCGAGCCTCGACCCCCTGATGGCCGCGGGGCGTACGGCCTGGCGCGATGTGCGCCGCGCCCTCACCGCGTGGGTCACGGTGCCCGCGCACCGGCCCGCCATAGAACCGCTCCTCCATCCGCTCGGCGCGGTCACCCTGCATCTGCCGTACGAGGTCGCGGATTACGTCGACTTCTACGCGAGCGAGCACCACGCCACCAACGTGGGCCGGATCTTCCGCCCCGACGGCGCGGCGCTGACCCCCAACTGGAAGCATCTGCCGATCGGTTACCACGGCCGGGCCGGTACGGTCGTGGTCTCCGGTACGGAGGTGCGGCGCCCGTCCGGGCAGCGCAAGGCGCCCGCCGACCCGGCGCCCGTCTTCGGGCCCTCCGTGAAGCTGGACATCGAGGCGGAGGTCGGCTTCGTCGTCGGCACCCCGTCCCGGCAGGGCGACGCGGTGGAGCTGACCTCGTTCCGCGACCACGTCTTCGGTCTCTCGCTGCTCAACGACTGGTCGGCGCGCGACATCCAGGCGTGGGAGTACGTGCCGCTCGGCCCGTTCCTGGGCAAGTCCTTCGCCACGTCCGTCTCCGCGTGGGTGACCCCGCTGGAGGCGCTGGACTCGGCCCGGGTGGCTCCCCCGGCCCGCGCCGAGGCGCTGCTGCCCTATCTGGACGACGCGGACGACGAGGAGCCGGGCGGCTTCGATCTGCGGATCTCCGTGGCGCTGAACGGCGAGGTGATCTCCGAGCCGCCCTTCTCCACGATGTACTGGACGGCGGCCCAGCAGCTGGCCCATATGACGGTGAACGGCGCCTCGCTCCGTACGGGCGACCTCTTCGCCTCCGGCACGGTCAGCGGCGCCGGACGCGAGCAGCGCGGCTCGCTGCTGGAGCTGACCTGGAACGGCACCGAGCCCCTCGAACTCCCCGACGGCAAGCGGACCTTCCTGGAGGACGGCGACGAGGTGACGCTGACGGCCTGGGCCCCGGGACCGGACGGCACACGGGTCGGCCTGGGCGAGGTGACGGGCCGGATCGCGTCCGCGTGAGCCCCGGCCCCGCCCCGTCACGTACCGCTGGGCCCGGCGCCTCCTCGGGGGAGGTGCCGGGCCCAGCCGGGCGTACGGGCTCTACCGGACGAAGACGCCCGCCTGGCCCGCCAGGTCCAGGAAGTACTGCGGGGCCACGCCCAGGACCAGGGTGACGAGGACACCCACGGCGATGGCCGTCATGGTGAGCGGCGAGGGCACCGCGACCGTCGGGCCCTCCGGCTTGGGCTCGCTGAAGAACATCAGCACGATGACGCGGATGTAGAAGAACGCGGCGATCGCCGAGGCGATCACACCGATCACCACCAGCGCGCCCGCGCCGCTCTCCGCCGCCGCCTTGAAGACCGCGAACTTCCCCGAGAAGCCCGAGGTCAGCGGGATGCCGGCGAAGGCGAGCAGATAGATCGCGAAGACCGCGGCCACCAGCGGCGAACGCCGCCCGAGCCCGGCCCACTTGGACAGGTGTGTCGCCTCGCCGCCCGCGTCGCGCACCAGCGTGACCACCGCGAACGCGCCGATCGTGACGAACGAGTAGGCCGCCAGATAGAAGAGGACGGACGAGATGCCGTCGGCCGTCCCGGCGATCACACCGGCCAGGATGAACCCGGCGTGCGCGATGGACGAGTAGGCCAGAAGCCGCTTGATGTCGGTCTGGGTGATGGCGACGATCGCGCCGCCCAGCATGGTGACGATGACGACGCCCCACATCACCGGCCGCCAGTCCCAGCGCAGCCCCGGCAGCACGACGTACAGCAGGCGCAGCAGCGCGCCGAAGGCGGCGACCTTGGTCGCGGCGGCCATGAAGCCGGTGACCGGGGTGGGCGCGCCCTGGTAGACGTCGGGGGTCCACATGTGGAACGGCACCGCGCCGACCTTGAAGAGGAGCCCCATCAGGACCATCGCGCCGCCGATGAGCAGCAGCGCGTCGTTGCCCATGGTGTCGGCGAGCGCCGGGCTGACGTTCTTGACGGTGCCGTCGACGACCTCGGCGATGCGCGCGTACGACACGGAGCCCGCGTACCCGTAGAGCAGGGCGATGCCGAAGAGGAGGAACGCCGAGGAGAAGGAGCCGAGCAGGAAGTACTTGACCGCCGCCTCCTGCGACAGCAGCCGCTTGCGGCGGGCGAGGGCGCACAGCAGGTAGAGCGGGAGGGAGAAGACCTCCAGCGCGATGAAGAGCGTCAGCAGGTCGTTGGCCGCCGGGAAGACCAGCATGCCGGCGACCGCGAACAGGGCGAGCGGGAACACCTCCGTGGTGGTGAACCCGGCCCTGACCGCGGCCTTCTCGCTGTCGCTGCCCGGCACGGCCGCGGCCTGCGCGGCGAAGGAGTCGACGCGCTTGCCGTGGCTCTCCGGGTCGAGCCGGCGCTCGGCGAAGGTGAACACGGCGACGACCGAGGCGAGCAGGATGGTGCCCTGGAGGAAGAGCGCCGGGCCGTCGACGGCGATGGCGCCCATGGCCGCGATGTGCTTCTTGGTCGTGCCGTATCCGTCGGCCGCGAGGGCGACCACCGCCGCGAAGGAGGCGGCCAGCGCGACCAGGGAGAGGAACAGCTGCGCGTGGTAGCGGCCCTTGCGGGGCACGAATGCCTCGATCAGGATGCCGAGGACCGCGGCCCCCAGCACGATGAGCACCGGGGACAGCTGCGCGTACTCGATCTTGGGGGCCGGGATCGTGGCGATTCCGTCGGCCGCCGCGGTTGTCCACAGGCTGTGGACGACAGTCGCACTCATGGAGCGGCCTCCACCTCGGGCTTGGGATCGGTCTTCTGGACGTCGGACATCGTGTGTTCCACCGCCGGGTTGACGATCTCGGTCAGCGGCTTCGGATAGACGCCGAGGAAGAGAAGCAGCGCGATCAGCGGGGTGACCACCACCAGCTCCCGGAGCCGCAGGTCCGGCATGGACCTGACCGCGTCCTTCACCGGTCCGGTCATGGTCCGCTGGTAGAGGACGAGGACGTAGAGCGCGGCGAGGACGATGCCGAGGGTGGCGATGACGCCGACCACCGGATACCGGCTGAACGTCCCGACCAGGACCAGGAATTCACTCACGAACGGGGAGAGCCCCGGCAGCGAGAGGGTGGCGAGGCCGCCGATCAGGAACGTGCCGGCGAGGACCGGCGCGACCTTCTGCACTCCGCCGTAGTCCGCGATGAGGCGGGAGCCGCGCCGCGAGATCAGGAATCCGGCGACCAGCATCAGCGCGGCCGTCGAGATCCCGTGGTTGACCATGTAGAGCGTGGCGCCCGACTGGCCCTGGCTGGTCATCGCGAAGATGCCCATGATGATGAAGCCGAAGTGCGAGATCGACGCGTAGGCGATCAGCCGCTTGATGTCGCGCTGGCCGACCGCGAGCAGCGCCCCGTAGACGATGCTGATCAGCGCCAGTACGAGGATCGCCGGGGTGGCCCACTTCGAGGCTTCGGGGAAGAGCCCGAGGCAGAAGCGGAGCATCGCGAAGGTGCCGACCTTGTCGACCACGGCGGTGATCAGTACGGCGACGGGCGCGGTGGCCTCGCCCATCGCGTTGGGCAGCCAGGTGTGCAGCGGCCACAGCGGCGCCTTGACGGCGAACGCGAAGAAGAAGCCGAGGAAGAGCCACCGCTCGGTGCCGGTCGCCATCGACAGCGAGCCGTTGGCCCGCGCCTCGGCGATCTCGGAGAGCGAGAAGGTCCCGGCGACGACATAGAGGCCGATGACGGCGGCCAGCATGATCAGCCCGCCGACCAGGTTGTAGAGGAGGAACTTGACGGCCGCGTACGAGCGTTGGGTCGCCGCCGCCTCGTCCCCGCCCGCGTGGGCGCGGTCGCCGAAGCCGCCGATGAGGAAGTACATCGGGATGAGCATGGCTTCGAAGAGGATGTAGAAGAGGAAGACGTCGGTGGCCTCGAAGGAGAGGATCACCATCGCCTCGACCATCAGGATCAGCGCGAAGAAACCCTGCGTCGGCCGCCAGCGGCGGTTGGGGCGGGCGTCTTCGAGCGGGTCGGCGTCGTGCCAGCCGGCCAGGATCACGAACGGGGTCAGCAGGGCGGTCAGCGCGAGCAGCGCCACCCCGATCCCGTCCACGCCCAGCTCGTAGCGGACCCCGAAGTCCGCGATCCAGGCGTGCGATTCGGTGAGCTGGTAGCGGGCGCCGCCGGGTTCGAAGCGGACCAGTACGAGGACGGCCAGCGCGAGCGTGGCGAGCGAGAAGAGCAGCGCCAGCCACTTGGCGGCGGTGCGCCGGGCCGCAGGGACGGCCGCCGTGGCGATCGCGCCGACCGCGGGGAGGACCGCCGTCGCGGTGAGAAGAGGGAACGACATGTCCGGTTACACCGCCCTCATCAGCAGGGTCGCGGCGATGAGCACTGCCGTACCTCCGAACATCGAGACCGCATAGGTGCGGGCGTAGCCGTTCTGCAGCTTGCGCAGCCGGCCGGAGAGCCCGCCGAACGAGGCCGCGGTGCCGTTGACCACTCCGTCGACCAGGGTGTGGTCCATGTAGACGAGCGAGCGGGTGAGGTGCTCGCCGCCGCGCACCAGGACCACATGGTTGAAGTCGTCCTGGAGGAGATCGCGGCGGGCGGCGCGGGTGAGCAGCGAGCCGCGCGGCGGGGCGACCGGTACGGACGCGCGTCCGTACATCAGCCAGGCGACGGCGACCCCGATCACCAGGACGACCATGGTGGCGCCGGTGACGACACCCGCGCTGATCGGCGCGTCCCCGTGGTCGTGTCCCGTGACGGGCTCCAGCCAGTGCAGGAAGCGGTCGCCGATGGAGAAGAACCCGCCGGCGAACACCGAGCCGAAGGCCAGGATGATCATGGGGATGGTCATGGACCTCGGGGACTCGTGCGGCTTCGGCTGCTTCCCCTGCGCGTCGGGCTGCCAGCGCTTCTCGCCGAAGAAGGTCATCAGCATCACGCGCGTCATGTAGAAGGCGGTGATCCCCGCGCCGATCAGGGTGACGGCGCCGAGGATCCAGCCCTCCGTGCCGCCCTTGGCGAAGGCCGCCTCGATGATCTTGTCCTTGGAGAAGAAGCCGGACAGTCCCGGGAAGCCGATGATCGCCAGATAGCCGAGACCGAAGGTGATGAAGGTGACCGGCATGTACTTCCGCAGGCCGCCGTACTTGCGCATGTCCACCTCGTCGTTCATGCCGTGCATGACCGAACCGGCGCCGAGGAAGAGCCCGGCCTTGAAGAAGCCGTGCGTCACCAGATGCATGATCGCGAAGACGTAGCCGATCGGGCCGAGGCCCGCCGCGAGGATCATGTAGCCGATCTGCGACATCGTCGAGCCCGCGAGGGCCTTCTTGATGTCGTCCTTCGCGCAACCGACGATCGCACCGAAGATCAGCGTCACCGCGCCGACCACCACGACCACCAACTGGGCGTCGGGGGCCGCGTTGAAGATCACTCCGGACCGGGTGATCAGATAGACGCCGGCCGTCACCATCGTCGCCGCGTGGATCAGGGCCGAGACCGGGGTCGGGCCCTCCATCGCGTCACCGAGCCAGGACTGGAGCGGCACCTGGGCGGACTTGCCGCAGGCGGCCAGCAGCAGCATCAGGCCGATCGCCGTCAGCTTGCCCTCCGTGGCGTCCCCCGTGGCGGCGAACACCGGGCCGAAGGCGAACGTCCCGAAGGTGGTGAACATCAGCATGATGGCGATCGACAGACCCATGTCACCGACACGGTTGACGAGGAACGCCTTCTTCGCGGCCGTGGCCGCGCTGGGCTTGTGCTGCCAGAACCCGATGAGCAGGTACGAGGCGAGCCCGACGCCCTCCCAGCCCAGGTACAGCAGCAGGTAGTTGTCGGCGAGGACCAGGATCAGCATCGCCGCCAGGAACAGGTTGAGATAGCCGAAGAAGCGGCGGCGCCGCTCGTCGTGCTCCATGTACCCGATGGAGTAGATGTGGATCAGCGTGCCCACACCGGTGATCAGCAGGACGAAGGTCATCGACAGCTGGTCGAGCTGGAAGGCGATGTCCGCCTGGAACCCCTCGACCGGGACCCAGCTGAACAGGTGCTGGTGCAGCGAGCGTTCGTCGCCGCTCCTGCCGAGCATGTCGCTGAAGAGCACGACGCCGATCACGAAGGACGCGGCGGCCAGCAGTGTGCCGAGCCAGTGGCCCGCGCGGTCGAGCCGGCGGCCACCGCACAGCAGGACCGCCGCTCCGATCAGAGGCGCCGCGACGAGCAGCGCAATCAAGTTCTCCACGATTCAGCGACCCCTCAGAGCTTCATCAGGCTGGCGTCGTCGACCGAGGCCGAGTGGCGGGAACGGAACAGCGACACGATGATCGCGAGCCCGACCACGACCTCCGCGGCGGCGACGACCATCGTGAAGAAGGCGATGATCTGGCCGTCGAGATTGCCGTGCATCCGGGCGAAGGTCACGAACGCGAGATTGCAGGCGTTGAGCATCAGCTCGATGCACATGAACACCACGATCGCGTTGCGCCTGATCAGCACACCGGCCGCGCCGATGGTGAACAGCAGGGACGCGAGATAGAGGTAGTTGACCGGATTCATCGCTTCGCCTCCTCCTCGTCCCGGCCGAGCCGGTCCGCCGAACGCTGCTCCAGCGCCTTGATGTCGGCGATGGCCTCGGCGGACACGTCGCGGATCTGGCCCCGGCCCTTCAGCGTCCTGTTGACCGTCAGATCGGACGTGGTGCCGTCCGGCAGCAGGCCGGGGATGTCCACCGCGTTGTGCCGGGCGTAGACGCCGGGGGCGGGCAGCGGCGGAAGCTGGACGCCCGCGCGGACCCGGGCCTCGGCCATCTCGCGCTGGGTCAGCGCGCGTTCGGTGCGCTCACGGTGGGTGAGCAGCATCGCCCCGACGGCCGCGGTGATCAGCAGCGCGCCGGTGATCTCGAAGGCGAAGACGTACTTCGTGAAGATCAGCGCGGCCAGGCCCTGCACATTGCCACCGGCGTTGGCCTGGGCGAGACCCGTGAACGAGTTCAGCGAGGCGTTGCCGATACCGGCGATGAGCAGGACGCCGAAGCCGAGCCCGCAGGCGGCGGCCCACCAGCGCTGGCCCTTGAGCGTCTCCTTGAGGGAGTCCGCCGCCGAGACACCGACCAGCATGACCACGAACAGGAACAGCATCATGATCGCGCCGGTGTAGACGACGACCTGGACGACGCCCAGGAAGTACGCCCCGTTGGCCAGGTAGAACACCGCGAGGACGATCATCGTCGCGGCCAGACAGAGCGCGCTGTGCACGGCCTTCTTCATCAGGATCGTGCAGAGCGCGCCGACCACGGCGACCGTGCCGAGGATCCAGAACTGGACGGCCTCACCGGTCGAAGTGGCCGAAGCGGCGAGGGTGTTCATGCCTCGGCCCCCTCGTCGTGCGGCTTCTCGCCCTTGCTGACGGCGACCTGCGGAACCGTCCCCGGCGCGGCCTCGGTGACCAGGCCCCGGTAGTAGTCCTGCTCGTCCGTCCCCGGGAAGATCGAGTGCGGCGACTCGACCATGCCCTCGTCGAGTCCCGCGAGGAGCTGCTCCTTCGTGTAGATGAGGCTCTCGCGGCTGCTGTCGGCCAGCTCGAAGTCATTGGTCATCGTGAGCGCCCGGGTGGGGCACGCCTCGATGCACAGCCCGCAGAAGATGCAGCGCGCGTAATTGATCTGGTAGACGCGGCCGTAGCGCTCGCCAGGCGAGTAGCGCTCCTCCTCCTGGTTGTCCGCGCCCTCCACGTAGATCGCGTCCGCCGGGCAGGCCCAGGCGCACAGCTCGCAGCCGATGCACTTCTCCAGGCCGTCCGGATGGCGGTTCAGCTGGTGGCGGCCGTGGAAGCGCGGCGCCGTCACCTTCCGCTCCTCCGGATACTGCTCGGTCAGCCGCTTCTTGAACATGGCCTTGAAGGTCAGCCCGAAGCCGGCCACCGGATTACGAGGGGGACGCGGCACGTCTCCCTCATGGGACTCATGCGAAGAGTCAGACACTGTCAGCCTCCTTTCCGTCACTCTCGGTTCCGTCACTCACAGTATTGACCCCACCACTGACAACCAGCTCCCGCTCACGTCGGGGCTGCCGTCGCGGGACGGGCGGCAGCGTCTGTCCCGGCAGCGGAGGTACGGGGAAACCGCCGGCCATCGGGTCGAAGGCGGGTGGCTCCGGTTCGTTCTCCGCGGCGGCCTTCTCCTTCCGGTCGCGGAAGATGTCCGCGACGAAGGAGAGCAGCAGGAGCGTGATGATCGCCCCGGCGACGTACAGCAGGATCTGCTGGAAGCCGTAGTTCTCGTTGCGCAGGACCCGTACGGTCGCGACGAGCATCAGCCAGACCAGCGAGACCGGGATCAGGACCTTCCAGCCGAGCTTCATCAGCTGGTCGTAGCGCACCCGCGGCAGCGTGCCGCGCAGCCAGATGAAGAAGAACAGCAGCAGCTGGACCTTGAGGACGAACCAGAGCATCGGCCACCAGCCGTGGTTCGCGCCCTCCCAGAAGGTGGAGATCGGCCACGGGGCGCGCCAGCCGCCCAGGAAGAGCGTGATAGCGACGGCCGAGACGGTCACCATGTTGATGTACTCGGCGAGCATGAACATCGCGAACTTGATCGACGAGTACTCGGTGTTGAAGCCGCCGACGAGGTCGCCCTCGGACTCCGGCATGTCGAACGGGTTGCGGTTGGTCTCCCCGACCATCGTGATGATGTAGATGATGAAGGAGACCGGCAGCAGCAGGACGTACCAGCGGTCCGCCTGCGCCTCGACGATCGCCGAGGTCGACATCGACCCGGAGTAGAGGAAGACCGAGGCGAACGCGGCGCCCATCGCGATCTCGTACGAGATCATCTGCGCGCACGAGCGCAATCCGCCGAGCAGCGGATACGTCGACCCCGAGGACCAGCCCGCGAGGACGATGCCGTAGATGCCGACCGAGGCCACCGCGAGGATGTAGAGCATCGCGATCGGCAGGTCGGTGAGTTGCATCGTGGTGCGCTGGCCGAAGATCGAGACCTCGTTGCCCGCCGGGCCGAACGGGATCACGGCGATCGCCATGAACGCGGGGATCGCGGCGATGATCGGCGCGAGGACGTAGACCACCTTGTCCGCGCGCTTCACGATGACGTCTTCCTTGAACATCAGCTTGGCGCCGTCGGCGAGCGACTGGAGCATGCCCCAGGGGCCGTGCCGGTTGGGGCCGATGCGCAGCTGCATCCAGGCGACGACCTTGCGCTCCCACACGATGGAGAAGAGCACGGTCACCAGCAGGAACGCGAAGCAGAACACGGCCTTGACGACCACGAGCCACCACGGGTCCCGGCCGAACATCGACAGGTCCTCGGCGGCCAGCACGGCCGGTGGCGCCGCCGCGAGTTGGGCGAGGGCGGTCATGCGCGCACCTCCGGTGTCGCGTCGGCCGGGGCGGCCGAGCCTGCTGGGGCGATACGGACCAGGGCGCCGGGGGTGGCCCCGGTGTCCGCGAGGACGCCGGACCCCGTGGAGTTCAGCGGCAGCCAGACCACCCGGTCGGGCATCGCCGTCACCCGCAGCGGGAACGTGACCGCGCCCGCCGGGCCGCTGACCGCGAGTTCGTCGCCGTCCTTGACGCCGGTCTCCTCGGCCGTCGCGGCGGAGAGCCGGGCGACCGCCGCGTGGCGGGTACCCGCCAGGGCGTCGTCGCCCTCCTGGAGCCGTCCCAGGTCGAGCAGGAGCCGGTGGCCGGCGAGGACCGCCTCGCCGGTGGCGGCGCGCGGGACCGGCCGGGCCGAGGCCGGCGGCTCGGTGGCGCGTGGCCCGTCCCAGCCGCCGAGCCGGTCCAGTTCACCGCGTACGGCGCGCAGGTCCGGCAGTCCCAGATGCGTGTCCAGCGCGTCCGCCAGCATGTGCAGGACGCGCGCGTCGCTCGGGGCGAGGCGGCGTGTCATCTGCTCCGGCTTCAGCGAGGCCTCGAACAGCCGCGCCCTGCCCTCCCAGTTGAGGAAGGTGCCGGGCTTCTCAGCGACGGCCGCCACCGGGAGGACCACGTCGGCCCGTTCGGTGACCTCGCTCGGCCGCAGCTCCAGCGAGACGAGGAAGCCGACCGCGTCCAGCGCGGCCCGCGCGCCCGCCGGGTCGGGCAGGTCCGTGATCTCGACGCCCGCGACGAGCAGGGCGGCCAGCTCGCCGGTGGCGGCGGCCTCCACGATCTGGCCGGTGTCGCGCCCGTACCGGTGCGGCAGTTCGCGTACGCCCCAGACGGCCGCCGTCTCCTCGCGGGCCCTCGGGTCGGTCGCGGGACGGCCGCCGGGCAGCAGCGACGGGAGCGCGCCCGCCTCCAGCGCGCCGCGCTCGCCCGCCCTGCGCGGGATCCACACCAGCCGGGCGCCGGTCGCGGTGGCCGCGCGCGCGGCGGCGGTCAGCCCACCGGGCACGGCCGCCAGCCGCTCGCCGACGACGATCACGGCGCCGGGCTCGCGCAGCGCCCCGGCGGCCCGCTCGCCGTCCTGGTCGAGACCGGTACCGGACGCCAGGGCGTCCAGCCACTCGGTCTCGGTACCGGGCGCGGCGGGCAGCAGCGTGCCGCCCGCCTTCTCCAGGCCCCGGGTGGCGAACGGCGCGAGGGAGAAGCTGCGCTGGCCGCGCTTGCGGTGCGCCTTGCGCATCCGCAGGAAGACGCCGGGCGCCTCCTCCTCGGACTCGAAGCCCGCGAGCAGGACCGCCGGAGCCTTCTCCAGCGTGGTGTACGTGATCCCCGTACCGTCCAGATCGCGTCCCCGGCCCGCGACATGGGCGGCCAGGAAGTCGGCTTCCTCGCTGCTGTGCACGCGCGCGCGGAAGTCGATGTCGTTGGTGTCGAGGGCGATCCGCGCGAACTTGGCGTACGCGTAGGAGTCCTCGACGGTGAGCCGGCCGCCGGTCAGCACACCGGCCCGGCCGCGCGCGGCGCCCAGCCCGCGCGCGGCGGCCTCCAGCGCCTCGGGCCAGCTCGCCGGTTCGAGGACGCCGTCCGCGTTCCGCACCAGCGGGGTGGTCAGCCGGTCGGGCTTCTGCGCGTAGCGGAAGCCGAACCTCCCCTTGTCGCAGATCCACTCCTCGTTGACCTCGGGGTCGTCGGCCGCCATCCGCCGCATGACCTTGCCGCGCCGGTGGTCCGTGCGGGTCGCGCAGCCGCCCGCGCAGTGCTCGCAGACGCTCGGCGAGGACACGAGGTCGAAGGGGCGGGAGCGGAAGCGGTAGGCCGCCGACGTGAGCGCGCCGACCGGACAGATCTGGATGGTGTTCCCGGAGAAGTACGACTGGAACGGGTCGCCCTCGCCGGTGCCGACCTGCTGGAGCGCGCCGCGCTCGATCAGCTCGATCATCGGGTCGCCCGCGACCTGGTTGGAGAAGCGGGTGCAGCGCGCGCACAGCACGCAGCGCTCGCGGTCCAGCAGCACCTGCGTGGAGATCGGCACCGGCTTCTGGAACGTGCGCTTCTTGCCCTCGAAGCGGGAGTCGGCGGAACCGACCTGCATCGCCTGGTTCTGGAGGGGGCACTCGCCGCCCTTGTCGCAGACCGGGCAGTCCAGCGGGTGGTTGATGAGCAGCAGCTCCATCACCCCGCGCTGGGCCTTCTCCGCGACCGGCGAGGTCAGCTGCGACTTGACGACCATGCCGTCGGTGCAGGTGATCGTGCAGGAGGCCATCGGCTTGCGCTGGCCCTCGACCTCGACGATGCACTGGCGGCAGGCACCGGCCGGGTCGAGCAGCGGATGGTCGCAGAAGCGCGGGATCTCGATGCCGAGCAGCTCGGCCGCACGGATCACCAGCGTCCCCTTGGGGACGGAGATCTCCACGCCGTCGATGGTCAGCGAGACGAGGTCCTGGGGCGGGACCGCCGCCTCGCCGCCGCCTGCGGGGGCGGATGCGGTGACTGTCATGCGTTCACCTCCAGGTGCGGGTTCTGGTCAGCCCACGCGGTGGACTTGGCGGGGTCTAGGGGGCAGCCCTTGCCGGTGACGTGCTGCTCGTACTCCGCGCGGAAGTACTTGAGCGAGGAGAAGATCGGGGAGGCGGCGCCGTCCCCGAGCGCGCAGAACGACTTGCCGTTGATGGTGTCGGCGATGTCGTTCAGCTTGTCGATGTCCGACATCCGGCCCTTGCCGGCCTCGATGTCGCGCAGCAACTGGACCAGCCAGTAGGTGCCTTCGCGGCACGGCGTGCACTTGCCGCACGACTCGTGGGCGTAGAACTCGGTCCAGCGGGTGACGGCCCGTACGACGCAGGTCGTCTCGTCGAAGCACTGGAGCGCCTTGGTGCCGAGCATGGAACCGGCGGCGCCCACGCCCTCGTAGTCCAGCGGGACGTCGAGGTGCTCCTCGGTGAACATCGGGGTGGAGGAGCCGCCCGGGGTCCAGAACTTGAGGCGGTGGCCCGCCCGGATGCCGCCGCTCATGTCGAGGAGCTGGCGCAGGGTGATGCCGAGCGGGGCCTCGTACTGGCCGGGGCTGGTGACATGGCCGCTGAGCGAGTAGAGCGTGAAGCCCGGGGACTTCTCGCTGCCCATCGACTTGAACCAGTCCTTGCCCCGGTTGAGGATCGCGGGAACGGACGCGATGGACTCCACGTTGTTCACCACAGTGGGGCAGGCGTAGAGGCCCGCCACCGCCGGGAAGGGAGGACGCAGCCTGGGCTGTCCGCGACGGCCCTCCAGGGAGTCCAGCAGCGCGGTCTCCTCGCCGCAGATGTACGCGCCGGCGCCCGCGTGCACGACGACGTCGAGGTCGAGTCCGCTGCCGAGGATGTTCTTGCCGAGATAGCCCGCCGCGTACGCCTCGCGCACCGCTTCGTGCAGCCTGCGCAGGACGGGGACGACCTCGCCGCGCAGATAGATGAACGCCTGCTGCGAGCGGATCGCGTAACAGGCGATCACGATGCCCTCGATGAGCGCGTGCGGATTGGCGAAGAGAAGGGGGATGTCCTTGCAGGTTCCCGGTTCCGACTCGTCCGCGTTGACGACGAGATAGTGCGGCTTGCCGTCGCCCTGCGGGATGAACTGCCACTTCATGCCGGTGGGGAAGCCGGCGCCGCCCCTGCCACGCAGGCCCGCGTCCTTGACGTACGCGATGAGGTCGTCGGGCGCCATGGCGAGGGCTTTGCGCAGGCCCTGGTAGCCGTCGTGCCGCTCGTAGGTGGCCAGGGTCCAGGACTCCGGCTGGTCCCAGAAGGCCGACAGGACCGGGGCGAGGAGCTTCTCCGGGCTGGTTCCGTTCTCGCCGAGCTGAGTCGCCATGGTCATCACTCCCCCTCCTCGGCGGCGGGTCCGGCCGGGTGATCCGGGTCGGAGGCCGAGGTCTGCTGCGGCGCGTCGGACGAGCTGAGGTGCTGCGAACCGGGCTGCGGTTCGTCCTGCGGGTGGTCGCCGTCGCGGGGGCGGACGACGCGCTGCGGGGCCTCGCCCTTGGCGAGGCGCAGCCCGATCAGCGACGCGTGCCCGGCGCCTCCGGTGGCCGCGACGGCGCCGGGACGCTCGTCGGGGAAGCCGGCCAGTATCCGCGCGGTCTTCTTGTACGTGCACAGCGGGGCGCCGCGGGTGGGCTCGACGGTGTGGCCGTCGCGCAGGTCGTCGACGAGCCGCTTGGCGCTCTGCGGCGTCTGGTTGTCGAAGAACTCCCAGTTGACCATCACCACCGGGGCGAAGTCGCAGGCCGCGTTGCACTCGATGTGTTCGAGCGTGATGCTGCCGTCCTCGGTCGTCTCGTCGTTGCCGACGCCGAGGTGCTCCTTGAGCGCGTCGAAGATGGCGTCGCCGCCCATCACCGCGCAGAGCGTGTTGGTGCAGACGCCGACCTGGTAGTCGCCGCCGGGCCGGCGCCGGTACATGGAGTAGAACGTCGCGACGGCGGTGACCTCGGCGGTCGTCAGACCGAGCAGCCCGGCGCAGAAGGCCATCCCCGTACGGGAGACGAAGCCCTCCTCGGACTGCGTCAGGTGCAGCAGCGGAAGCAGCGCGGACCGGCTGTCCGGGTACCGGGCGATGATCTCCTTCGCGTCGGTCTCCAGCCGGGCGCGCACATCGGCCGGGTAGTCCGGGGCGGGCAGCTGGGGCATGCCCAGGCTGACCTCGGAGTTGGGCGGTGTGGCTGTCACCGGTCGACGCCTCCCATCACGGGGTCGATGGACGCCACGGCCACGATGACGTCGGCGACCTGGCCGCCCTCGCACATCGCCGCCATGGACTGGAGATTGGTGAACGAGGGATCGCGGAAGTGGACCCGGTAGGGGCGGGTGCCGCCGTCGGAGACGACATGCGCGCCGAGTTCGCCCTTGGGCGACTCCACGGCCGCGTACGCCTGACCGGCCGGGACCCGGAAGCCCTCCGTCACCAGCTTGAAGTGATGGATCAGAGCCTCCATGGACGTGCCCATGATGTTCTTGATGTGGTCGAGCGAGTTGCCCAGCCCGTCGGGCCCGAGCGCCAGCTGCGCCGGCCAGGCGATCTTCTTGTCGGCGACCATCACCGGGCCCGGCTCCAGGCGGTCGAGGCACTGCTCGACGATCCGCAGCGACTGGCGCATCTCTTCGAGCCGGATGAGGAAGCGGCCGTACGCGTCGCAGGTGTCGGCGGTCGGGACGTCGAACTCGAAGGTCTCGTAACCGCAGTACGGGTCGCTCCTGCGCAGGTCGTGCGGCAGCCCGGCGGAGCGCAGGATCGGTCCGGTGGCGCCGAGCGCCATGCAGCCGGTCAGGTCGAGATGGCCGACGTCCTGCATACGGGCCTTGAAGATGGGGTTGCCGGTGGCGAGCTTGTCGTACTCCGGCAGGTTCTTGCGCAGGGTCTTCAGCAGCTCGCGCAGCTGGTCGGTGGCGCCGGGGGGCAGGTCCTGGGCGAGTCCGCCGGGGCGGATGAACGCGTGGTTCATCCGCAGTCCGGTGATCAGCTCGTAGGCATCGAGAATCAGTTCACGATCGCGGAAGCCGTAGATCATGATCGTCGTCGCGCCCAGCTCCATACCGCCGGTGGCGATACAGACGAGGTGCGAGGAGAGCCGGTTCAGCTCCATCAGCAGGACGCGGATGAGGGTGGCCCGGTCGGGGACGGTGTCCTCTATGCCGAGCAGCTTCTCGACGCCCAGGCAGTACGCCGTCTCGTTGAAGAACGACGTCAGGTAGTCCATGCGCGTGACGAAGGTGGTGCCCTGCGTCCAGTTGCGGAATTCGAGGTTCTTCTCGATACCGGTGTGCAGATAGCCGATACCGCAGCGCGCCTCGGTGACGGTCTCGCCGTCGATCTCCAGGATCAGCCGCAGCACTCCGTGGGTGGAGGGGTGCTGGGGACCCATGTTGACGACGATGCGTTCGTCGTCGGCCTTGGCGGCGGACTGGACGACCTCGTCCCAGTCGCCGCCGGTGACCGTGTACACGGTGCCCTCGGTGGTCTCCCGGGGAGTGGCGTCCTCGGGGAACGTGTCGCCGGGTGCCTCGCCTTGGGGTGCGTGGGGTGCTGACATCAGGAGTACGACCTCCGCTGGTCCGGAGCCGGGATCTGGGCGCCCTTGTACTCGACGGCGATGCCACCGAGCGGGTAGTCCTTGCGCTGCGGGAAGCCCTGCCAGTCGTCCGGCATGAGGATCCGCGTCAGCGCGGGGTGGCCGTCGAAGATCAGGCCGAAGAAGTCGTACGCCTCGCGCTCGTGCCAGTCGTTGGTCGGATAGACCGACACCAGGGACGGCACATGCGGGTCGGCGTCCGGTGCGGAGACCTCGACGCGGATCAGCCGGCCGTGGGTGAGCGAGCGCAGGTGGTAGACGGCGTGCAGCTCGCGGCCCTCGTCACCGAGGTAGTGGACGCCGGACACCCCCGTACACAGCTCGAAGCGCAGGGCCGGGTCGTCGCGCAGGGTGCGGGCGACCTGGACGAGGTGCTCGCGGGCGACGTGGAAGGTGAGTTCGCCGCGGTCGACGACCGTCTTCTCGATGGCGTTCTCGGGGAGGAGGCCCTGTTCCTCCAGCGCGCCTTCGAGTTCGTCGGCGATCTCGTCGAAGGATCCGCCGGGACCGCCGTACGGCCGGGGGGTCGCGCCCGGGAACGTCACGGTCCTGACCAGACCGCCGTAGCCCGAGGTGTCGGCGCCGTTCTTGGCGCCGAACATGCCCTTCTGCACGCGGATGGCCTCGCCGGTGTCGTCGCGCGGGACGGGAACGCCGTCCCCGGGTCGCTGCTCGTCGCTCACCGCAGGAGCCCTTTCATCTCGATCAACGGCAGCGCGTTGAGGGCGGCTTCCTCCGCCTCACGGGCCGCTTCCCGCGCGTTGACCCCGAGCTTGGATCCCTGGACCTTCTCGTGGAGCTTGAGAATGGCGTCCATCAGCATCTCCGGTCGGGGCGGGCAGCCGGGCAAATAGATGTCAACCGGGACGACATGATCCACACCCTGCACAATCGCGTAATTGTTGAACATTCCGCCCGATGAGGCACAAACACCCATGGAGATCACCCACTTGGGATTGGGCATCTGGTCGTAGACCTGTCGCAGCACCGGCGCCATCTTCTGGCTCACCCGTCCGGCCACGATCATCAGATCGGCCTGGCGCGGCGAACCGCGGAAGACCTCCATGCCGAACCGCGCCAGGTCGTAGCGGCCGGCGCCGGTCGTCATCATCTCGATGGCGCAGCAGGCGAGGCCGAAGGTCGCGGGGAACATGGACGACTTCCGCACCCAGCCGGATGCCTGTTCGACGGTGGTCAGCAGAAAACCACTCGGCAGCTTCTCTTCGAGTCCCATTGGTTCCCCCTCAGCCCCTTCAGTCCCATTCCAGACCGCCGCGCCGCCACACATACGCGTAGGCGACGAAGACGGTGAGCACGAAGAGCAGCATCTCCACGAGCCCGAAAATCCCCAGGGAGTCGAAGGTGACCGCCCAGGGGTAAAGGAAGACGACCTCGATATCGAAAATGATGAAGAGCATCGCCGTCAGGTAGTACTTGATGGGGAATCGGCCGCCCCCGACCGGTGTCGGTGTGGGCTCGATGCCACACTCGTACGCGTCAATTTTCGCCCGGTTATAGCGTTTTGGGCCGATAAGCGTGGCCATGACCACGGAGAAGATCGCAAACCCGGCCCCCAGGGCGCCGAGCACGAGGATGGGTGCGTAGGCATTCACGCCCCTCAGCTCCTTCCAGTCGTCCTTGACCGTTGGATCGCACCGGGCGGTTCACATCGCCGCCCCGGCACGGATCACTGAAGATCGCGTACATGTGAGGCAGTTCACAAGCCCGACTGCCCCGCATCCTATGCCGAGTGGTCTGTGATCTGCGACACGGGGTACAGCAACGTCTTTGTGATCTCCACCACCTGACGAAGGATCATGAAGTCGGATGAGCGGTGATCTTCGTACGCGAAGCCGCCACGCGATCACCAGATGTGACATTCGAGCCCGTTACCGCTGGTCGGAGGCGTGTCGCCCTATCAAGTGATGCAACCTACAAACAAATTGGCGATGAGACGCTTTTGAGTGATAAGGCGCCGGGGCTCACTCCCGCGAGGGGAGAGCGAGGACGGAAGTGGACACGTGCACGCATTCACGAGCAAGAGGCACGGGGCGGCGGAGCGCGACGAAAGCGCGGGGCGACGACAAGGGGAGAGCGACGGGAGGGTGACGGGAGAACGATGAAGCCGGGATCGCCGGCGGCCGTGATCGCGGCGCCCCCCGAACAGTGACCCTCCTGTGACCTGCACCACTCCGCCCCACCCCCCGGAGAAGCGGGCTTGGCCATGAGTTCGAAGGGGTGGTAGGTGGCGGGCAATTCGGACCTTTAGCGGAAAGACCATGATCAAGGCCATGATCGCGATTGCCCGGTTTGACCGTTACGGCGTCAATAAGGGTCATCAGTAACCGGATTCAGAGATTCCGAACGTAACTGTGGCGCAACCCACGTTTCTTGACGAGAACCGGGTTCGGCCTGATAGCCGTGTACTCATGTCCCACACCGCTCACATACCCAGCCACCGGAAACCCCGCCGGAGTGCGCCGAAGGTCACCGTTCTCCGTGCCGGAGTCGCCGGTGGCGTACTCAGCACGATCGCGGTAGCCGGTGCCGCCGGACCGGCCAACGCCGAGCCGGTGACCCAGACCATCGAGATGCCGACCCTCACCTCCGGGCTCGCGAGCGACTTCGCCAAGTCCGCCGACGCCACCCAGCGGGTCGCCAACAACCTGGACCTGCGGGCCCAGGAGAGCGCCGCCATCACCAAGGCCGCGAAGGCCGCCAAGACGGCCCACGCCGAGGCGGAGCGCAAGGCCGAGGCCGAAAAGAAGAAGAAGGCCGCCGCCGAGGCCCGCGCCAAGGCCGCCGCCGAGGCCGAGCGCGCCTCGCGCGACGCCCAGCGCACCACGCTCGCCGCCGCCGACTCGGGCTCGAACCAGAGCTCCGGCTCCAGCTCCTCGGGGTCCAGCACCGGCAGCTCCACCACGACCACGGCCTCGACCGTCACCTCGCAGGCCACCGGCTCCGCCGCCGCCGTCGTCTCCTTCGTCCAGTCGCACGTCGGCGACGCGTACATCATGGGCTCCACCGGCCCCAACGCGTGGGACTGCTCGGGCCTCGTCCAGGCCGCGTACAGCCAGATCGGGGTGGACCTCCCGCGTGTCTCGCAGTCGCAGTCGACGGCCGGCACGCAGGTCTCCCTCAGCAACCTCCAGCCCGGCGACATCCTCTACTGGGGTGGTGCGGGCAGCGCGTACCACACGGCGATCTACATCGGCGACGGCCAGTTCGTCGGCGCGCAGAACCCCAGCAAGGGCGTCGTGCAGGCGTCGCTGGACTACGACCCGCCGAGCGGCGCCGTCCGCGTCCTCTGACGCGTACCGCCACCGCTCCGCACCAGGCCTGAGGCCCGTACCCCGCTGCTCGGGGGGTACGGGCCTCAGTCGTACCCGAGTTCGACACGTCCCCGGCACGAATGGCGGACACCGGCCAAACGCGCACCGAGGGGCCCCGCGTGGGTAGGAGAGGAACAGCCGTCCAACGGGACGGCGGTGAACGGATCAGATCGCTTGCGCGTAGTAGTGAGTCAGTACCGCCTTGGATCACACCTCGCACCAAGGGCGATCTTCATGCCCGGGAGGAACCCCCCACATGACCACCAAAGGCATCGACGTCTCGTCCCACCAAAGCTCCACCTACAGCACGGCCGGCCTCGACTTCGTCTTCGTCAAGGCCACCGAGGGCACGTCGTACATCAACCCCCGGATGACCGCCCAGGCCGCGCACGCCCGCGCCGCCGGACTCGTCGTCGGCTTCTACCACTTCCTGCGGCCTGGCGACATGAAGGCGCAGGCGAAGTACTTCGTGGAGAAGTGCGCCAGCATCGAGCACGACCCGCTGTTCGCCGACTGGGAGGACGACGGCGTCTCCAACGCCCAGAAGGACGCCTTCATCGCCGAGGTGAAGCGGCTGCGCGGCGCCACCCACCGCGTCGGCCTCTACTGCGGCCAGTACTACTGGCTGCACCGCGACACGACGGGCAACGCGGGCGACGCGCTGTGGATCGCGGACTACGTGACCGCCGGAAAGCCCCGGATCAAGGCCGCGTGGAAGTTCCACCAGTACACCGACAGCCCGGTCGACACGAACGTCGGAGCGTTCGCCGACCGGGCCGCGCTGCGCAGCTGGGCGAAGAAGGGCTGAGGGACGTGCCCGCCCGCCGCCCCTCCCGCCGTTCAGGCCTTCGGAGCCACCTTCGACAGTCCGTTGATCACGCGGTCCATCGCGTCGCCGCCCGTCGGATCGGTCAGGTTCGCCAGCATCTTCAGGGTGAACTTCATCAGCAGCGGGTGGGTCAGCCCGCGCTCGGTCGCGATCTTCATGATCTTCGGGTTGCCGATCAGCTTCACGAAGGCGCGGCCCATCGTGTAATAGCCGCCATAGGTGTCCTTGAGCACCTTCGGATAGTGCAGAAGGGCCAGTTCGCGCTGGGCGGGGGTGGAGCGGGCATGGGCCTGGACGATCACGTCCGCCGCGATCTGCCCCGACTCCATGGCGTAGGCGATGCCCTCGCCGTTGAACGGGTTGACCATGCCGCCCGCGTCACCGACCAGCAGCAGGCCCTTGGTGTAGTGCGGCTGGCGGTTGAACGCCATCGGCAGCGCGGCGCCCCGGATCGGCATCGTCATGTTGTCCGGGACGTACCCCCACTCCTCCGGCATCGACGCGCACCACGCCTTGAGCACCTCGCGCCAGTCCAGCTCCTTGTACGCGGAGGAGGAGTTGAGGATGCCCAGGCCGACGTTGGACGTGCCGTCGCCCATGCCGAAGATCCACCCGTAGCCGGGCAGCAGCTTGTCCTCGCCGGGGCCGCGCCGGTCCCACAGCTCCAGCCAGGACTCCAGGTAGTCGTCGTCGTGGCGGGGCGAGGTGAAGTACGTGCGCACGGCCACGCCCATCGGCCGGTCCTCGCGCCGGTGCAGCCCCATGGCGAGCGACAGCCGTGTCGAGTTGCCGTCGGCGGCGACGACCAGGGGCGCGCGGAAGGTGACCGGGGTCTTCTCCTCGCCGAGCTTGGCGTGCACGCCGGTGATCCGGCCGGTGCGCTCGTCCAGGATCGGGGCGCCGACGTTGCAGCGCTCGTGCAGCCGCGCGCCGGCCTTCTGCGCCTGCCGGGCCAGCTGTTCGTCGAAGTCGTCGCGCTTGCGGACCAGCCCGTAGTCCGGATACGTGGCGAGATCGGGCCAGTCGAGCTGGAGCCGGACGCCGCCGCCGATGATCCGCAGGCCCTTGTTGCGCAGCCAGCCGGCCTCCTCGGAGATGTCGATGCCCATCGACACCAGCTGCTTGGTGGCGCGCGGTGTCAGACCGTCGCCGCAGACCTTCTCGCGCGGGAAGGCCGTCTTCTCCAGCAGCAGGACGTCCAGGCCGGCCTTGGCCAGGTAGTACGCGGTGGTCGAGCCGGCCGGTCCCGCGCCGACGACGATCACATCCGCGGTGTTCTCGGAGAGGGGCTCGGTCACAGCGGGTTCTCCCGAAGACTCGAAATGGTGTACCGACTGGCACTCGACATGTGCAGTCTATGGGTGCGTACCGATCTCCCCAGTGAAGGGCTGCCCTCGTGGACCACATGACCAAGCCGCTCCCGGTGTTGCAGCTCCGCGTCCCGACGGACGAGGACGCGTTCCATTGGCACCGGGTCTTCAACGACCCCGAGGTGATGGAATTCCACGGCGGCGCGCCCGCCGAACTGTCGGTGTACGCGGAGCTGACCGCGCGCCAGCGCAGACACGACGCGGAGCGCGGCTTCTGCTTCTGGACGATGCTGGACGAGCACGGCGAGGTCATCGGCTTCACCGGCGCCCAGCCCTGGCCGCACGAGACCCTGGGGCCGGTCGGCGAGATCGAGATCGGCTGGCGCCTGGGCCGGGCGTACTGGGGCCGGGGCTATGCCACGGCCGCGGCGCGGACCACGGTCGAGCGGGTACGGGCGGCGGGCGTCGAGCGGATCGTGGCGATGGTCAACTCGCGCAACGAGCGCTCGGCGGCGGTGGCGCGGCGGCTGGGCATGGAGCCGGCCGAGACCTATCCGTTCACCTCGAAGCAGCACGAGACGGAGCAGCGGGCGCTCTGCTTCCGGCTGGACCTGTGAGACGCGGGTGAGGGAGGGGGCGCGCTCGTACGGTCGCGCCCCCTCCCTCGGCCCCCGGCGGCTCAGGCGCGGACGCCCCGGTGCAGCGCCACGATGCCGCCCGTCAGGTTGCGCCAGGCCACCTTGGACCAGCCCGCGCCCTGGAGCCGCGCCGCGAGGCCCGGCTGGTCGGGCCAGGCGCGGATCGACTCGGCGAGGTAGACGTACGCGTCGGGGTTGGAGGACACGGCGCGCGCGGTCGGCGGCAGCGCGCGCATCAGGTACTCCTCGTAGACGGTCCGCAGCGGCGCCCAGCTCGGATGCGAGAACTCGCAGATCACGACCCGGCCGCCCGGCTTCGTCACCCGGTACAGCTCGCGCAGCGCGAGGTCCGTGTCCTGGACGTTGCGCAGCCCGAAGGAGATCGTCACCGCGTCGAAGACCTCGTCGGCGAAGGGCAGCTTCGTCGCGTCCCCCGCCGTGAACGGCATCCAGGAGTGCCGCTTCTTGCCCTCGCGGAGCATGCCGAGCGAGAAGTCGCAGGGCACGACGTACGCGCCGGTGACGGCGAAGCTCATCGAGGAGGTCGCGGTGCCCGCCGCCAGGTCGAGGACCTTCTCCGCCGGGCGCGCGTTCACCGCCTTGGCGACCTCCTTGCGCCACCGGCGGTCCTGGCCGAGCGAGAGCACATCGTTGGTCAGGTCGTAGTTCGCCGCCACGTCGTCGAACATCGAGGCGACTTCGTGCGGCTGCTTGTCCAGGGAGGCTCGGGTCACGCACTCCATTGTGGCAGTGCGCGACCCGCCGCCCGCGTTCAGGGCAGCAGCCTCGGCCGCCGTTTCGCGGCGACGTCCTCCACCCAGCCGAAGAGCGCGACGGCCACCGCGATCAGCACCCAGGCGATCCCGAACTGGAACCACATGCTGTCGAGCGGCAGATCCCGCTCGAAGGCGGGGATGTCCCACATCAGGTCGATCAGCGGCACACTCGCCATCAGCGCCACCTCGTGCCAGAGATAGACCGTCACCGCGCGGGCGTTGAAGACCGTGACGATCCGGTCGGCCACCGGCCGCCGCGCCAGCCACCCGAAGTCCGGCCGGAACCGCAACAGCAGCAGCACGAACCCCGCTGACCACAGCGCCTGCGCGAGCGGGATGTCGTCCAGGTCGTACGTCCCGTCCACCTCGTGGCCGAAGGCCCACCACGCGCCGACGGCCATCAGCGGCGCCGCCGCCGCGAGCACGGCCCCCGGGCGCAGCCGGTCGGGCACGCCGTCGCGGTGCGCGAAGCCGAGCAGCCAGCAGAACAGGAAGACCGACAGATCGCTGAGCGCGGAGCCGAGCCGCCCGTCCGGCACGCTCCACACCGTCTCGAAGACCACGACAGGGACGAGGGAGAGCAGGAGCACGGGAAGGGGCGCCAGGCGGAACAGCCGCAGCAGGACGGGCGACAGCAGCACGAACCACAGATATGTCCGCAGGTACCAGAGCACCGCCCACGCCTGCTCGCCCCACGCGTCGCCCGGCGGGTCCCCGACGGGCAGCACCCAGTAGAGGGCGTCGGCGCCCGGCAGCCAGCCGTGCTTCGCCATGGCCACGATCAGGACGGCCCCGAACACCCACAGCGGGACCAGCAGCCGCCGCAGCCTGCCCCGGATCACCTTGGCCGCGGGCCGCTCCAGGGAGCGCGCCATCAGCGACCCGGCGAGGGCGAACATCACCCCCATGGAGGGGAAGACCAGCCCCAGCCAGGGCCACTCGAAGGTGTGGTACGTGACGACGCGGATCAGCGCGACGGCGCGCAGCGCGTCGAAGTACCGGTCCCGGCCCGCGCGCGGAGGGGACGGCGTGGGTGCGGGCGCGAGTGCGGGTGCGGGCCGCGGCAACGGTACGGGGGCGGCGGCGGGCGCCTCCCTGCGGTGCGCGCCCGCCATCAGGCCGCCCCCGTCCCGGCTCGTGGCGTACCGACCTCGCCCGTGCGCTTGAGCTTCTGCCAGCGCAGCCGGCCGCCGGTGAGCGCCGTGACCGACGAGTGGATCAGCACGAGATACATCAGCTGGCGGTAGGCGACCTGTTGCAGCGGCAGCATCAGCAGATACCGGTACTTCTCCCGGTCCAGCCGGAACGCGTAGGCGGCGCAGAGCAGTTGCACCAGCAGCACGGCGAGCCACGCCAGCAGCGACGCCTTGAAGTCCACGAAGATCATCGCGTAGACGGTGAACACGTCGATGAGGGGCGCGAAGACGGGCGTCACGACCTGGAAGAGCACCACCAGCGGCATCCCCACCCGGCCGAACCGCCCCGAGGGTCCCTTGTCCAGGACCGACCCCCGGTGCTTCCACAGCGCCTGCATCGTGCCGTAGCTCCAGCGGTAGCGCTGGCGCCACAGCTGCCCGATGCTCGCGGGCGCCTCGGTCCAGGCCCGTGCGTGCTCGGCGTAGACGACGCGCCGGCCGGCGCGGTGCAGGGCGATGGTGATGTCGGTGTCCTCGGCGAGGGTGTCCTCGCTCATCCCGCCGACCGCGAGGACGGCCTCCCGGCGGAAGGCGCCGATCGCGCCGGGGATGGTGGGCATGCAGCGCAGCAGGTCGTACATCCGGCGGTCCAGGTTGAAGCCCATCACGTACTCGATGTGCTGCCAGGCGCCGATGACCGTGTCGCGGTTGCCGACCTTGGCGTTGCCCGCGACCGCGCCGACCTCCGGGTCGCCGAAGGGCTGGACGAGCCGGCGCACGGTGTCGGGCTCGAAGACGGTGTCGCCGTCCATCATCACGACGATGTCGTATCCGGCCTGCCGTACGCCGTTGTTGAGCGCGGCGGACTTCCCGGCGTTCTCCTGGCGGATCACCCGGACGTTCGGCAGCCCCAGCGACTCAGCGATCTCGGCGGTGCCGTCGGTGGAGCCGTCGTCCACGACGACGATCTCGATCGGATGCGTGCTCGCGGCGAGGGAGTTGAGCGTATTGGCGATGCACTCCTTCTCGTTGTACGCGGGGACGATCACGCTCACCGGTTCGTACACCGGCGGCCCCCACGAGAAGCGCCGTCTGTTGCGCTGCCGGTAGTGGCGGCGGGCGAGGACGAGCATCAGCCCGAACCGGGCCATCACGGCGACCCCGACGACCGCGAGACCGGTGGCGAGACCGGGTACGGACCACTCGGCGACGGCGACGGCGGCGATCAGGGCCCGGCCCTCCCAGAGGGTGGTGCCGGTGGCCTTGTGGTGGGCGCTCCGCTCGGGGTCGGCCCGGTCGTCCTGGTTCCCCTGCGGCCCGGGTCCGGCGCCGGGCTGCTGGGCCAGTTGCTGGTCCTGCTGCTGGTCCTGCTGCCTGTTCTGGCGCTGGGCGCCGCTGACAGTCGTGAAGGTGTACCCCTTCGCCTTCATCTTCTTGATGTAGCGGGGCAGCGCCACCAGCGTCTCGTCGCGGTCGCCGCCCGCGTCGTGGAAGAGCACCGCCGCGCCCTTGCCGCTCTTCGGGGTCGCCCACTCGATGATCTTGCCGACCCCCGGAAGCTGCCAGTCCTCGCTGTCGGTGTCGATGAAGACGCTGGTGTACCCCATCGCGCCGAGCCTCTTGTAGACCGGCCAGCTCTCGTTGTCGATCGCGTCGTTCGTGGAGGAGTACGGGGCCCGGAACAGCGTCGTCGTGATCCCGGCGGCCCCCGCCAGCGCCAGCTGCGTCTGGGCTATTTCCCGCTTGACGCGCGAGGCGCTCTGATACGAGAGATCGACGTGGGTGAAGGTGTGGACGCCGACCTCGTTGCCGTCGGCGACCATTTGTCTCACCACGCCCGGATAGCGGGAGATCATGGAGCCGATCAGGAAGAACGTACCGGGTACGTCGTTGTCGTCCAGGATCTTGAGGACCTTCGAGGTGTACGTCGGATCGGGCCCGTCGTCGAAGGTCAGCACAATGGTCTTGTCGGCCACGGACCCGGTGCGCGCCCGCCCGTTCTCGAAGGTGAGGAAAGGCCCGCCGTCGGTAATGGATTCGGGCACGTCGCTGTTGCTCGCGTCGGACCGTACGCGCTGGTCGCCGCCGACCTCGGACCGCAGATAGCCGTCCAGCAGCAGCACGCTGACCAGCCCGACCAGAAGCAGCAGGGCGACGATCACGCGCGGCCTGGGCACCGCCTGTCCGCGGACGCGCTCCATCCGGCTGGGCGTGGCGTGGCGGGGCTTGGCGGTACCGGACTTGGCGGGGCCTGAGTCGGCGGGGCCGGACTCGTGGGGAGGGGGCTGCGTCATCGGATCAGTTGCCGCTGCCGGTGGAGGCGGACGGGGACGCCGAGGCGGCGGCCGAGGGCTGTCCGCTCGGCGGCGCGGACGGAGGCGCCTCGCCCGTGCCGGGCGGCGGCCCCTCCCCCGGCGGTACGTTCCCGCCGCCGCCCCCGGCGGCGGCCGGTCCCCCGCCGAACGGCGAGATCTCCGACGGCGTCAGCGAGATACCGCCCATGAAGGCCAGCCCGAGCACGGCCACGTATCCGATACAGACGACCCCGAACAGGATCCCCGCGCGGCGCAGCAGCCGGGACCGGCGCCCGGAGGCGTCGACGAATACGGGGCCTTCCTGGGGGCCGGAGCCACGCTTGCGGCGCCGGCCGCGTGCCACGGGCCTTTTTTCGAGGGCGGGGTCAGAATGCATGCGAGCACGTTGGCGGGCGCCGATGTGTGAAACCTGTGTATTCAGCGGCGCATTGCTATGAAAGAACCCGCTACCTGTCAGCACGCTGAGAGACGAGGGATTGCCGGATTCCCCCTCTCCGCCCCTCTCATCAGCTAACCAGCCCTTCATGAGAGGAAGTTGAAGAACACCTGCGCCGCGATTCCCGCCAACTGTGCGATGCGTCACCACATTCGGCCGCACATTCAGCCGTGAGACGCTCATTTCTCTCCCTTGTTTCCCTCACGAGAGCGGGTGCGTTCGGCATGCGGATTTCCCCGAGACGGAGTTCCGGCCGGCTGGCCGGACTGCTCGCGCTGGGTCTGGTCTGCGCCGCCTGTTCCACGGGCACCGCCGCCGACACCGGCCAGGAGCCGGCGCCGCGCGCGGCACCCTCCCGGCCCGGCGGGACGGCCGACGGCGCGACCGGCGGGGCCACCACCACGGCCTTCGCGCCCTACGTCAGCGCCACCACGGTCGCCGCCACCGACGCGGCCGGCTCACCGAGCACGTACAACCTGGCCTTCTCCGTCGCGGCGGACGCGGACAGCTGCACCCCGACCTGGGGCGGTACGGCGGCGTACGACAGCGCGGCCGTGCAGTCCCGTACGGCGGCGCTCGCCTCCTCCGGCGCCGATCTGCGGGTCTCCTTCGGCGGCGCGGCCGGCACCGAACTCGCCCTCGCCTGCGGCAGCGCCGACAAGCTGGCGGCGGCGTACGCGAAGGTGCTCGACGCGGTCGGCGCGAGCAAGGCGGACTTCGACATCGAGGGTGACGCGCTGACCGACACCGCGTCCGTCGCCCTGCGCGACAAGGCGCTCGCCAAACTCCAGCGGACCCGCGACCTCGACATCACGTACACCCTGCCGGTGATGCCGGACGGCCTGGAGAAGACCGCGACGGCGGTCCTCTCCGACGCCGTGGAGCGGGGCGTGGAACTGTCGGCCGTCAACATCATGGCGATGAACTACAGCACATCGGATGACGGGGACATGGGCGACTACGCGGAGCAGGCGGCCCGCGCCGCCCACGACCAGATCTCCGGCATCCTCGGTCTGTCGTCGGCCGAGACGTGGAAGTCGCTCCACATCACGGCCATGATCGGCGTCAACGACGTGGCCGCCGAGACCTTCACCCTCGCGGACGCCGCCCAACTGCGCCGTTTCGCCCGGAGCGAGGGCGTGGGCGCGCTCTCCATGTGGGCGTCCTTCCGCGATCAGCAGTGCGCGGCCGGGGTGTCGACGGCCAAGGCGTCCGACACCTGTAGCGGCGTCGAGCAGAAGGCGGGTGACTTCGCGAAGGCGCTGGCGGGCTGAGCCCGCGGCCACGAGTCCGGCGAGGTCCGCACGAGGGGGCCCTACGCCCTGCGGTGCACCAGCCGCCCCGCGCACACCGTCGCGACGCACCGGCCGTCCGCGTCGAACACGGCCAGGTCGGCGCGTCGCCCCTCCGCCAGCTCCGGGCGGCGCACGGCGGGCAGCACCAGGACGCCCACCCGGGCCGCTGCGGCCCGGATCCCCGGCTCCGCCGCGTACCGTTCCAGCACCGCCGCCGCTCCCCGCTTCAGCACCTCGTGCACCCGCTCGCGCGGGCTCGGCGCGTCGGGCAGCGGCCCCTCGTGGACCAGAGCGGGCCCGAGGGTCCCGTGCCAGGTCCGCACCCGGGCGCCGGGGAACCGCTCGCGCAGCTCCTCGTACGTGCCGACGGCGCCGATCCGGTCACCGGCCACGACCACGGCGCGGCCCGGCTCGTCGGCGACATGCAGGGTCTCCAACGTGAACGCTCCGGCTCAGTTGGAGGAGATGAGCTTCAGCTCGGGGTGCGCCGTACCGCCCTCGATCGCGGTCGACGAGATGTGCGAGACGACGCGCTCGTCGACCGGGTCGTTCGCCGGGTCGTCGTGCACGACGAGGTGCTCGTACGTCGTGGCGCGCTGCGCCGGGACGCGGCCCGCCTTGCGGATCAGGTCGATGATCTCCAGCCGGTTGGAGCGGTGCCTGGCGCCCGCCGACGAGACGACGTTCTCCTCCAGCATGATCGAGCCGAGGTCGTCGGCGCCGTAGTGCAGCGACAGCTGGCCGACCTCCTTGCCGGTGGTCAGCCACGAGCCCTGGATGTGCGCGACGTTGTCGAGGAAGAGGCGCGCGATCGAGATCATCCGCAGGTACTCGAAGAGCGTGGCCTGCGTCCGGCCCTTCAGCTTGTTGTTCTCGGGCTGGTAGGTGTACGGGATGAACGCGCGGAAGCCGCCCGTCCGGTCCTGTACGTCGCGGATCATCCGCAGGTGCTCGATGCGCTCGGCGTTGGTCTCGCCGGTCCCCATCAGCATCGTGGAGGTGGACTCGACGCCCAGGCCGTGCGCGATCTCCATGATCTCCAGCCAGCGCTCGCCGGACTCCTTGAGCGGCGCGATCGCCGTGCGCGGCCGGGCGGGCAGCAGCTCGGCGCCCGCGCCGGCGAAGGAGTCGAGACCGGCGGCGTGGATCCGCTGGATGGCCTCGTCGACCGGCACCTTGGAGATCCGGGCCATGTGCTCGATCTCGGAGGCGCCCAGCGAGTGGATGACCAGCTGCGGGAACTCCTTCTTGATCGCGGCGAAGTGCTGCTCGTAGTACTCGACGCCGTAGTCCGGGTGGTGGCCGCCCTGGAACATGATCTGCGTACCGCCCAGCTCGACGGTCTCCGCGCAGCGGCGCAGGATGTCGTCGAGGTCGCGGCTCCAGCCCTTGTCGGTGTCCTTGGGCGCGGCGTAGAAGGCGCAGAACTTGCACGCCGTCACACAGACGTTGGTGTAGTTGATGTTGCGCTCGATGATGTACGTCGCGATGTGCTCGGTCCCCGCGTACCGCCGCCTGCGTACCGCGTCGGCGGCGGCGCCCAGCGCGTGCAGGGGGGCGGAGCGGTACAGATCGAGCGCTTCCCCGGGGGTGATGCGGCCGCCGGCGGCGGCGCGGTCGAGGACGCCAGTGACGTGTTCGGACGTGAGGTCGGCCTTCTCGGTCACTGGGGTGGGTCCTTCCCGAGGTGGTGCGGTGCGAGGGGGTGGAGCGTGCGGTCGGAGCGTGGGCGGTGACGACCGATCCAGCCTACGCCAGGGCATTCGTCCGCCCGGTGCGCGGGCTTGACGGCCCGGCGCGGGCGGTTCGGCGCCCCGGTGCCGGCGCCTCGGTGTGGGTGCCTCGGTGTGGGTGCCCCCGTGCCGGTGCCGCCGTGTCAGCGCTTGAGCAGTTCCACGTGGACATCGGCCGGGAACCCCGTCGTCGGACCGACCCGGCGCGCGAACTCCCGCACGCCCGCGAGCTGGTCGGGGCCGAAGCGGAAGTCGAGCGTCGTGAAGTAGCGCTCCAGCAGCTCCGCGTCGAAGGCTTCCCAGCGCGCGGCCTGCTTGGCGACCTGGCCGACCTCCTCCAGGGAGAGGTCCCGGGAGGCGAGGAACGCCTCGTGGGCCTTGCGCACGTGCCACGGCTCGCGCGCCAGATAGTCCTTGCGCGCCGCCCAGACCGCGAAGACGAACGGCAGCCCCGTCCAGTCCTTCCACATCTGCCCCAGGTCATGGACCTGGAGGCCGAGCTTGGGCGCGTCGTGCAGCGAGGCGCGCAGCGCGGCGTCGCCGATCAGGACACCGGCCTCGGCCTCCTGCATCATCAGGCCGAGGTCCGGCGGGCAGGTGTAGTAGTCGGGCCGCACCCCGTACTTCTCGCCGAGCAGCAGCTGCGCCAGCCGGACCGACGTACGGGAGGTGGAGCCGAGCGCCACCCGGGCGCCGTCGAGCTGCTCCAGCGGCACCTGCGAGACGATCACGCAGGACATGACCGGCCCGTCGCAGCCGACCGCGAGATCGGGGAAGGCGACGAGATCGTCGGCGTTGCGGAGGAATTCGACCAGGGTGACGGGGGCGATATCCAGCTCGCCCCGAATCAGCTGTTCGCTGAGCTTCTCCGGGGTGTCCTTCGTCAGCTCCAGGTCGAGCAGGAATCCGGTCCTGGCGAGTCCCCAATAGAGGGGGAGGCAGTTCAGGAACTGGATATGCCCGACGCGGGGACGGGTACGGCCCGGGTCGCGGCGGACGTCGGAGCCGGAGTCCGATCGGGAGTCCGATCCGGAGCCCGGACCGGCGCCGGTACCGGAGCCGGGCGGCGCCGCCGCCCGCGTCGCGTCTGCCGTGTCCGCCGTACCTGCCGCTGTGTTTTCCTCGGGACTGTCCACATCGCGAGGCTAGACCCGTGTCGTACCAGGGACGGATCCGGGGGCGCTCAGGGGCCCGCGCGGCGCCCGATTCGTCAGCACGGAAGGCCCTGTACAAACGTCCGGGTGAAGTGATCTTTCCCTCTACCGCTGCCCACATGCTGCGTGCTAGGCTCGCCGCAAGTTGCAGTTTGGTTTCCCTTGCAGTACAGAGCCTGCGGAGCATGTGACCCGCAGGCTTTTGTAGTTTTCAGACTTCTTTGCAGGTTCTGGAGCAGGGCAACCCTTTGGCCCAAGGAGGGCTTATGGCTACCGGAACCGTCAAGTGGTTCAACGCTGAAAAGGGCTTCGGCTTCATCGCCCAGGACGGCGGCGGCCCGGATGTCTTCGTCCACTACTCCGCGATCAACGCGACCGGCTTCCGCTCCCTTGAGGAGAACCAGGTCGTGAACTTCGACGTCACTCAGGGTCCGAAGGGCCCGCAGGCGGAGAACGTCACCCCGGCCTAGTTGCCCGGGTCGGCGATCGCGCACGACTTACGCAGTAACCAAGGAGCCCTGCTCCCCCACTCGGGTGGGGGAGCAGGGCTCCTGCCTGTGTGTGCGGAGCAGGGGCGGGACCGGTGCCGTACGGGCGCAGCCGGGGCCGTGATTCGTATACGAACCCCGGCCCCGCCCGCCAGTGGTCCCCGGGACGGTCAGACGGCGACCGGCACCTTCTCCTCGTGCGTGGCACCGGCGCCGCCGAACTCGTCCACCGGCGAGGCCGAGGCCGAGTTGTACGCGTCGTGGTCGAGGATCTTCTCGCGCGCCGCGACGACGACCGGGACCAGCGCCTGGCCCGCCACGTTGGTGGCCGTCCGCATCATGTCCAGGATCGGGTCGATGGCCATCAGCAGCCCCACGCCCTCCAGCGGGAGGCCGAGCGTCGAGAGGGTCAGCGTCAGCATGACCGTCGCGCCGGTGAGCCCGGCGGTGGCCGCCGAGCCGACGACCGAGACGAAGGCGATCAGCAGATAGTCCTGGATGCCCAGCTGGACGTCGAAGATCTGCGCGATGAAGATCGCGGCGAGCGCCGGGTAGATCGCCGCGCAGCCGTCCATCTTGGTCGTCGCGCCGAACGGCACGGCGAAGGACGCGTACTCCTTGGGGACGCCGAGGCGCTCGGTGACCTTCTGCGTGACGGGCATGGTGCCGACCGAGGAGCGCGAGACGAAGGCGAGCTGGATGGCCGGCCAGGCACCCTTGTAGAACTGGAGCGGGTTGACCTTGGCGACCGTCGCGAGCAGCAGCGGGTAGACGCCGAAGAGGACCAGCGCGCAGCCGATGTAGACATCGGCGGTGAAGGTCGCGTACTTGCCGATGAGGTCCCAGCCGTAGTCCGCGATGGCGAAGCCGATGAGGCCGATGGTGCCGATCGGGGCGAGCCGGATGACCCACCACAGGGCCTTCTGGAGGAGTTCCAGCACGGCCTCGCTGAGGGTCAGGATCGGCTGCGCCTTCTCGCCGAGCTTCAGGGCGGCGATGCCGGCGACGGCGGCCATGAAGACGATCTGGAGCACCTTCAGCTCGGTGAAGGGGGTGATGACGTCCGTCGGGACGATGCCGGTCAGGAAGTCGATCCAGGAGCCGGAGCCCTCGGGCGCCTTGCCGTCCCTGGGGGTGAGGCCGGTGCCGGCGCCGGGGTTGGTGATCAGGCCGATCGCCAGGCCGATGGCGACCGCTATCAGCGAGGTGATCATGAACCAGAGCAGGGTGCGGGAGGCGAGCCTCGCCGCGTTGTTGACCTTGCGCAGATTGGTGATCGACACCAGGATCGCGAAGAACACGAGCGGCGCGACGGCCAGCTTGAGCAGCTGGACGAAGATGCTGCCCGTCTTGTCGAGCGTCGTGTACAGCCAGCCGACGTCCTGGCTGCGGGCGAGCCAGCCGAGCAGGACACCGAGGACCAGACCGGCGACGATCTGCGCCCAGAACGGGACCCTGGGGAGTCTCGGCCCCCCGGAACCGGAACGGGGAGAGCCGGACGGCTCATCGGCGGGGGCCGGGGACGTGGGCGCGGGGGTCGCGGACACGGACACACTCCAGACGTGGCGTATCAGGTCATACGGGAACGGGACAGGGGTGCGGCGCGCGCCTCGAAGAGGGCGCCGCTGCATGATGCCGGGTCAGACCGAACGGCAACAGACCGCGGACATACAGCGGCAGAGATCGACATGCAGGCGCGCCACGAGCGGGGAGCCCATGTCGTGGCGGGGACGCACTGCTGTCTTCATGTCGAACACGTTAACACTTGAACTTTGAGAACCTCAAAGCTCGCCTTTGGGTCACGTCGGACGGGGCCGCGAAACACCGCACCCCGGCTCCGGAGGTCTCCGGAGCCGGGGTGCGGTGGGGTGTCGTACGGGCGCGGAACGCGCGGCGGGCGCCTACTGGAGGGCGCCGTCCTCCTGCGTGCGGCTGCTCTCCAGCCGGGCGTCCAGCCTGGACTTCGCGTGGTCGACCTTGGGGGCGAGCTGCTCGGACATCGCGTCGCGCTGCTTGCGCAGCAGGACGAAGCTGAGCGGCGCCGAGATGATGATGGCGAGCAGCGGCACCCACACGAAGTTGGAGTCGCCGAGACCCTTGGGCAGGACGCCGAACTGCACCAGGAGGGCGACAGCGGCGAAGCAGAGGACGAAGATGCCGAAGCGCATCGCCGTGTACCGGATGGTGGCGTTCGTCTTCGCAGCGGTCACAGCGGGCCTTCTCTCTTCCTGATGCTTGCGCGTATCCGGCTGGTGCCTGCGCGTATCCGAGTGCGTGTTGCCCGAACAGTCAAGCACGCCCCGTTCAGTACCGGTTCAGCGGGAGCGTCATCATGATGTCGTCGCGGTCGTCCCCCGGGGCGACCCTGATCGCGTCGGGCACCCGCCCGACCTCCTTGTAGCCGCACCCGGCGTAGAACGCGTCCAGGCCCGTACCGCCCCGGCAGGTGAGCCGGATCGACTCGATGCCGTCGATGGACCGGGCGGATCCGGCCGCCGCCGCCAGGAGGTCGCGGCCGTATCCCCGGCCCTGGTGGCGCGGGTGCACCATGACCGTGTACAGCCAGAGCCAGTGGCGCATCAGCTGGTGGGTGTTGAGCACGAGGAACGCCGTCGCCGCGACGGCGCCCTCCTCGTCGTACCCGACCAGCAGCCGGCAGCGGCCCTCGGCCATCGCGGCGAAGTGCTTGACCAGCTCGGGCCGGATCGCCTCGGCCGTCACCGGCGGTACGAAGCCGACCGCGCCGCCCGCGTGGGTGACGTCGACCCACAGGGCGAGGATGCCGTCGCGCAGGGCGCGGTCGACCGGCGGGTCCAGCGTGAAGGTGAGTGCCATCGAACCGGCCGCCTCAGACCCGCATCGGCTGGGGAGACTCGCGACGGTCCGCGTCGGGACCGGGGTACTCGCGGATGATCTCGTACCGGGTGTTGCGCTCGACGGGACGGAAGCCCGCGTCGCGGATCAGGTCGAGCAGGTCGTCACGGCCGAGCTTGTTGGGCGTGCCGTAGTTGTCCGCGTCGTGGGTGATCTTGTACTCGACGACGGAGCCGTCCATGTCGTCCGCGCCGTGCTGGAGCGCGAGCTGCGCGGTCTGGACGCCGTGCATCACCCAGAAGACCTTGACGTGCGGCACGTTGTCGAAGAGCAGCCGGGAGACCGCGAAGGTCTTCAGGGCCTCGGCGCCGGTGGCCATCGTCGTACGGGCCTGGAGGCGGTTGCGGACCTTGCCGTCCTTCATGTCCACGAAGTCGTGCTGGTAGCGCAGCGGGATGAAGACCTGGAAGCCGCCGGTCTCGTCCTGGAGTTCGCGCAGCCGCAGCACGTGGTCCACCCGGTGGCGGGGCTCCTCGATGTGGCCGTAGAGCATCGTGGCCGGGGTCTTGAGCCCCTTCTCGTGGGCCAGCCGGTGGATGCGCGACCAGTCTTCCCAGTGGGTGTTGTGGTCCACGATGTGCTGGCGGACCTCCCAGTCGAAGATCTCGGCGCCGCCGCCGGTCAGGGATTCCAGCCCGGCCTCGATCAGCTCGTCGAGGATCTCGGAGGCCGAGAGTCCCGAGATCGTCTCGAAGTGGTGGATCTCGGTGGCGGTGAACGCCTTCAGGGAGACCTGCGGGAGGGCTTCCTTGAGCGCGCTGAGCGAGCGCGGGTAGTAGCGCCAGGGCAGCGTGGGGTGCAGGCCGTTGACGATGTGCAGCTCGGTGAGGCTCTCGCCCTCCATCGCCTTGGCGAGGCGGACGGCCTCCTCGATGCGCATCGTGTACGCGTCCTTCTCGCCCGGCTTGCGCTGGAACGAGCAGTAGGCGCAGGACGCCGTGCACACGTTCGTCATGTTGAGGTGACGGTTGACGTTGAAGTGGACCACGTCGCCGTTCTTGCGCGTGCGCACCTCGTGCGCGAGGCCGCCGAGCCAGGCCAGGTCGTCCGACTCGTAGAGGGCGATGCCGTCCTCACGGGTCAGCCGCTCACCGGCCCTGACCTTCTCCTCCAGCTCGCGCTTGCGACCTACATCCTGGACAGATGCAGTCATCAGGCCGCCTCCCATACGTCTACCAATCGGGCCGTCCGAGCCTACGCCCCCCGACCGACAACACCCGAGGCGGCCCTCCGGCGGAGCCCGGGCGCGGGCTCACTCCTCGGGAAGTTCACCGACCCGGTTCTCCCACTTCGTGGAGAGAACGATGGTGGTACGGGTCCGGGAGACGCCCTTCGTGCCGCTCAGCCGGCCGATCGTCTTCTCCAGGCCGTCCACGTCACCGGCCCTGACCTTGAGCATGTACGAGTCGTCGCCCGCGATGAACCAGCAGTCCTCGATCTCCCCGAGATCGCGCATCCGGCGGGCCACGTCCTCGTGGTCGGCCGCGTCGGAGAGGGAGATCCCGATCAGCGCGGTGACACCGAGCCCGAGCGAGGCCGAGTCGACCGTCGCGCGGTAGCCGGTGATGACGCCCGCCGTTTCGAGCCGGTTGATGCGGTCGGTGACGCTGGGCCCGGAGAGCCCGACGAGCCGGCCCAGCTCGGCGTAGGAGGCTCTGCCGTTCTCCCTGAGTGCCTGGATGAGCTGCCTGTCCACGGTGTCCATGGGAATGAAGCCTTCCATTGTTCAGATATCAAGCGAGTATACACAGCTAATCTAAGGCATGGGTAGCCCAATACCTGCGAATTAGCGGATTGAACTTAGCTGTCGGCGCGGGAACCGCCCAGTTCGCCTTCCCAGCGGCGGTACAGCCCGTGCGCCACCCCCGCCGCGTCCAGCACCCGCCCGGCGACGAAGTCCACCAGGTCCTGGATGTGCGTCGCGCCCGCGTAGAACGCCGGGGAGGCGGGCAGCACCACGGCCCCGGCCTCGTCCAGCGCCACGAGGTGCCTGAGCGTCTGCCCGTTCAGCGGCGTCTCCCGTACGGCGACGACCAGCCTGCGGCGCTCCTTCAGGGTCACGCTCGCCGCGCGCTGGAGCAGGTCCTTCGAGAGGCCGAGCGCCACCCCGGCCACGCACGCCGTCGACGCGGGCACGATCAGCATCCCCTGGACGGGATACGAGCCGGAGGACGGCCCGGCGGCCAGGTCACCGGCGCTCCAGTGCCGCACGTCGTCCAGGCACGGGTCGAAGGTGTCCGGCTTCCCGTCGGCGCCCCGCGCCAGCCAGGTCCGCAGATCGTCGCGCCAGTGCGCGTCGCGGAAGGCGATGCCCGTCTCGTCCAGCAGCGTCAGCCGCGACGCGCGGCTCACCACGAGATCCACGCGCTGTCCGGCGTCCAGCAGACCGCGCAGCACGGCGGCGGCGTACGGCGTCCCCGACGCGCCGGAGACCCCGACGACCCAGGGCCGCCGGGGCTGTCGCGGGCTCTGCTGGTCTGCGTACGGTCCGGGCTTCACGGATCCGAGCCTATCCGGCGCCCCCGGGCCGGAACCGACAGCGGCCCCCGGACGTTCAGAGGACAGGACCGAGGGGGGCTGAGATGCCGTATCCGACCGTGGATTCGACCCAGAAGGGCCGGGCCGCGCGCATGAAACCGGCCGCGGCGCTGATGATCGGCTGGGTCGCGCTGCTCTGGGTCATCGAGGCGGTGAACAGCTCGACGGACGCGCTCGCCACCTACGGGCTGAGCCCCCGGGAGTTCGGCGAGCTGCGCGACGTCATCCCGATGGCCTTCCTGCACCACGGCTTCGACCACCTCATGTCCAACACCGTGCCGCTGCTGATCCTCGGCTTCCTCGCCGCGCTGACCGGGCTGCGCCGCTTCGCCGCCGTCGTCCTCACCATCATGGTCGTCGGCGGTCTCGGCGTCTGGATCACCGCGGCCGACCACACGGTGACGGCGGGCGCCTCGGGCGTCGTCTTCGGTCTGCTCGGCTATCTGCTGGTGCGGGGCTTCGTCGATCGCAACGCGGTGGACATCGTCACCGGTCTGCTGGTGCTCCTGTTCTACGGCTCCGCGCTGTGGGGCGTGCTGCCGACCAACTCGGCCGTCAGCTGGCAGGGCCATCTCTTCGGGCTGATCGGCGGGGTGATGGCGGCGTTCATGTACCGCAGGCCGCCGCCGATCAACGAACGAATAAGCTGACGGCCCGTCAGTCCTGGCGGGCCCGGTCGGCTCAGACCGTGAGGCCGCGCGCCAGCAGATCGCACAGCGCGCACACGAACAGGGCGATCCCGATGAAGCCGTTCACGGAGAAGAACGCCCGGTTCAGCCGCGAGAGGTCGTGCGGCTTCACGATCGTGTGCTCGTAGAGGAAGGCTCCGCCGACGATCGCCAGCCCGATCCAGAAGAACGCCCCGGCGTCCGTGGCCACCGCGTACCAGACCAGCAGCGCCGAGGTGACGACATGGGCGCAGCGCGCCCCGTACAGCGCGGCCGGGATGCCGAAGCGGGCCGGCACGGACTTCACTCCGTGCGCGCGGTCCGCCTGGACGTCCTGGCAGGCGAAGATCAGGTCGAAGCCGCCGATCCAGACGCCGACCGCCAGTCCGAGGATCACCGCGTCCCAGGACCAGCTCCCGGTCACCGCGAGCCAGGCGCCGACGGGGCCCATGGCCTGGGCGATGCCCAGGATGGCGTGCGGGAAGTTCGTGAACCTCTTCCCGTACGGATAGACCACCATCGGGATCACCGCGACGGGCGCCAGCGCCAGGCACAGCGGGTTGAGCGCGGCGGCCGCGCCCAGGAAGACGGCGAGGGCGATGAGCGCGCCGGTCCAGGCCGACCGCACCGACACCGCGCCCGTCACCAGCTCACGGCCCGCCGTGCGCGGGTTACGGGCGTCGATCTCGCGGTCGATGATCCGGTTGCAGGCCATCGCGAACGTACGGAGTCCGACCATGGCGACCGTGATCAGCAGCAGCCGGCCCCAGAGGATGTCGCCGTCGAGCTGGAACATCGCGGTGAGCGCGGCGATATAGGCGAACGGCAGGGCGAAGACCGAGTGCTCGATCATCACCAGCCGCAGAAAGCCCCTGGTCCTGCTCGGCGGTTGCGGCAGTGCCGCGGCGGCGCTGGTCACAGCCCGTACTCCCTCCACCGGCGGTCGACCTTCGCCGCCGTCTCCGGGTCGGACTCGACCATCTCCGGCCAGCCCCCGTCCCGTGTGTACCCCTCCTCGGGGAGCTTGCGCGTCGCGTCGATGCCCGCCTTGCCGCCCCAGAACTGCTGGTAGGAGGAGTGGTCGAGATGGTCGACCGGTCCCTCCACCACGGTGAGGTCGCGCGCGTAGTCGGTGTTGCCGAGCGCCCGCCAGGACACCTCGTGCAGATCGTGGACATCGCAGTCCGCGTCGACGACCACGATCAGTTTGGTCAGCGACATCATGTGCGCACCCCAGATCGCGTGCATCACCTTCTGCGCGTGCTTGGGGTACTTCTTGTCGATCGAGACGATCGCACAGTTGTGGAAGCCGCCGGACTCGGGCAGGTGGTAGTCCACGATGTCCGGCACGATGATCTTCAGCAGCGGCAGGAAGAACCGTTCCGTCGCCCGTCCCAGCGGCCCGTCCTCGGTCGGCGGCCTGCCGACCACGATCGACTGGAGCAGCGGGCGCCTGCGCATCGTCACGCAGTCGATGGTGAGCGCCGGGAACTCCTCCTGCGGGGTGTAGAAGCCGGTGTGGTCCCCGAACGGGCCCTCCGGCAGCGTCTTCCCCGGCTCCAGCCACCCCTCGATGACGACCTCGGCGTTGGCCGGGACCTGGAGCGGCACGGTCTTGCAGTCGACCATCTCGATGCGCCGGCCCTGCAAGAAGCCCGCGAAGAGGTACTCGTCGATGTCGCCGGGCAGCGGCGCGGTGGAGGCGTACGTCACGGCGGGCGGACAGCCGAAGGCGATCGCGACGGGCAGCCGCTCGCCGCGCTTCGCGGCCACCTGGTAGTGGTTGCGGCTGTCCTTGTGGATCTGCCAGTGCATCCCGATGGTGCGCCGGTCGTGTCGCTGGAGCCGGTAGAGCCCGAGGTTGCGGACGCCGGTCTCGGGGTGCTTGGTGTGCGTCAGCCCGAGGTTGAAGAACGACCCGCCGTCCTCGGGCCAGGTGAACAGCGCGGGCAGCTGGTCGAGGTCCACGTCGTCGCCGGTGAGGACCACTTCCTGGACCGGCGCGTCCTTGATCTTCTTCGGCGGTACGTGCGCCATGGAGCCGAGCTTGCCGAACGCCTCGCGCACCCCGATGAAGCCCTGCGGCAGCTCCGGCTTGAGCAGCCCGCCGATCTTGTCGCTGATGTCGCTGTACGCCTTCAGCCCGAGCGCCTTGAGCAGCCTGCGGTCCGTGCCGTACACGTTCATCGCCAGGGGCATCGAGGAGCCCCGTACGTTCTCGAAGAGGAGCGCGGGCCCACCGGCCTTGTGCACCCGGTCGACGATCTCCCCGACCTCCAGGTACGGGTCGACTTCGGCCTTGATGCGCTTGAGGTCGCCGTCGCGCTCCAGCGCCCGGAGGAGCGAGCGAAGATCGTCGTAAGCCATGCGCTCCAGTGTGTCATCCTCCCCCGCGCGATCTTCCGGGGGCGGCACGGTGGCGCGCGGGGAACGTCGTCGGCTCCTACGGGTCAAGGTCCTGGCGCCCACTCGTTACTCTTGACGTATCAGGGGGGCCGTTACCCGGTCTCGATCTCCATGCGCAGGGGGGACCTCCATGCTTCGGGTGCTGATGTTTCTGGTGCCGCTGGCTCTCAGCATCTACGCCTTCATCGACTGCATCACCACCGATGAGAAGGAGATCCGTTTTCTCCCGAAACCCATCTGGGCGATCCTGGTGCTGCTCTTTCCGCTGGTCGGCTCGGTCTCCTGGCTGATCGTCGGCCGGGACCGCACGACCCCGGCCCGCCGGGGCGGCTGGATCGCGCCGGACGACAACCCGGAATTCCTCAAGTCCCTGAAGGACGAGAAGGACGACAAGGGCGAGAAGAAGGAGAGCGAGGAGAGCGGTGCCGGCTCCTCGCATCTGGAGCAGTGGGAAGCCGACCTGCGCCGCCGCGAGGAGGAGATCGAGCGCCGCGAGAACGGCAAGGGCAGCACCGGCAGCGCGGACGACACTCCGCCGAAGCCCTGAAGACGGGTTCCACGTAAGGACGTACGAAGGAAGGCGCCCCCGCCGGGTTCCGTGGCGGGGGGCGCCTTCCTGTGTCCGTACGGTCAGACGCCCGCGTACGAGTGCTTGCCGGTCACGAAGATGTTCACGCCGTAGTAGTTGAACAGCCAGCAGCCGAAGGCGAGCAGCGCCAGATAGGCGGCCTTGCGGCCCTTCCAGCCTGCGGTGGCGCGGGCGTGCAGATAGCTGGCGTACGCGACCCAGGTGATGAAGGACCAGACCTCCTTGGGGTCCCAGCCCCAGTAACGGCCCCAGGCGTCGCCCGCCCAGATCGCGCCCGCGATGATGGTGAAGGTCCACAGCGGGAAGACCGCGGCGTTGACGCGGTAGCCGAACTTGTCGAGCGTCGCCGAGGCGGGCAGCCGCTCCATGACGGAGGTGGCGAAGGCGCCGGGCTGGAGACCGGCGGCGAGCTTCGACTCGTAGCGCTCACGGAAGAGGTAGAGGACCGTGGCGGCGGCGCCGACGTAGAACACGGCGCCGCAGAAGATCGCGGTGGAGACGTGGATCCACAGCCAGTACGAGTGGAGCGCGGGGACGAGCTGGTCGCTGTCGGTGTAGAGGACGGTGACGGCGAGGCCGAGGTCGAGCAGGACCGTGGTGACCAGCGGCAGGCCGAGCCAGCGGACGTTCTTCTTCATCACGAGGAACGCGAGATAGACGCTCACGGCCACCGTGGAGAAGGTGATGTTGAACTCGTACATGTTGCCCCACGGCGCCCGCTGCACGGACAGCGCGCGGGCGAGCACACCGGCGGCCTCGATCGCCCAGGCGAGGACGGTGAGGGAGATGGCGATCCGGCCGTACAGATCGCCCTGCTCGTCGCCGCCGGCCGCGCCGGGGCCGTCCGGGATGTCGCGGGTTCCGGGCGCGGAGCGGGTGATGACCTTCGGCCGCTCCAGGACGGCCGTACCGCCCTTGCGCTCCTTCTCCGCCTTCGCGGGGCTCACGGCGGCGGAGTCGGCGTCACCGGTGAGCGCGGCGGCGGTTCTGGCGGTCTTGGAGCGGCTGCCGAACAGCCACTCGGCGATGTGCGCGAAGAAGGCCAGCATGTAGACGGCCATCGACGAATAGATCAGCACATTGCTGGTGTTCGCCAGATTCTCATTGGTTGCGGCGGCGAGATTCACTTCTCGGCCCCTCCGGCATTCTCTTCTGCGGAATCAGGCGCGGTGGGCGCCTCTGAATTGAGGGTGTAGGCCAGATCGGCCAGTTCCTCGGGGAGCTTGGCGGACTCGCTGCGGCCGAGTCCCGCCATCTCCACGACGGTGACGCCGTCGGCGGCCCGTACCGTACGGACCCAGATCCGGCGGCGCTGGATGAAGAGCGAACCGGCGAGGCCGACGATGGCGGCGACCGCTCCGGCGAGCGCCCAGCCGTCACCCGGCTGGTGCGAGATCTGGAAGCTGGCCCACTCCTTGACGTCCTTCTCGAAGGTGATGGATCCGGCGCCGTCCGGCAGCGTGAGCTTGTCGCCCGGCAGCAGGGTCTTCTTCAGGACCTCGCCCTTGGAGTCCTTGAACGCCTTCATCTTGCGGGTGTTGAGCTGGTACACGTTCTGCGGCAGCCCGGCGTCCACGCCGAGGTCACCGTGGTAAGCGCCGACGTTGAGCACCGGGAAGTCGAGGGCGGGGAACCGGGAGAACATCGTGGTGGCGCCGCCCTCGCCGCCGCCGTAGGTCGGCACGAAGAACGCGGCGAAGCCGAGCTGCTCCTTCTTGCCGTTCTTGTCGCGGTAGCCGTCCATCACCTTGATGGCGCCCGTGGAGGAGACGTTGCTGTCGATGGGCAGCAGCGGGACGGCGCCCTTGAAGACCACCGCGCCCTTGCCGTCCCTGACGGTGACGACGGGGGCGTACCCGTGGCCGATCAGGTAGACCTTCGAGCCGTCGACCACGAGGGGCTTGTTGACCTCGATGGACGTCTTCTTCTCCGTACCGCCGGGTCCCTCGCTGTAGTGGACATCGGCCCGGTAGACGCGCGGGGTCCCCAGCTGCGGCCCGCTGCGCTCGTACGTCCCGGTGAACTTGTCCAGGCCGAAGCTGAACGGTGCGAGGTTCTCCGTGTCGAACAGGGAGCCGGACTTGAAGTCGTCGTACTGGGTGAGGGTGTTGGAGAAGCCGTCGCCCTCGACGATCAGCTTGCCGCCCTCGGACTTGAACAGCTGTCCGGTGGCGAAGGCGGTGAGCAGCACGATCAGCGAGATGTGGAAGATCAGGTTCCCCGCCTCGCGGAGGTAGCCCTTCTCCGCGGCCACGGCGTCACCGACGGTGTGGGCGCGGTAGCGGCGCTTCCTGAGCATCGCGAGCGCGGCCTCGCGGGCCGCCTCCGGCTCCGCCGTCGTGCGCCAGGTGGTGTACGCGGGCAGCCGGGTGAGCCGTTTGGGCGCGCCCGGCGGCCGGCCGCGCAGCTGGCCGACGAACTGCCAGGTGCGCGGGACGATGCAGCCGATCAGGGAGATGAACAGCAGGATGTAGATCGCGGAGAACCACACCGAGCTGTAGACGTGGAAGAGCTGGAGCTTGTCGTAGATCGGGGCGAGCGTCTGGTGCTGGTCCTTGAAGTCCTGGACCTTCAGCTCGTCCACGCTGCTCTGCGGGATCAGGGAGCCGGGGATGGCGCCGAGGGAGAGCAGGAAGAGCAGGATCAGCGCCACGCGCATGGAGGTGAGCTGTCGCCAGAACCAGCGGATCCAGCCGATGACGCCGAGGGTGGGGCCGCCGATGGCGGTCTCCTCGCGCTCCTCGCGGGGGGCGGTGGAGAGCTGGGACCCGGCGTCGCCGAGTTCGCGGGCGTCCCGCGCGTCGCGGGCGTCGCGGGCGACGGACCCGGCCGTTCTGCCGGCGGCCCCGGCGATGCCGCTGTCCTTGCCCGTACCCGTATCCGCACCCCGGCTCGTATCCGTGCCGTCGTGCCCGGTGTCGCTCGTCGAAGCCTTGCTCATGGAACTAGATCCCTACCGTGAAGCCGTTCGACCAGGTCTGCATCTGCTGCACGATGACGTCCCACGCGCCGGTGAGCAGCAGCAGGCCGGTCGCGATCATCATTCCGCCGCCGATGCGCATGACCCAGGCGTAGTGGCGCTTGACCCAGCCGAAGGCACCCAGGGCCTTGCGGAACGCCACCGCGGCGAGCACGAACGGCAGGCCGAGGCCGAGGCAGTACGCGACCATCAGTATCGCGCCGCGGCCCGCGTCCGCCTCGCTGAGCGCGAGGGTGTTGACGGAGGTGAGCGTGGGCCCGAGACAGGGCGTCCAGCCCACCCCGAACATCACTCCGAGCAGCGGGGCGCCGGCGAGGCCGCCCACCGGCCGCTTGTGGAGGCGGAATTCGCGCTGGGTGAACCAGGGCATGAGCCCCATGAAGAAGAGCCCCATGAGGATCATCAGCACGCCGAGCACCTTGGAGATGACCCCCTGGTACTCCATGAGGGTCGCGCCGAAGAAGCCGAAGAGCGCGCCGCCCGACACGAAGACCGCCGTGAAGCCGGCCACGAAGAGCGTGGCACCCGCGACCATCCGGCCGCGTCTGGCGTCCGCGAGATCGGTGCCGCTGACCCCGGTGACGTACGAGAGGTAGCCCGGTACGAGCGGCAGGACGCACGGCGAGAAGAACGAGACGAGGCCGCCCAGCACCGCGATCGGGAAGGCGAGCGCGAGCGCTCCGCTGAAGACCGTCTGGTTCATGCCGGGCGCCCCGGCGCGCATGCGTGCCGCGCGCCCCGCCCCGGGCGTACGGGCCGTACGTACCGCATCACTTCTCCGCGATCAGCGGGTCGATCATCTTGCGCAGCTTCTCCTCGTTGAGCGCCATCAACGAGCGGGCCGCGATCTTCCCCTGCCGGTCGAGCACGATCGTGGAGGGGATGGACTGCGGGTTGAGACTGCCCTTGGGGAAGCCGTTCACAATCAGCTTGCCCGTCGGGTCGTACAGGCTCGGGTACGCGACGCCGTAGTCCTTCTCGAAGGCGATCGCCGGGCCCTTGTTCGGGTCCCGGGTGTTGATCCCGACGAAGGCGACCCCCTCCGCCTCGGTCTCCTTGGCGACCTTGGCGAAGTGCGGGGCCTCGGCGCGGCAGGGCGGGCACCACGAGCCCCAGACGTTCAGCACGACGACCTTGCCCTTGAGGTCGGCCACGTCGAACTGCTCGCCTTCGAGGGTCTCGCCCGCGATCTTGTTGATCGGCCGGCGGTCGGCGACCGCGGCGGTGGAGATGCCGCCGGCGTTCGTCACGAAGTTGGTGTCGCCGCCGCCCCCGGACTTACCGCCGCTCGTGCACGCCGACAGCGTCAGCGCGGCGACGACGGCCGTGACCGGCAGGATGGCGCGAGGACGGCGGCCGGGGCGGCGTCGGGGGGCGCGACCTGAGTTCATGTGAAAAGTTTCGCATGGGCGTTTCGCGGATCTTGCGCACCCCCCTGATCCCGCCGGAGCGACCGGAGAGACGGTGGTCAGGCGGTGGTCAGGCGGTCTTGAAGAAGGAGTTCCAGCCGCCGTCGGGGGCCTGTCCCGGGTTCAGGGTGCGGAGCTTCTCGACGACGGCGGGGTCCTGGGCGTCGAGCCAGTCGGTGAACTGGCGGAACGACACCAGCCGTACGTCCTTCTTGCCCGCGATCTTCTTCAGCGCCTCCTCGACGGCGTCCATGTAGATCCCGCCGTTCCACTGCTCGAAGTGGTTGCCGATGAAGAACGGCGCGCGGTTCGACTCGTACGCCCGGTCGAAACCGGCCAGATAGGCCCCGGCGGCCTGCTCGCGCCACTCCGCGTACCGCGAGGTCATGCCGTTGGTCGAGTTCTTCGACTGGTTGGCGAGCATGTTGTAGTCCATGGAGAGGACTTCGAAGCCGTGGCCGGGGAACGGCACCGCCTGGAGCGGGAAGTTCCAGACGCCGTTCAGCTTGGACGGCCAGATCTGGGTGCCGCCGGGCGAGCTGGCGTCGTAGCGCCAGCCCAGCTTCTTCGCCGTCGGCAGCAGGTTCTCCTGGCCGAGCAGGCAGGGCGTACGGCCGCCGGTCAGTTCCTTGCGGTAGTCGAAGGGCAGCGGGTCGAGATCGGTCCAGCCCGTGTTCGTACGCCACTCGGTGACGAAGGAGACGGCCTGGTCGATCTCGCTCTGCCACTGGGCCGGTGTCCAGTTGCCGACCGTGCCGGAGCCGCCGCAGAAGTGCCCGTTGAAGTGCGTGCCGATCTCGTGGCCGTCCAGCCACGCCTGCCGGACGTTCTTGAGGGTGTCCTTGATGTGCGCGTCGGTGAGGTACCCGATGTCGGACGCGCCGACGGGGTTGTTGGGCGGGCGGTAGAGGGTCTTCTTCGACTCCGGCAGGAGGTAGATGCCCGAGAGGAAGAAGGTCATCGCCGCGTCGTGGTCCTTGGCGAGTTCCAGGAAGCGCGGGAAGAGACCGTTCCCGACCTCGCCCGCGCCGTCCCAGGAGAAGATCACGAACTGCGGCGGGGTCTGCCCCGGCTCCAGCCGGACCGGCGCGGACGGCTGGTGCGGCTGCTTTCCGGTGTCGGAGGTGGAACCGTCACCGATGAGGCGGGCGTCCTCGCCCTTGGGACTCGCACCGTCCGTCGGGCCCCCGCTGCCGCCCTTCGCCGCGTCCGGGCGACCTGGCTTGCTCTCCGCGGTGGAGCAGGCGGCGAGTCCGAACGCCGCCGCCGCTCCGATGCCCGCTCCGAGCAGACCCCTTCGGCTGATGTCGCGCATACCGCTCCTTCGCGCTCGCTTACACGTATGCCGCTCATATAAGTCTTACAAGCGGCAATACATGAGATGACGTAGCGAACACGGAGGTTCCAGTACTTGTCATACTTTTACTGATGTAACGACAGCTGTGACAAAAGTCTTCGAGATGCGACAGAAACGATCACAGGGGTTGGTTGACCTGCTGTCGCGCTGACCGGATGTCGTGCTGTCGTCACGGTCGCGAGCGCCCCCCGAGGGGCGGGGCGGTCACGCGCCGAAGGCTTTGGCCCCGCCCTTCACGGGCCGCGCGCCCGGCAGGAGATGGGCGGGCACCAGATCGCGGGCCGGCTCGGAGTAGCCGACGGAGACGATCTTGTTGCCCCGGTAGGTGAAGCTGGTCAGGGAAGCGAGCGAGCACTGCCGCCGCCTCGGGTCGTGCCACAGCCGGCGCCGCTCGACGAAGCTCCGCACGATCCAGATCGGCAGCTGGTGGCTGACGCAGACCGCCTCGTGTCCCCGGGCGGCGTCGCGGGCGGCGGTCAGCGCGCCCATCATCCGTACGACCTGATCGATGTACGGCTCGCCCCAGGACGGCCGGAACGGGTTGGTGAGGTACTTCCAGTTCGCCGGCTGACGCAGCGCGCCGTCACCGACGCCGAAGGTCTTGCCCTCGAAGACGTTCGCGGCCTCGATCAGCCGGTCGTCGGTTTCGATGGTGAGCCCGTGGGTCTTGGCGAGGGGGGCCGCCGTCTCCTGGGCGCGCTCCAGCGGGGAGGCGACGACGTGGGTGATGTCGCGGCCCGCGAGGTGCTCGGCGACCCGGTCGGCCATCCGTACCCCCAGCTCGGAGAGGTGGAAGTCGGGGCGTCTCCCGTACAGCACGCCCTCGGGGTTGTGCACCTCACCGTGGCGCATCAGGTGGACGACGGTCATCTCGCTCTGGGCGCTCTGGGCACTGGTGGCACTCATGCGGCGTTCTCCGGCTCGGTGGCTTGGGCCGCGGCGCGGGCGGCGGCGGGCAGGGCGGCGGCGATCCGCTCGACCGCGCGCTCGTCGTGCGCGGTGGAGACGAACCAGGACTCGAAGGACGACGGCGGCAGGTAGACGCCGTCGGCGAGCATCGAGTGGAAGAAGGGGGTGAAGCGGAACGACTCCTGCTTCTTGGCGTCGTCGTAGTCGCGCACCTCGTCGGCCGTGAAGAAGACGGAGAACATGTTGCTCGCCGTCTGCACGCGGTGCGCCACGCCCTCCTTGGCGAGCGCCTCCGTCACCAGCCCCTGGATCTCGCTCGACACCGCGTCGACCGTGGCGTACGCCGCGTCGTCGAGCAGCCGCAGCTGCGCGAGGCCCGCGGCGGTCGCGACCGGGTTACCGGAGAGCGTGCCGGCCTGGTAGACGGGGCCCACCGGCGCGAGCCGGCCCATGACGTCGGCGCGGCCGCCGAACGCGGCGGCCGGGAAGCCGCCCCCCATCACCTTGCCGAAGGTCATCAGGTCGGGCTCGACGCCGTCGATCCCGTACCAGCCGGCCTTCGAGGTACGGAATCCGGTCATCACCTCGTCGGAGATGTAGAGCGCGCCGTCGGCGGCGCAGATCTCCTTGAGCCCGGCGTTGAACCCGTCCCTCGGCGGTACGACGCCCATGTTGCCCGGCGACGCCTCGGTGATCACGCAGGCGATCTCGCCCGGGTGCGCGGCGAAGGCGGCGCGTACCGCTTCGGGGTCGTTGTACGGCAGGACGATCGTGTCCCCCGCCTGCGCGCCGGTCACCCCGGGGGTGTCGGGCAGCCCGAACGTCGCGACCCCGGACCCGGCGGCGGCGAGCAGCGCGTCGACGTGGCCGTGGTAGCAGCCGGCGAACTTCACGATCTTGGCCCGCCCGGTGAAGCCGCGGGCCAGCCGGATCGCGGACATGGTCGCCTCGGTACCGGACGACACGAGCCGCACCTGGTCGAGGGGCGCGATCCGCGCCACCATCTCCTCGGCGAGCGCGACCTCGCCCTCACCCGGCGTACCGAAGGACGTACCGCGGGCGACCGCGGCCTGGACGGCCTCGATCACTTCCGGGCGGGAATGACCAAGAATCATCGGACCCCAGGAACAGACGAGGTCGACGTATTCGCGACCGTCCGCATCGGTGAGGTAGGGACCGTTACCGGACACCATGAACCGGGGCGTGCCACCGACCGCGTTGAAGGCGCGGACGGGAGAGTTCACGCCGCCGGGCGTCACGAGGGCCGCGCGGTCGAAGAGTGCCTGCGAAACGGGTGCGTCATATCGATAAGGGGGTTTGCTCATGACCTGCGGATCCCTCGCGTCGGGAGTGTGAACCCGTCCAGCGTAGGGGAGGCACGCAAAAGCCCCGGTCACCCCCGCGAGGATGACCGGGGCGTGCGAGCGGACAGGGGCCCCGCTGGTCGGCCTCGCTCGGCGGCGGTACCGCTGCCGACCCTCCTTGGCTGTGCGGTCAGGCGCCGTTCCCCTCCGAGGTCGGCCCGGCGGAGGCCATGGTCACCGTGACGCGCTCTTCCGCACGGCATGCGCGCGCCGTGCCTCCCCGGTACGTGGCCTTCGTGACGACGATCTTGTCCACGAAGAGCTTCACGAGCGTGCGCCGTTCAGCGACCGTCGCGCGTCCCCACCACGACTCCTGTCCGATCGGATCCTCATGACCGGCGTCGCCCCACTCCTCCAGTGGAAGCGCGGGAAGCTCCGGGCACCCCACTTCGACGAGGCGACGGCCGAGGGATTCCAGAAGGATCTCCAGTTGTTCTTTCTCGTCCCGGAAACGCGCACGTCCGACGGGGCCGTCGTAGATCCCGGAATTCAGGTCGTCGTACAGCCTCTCCATCGACCGCGTGACCACGGCCCTCGCACTCACGAGGGACGCACGCTCACCACGAATGCTCGGGTCTTCCGAGAATTCCGCGTATCGCAGGGTGGCTTCCGTGATGATGTCCCGTGTTTCGGGGCTGTCCGAGGCACCGAGAATCACCTCCAGAACGCGGCGGGCGACGTGGTCGTCCAATGCGTCCTGGCTGATCGAGTTACCGCCCTCGTGCTGACCGGGCTCCACAACACCCGACGGCCGGCAGCATTTGTAGATGCGCGGGGATCCCGTCATGGGACGCCCGCACTCGCACTCCAGCCGCTCCATGGCGGTAAGCAGATACTCACCCCTGGTGAGTCCTTTTCCGCGGCCCCGTCCGGACAGCCATTCCTGTAGCTCGAACCATCTGGCGGGCGGGATGAGAGCTTCCCCGATGACGAGGGGATCACCGTGCTCGTCACGCAGGATGCGGTACCCGTCGACGGTGCGCGTCGGCCTGCCGTCCGCGCCTGTGCGGTAGACGGTCTTGGCCGCGAACCCTGCCAGCCGAGGGTCGGACAGGACACGCTTGACCGTCGGCGTACGCCACAAGCCTCCCTGCTGGGTCTTGATTCGGCGCTGGTTGAGCCACGTGGTGAGCGAGTTCACCGATCCGGGGTGCGCGTTCTTCTTGCCGTCCCACGGCTTGTCTTTATGCTCGAAGATTCGATCCACCATCGACACGACCACGCCGCCCTGGTCCGTTCCGTCGTCGGACTTGGGAGTGGGGCGCAGAAATCTGGTGGTGATGGTCACCGGCTTACCATCGATCACCCGGGTTGCCTGTTCGGCGTAGCTCTCCATGCCATAGGGAGGCGTCCCGCCGGTCCAGCCCCCGAACCGCCCCGCCGCGCGCTTCGCTCCCGATGCCGTCTCGCTCTTGTTCTCGCTGCTCTGGTAGGCGGCCTGCAACCGGCGGATCAGCATCATGAGTTCCGTGGGTTTGTCCGGCGTGAACGGGCCCTCGGCCACTGACGTGATGGTGACACCGAGGGAGAACAGTTCCAGGACGACCGGAATCATGTCCTTGGGTTCGCGGCGCGAGAAACGGGTTACATCGAAGACGACGATTTCTTGGATCAGACCGTCCCGGCAGTCTCTCATCAAGCGGTCGAAGCCCTTGCGCTCGGCGTTCGGGTCGTATCCGGATACGCCGATGTCCCGGTAATACCCCTTGAAAGAGCAGCCCCTTTCCAGGGCCTTCCTTTCGGTCGCCTCGTCCTGCGCCCGCGGACTCGCTTCCGATTTGTCCGCCTTGGCCTTTGACTGACGGGTATACCCTGCTGCTACCCGCTGATCAGCCAGGAACTGCTCGGCGGTACCCCCGGCATCGTGTAGTTCCAGCGTCCGACTCACACTCTGACGCTACCCCAACTACATGACACCGGGGCGTCATAGGGGAAGTTCACGCAATCCATCGCGTCAGAGGCTCGGACGTTTCTGCGGACTGGTGTTTCACCGGACGTTCGTGGGGGAGGTCACTGTCACGATGATCGGGTTGCGCGGCCGGGGCTGCGAGTGGTCGGGTGGAGATATGCATCGCGGTGGCGGAGTGGGCGAGGGGACCGACGACCTGGGTCCGGAGCCTGCCCGGGGAAAACACCGGCGCCGCGAGCACCGGGACCGCGAGGCGCGTGAGGCACGTGACGCCCGCGAGATGCGCGGCGCGGGCGAGATACGCGGCGGCGGCCGGACCGGCGACGCACGCGCGGCCGATGAGCAGCTTCCGGGGATGCAGCTTCCGGGAATCAGGAGTGGTGGCCGGGTGGGGGTGACCTACAAGTACTTCGGCGCGCCCAACGGAGCCACGGCAGCCCGTGTCCCCATCTCCATGCGCCCGGAGGAACTGGGCGGCGACGAGCTGGGCATGGGCGGGATGTTCTCCAAGATCAAGCCGGAGACGATAGCCGCGATGGTCCTGACGGGCATACAGGGCATGCCCCTGAACAAGGTCCCCCCGCTCGAACTCGTCGTCCTCCACCCGGATTACGCGGTCGTCCGCCTCCCCATGACCGTCGTGGACCCGCTGCGCGACATAGGCGAGGAATCGGTCGGCGCGGCGGCCTTCATCTGGTCGACGGTGCCGGACCGGGGCGGGCCGAGGGACGCGTACAACGTGTACCAACTGCTGCACGAGTGGCAGGACTTCTCGCACCGGCTGCATGAGGCGGGGCATCAGCCTTACTGTCTGGTGTGGCCCTGACCTTGCGTTTGACCTGCGGCGGGCGGGGCCTTCGGGGCCTCGCCCTTTTCGGTACCGTGAAGCGGCGTCAGGCGCCCAGGGCACATTGAGGGCACATGGGTCTCGCTGCGGACACCGAGTGACCTGGCCGGCGACCGAGTCACCCTCATCCTTCGCCCCGGTGTCCGTGAAGGCGTCGTCGGTCGTTTTGCGGGTCCGGGTCTCGCTGGACGGCAACAGGTGCGTGTACGTGCGCAGCGTGAAGCCGGGGTCCGAGTGGCCCAGAAACTCCGAGAGCGCCTTGATGCTCTCTCAGCGGCGGCGAGGGAACTGGGGGCGCTTCCTGCGCGCTCGCCGTACCCAGACCAGCCCCTGGAGTGGCTGCTGGGGAGTTGCCTGGTAGGGGGTAAGCCGGATCGACCGAGCTGCTGCGAGTGAAGAGTCGCCGGGCCGACCGAAGATAAAGCCGCAGGTCACGAAGTATGGTCCCCGCGCACGCGGGGGTGGTCCGGCCCGCGCGTCTCCCTCCGGCGTCAGCCGTGGGTGGTCCCCGCGCCACGCGGGGATGGTCCGGTGACCTACGCACACCGCCTGGCCGCCGAGAGCATGTTCCCTCGCGCGAGGGATGGCCCCGGGCAGAAGCCCTTCCACGCAGGAGAGGGCGGATGGTCCTCGCACACCTCGCGGGGATGCTCCCGGCAACGGCATCGCCAGCCGCCGCGCTCGCGTGCTCCCCGCCTGCCGCGGGGTCGATCCACACCCGAAGCGCCCGCCGGCACCGCATTGCCGGCGGGCGCTTCAGTAGCCACGGTCCGGGATCGCCCGCGTCACGGTCCGGAACGTCATCAGCTCAGCTCACGGGAACATCGCGATCCCCACGACGACGATCAGAAGGACCACCAGCACGATGGCCAACGTCGTCCATCTTCCGCTGTGCGCCAGCGGAGTCTTTGGGCCGCCGCCTCGGGGGCGGTCCTCGGGGAGGGTCGGGTGTGGCGGTCTGTCGTGGGCGTAGAAGTTGCTGCTGTCAGTCATGAGAACCCCCTCACAGAGGTCGGCGCGTCCCTCCCCATGTGGCAGCAGGCGGCCGATATCAGACACCTACTCCCCTTATGCCACAATTGTACGCTTCGGGCGGGACGCCGGCAGCGTCGCCGTTCACGACAGCCAGGACGACAGTCCACCCGACCCGAGCCATGACCAGGGGGCGCCAGTCGACCCGTACAGCCGCACCCCGCCCCCCAGCCACAGCCCCAGCAGGCCCCAACCCCAGCAGCCGGCAACCGGCCGCCGCGTCAGATGCCCATCGACGCCATTTCAATGGCCGAGCGGTAGTTCAACGCGGTCGCGCTCACGCAGGCGCGGTACGTACGGTCCTGGCTGACCACCAGGAAGTAGTCGCGCAGGTTCTTCCAGTAGCTGACCAGGTAGCCCAGCCCCGGGATGAACCCGGCCGGCCTGGGCACCAGGGCGAACGCCTCCGAGCACTTCAGGATCTCGCCCGTGGCCGTCGACAGGATGTCCGCCACGTCGCTGTTCATGTCCCAACCCGCCGCCAGGCTGTCGCCCCAGATCGCCCCCGCGATCGCGCGGAGCCGCTCCTGCTCCTCCGGCGTCGGCGCGGCGCTCACGGCGGCGGCCTCCGCCGACGCCCGCGCGGCACTCCCCCGGTCCGCTCCCGCGGCGCTCCCCGTACCTACGGCACCCGCCGAGCCCGCCGTGACGGCGACCAGCGCCGCCCCGGCGACGGTCAGCGCCACCATGGATCTCCATCTGGACAACCGCTGTTCGATCATGACGTCCACCCCTCTGAAGCCTCCGATTGAAGCCGTCGAAGCCCCTCAGGCCCAGAAGACCCTGAAGTCCCCGGAGCCAGAGGCCCGTAGGCCAATTCCTCACCAAGGGTCAACGCTCTCGCACCCTCCGTCAACAGGGCCTCGACGCCGGGCGGCCGGACTCGATGCCGGGTGACCGAATGCGGCCAAACGCCCCGCAGGCCCCCTTCGCCCTCATACGCTTCGCCGATGGACTATCGGCAGTTCTTCTCCGACGGCGAGGCCAAGCAGGAGTTCTTCGACCGGTTCGACGAGATCAAGGCCGCGGCCGCCACGCTGGGCGGGCTGGAGGGCCTCGATTCCGGATTGCGTATTGATCAAGTGGCCGACACCGTCGAACGCATGACCGAGGGCGTCTATGTCCCCCAGGACACCGCACTGGAAAAGATCATCAACGAATTCTATCGACCGGTTCATCTCATTCAGGGCGGGACTTTTTCTCTGGCCGCCAACGGATTCCCCACCAGCGACGTGCTTTCGGCCCAACTCAAAAGGCTCGCCGCACCCTCGAAGCGGTGATCTCCAGCGTCGGCCGCATCAATCTGCACAACCACCGGCTGAAGTGGATAGGCACCGGCTGGATGATCGCGCCGCAGCTCGTCGTGACCAACCGTCATGTCGCGGAGGGGTTTTCTACGGCAACTGCCCGACGACGCGCCCCTGACCAACGCGAACGTCGCCGAGTGGATCGAGCCGTTCACCAAGTGGCCCGCCTCGGTGCCGGAGACGGCCCTGCTCATGGACCTCCTCCTGCGGATCGGCGCCTTCCCCCGGGCCAAGGAACTGCTGAAGCAGAGCCTGAACCTGGACGCGGAATCGCATGCCCGGCTGCGCGCCGCCACCCTCGAAGCGTTCCGCGCCGCTGTCCCCGACACGCGCCCGGACGCCCTGAGCCACCAGCGGAGAACCCGGCTGAAACACCTGTCCTCCCTCCTCGTACTGCTGGAGCGAACGGACCGGAGCGACCACAACAACAGCAACCACAACAACAGCGGCGCCGACAACAGCGGTGCCGACAGCAGCGGTACCGCCACCATCGCCCCACAGCCCCTCACCTGGGACGAGCTGTCCGGCTGGATCCGCCGTATCCCCGACGAGGAGACGGTGGCCGCTCTCATCGAACTTCTCGGCATCGGGCTGGAGCGGGAAACCCTCCCGGAGCCACTGCCACAAGTGCGGACCCCGCCACCGGCGGCCGCCCTGGGACTGCTTCGCGAACTGTGCGGCGCCGACATTCCCTTTCTTCCTCGCTGTTCATCCAAGGGCTCCTTCCAGGCCCGGCGGTGGTGTCTGTGGTGGTACGCCAAGTACGGCGCGGCGGCCGACGTGGCCGAGATGTTCCGGCTCGCCTTCACGGAGCCGCTCGACGCCACCGGCCTCATCAAGGTCTCCAGTTATGTCTTTCCGGACCGGCGTCAAAGCCCCCTGGCCGAAGGCCAGTCCACGGATCTGCTGCTCTCCATGGGACGCCGCCTCAAGGAGTGCGGTCTCGGGACCGCGCCCCGTAAGGACATCGCCGCCGCCTGGCGGACGGCGATGTGGTCCTTCCTGCCGAGAAGCGGCCGTGCCACCCAGCTCCGTGTCATCGAGGCGCTGCCCGGACTCGACGACGCGTTCAGCGCGCACCTGGTGCAGTGCCTGTCGCCCAGCCGGGGCCCCGAGCTGTGGGCCGCCCTCCAGCGGATCGCCACCGACCCCGGTCTCGGCGCCCGTACCCGGCGCAATGTCGCCGAGATCCCCGACCTGCACAAGCGCCGGTTCTCCGAGGGCGGCTGGCCCGCCCTGTTCGAGGACCTCGACGCCGTGCGCACCCGATAGCCCCTTCCCCGGTGAGACGCCGTTCGTCGGCGGGGCGTGCTCAGTCGGCGAGCCGCGCCCCGTGCCGGCCCGTTCCCGGCCCGCTCCCCTCCCCCGCCGCCCGGGTGATCGCCGCCTCCACCGCGCTCATCCGGTCCGCGAGCAGCCCCAGGGCGGCCACCGCCCGGGTCAGCGGGTCGCCCTCCGGGCCGCCCAGGGTCAGAGTGCGGACATAGCCCGTCTTGATCTCCGTCCAGCGCGCCGCCCCCGGCGGGGTCAACGTGCCCCGCAGTTCGGCGAGTTTGAGGAGATTGGACTCGGCGCCCGAGGTCAGGGTCTGGGCCTCGCCCGTGTAGTGGTCCTCGATCACGGCGGCGAGTTCGGTGTCGTTCATGACGGCGTCGATCCGGGCCGCGATCTTGTTCATGTTGCGGTACGAGCCCTGGAGGAGGAACGGCGGCTCCGTGCGCGTCGCGTCGGACTGGGCCGCCGAGGATATGTACGCCTCGTTGACCGCGAGGACCGTTTCGCGGGCCGTCAGCAGATGGCGCAGGACGGCGAGCACGCGGTCCAGTTCGGCGGGCGGGTAGGGGTGGGTCAGGCGGTCCGTGCGGGCGGTGGGGTCGTCGGAGGCGAGCCGTACGAGGATGTCCAGGTCGGCGCGGTCGCGGGCGGCGAGCGGGGCGAGGACCGGGTGGGTGGTGAGGGCGTTCTCCACGAAGCTGAGCGCGAAGACGTCCTCCTTTCCGGTCAGGACGTCCCCCAGGTTCCACACGTCGGCGCGGTTGGCGAGCATGTCGGGGATACGGAAGCGGTGGCCCGACTCGGTGTACGGGTTGCCGGCCATGCAGACGGCGAAGCGCTTGCCGCGCAGGTCGTACGTCCGCGTCTCGCCGTCCCGTACGCCCTCGATGCGGCGCTGCGCGTCGCACAGCGAGATGAACTGCTGGAGCAGCTCGGGCGAGGTGTGCTGGATGTCGTCCAGGTACAGCAGCGTGTTGTTGCCCGCCGCCAGGGCGAAGTTGATCTTCTCCACCTCCTGGCGGGCGGTCGCGTTCGGTGCCTGGTCCGGGTCGAGCGAGGTGACGGCGTGGCCGAGAGCCGGTCCGTTGATCTTGACGAGGACCAGGCCGAGACGGTCGGCGACGTACTCCATGAGCGTCGTCTTGCCGTAGCCCGGCGGGGAGACCAGGAGCAGCAGGCCGTTGCTGTCGGTGCGCTTGGACTCGCCGGCCGTGCCGAGCTGCTTGGCGAGGTTGTCGCCGATGAGGGGGAGGTAGACCTCGTCGATGAGCCGGTTGCGCACGAAGGAGGACATGACGCGGGGCCGGTAGTCGTCCAGGCGCAGTCGCGCCCGCTCGGCCGTGACGAGGGCGCCGCGCAGGCGCTGGTAGGCGCGGAAGCCGGGGGCCACCCGGTCGCGGAAGTCCGCCGTGCGGGCGAGGAGTTCGTCGAGGCGGACGGTCAGCCGGCGGCGCTCGATCCTCGGGTGGCTGCCGAGCAGGCCCTCGACGGTCTCGGCCCGCGGCGCCGTCACGTCGTACCGGGCGAGGCCGGGGCAGAGTTCGACGGCGGCGGCCTCCGCCAGGTCACCGGGGTCGATGCCGTCCCGGCCGCCGGCCGCCGCGTACGCGGCGAGCCAGTTCTCCACCAGCTGGCGGCGGGCGGTCAGGTCGTCGCCGAGACCGGCGAGGTCCTCGTCGTACGCGGAGCTGCCGGAGTCCGAGGTGCCCACCGCGCGCCGGAACTTGTCGAGCAGCGTCCGCGCGCCCGCGCTGGTGACGAAGCCGTCCGGTCCTGACGTCAGCTCCTCGAAGAGGTACTCGGCGGCCTGCGGGTGCTCTTCGACCCGTCCCATCGCCGTCGCCAGCTCCGCCTGGAGCGTCTCGATGGCGGGTGCCAGCCCGAAGGTGTCCCTGGCCCGCGCCATCGACACGGCCCGCCGGGTCCACGCCTCGCGCGCCTCCGGTGTGGTGCCGTGCGCCCAGAACAGCTGGGCGGCGGCGCGGGCGGCCGGTGCGTAGCGCAGCAGGCCGGCCTCGGCGCGCAGCCGCAGCAGGGCGCGCAGGATCAGGGCGGCGTCGTGGTCGTGGACGCCGCGCTCGTATCCCTCGTCGTACGCCTCCTCCGCCGACTGCCGTACCAGCGCTTCCAGTTCGGCGTAGGACGCCAGCCCGTCGGCCGCGCGGTCGCCGGTCGCCCGGCCGTCCGCAGCGCGCCCCGCGAGCAGCTTCGCCGCCAGATACTCGCCCCGGTACACCTCCGCCGACTCCGACGGCAGCTCCTGTCCCCAGTACGGCCGGGTCGCGGCGAACTCCGGGTCGGTGACAGGGGCCCGGTAGTCGGTGCCGGTGAGCGCGAAGCTCAGCCCGCCCCCGCCACCGCTCCCGTTCCTGTCCCCGCGCACGTCCCCGCCGCTCCCACTCCCGCCGTGGGGTACGAGGGTGAGGTCGAGCGGCTGTGTGTTGACCGCGAAGCTGTGGCGGCCCAGCCGGATGAGCGCGCCGCCGTCCGCGTACAGGTCGGTGCGGTCCCGCAGCGCGCGGGCCGCCTCCTGGCGGGACGCCTTGATCCGGCCGTCCAGCTCCTCCGCCCTGACCCGGTCGCCCAGTTCGCGCAGCTCGGCGACGGTGCGCCGGACCTTGGCGACCATCGGGTCGGAGGCGAAGTACGTGCTGACCTCGTCGGCGGAGTCCAGGGCCGCCGCCCGGCGCGCGACGGTCTCCAGCACCCGGCCCGCCGAGTCGCCCAGCCGCTCGGCGCGCTGCGCGCGGGCGTCCTGGAGACCCTGCTTACGGGCCGAGAACGTCTCGTAGACCTCGGTGCGCTTGCCCGACAGCTCGGCGAGGAAGTCGTCGGACTCCGCGAAGCGGGATTCGAGGTCCTCCAGCCGCAGCAGCAGCCCGGCGAGCTGCTCGTCGCAGGTCTCCGGGGTGGAGGCGGCGGCCAGCGCGCCCGTCACGGCCTGGCCGAGCAGCGCGAACTCCGCCGCGAACCCGGCCCGTCCCTCCTGCGCGCCCAGCTCCCTGCGCCGGGCGTCCAGGGTGGCGCGGGCGCCGTTGACCCCGCCGAGGACCTCCGCGACGCGCTCCAGGATGGACGTACGGACCGTCGCGTCGCCGATGTCCAGGCCCGCGACGACCTCGGTGACCGTACGCAGCCCCGCCGCCAGCTCGTCGAGCCGCTCGGCGACCGGGGCGGCCTCGGCGGCGGTGACGATCGCGTCGGCCTCGGCCGTCAGCCCCCCGATGTCCTCGTGATAGCCGCTGAAGGCGTCCTCGCGGCTCAGGAACCGCACGGCGCGCCGCGCGAAGGCGGTGAGGTCCTCCGCCACCTCGGCGCCCAGGGTGTCGATGCGCTCGGCGTCCGCGTACCGCTGGTCCTTGAGCGTGAGCAAATGGCCGTGCGCACGCCGCAGTTCGGTGAGGCGCTCGACCCAGCCGGCGGCCGACTGCGGTGCCTCGCCCCGGGTCCTGCGCACCAGCGCGGCGATCCGCGCCGCCGACTCCGCGAACGCCTCGGCGGCCTGGCGGGTCAGCGTCTGCACGGTCTCGAACTCGGCGAGCACCTGCTCGGCCGTCGTCCGCACCCCGGCCAGCGGCTCGCGCAGATCGCCCGCTTCGGCGTCGCCCAGCCAGTGGTAGGTGTCGGCGGCGCGGACGCACGCGGCGAGGAGCGTCTCGTACACCCCGGTCGTCGGCGTGCCGGTCTCGGTGACGGCGCGCGCCAGCGACAGGCAGTCGGAGATGCCGCGCACCAGGTCCGCGTTGCCGATCCGGCCCAGCGGCCCGGCGTCCGCCGAGGCGGAAGCGGCGGCGTAGGTGTCGGAGACGTAGGGCGAGCCCCAGATCTGGAGCGGATGGACGCGGGCCGGCTCCTCCGAGTCCGGGGCCCGCAGGACGACCAGCGCGCCGTCCTCGAAGAGCGCGTACCCCTGGCAGGAGAGCGGAGCGGCGACCTCCTTGCGGATCAGGTTGTACGGGAGGAGCAGGCTGCGGCCCTCGGCGCGGGCGTGGAACGCGTACAGCACGTCCTCACCGTTCGGCGAGCGCAGCTCCCGCTCGAACTCCAGGCCGCCGGTGTCGGTGTCGAACGTCTTGTGCGCGCCGGTGGCCAGGCAGTATCCGCCGGGGAAGATGATCCCCTGGTCCTCGGGCAGCCGGCGGCACGCCTGCCCGATGCCGTCGAGCCGCACCACGGTCCGGGTGACGGTGTTGAAGACGAGGTGGCGCCGGGTCTCCTCCTTGTACGGGCGCACCCGCAGCAGGACCAGCGCCCCCGCCCTGGCGTACTCGACCTCGGCGTCCGCCAGCGACTGGAGCGGCTCGTCCACCGGCTCCGCGTGGACACCTTCACCGGACTCGGTGTCGTTCTCCGTCTTCACGGTGAGCGCGCCGCCGACCGTCGAGACGAAGACGGTGTCACCGGCGATCGAGATGTGCGGATGGCGGCCGAGAACGTGGTCCTCCCGGGCCGTGGCCGTCCACTCCACGTCCTGCGAGGCCGGGAAGACATGGTCGCGCTCGCCGCGCGCGTCCAGGAACTCCGCCGTACCGTCCACGCCGATCGCCCAGCGCAGCACCCGGATGTCGTCGGCCGCCGCACCGGTCTGGAAGACGGCCAGGAGCTTGCCCTCGGTGTGCCGCAGCTGGAGCAGCCGGGCATCACGGAAGTAGCGGTGGAGGTCCGCGAACTCCCGTACAAATGCGGGGTCGTCGAGCAGACCCGGGACCGCGTCGTCCGGCAGCCGGTTCAGCTCGCGGTCGAAGAGGGCGAGGACGTCCCCGACGGCGGACGCCGGCTTCGGTCCCGGCGGCACATTGACGCCGAACAGCAACGCCCCACCGACCGCGACGACGTCCCGGGGCACTCGCGGCTGCTCCGTGCGGATGCGCTCCGTACCGGTGAGGGCCAGCTCCATCGAGCCGAACGCCTCGATCCGGCGGGAGTTCAGCTCCTCGGCGCGCCGCGCCAGCTCCCCGGCCTGCGCGGCGAGCCGGTCGCGCAGCACCTCGTACGTACCGGCGTCCACCGAGGCCGCCGCGGCCGCTGCTGTCTCCATCGGACTTCTCGCTTTCCGTACAAGGCCGTACGAGCCATACCAGCTGTACGAGCCATTTGAGCCGTGCCAGCCATACGAGCCGTGCCAGCCCTGCCAGCCCTGCCAGCCCTGCCAGCCGTAACGTCGTGCCAGCCGTAACGGTCGTATCGGTCGTGCGGCTCCTACGAGCCATTCATGTCGTACCGGGCGCCCGGGTTCTCACCTGGGCCCGCGCGCCCGCCTGCGTCTCCCCCGTGCGTCTCCCCCGTGCGTGTCCCCGGTGCGTCTCCCCCGTGCGTGTCCCCGGTGCGTGTCCCCCGCACGTCCCTCACGCGCATCTCTCACTCGCGTCTCTCACCTACTTCACGCCTGAGACCCCCCACGCGTTACAGGCGAGATCCGGAACCACCGACCCCCGTACGGCGGTTCCGGACCCCACGCTCCTTCGGGCGAGCGCCGTCAGGAGGTCTTGGCCGGGGCGGCCCCGGAACCGTTCAGCGCGGCGATCGGCATGTCCGCCAGCCCCAGCCGGTCCGCCTGCTCCAGCAGCTTCTCCAGCTGCGTGGAGCCCGCGACCCCGGACTTCATCAACTTCACCAGCAGCGCGGACACCGTCAGGTTCTGCACATCGGACGTCGACACCGAGCCGAGGATCTGCTTCAGGTCCTCCGGCAGGCTGGCCGAACCGTCCAGCCACGGCTTCGCGAGCGCCTGCGCCGTCTCCGAGTGGGCCATGAAGCCGTCGACGCTCTTGCCGAGCGAGATGGACGACATCAGCCGGTCGAAGAAGATCGAGTCCCCGCCGACGATATTGATGTCGGAGTTCTCCAGCCCGGTGGCGAGCACCGTGGCCTGCGCCTCGGCGACCTGGCGCTGCACGTCGAGACCCGCGAGCCGGATCTCCTTCTCCGCCTGGAGCCGCAGCCGGTACTCCTCGTGCGTCCGGGACGCCTCGTCCAGCGCGGCCATCGCCGCGGCCTTCTCGGTCAGCCCCGCCGCCTCGGCCTTCAGCTTCTCGCCGATCATCGCGGCGTCCGCCGTGGCCTGCGCCTGCGTGCCCTCGGCGGTCGCGAGCGCCTTGAGCCGCGCGCCCTCGGCCTCGGCCCGCAGCCGGGCCTCCATCGCCTCGGCCTCCGCACGGCCGGCCTTCTCGGCGACGTCCGCCTCCTTCTCGCGGACCTGCGCCTCGGCCAGTCCCACCGCGGCGGCCTCGGCCTGGATGCCCTCGGCGAGCCGCAGCTTGGCTCGCGAGTCGAGGTCGGCCGACTTCAGCCGGGCCTCGGCGAGCGTGAGCTGCTCGGCGGCGTTGTGCTTGGCCGCGGCCTCCGCCGCCTCGGCCGCCTTGATGTCCTTGACCAGCTTCTCCTGGGCCTCCGCCTCGGCGCCGATGATCACGGCCTGGCGGGTGCGCTCGGCCTCCTCGACGATGCGGAGCTTCTTGATGGACTCCTCCTGCTCGGCGACCGTACGGTCCACCGCGATCCGCTCGCGGATGACATCGGCGACCTCGCGGCGCTCCGCCTCGACCTCCTTGTCCTTGGACATGCGGCTCATCTCGGTCTCGCGCTCGCGCCCGATGACCTCCAGGAGGCGGTCCTTCTCGATCCGCTCGTTCTCGATGGCGATGACCCGCTCGCGGTTCTTCTGCGCCACCGCGATCTCACGGGCCTGGTTCTCCCGCTGCACCCCGAGCTGCTCCTCCGTACGGAGGAACGCGGTCTGCGCGCCGAGCCGCTCCTCCTCCTGCACCTTGGAGGTCGCCGCCTCCTCCCGCGCCCGCAGCGTCTCGACCTCGCGGCGCTGCTTGATCTCGGCCTCGGCCTGCCGGCGCTCCAGCTCCAGGATGGTCTCCCGGGCGTCCACGTTCTGCCGGGTGATCTCCTTCTGCTCGGTGCGCTGGAACTCGTTCGTACGGACGTGCTCGACCGCCGTCAGCTCGGTGATCTTGCGGATGCCCTGGGCGTCGAGGATGTTCGCGCCGTCGAGCTGGGTCATCGGCGTCTGCTCAAGGAAGTCGATGGCCGCGTCGTCGAGGTGGTAGCCGTTGAGGTCCGTACCGATGACCCGGATGATCCGGTCCCGGAACTCCTCGCGCTTGGTGTAGAGGTCGACGAAGTCGAGCTGCTTGCCGACCGTCTTCAGGGCCTCGGAGAACTTCGCGGCGAAGAACTCCTGGATGGCGATCTTGTCGCTGGCGCGTTCCGTGCCGATCGCCTGGGCGACCTTGATGACGTCCTCGACGGTCTTGTTGACCCGTACGAAGAACGAGATGTGGATGTCGGCGCGGATGTTGTCCTGGCAGATCAGCCCTTCCCTGCCGGTACGGCGGATCTCGATGATCTTCACCGAGATGTCCATGTACTCGGCCTTGTGCAGCACCGGCAGCACCACGGCGCCCGTGAAGGTGACATCCACCTTCTTGGTCTTGGAGATGATCAGCGCCCGGCCCTGTTCCACCTTGCGGAACAACCGGCTGATCAGCAGAAACGTCGCGATGGCGATGAGCAGGACAACGGCGATCAGCACGCCGATGCCCAAGGAGATGGCATCCATGAGGAGTCCTTGAGGAGCGAGAAAGCGAAAGAGCGGGCTCAACGGAGCGGGCGCGTGCCGCCGTCGGCGGGAGCGCGGGCTCAACGGTCAGTGGTCGTACGGAGTCGATGGTTGTGCGGCGTCAGTAGTCGTGCCGAGTCGGTGGTTGTGCGAAGTCGGTGGTTGTGCGAAGTCAGCGGTCGTGCGCAGTCGATGGCGGTACGGCGTCGTGTCGGCGGTACGGACTCAGCCGGCGGAGCGCGGATCGAGCGCCGCGTCGTACGGCGCGACCCAGAAGAACTCGCCCTCGACATCGAACGCGTACAGCAGGCCCGTACTCCCGAAGCCCATCGCGTCCTCCCCGCTCTGCCTCACCTGGACGAGCGCGGTCGAACCGTCGGCCGCCGCGACCTCGGCCTGACCGAAGTCGGCGGAGACGGAACCGGTACGGATCGTGCACGTCAGCCCGATGAAGTCCAGCCGTGAAGGAGGCGCCTGTTCAGGAACCAGGTCGCGCAATCGGCGCACGAGCAGCCGGGTGACGCCCCAGGCGATCAGTGACGCGGCGACCAGTACGGCGACGGACCAGAGCGTACGAACGGTCCCGGGCTCGACGTGCCGGCGCACCAGCACCGATCCCGCGAGGCTCGCGAACCAGGCAATGGCGATCAGCAGGGACACCGGGATGGTCGCCGGCACTCCGCCGAGGCCGGTGGCGGTTCCGTCGGTGTCCACCTGCGAGTTGAAGGCGTCGTGCTCGGCGGCTCCCGCCAGCACCAGCAGCCAGAAGGCGATCACCACGATCAGGGCGACGCCGAACAGGACTGCGGGGAAGCCCAATGCGGCGGTCAGAAACTCACTCATCGCCCACCTCCCCACATGTCACGCCGGTCCCCGGCGCCCGGTACGTTGCCGTAACCGGGCGCCGGGGTCCGAACCCCCGTTGTTCCCCCGTGCTCCCCCGTTGTGCTGAGACCATTGTGCTTGCAGACAGCACATATGCGCATTGCCGGATCCCGGCAATTTGGACGTTTCCTTAATGCCGGGCCCCGACCCCAAGGGCGATGACCGGTGACGGACCGGAGACCGGTCAACAACGGGCGTGCGACGGGCCCGCGACGCGCCCGCAACAGGCCCGCGACCGAGCCGAGTTGGCGGCCGCAGGGCGGTTCGCGGGCGTCGGCGGCAAAGCCGAGTTGCCCGGCCGCACGGCTGTTCGCCGGTGGTCGGGCAACTCGGTGACGGTCCGCATCGCGAGGGGGCGCCGGGCGACCGCGGGGGCGCCTCGCGCTACGGGCTACGGCCGTACGCAGGCGCCGCGCGCTACGCCCGTACGCGAGCGCGGGCGTGACGACCCGCGCGCTACGCCCGTACACAACCGCAGGGCGCTACGACCCGCGCGCAAGCCCCTGGCGCTACCAGGACGGCATGATGGCGTCCGGGTAGCGGGAGCCGGCCGCGCCGCGCGGCAGGATCTCCCGGACCCGCGCGAGGTCCTCCGGCGTGAGCGCCACGTGCGCGGCCGCCGCGTTCTCCGCGACCCGCCGCGGGCTACGGGTCCCCGGGATCGGCACGATGTCGTCGCCCTGGGCCAGCAGCCAGGCCAGCGCGAGCTGGGTGACGGTGATGCCCTTGGTCTCCGCGAGCGCGGTCAGTTCGCGGACCGCGGTCAGGTTCTTCTCGTAGTTGCCCGGCTGCCAGCGGTCGTCCCAGCTGCGCATGTCGTCCGCCGGGTACTCGGCGGCCGGCTTCACCGCGCCGGTGAGGAACCCCCGGCCCAGCGGCGAGTACGGCACGAACCCGATGCCCAACTCCCGTACCACCGGAAGCACATCGGCCTCGACGGCGCGCTCGAACACCGAGTACTCGGTCTGGAGCACAGACACCGGGTGGACGGCGTGGGCGCGCCGGATGATGTCGGGACCGGCCTCGCTGAGCCCCAGGTAGCGGACCTTGCCCTCGGCGATCAGCTCACCGACCGTGCCAGCGACGTCCTCGATCGGCACGTCCGGGTCCACGCGGTGCTGGTACAGCACGTCGATGTGGTCGGTGCCGAGGTGGCGCAGGCTGTTCTCGGTGACCTCGCGGATGTGCTCCGGCCGGCTGTCCAGCGCGGCTCCGACCGACTCGGGGTCGCTCAGGTCGAAGCCGAACTTGGTGGCGATGACGACTTCGTCGCGGAAGTCCTTCACGGCCCGGCCGAGCAGTTGCTCGTTGCTGCCGGTGCCCATGCCGTACAGCTCGGCGGTGTCGAAGAGGGTGACGCCCAGCTCGTACGCCCGGCGGATGGTGGCGAGGCCGCCCGGTTCGTCGCCGGTGCCGTACGCCATGGTCATGCCCATCGTGCCGAGGCCGATCGCCCCGGCCTCCAGACCCTGGGTACCGAGCGCGCGCTTCGGCAGGCTGCTGCTCTTGTCTTTCTCTGTCATGCCGTCAACGCTAGGGGCGTGCCACCTGCGGAGGCATGGGGCACGGACCGCATAGACTTGCCTAATACTCTCAGTGGATACGGAGCCGGGAGTGGCAGGGAGCGGGGAACGGGGATTGGGGAACGGGGAGCATTCCATGCTGGACGATCTCGCGGCGGCCATCGCCCGGCACAGCGACGGCCTGTGGTCCGATACCGCGGTGCCGCGCCTCACAGTGGTCGCGCTCGACGAGCTCGTCGCGCCCGTCGACATCGTCTACGAGCCGATGATCTGCTTCATAGCCGACGGAGCCAAACGCGGCGTCGCCGGCGACCGGCAGTGGGTGACCGGACGCGGCCAGATGTTCCTCAACTCGCTCGTCCTGCCGGTCACCGCCGTCTTCGAGCGGGTGCCGTACCGCGCCGCGGTGCTGCGGCTCGACAGCGGGATGCTCGCCGATCTGCTGGTCGAGCTGGACGACGCGGAGCCCCCCACGTCGCCCACCGCCGGTGAGCAGATCTCCGCCCCCATACCCCCGCAACTCGTCGACGCGGTCACCCGCTGGGTGCGGCTGCTCGACACTCCGGACGACATACGCGCGCTGGCGGCCCGCACCGAGAGCGAGATCCTCTACCGGCTGCTCAGCGGCCCGCTCGGCGCGGCGCTGCGCCAGTTCACCCTGTCCGGTTCGAGCGCGGCCCGGGTGCGCGCGGCGGCCGCGTGGATCTCGGCGCACTACACCGAGCCGCTCAGCATCGACGCGCTCGCGGCCATGGCGCACCTGAGCCCGGCCACCCTGCACCGCCGCTTCAAGGCCGCCACCGGGATGAGCCCCCTGCGCTTCCAGAAGCAGCTGCGGCTCCAGGAGGCACGTCGACGGCTGGTCACGGGCGACACCACGGCGGCGCTCACCGCGGAAGCGGTCGGGTACGTGAGCGCGACGCAGTTCAACCGGGAGTACCGGCGCGCGTACGGCCTCCCGCCCGCCCAGGACGCTGCCCGCCTGCGCGACCGGCTGACAAACGACCGGCGGACGAGCGAACGGCGGGGCGGCTAGGGCGTGTTTCGAAAGTCCCGCCTGGCTCGCGACGCCTGGCACGCACGCTCGCTGCGTTGTCGGAGTCGTCCAAGTACGTCCAGTACGAGGACGATCCTCCGCCTTGCGATCGCACGCACCAGACGCCGCGAGCCCCGCCCTACGGGCGGACGGCGCTACTTTCGAAACACGCCCTAGGCCCTGTCCGACAAGATCGCCCGGACCGGACAGGGCCCGGGCCTCTCGGCGCGAGAGGCCCCAGCCATCAGCGCTTCCCTGCCACGCCCAGGTGGGTGACGGCGAAGCCGTGGTCGTACTTGAGGCCCGCCTTTATCGCGCGGTCGAGTCCGATGTGGAACAGGCCGATGGCGCCCGCCACGGTCAGCGCGGCGATGTGCCAACCGAGGCCGGCGGCGAGCAGGGCCAGCGGCAGCGGCGCCGAGTGCGCGAGGTTGTAGATCCAGGCGCCAGCCTTCGGGCCCGCGAGATAGCCGAGCATGAACAGGTCGGGGGCCAGGAACAGCGCCGGGACCAGCCACCAGGGCTGCCCGGTGGCGGCGAAGACGGCGAGGCCGGCGGCGGCGGTGGCCAGCGCCTCGACCCGCAGCCAGGCCAGCGGCCGGCCGGTGACCACGCCGGGGGTCTCAGCGGGAGTCTCGGCGGGGGTCTCGGCGGCGGGACCGGTGGCAGGGGCGGTGGCGGAGCCGGCAGCGGTGTCGGTTGTCGAGTCGATGGTGGTCATGTCGGTCGGTCCTCCCGGAGGTGAGAGCGGCCCGAGGAAGAACGGACGGCCACTCAAAGAGAGAGCACTGCTCTCTTACAGGAGCGATAGTCTCCAGGATCAGCGCTCACTGTCAAGAGCAGTGCTCTCGCCCACGTGGCGATGATCACGGGAACTTCGTACGGGACAGGTCAGGCCAGGACGGGGAAGGAGAGGGGACGGTGACGGGGACGGGGACGGGGACGGGGCAGGTCAGGACGGCTCGTTCGACCCCGGGGTACGGGCGCGCCGCGCCGTGAGGCCCACCTCGCGGGCGAGACCCGCACAGGCGTGGACGAAGAACTCTTCCCGGGTCCGGACCTCGATGACCCTCTCCAGTTGCCCGAACACCTCGAACCCGATGAGGCCGAACAGCTGCGCCCACGCGGCCACCAGGGAGGTGGTGTTGGCGGCGGGCAGCCCCGGAGCCAGCTCGGCCGCGAGCCGATCGCCGTCGGACCGCACCTCGGACGGCGGCTCACCGGCCGGCGGCGGGGCCAGCTCACCCGCGGCGTGGGCGTCGGAGGCGATCCGGAGCAGGATCCGGGCCAGGCGCGAGGCGTGGGCGACGGTGTCCTGCGGGGCCGCGTAACCGGGCACGGGAGATCCGTAGATCAGCGCGTACTCGTGCGGATATGCCAGCGCCCAGGCGCGGGCCGCCCGGCACACCGCGATCCACCGGTCGGTGGGGGCGGCGTCCGGGGCGGCGGCGCGCAGGGCCTTCTCGGCGTGCCGGCCCAGCTCGTCGTAGGCGTCGATGATGAGCGCGGTCAGGAGTTCGTCGCGGCTCGGGAAGTACCGGTAGACGGCGGACGACACCATGCCGAGTTCGCGCGCCACCGCTCGCACCGACAGCTGAGCCGCCCCGGTGGCGGCGAGCTGACGTCGCGCCTCGTCCTTGATGCTCGCCGTGATCTCGCTCCGGGCCCGCTCCCTGGCCCCCTTGATCGCTCCCATGCGCTCAGCATGCCACCGGCCGGAGCACCGATCAACGGCGAGAACAGTGCTCCAAGGCCCCGACTCGGGGTCCGGGGTCCGGCGTCAGACATCAGGCGTCAGGTGTCTGGCGTCAGGTGTCACGCGTCAGGTGTCCGCGCGGTCGGGCGGGCGGGCGCCTCCTCACCGCAGCAGTTCGGAGACCTCGGAGAACTGGGCCGCGGACAGGGGGCCGAGCTGGAGGGCCGTCGCGTTCTCCTCGGCCTGGGCGACGCTGCGGAAACCGGGGATCGGCACCGTCCGCGGACTGCGCGCCCACAGCCAGGCGAGGGCGCCCTGTGCGAGCGTGCGGCCGTCGGCGGTGAGCACCTCCCGTACGGCATCGACGCGCGCCTCCCACTCCGGCGCGGGCACGCCGCCTTCGTCGAACCAGTTCAGCCACGCGGGCGGCAGCGAACGGATGTCGCCCGCCGCGCCACGGCCGGAGGATCCCCGCTTGCCGGTGAGCAGGCCCATGGCGAGCGGGCTGCGCACGATGGACGCGAGTCCGCGCCGCTCACAGAGCGCCAGCATCCCGGGCGCGTCCGTCAGCACATTGCACGCGTGCTGGACGCCCGCGCAGTGCTCGCCCCGGGCGAAGAACGCCGCCCGCTCGGGGTCGTCGGTGCTCCAGGCGTACGCGCGGATGAGTCCTTCCCGTACGAACTCGTCGCAGACCGCGCGCAGTTCATCCGCGTCGGCCAACGACGCGTCGCCCAGATGCAGTTGGTACACGTCGATCCAGTCAGTACCCAGCCGCCGCAACGACGCGACCAGCGCCCGGCGCGCGTACGCGGCCGTCGCGTCCGCACCGGTCCGCGTGCGCGTCTCCTCGTCGAAGACGTTGCCCCACTTCGTGGCGATGACCACCTCGTCCCGCCGGCCGGCGAGCGCCCGCCCCAGCACCCGCTCGCTGCGGCCGGTGCCGTACACGTCCGCCGTGTCGAAGAAGGTGACCCCCAACTCCATCGCCCGCCGGATCGCCGCGACGGACTCCCCGTCGTCGACCGTGCCCCACCCGAGGGGGTTTCCGTCGGTGTCCTGCCACTCACCGCCGATGGCCCAGCACCCGAACCCCAGCGCACTGACCTGGATCTCGCTGTCTCCCAGCGTCCTGTTCTCCATGCCTGAGGACAGTACGAGTTGGAGTGCACACGACGGCAAGGCCGCCGAGCGGCACCGGACGCGGGAGGGGAGAGAGGGCAAGGAGGACGAGGCCGGAAGGCCCCCGGGGGCGTCGCCGGCGACCGGAACTTCACACTCGGCAGGGAGAACCTGGGCATCCCCTTCGGCTCGTTCGGCTGCTTCGGCGCGTCCAACTCGGCCCGGTGGGTGCTGTCGGCCTGCACCGTGACGATCGGAACGCCATGGGGCGCGACCGCGTGCGCTCCACGGGCCATGCCACACACGAGAGCGATTCACTCCGTGAGGCTCCCGCTTTCCAGCGGAACCACTCCGCGTTCCCACCTGCGACAACCACCAGAACGCGGAGCGGCTGATCCTCGCGGCCAGTTCCCTCGTCAGCCGTGGGCGCTGGAGAAAGCCCGACCTCGGCTCGTACGGAACGCGAGAGCGCGAGCGACCGTTTTGTTCAAGACCAGGCCGGCAGCCGCTTCGTACCGTCGTGGTCATGGAAACAACTGCTTCGGCCCCGCCCCTTGCCTCGGCCCTGGCCTCGCGCCACATCAGCACGCATATCGATCGCCCCGCCAAGGAGGTCTACGACTACGCGTCGGACCCGTCCAACCTGCCGGAGTGGGCGCATGGGCTGGGGAACCCCGTCGAAAAGGCCGGTGAGCAATGGATCGCGGAGTCGTCACCTCTCGGGCGGGTCGTGGTTGCCTTCGCCCCGGAGAACGAGTTCGGAGTGCTCGATCACGATGTGACCCTGCCTTCGGGCGAGATCATCTACAACCCGGTGCGTGTGATCACTGAGGGCGCCGGATGCGAGGTGGTATTCACGCTTCGCCGACAGCCCGGGATGAGCAACGAGGAATTCGAACGCGACGCGGACGCGGTATCCGCCGACCTGGCCGCGCTCAAGCGGGTGGCGGAGCGGGCGTAGCCCGAGAACAGCGGTCACGCGCTCCGAACGCCGTCCTCGGCTGCGGCCAGGACCAGGAAGGTCTGCCACTGCGCACGGGCGAAGCCAAGGGACGGTCGGCTGTGGTTCTTGCTGTCGCGTACGGCACAGCCGCCGTTGGCGGTCGGGGCTATTTCGACGCAGTTGTTGTTCTGGCCCGAGTACGAGGACTTCCGGTACGGGCCTACAACATCAGAGGTCACGATGCTTCTTCCTTGCTGCTCCGCAGTACACGCCGGATGAGCCGGGCGCTCGCATCCGGTGACAGAGCTTCCGATCGTAGTTGGTCGAACGCACTGGCGTAAGCCGTCAAATCGTCTGTTGCCTCAAGGACCGATGCACCCCGCAGGTTGTCAATGGCGACAGCTTCCACGTTGGGCTGGCTGTCGAAAGAGAACGAGGAGAACGGGTAGGTGATGCCCGCCGCAACTCCCGCAGACAGCGGAAGGATCTGGATCGATACGTTGCTCCGCTTGCCAACGCCGAGAAGATGCTCCAGTTGCCCCCGATGGACATCGTCAGGAACGAGCGGGAGCGCCACAACGGGTTCCCAGACAATGACCGCGTAACTGGTGCCGCCCTCCTCGATCTTCGCCTGCCGCCCCTCACGCACCTTGACGAACTGGGCCACGACGTCCGGCGGAATGCGGTTCGGACCGACCCTGGACGTCTGCTCTGCGTAAGCCGGCGTCTGCAAGAGGCCAGGAACCAATACCGTCTGCCACTCCCGGATGAACGTCGCGTCATCCTCCAGCGAGATGTGGTCGCGGTAACCGTCCGACAGTTCTGGGAAGTTGAGCCACCAGCCCCGGTGGCCGGAGTTCTTCGCCAGCCACACCAGGTGGTCGCGCTCCGTCTCGTCCGTGATGCCGTACCGGTCCAGCAGGAGCAGCACTTCCGCGGGCCTGGCCGTGGTGATGCCGTCCTCCATGCGGCTGATCTTGGAGCGCGATCCATGGATGAACTGCGCCGCCTGCGCTTGATCGAACCCGGCACCGACCCTGTGCCGCTGCATCTTGCGGCCGAATCGCCTGCTGCGCACAGTCGGCTTTCCACCTGCGGGCATCTCGTTGCCTCCCTCTCAGTTCGGCCCAAGTCTGCCTCCCCGGAGGCCGCTTGGTGGCCCGTCACACGATCGAGCTAATCATGCACGTGTGCACAAGATGCAGTTGTGGAAGTTATCAATCCCACCCTAGTCTCGGCAACGCGCCGCCGCCATCCAGCCACACGGCGCAACTCCAACCACGCGCCAGCTGGGGGTCCAGCCATGCCCACCACCCTTTCCGCGGAGCCGCTTCGCGCCACCTTCCGCATTCCGAAACGCAAGAAGCACGTGCCGGCCGTGCGGGCCCGGGTCAGGGAGACCCTGGCCGCGTGGGGGCTCGAACGGCTCGTCCCGGACGTCGAGTTGGTGTCGTCCGAGCTGGTCACCAACGCTGTCGTCCACTGCCGGGTGAGCTTCGCCGAGGTCGAGGTGACGCTGCACGTGGACTGGGGCGAGCTGGTGTTGGAGGTCTCCGATCCCGACCGTGCGAGGCTGCCGCAGCTCGGCCAGTACTGCCCCGAGGGCGACGAGGAGGGCGGGCGGGGACTGTTGCTGGTCGCCGCGCTGTCCGAGTCCTGGGGGTGCCGGGAGCTGAAGTTCGGGAAGTGCGTGTGGGCACGGTTCCGCGCGGACCGGGACACTGCTGAGGACTCGACGTGAGGGAGTGGAGGTGGCTGCGCCGCACCCTCGGGTGGCGGCGGCACCGGTGGCGTACGGATGCGCCCGAGCCCGTGCGCGTACCCGTAACTCCCCTCCCGACGGCGCCCGCACCTACGACACCGGAGATGTGGGACGCGCTTCTGACACTCGCCCGGCATCACCGCGCTGAGCGGCGCCGGGGCCGGGGCCGGGGAGAGCGGTGGCGTACATGGAAGGGCTGACCATCGGGATGGTGGTGTACGACCGGACGTTCGACATGCCCGGCCAGATCACCAGCTTCGCCGGAGAGCGGGTCTGCCTGGAGCGTCCCACCGGATTCGCCTGGGTGGCCCGGCTGAGCGCCGTACGACTCGCAACGCCGTGGGAGCGGCGCCAACTCGCTGCCATCGGCAGGCTCCACGGCCGCCAGCGCCACTCCACGTTTCCCGCGTCGCGCTTCGGCGTCTGCGGGAACTGCCACGGCAACCGGCTGCTCCGCGCCTTGCGCGGCGGGCGGATCGCGATCATCGCGTGCCGCTTCTGCCGGGCCACGGGACGGAGCGGTGGCGCCGGGGGCGGGGGCGGGGGCGGGGGCGGAGCCAGGCCGTAGCCGTGTCCCCGTTGCCCCGCCTCCGGACACTGGGATGCCCTGAACGCAGGTGCGTTGCAGGCAGGTTCACTTCCGCCTTCGCGGGGAGCACGGGATGACAGCCCCGGACGACAGACCCCGAACCGGTTCACCCCCGCCCGCGCGGGGAGCACGGGCGGCAGGTGTCGGCGCACTATGCGGCCGCCGGTTCACCCCCGCCCACGCGGGGAGCACGCCCCACACCCACTCCCACCCCCGCGCAAGCTCAGTCGTCCTCCCCCTCCAACTCCCCCTCCGTCTCCAGGAACACCTTCCGCAGCGCGTCCAGCACCCCCGGGTCCGGCTTCTCCCACATTCCGCGCGACTCCGCCTCCAGCAGCCGTTCCGCGATGCCGTGCAGGGCCCACGGGTTGGCCTCCTGGAGGAAGGCGCGGTTCTCCGGGTCCAGGACGTACGTCTCGGTGAGCTTGTCGTACATCCAGTCCGCGACCACGCCCGTCGTCGCGTCGTAGCCGAAGAGGTAGTCGACCGTCGCCGCCAGCTCGAACGCGCCCTTGTAGCCGTGGCGGCGCATCGCCTCGATCCACCTCGGGTTGACCACGCGGGCGCGGAAGACGCGGGAGGTCTCCTCGACCAGGGTGCGGGTGCGGACCGTTTCCGGGCGGGTGGAGTCGCCGATGTACGCCTCCGGGGCTGTGCCCTTCAGGGCGCGGACCGTCGCGACCATGCCGCCGTGGTACTGGAAGTAGTCGTCGGAGTCCGCGATGTCGTGCTCGCGCGTGTCCGTGTTCTTCGCGGCGACGGCGATGCGCTTGTACGCGGTCTCCATCTCCTCGCGCGCCGGGCGGCCCTCCAGTTCGCGGCCGTACGCGTAGCCGCCCCACACCGTGTAGACCTCGGCGAGGTCCGCGTCCGTGCGCCAGTCGCGGCTGTCGATGAGCTGGAGGATGCCCGCGCCGTACGTGCCGGGGCGGGAGCCGAAGATGCGGGTCGTGGCGCGGCGTTCGTCGCCGTGTTCGGCCAGGTCGGCCTGCGCGTGGGCCCGTACGTGGTTGGACTCGGCGGGCTCGTCCAGCCCGGCGACCAGCCGTACCGCGTCGTCCAGCAGCCCGATGGCGTGCGGGAACGCGTCCCGGAAGAAGCCGCTGATGCGCAGGGTGACATCGATACGGGGGCGGTCGAGTTCCGTCAGGGGGATCGGTTCCAGGCCCGTCACCCGCCTCGACGCGTCGTCCCACACCGGGCGCACGCCCAGCAGCGCCAGCGCCTCCGCGATGTCGTCGCCGGACGTGCGCATCGCGCTCGTACCCCACAGGGAGAGCCCGACGGAGGTCGGCCAGTCGCCGTTGTCCGTGCGGTAGCGGGTCAGGAGCGAGTCGGCGAGGGCCTGGCCGGTCTCCCAGGCGAGCCGGCTCGGCACGGCCTTGGGGTCGACGGAGTAGAAGTTGCGGCCGGTCGGCAGGACGTTGACCAGGCCGCGCAGCGGCGAGCCCGACGGGCCCGCCTGGACGAAGCCGCCGTTCAACGCGTGCACGACGTTGTCGATCTCGTCCGTGGTGGCCTCCAGGCGCGGAACGACCTCCTCCGCCGCGAACTCCAGGATCGCCGCGACCTGTTCGGAATGGCCCGACGTCACGCCCGCAGCGACACCCGGCACCGCCGCCGGGTCCCACCGCGCGTCCTCCATCGCCTGGACCAGCGCGCGGGCCGTGGCCTCCACCGCGTCCGCGTCCGCACGACCCGGCGCCGACTCGTCCAGGCCCAGCGCCTCGCGCAGGCCCGGCAGGGACGTCGTACCGCCCCAGATCTGCCGGGCGCGCAGGATCGCCAGCACCAGATTGACCCGCGCCTCGCCCTCCGGCGCGCCGCCCAGCACATGCAGCCCGTCGCGGATCTGCGCGTCCTTGACCTCGCACAGCCAGCCGTCGACGTGGAGCAGGAAGTCGTCGAACCCGTCGTCGTCGGGCCGGTCCTCAAGACCCAGGTCGTGATCGAGCTTGGCCGCCTGGATCAGCGTCCAGATCTGGGCGCGGATCGCGGGCAGCTTGGCCGGGTCCATCGAGGAGATCGCCGCGTACTCGTCGAGGAGCTGCTCCAGGCGCGCGATGTCGCCGTACGACTCGGCGCGCGCCATCGGCGGTACGAGGTGATCCACCAGCGTGGCGTGGACGCGCCGCTTCGCCTGCGTACCCTCGCCCGGGTCGTTGACCAGGAACGGGTAGATCAGCGGCAGGTCGCCCAGCGCCGCGTCGGGCGCGCAGGCGGCCGACAGGCCCGCGTTCTTGCCGGGCAGCCACTCCAGGTTGCCGTGCTTGCCCAGGTGGATCATGGCGTCGGCGCCGAAGCCGCCGTCGTCGGCGGGGGCCTGGATCCAGCGGTAGGCGGCCAGGTAGTGGTGCGAGGGCGGCAGATCGGGGTCGTGGTAGATCGCGATCGGGTTCTCGCCGAAGCCGCGCGGCGGCTGGATGAGGATCAGCAGATTGCCGCGCCGCAGGGCGGCCAGGACGATGTCGCCGTCCGGGTCACCGCCGTTCCCGACCCGGCTGCGGTCCAGGAACATCTCGCCCGGCGGCGGCCCCCAGTGCCGCTCGACGGACTCGCGCAGCTCGGCGGGGAGCTTCTCGTACCAGCGCCGGTAGTCGGCGGCCGGGATACGGACCGGGTTACGGGCGAGCTGCTCCTCGGTGAGCCACTCCTGATCGTGGCCGCCGGCCTCGATCAGGGCGTAGATCAGCTCGTCGCCGTCGCCGGACTCCAGGCCGGGGACCTCTTCCGTACCGAAGTCGTAGCCCTGGCCGCGCAGTTCGCGCAGCAGCTCGACGGCGCTGGCGGGGGTGTCGAGGCCGACGGCGTTGCCGATGCGGGAGTGCTTGGTGGGGTACGCGGAGAGGACGAGCGCGATGCGCTTGTCGGCGTTCACGATGTACGAGAGCCTCGCGTGGCGTACGGCGATCCCGGCGACGCGCGCGGCCCGCTCGGGGTCGGCCACGTAGACCGGCAGCCCTTCGGGGTCCAGCTCCTTGAAGGAGAACGGGACGGTGATCAGCCGGCCGTCGAACTCCGGCACGGCGACCTGCGACGCCGCGTCCAGCGGCGAGAGCCCCTCGTCGCTCTCCTCCCACGCGGCGCGGCTGGAGGTCAGGCACAGCGCCTGGAGAATCGGTACGTCCAGCGCGGCGAGCGCGCCCGCGTCCCACGCCTCGTCGTCCCCGCCCGCCGACGCCTCGGCCGGCTTGGTGCCACCGGCGGCCAGCACGGTGGTGACGATGGCGTCGACCCCGCCCAGCGCCTCCAGCAGCTCGGGCTCGGGGGAACGCAGCGACGACACGAAGATCGGAACGGCGCGGCCGTTCGCCGCCTCGATGGCGTCGCACAGGACGTCCACGAAGGCGGTGTTCCCGCTGAGGTGGTGGGCGCGGTAGTAGAGCACCGCGACGAGCGGCCGGTCCCGCTCGGCGAGCGGCCCGGCGGGGAAGGCGGAGCGCCGCTCCATCCGGCCCCAGGTGGGCGAAGCGGCGGGTGGCTCGAAGCCGTGGCCGGTCAGCAGGACGGTGTCGGCGAGGAACCGCGCGAGCTGTTCGAGGTTGGCGGGGCCGCCGTGCGCGAGATAGCCGTGGGCCTCGGCGGCGATCCCGATGGGAACGGTCGACGCCTCCATCAGCTGCGCGTCCGGGGCCTGCTCGCCGGTGAGGACGACGACGGGCCTGGGGCCCGCGAGAAGCTGGTCGATCCCGTCCTGCCAGGCGCGCAGCCCGCCCAGGAGCCGTACGACGACGAGGTCGACGCCCTCCAGCAGCGCGGGCAGCTCGTCGAGCGCGAGCCGGGCGGGGTTGGCGTACCGGTACGGGACCGGGCCGCCCGCCGCGCGGGCGCTGAGCAGATCGGTGTCGGACGTCGACAGGAGCAGAAGCATGCGGCGTCTGGCCTTCCTCGGGGTCCGCGCCCCGGGCGGGGTGAGTGGACGGCGGGAGTTCCTGACTCGTCCGGCGTCGTGACGTGTCGCGCCGCGCTACGGCTGCGCGCGTCGCCACGTCGCCGGGCTCACAGTGGCGGGACCGCGCCGGGTTCGCACCGGGCTTCCTCCCCAAGACGCCGTCGCTGGCGATGGCGGCGGGCCGTGGAACCCGCCGTCTGCATAGTAAGTGCTGAGGTCACGGGCGGGGAGGGCGCCTGTCGTGGACAGCGGAACGGCAGGTGGGACGCGAGGGCTACGTGGGTATGCTCGCGGCCATGCCGCCCACCCCGCCAACACCCGCGAACCGGGACGAAGCCCCTGCGCGGGCCGTCGTCGCGGCTCCTGTACGTGTCGAGACCGCTGTACGTGAAGCGGCCGCTCCCGTACGCGAGGCCATGACCCCGGTACGTGCGGCCGCAGCGCCCGTGCGCGAGCGCGGGGACGCCTGCCCGGGGGCGCTGCGGCTGCACGCGGCGGACGACGGCCGGCTGGCCCGACTGCGGCTGCCCGCCGGACATCTGACGTACCGTCAGGCCCAGACCCTGGCGACGGCGGCGGAGCGGCTGGGCGACGGCCATCTGGACATCACCTCCCGGGGGAACGTCCAGCTGCGGGGGCTGGACGCGAGCTGCGGCGGCGAGCTGGCGGAGCTGCTGCACGGGGCGGGCCTGCTGCCCTCGCAGGAGCACGAGCGGGTACGGAACATCGTGGCGTCGCCGCTGTCGGGGCTCGACGAAGTCCCCCCGGCGGACGTCTTCTTGTGGGCCCGGGAGCTGGACGCTCTGCTGTGCGCGAGCCCGGCGGCGACCGCCCTCTCGGGCCGTTTCCTGTTCGCGCTGGACGACGGCCGGGGCGATGTCGCTTCCCTCGGCGCGGATGTGACGTTGCTCGCACGACGGGACGGCACGGCGACCGTTCATATCGGCACAAATCACCTGGGGCTCCCGGTCGCCGCCGAAGACGCCCCGCGCGCCGCGCTGCTGGCGGCGGAGACGTTCCTCACGGTGGCGGCGGCGAGCGGCTCGGGCGCGTGGCGGGTGGCGGAGCTGCCCGCCGAGCAGGGCCGGGCACTGCCGGGGGCGGTGGCGGCGCGGCTGGCGGAGGCGGGGATCGCGGCGGAGGCGGGGTACGGGCCGGGGACGGGGATCGCGGCGAAGGCGGGGTACGGGCCGGAGGGCGCGTATGTCCGCGCCGAGCCCCCGGCCCCCGGTCTCGTCCACTCCCCCGACGGGACGGCGGCGGTGTCGGTGTACCCGCCGCTGGGACGGCTGAGCATGGCGCAGTGGCGACATCTGCTTTGTAAGAGCAGCGCACGGCACGAGATACGGCTGACCCCCTGGCGCGGCGTGATCGTCCCCGGCCTGGAACCGGCCGCCGCCGCCGGCCTCCTCGACCGGCTCCGTACCGCCGGGCTGATCACCACCCCCGACTCCCTCTGGAACGGAGTCGGCGCCTGCACGGGACGGCCCGGGTGCGCGAAGGCGCTGGCCGACGTACGGTCCGATGCGGCGGAGGCGCTGCGGGGAGTGAGCCGCGACGCGCTCCCCGTGTACTGGTCGGGATGCGCGCGGCGCTGCGGCCATCCGCAGGGCGACCACGTGAACGTGATCGCGACGGCAGGGGGCGACTACACCGTGTCCGTCACAGGGCCCGTATCCGCACCCGCACTCGCACCCGCCCCCGTATCCGCACCCATACCCGTACCCGTATCCGCGTCGGAACTCGCCGCGACAGTGGCGACCGCACGCACACCCAGAGCGACAGCGACAACAGCGAAACCGACAGCGACAGCTGTAGTGACGAGATGAGCGAGACCGGAGTGTCCACAGTGTTCGACTACGAGAAGGACGGCGCGGAGATATACCGCCAGTCCTTCGCCACGATCCGCGCCGAGGCGGACCTCGCCGGGCTGCCCGCCGACGTCTCCCAGGTCGCGGTGCGGATGATCCACGCCTGCGGCATGGTCGACCTCGTGCGCGATCTCGCCTTCACGCCCACCGTGGTGGCCCGCGCCCGCGAGGCCCTGCGCGCGGGCGCGCCGATCCTGTGCGACGTCTCGATGGTCGCCAGCGGAGTCACGCGCAAGCGGCTGCCGGCCGGCAACGACGTCGTGTGCACCCTCTCCGACCCCGCCGTCCCCGCGCTCGCCGCCGAACTGGGCACCACGCGCAGCGCCGCCGCCATGGAGCTGTGGCGGGACCGGCTGGAGGGCTCGGTCGTGGCCGTCGGCAACGCGCCGACCTCCCTCTTCCGGCTGCTGGAGATGATCGAGGCCGGCGCCCCGCGCCCGGCGGCCGTCATCGGCGTACCGGTCGGCTTCATCGGCGCGGCCGAGTCCAAGGACGCGCTGGCCGCGCACCCCTCGGGGCTGGAACACCTGGTCGTACGGGGGCGGCGCGGCGGCAGCGCCATCGCGGCGGCGGCCATCAACGCGATCGCGAGTGAAGTGGAATGACCGAGAACAGCAACAGCGCCAACGAGTCCGGCGGCCCGGGACGCCTGGACGCCGACGAGTCCGGCGAGGGACTCCCCGCAGGACTCCCCGTGGGCCGCCTGTACGGGGTCGGCCTCGGCCCCGGCGACCCGTCCCTGATGACCGTACGGGCCGTCCAGGTCATCGCCGAGGCCGAAGTGATCGCGTACCACAGCGCGCGCCACGGCCGTTCCATCGCGCGTTCCATAGCGGCGGAACATCTGCGCGCTGACCACATCGAGGAACCGCTGGTCTATCCGGTCACCACCGGCACCACCGACCACCCCGGCGGCTACCAGGGCGCGATGGACGAGTTCTACGCCGAGTCCGCCGCCCGGCTCGCCGCGCATCTCGACGCCGGGCGCACGGTCGCGGTGCTCGCCGAGGGCGATCCGCTCTTCTACGGCTCGTACATGCACATGCACAAGCGGCTGGCCGACCGCTATCCGACCGAGGTCATCCCCGGTGTGACGTCGGTGAGCGCCGCCGCCGCGCGGCTCGGCACCCCGCTGGTCGAGGGCGAGGAGGTGCTGACGGTCCTGCCCGGCACGCTGCCCGAGGAGGAGCTGACGGCCCGGCTGGCATCGGCGGACTCGGCCGTCGTGATGAAGCTCGGCCGGACGTTCCCGGCCGTGCGGCGGGCGATCGAGCGGGCGGGCCGGCTGGCGGACGCGCGGTACGTGGAGCGGGCCACGATGAGCGGCGAGCGTACGGGTGCGCTGGCCGACACGGATCCGGAGTCGGTGCCGTACTTCTCGGTGGCGGTGCTGCCGAGCCGGGTGGACGCGAAGCCCTCGGCCTCCTCCCCTTCCTCCCCTTCCTCGGCTTCCTCGGCTTCCTCGGCCGCTTCGGTTGCTTCGGTTGCTTCGGTCGGCGAGGTCGTGGTCGTGGGGACGGGCCCGGCGGGTCCGCTGTGGCTGACGCCCGAGACGCGCGGCGCGCTGGCCGCTGCCCAGGACCTGGTGGGCTACACCACCTATCTGGACCGTGTTCCGGTCCGTCCCGGCCAGGAGCGGCACGGATCCGACAACAAGGTGGAGTCGGAGCGCGCCGAGTTCGCCCTCGACCTGGCCCGGCGCGGCCGGCGCGTGGCCGTCGTCTCGGGCGGCGACCCGGGAGTCTTCGCCATGGCCACGGCCGTGCTGGAGGTGGCGTCGGCCGATCCGTACCGGGCGATCCCCGTACGGGTGCTCCCGGGCGTGACCGCCGCCAACGCGGCGGCGGCGCGGGCCGGAGCCCCGCTGGGCCACGACTACGCCGTGTTCTCGCTCTCCGACCGGCTCAAGCCGTGGGAGGTCATCGCGGAACGGCTGCACGCGGCGGCGGGCGCCGATCTGGTGCTGGCCCTCTACAACCCGGGCTCGGGCAGCCGCACCTGGCAGGTCGGCAAGGCCCGCGAACTGCTGCTGGAGCACCGCGCCCCGGACACCCCGGTGGTCGTCGCACGCGATGTGGGCGGCGCGGGCGAGCGCGTACGGATCGTACGGCTGGCGGACCTGGACCCGGCCGAGGTCGACATGCGGACGATCCTGATCGTCGGCTCCTCGCAGACGGTGACGGTACGGCGTGGCGGCGAGGAGGGCGGCGGCGAAGAGATCGTCTGGACGCCGCGCCGCTACCCGGAGAGCCACGCCCCCGGGGAGCCGCTGCCCGCAGCGCCGCTCACCGCCGAGCCGCCGCTCGCCGCCGGGCTGATCCCCTCCGAGCCGCCCACCGCCGAGCCGCTCACCTCAGAAGTGAGCCACCCCGAGAAGTGAGCTATCCGCAGAAGTGAGTCACCCACTCCACCGCGTCCTCGACGGTCTCCGCGACGGCCACCCCCTCCGGCACGGGCGGCCGTCGCACGACCACGACCGGGACCCCCGCCTCGCGGGCCGCGGTGAGCTTGGGCGCGGTGGCCGCACCGCCGCTGTCCTTCGTCACGACGGCGTCGATGCGATGACGGCGCAGGATCTCGCGCTCGCCGTCGAGGGTGAAGGGCCCTCTGTCCAGCAGGACTTCCGTCCGCGCGGGACAGGGCGGCTCCGGGGCGTCCACGGACCGTACGAGGAACCAGGGGCCGTCGAGGTGCGCGAAGGCGGCCAGCCCCATGCGCCCGGTGGTGAGGAAGACCCTGCGGGCACCGAGTCCGCGCAGCGTCTCGGCGGCCTCGTCCAGGGAGCCGACCGTGCGCCAGTCGTCGCCCGCGACCGGTTCCCAGGAGGGGCGGCGCAGCGCGAGCAGGGGAACACGGGCGGAGGCGGCGGCGAGGGCCGCGTTGTGGCTGATGGTCGCGGCGAAGGGGTGGGTGGCGTCGATGAGCGCGTCCACGCGGTGTTCGCGCAGCCAGCGCGCCAGTCCGTCGGCGCCCCCGAACCCGCCGACGCGCACGTCCCCGGGCGGCGGCACGGGCCGGGCGACGCGCCCGGCGAGGGACGTGGTGACGCGGAACCGGGTACGCCTGTGAAGCGCCTCGGCCAGCCGGCGCGACTCGGTGGTCCCTCCGAGGATCAGCAGGTGGAGCGGCTGTTCACCGGTCTCGGGCACGGTCTCGGGCACGGTCACGGTCACAGGGAGGTCTCTCATGGCTGAAGGGGAACGGGGCACGGGCGGGCAGGCCGCGGGCGAGCGGGTTACGGATGAACGGGTTACGGGCGGACGCGACGCCCAACTCAAGCACACGGGGCTGCGCCACGGCTGGACGACCGGTGCGTGCGCGACGGCCGCGACGACGGCCGCGTACACGGCCCTGCTCACGGCGGAATTCCCCGATCCGGTGACGATCACCCTGCCCAAGGGCCAGACCCCGGCGTTCGCGCTGGCGGCGGAGGAACTCTCCGCCGGGTCCGCGACGGCGGCCGTCGTCAAGGACGCGGGCGACGACCCGGACGTCACCCACGGCGCCCTCATCCGCGTCACCGTCCGCCCGCTGCCGCCGGGCGCGGGCGTCGTCTTCCGCGCGGGCCCCGGCGTGGGTACGGTGACCCGCCCCGGCCTCCCCCTGGACGTCGGCGAACCGGCCATCAACCCCGTACCCCGCGAACTGATGCGCGCCCACGTGGCCCGCGTCGCGGCCCGGCACGGCGGTACGGGCGACGTCGAGATCACCGTCTCCGTCGACCACGGCGAGGAGATCGCCCGCTCCACCTGGAACCCCCGGCTGGGCATCCTCGGCGGACTGTCGATCCTCGGCACGACGGGCGTCGTCGTCCCGTACTCCTGCTCGGCGTGGATCGACTCCATCCGCCGGGGCGTGGACGTGGCACGCGCGGCGGGCCGCACCCATGTGGCGGGCTGCACGGGCTCGACGTCCGAGAAGACGGTCCAGACGGTCCACGACCTCCCCGAGGACGCGCTCCTCGATATGGGCGACTTCGCGGGCGCGGTACTGAAGTACCTCCGCCGCCACCCGGTCGACCGCCTCACCATCTGCGGAGGCTTCGCCAAACTCTCCAAACTGGCGGCCGGCCACCTGGACCTCCACTCGGCCCGCTCCCAGGTCGACAAGGGCTTCCTGGCCGAACTGGCGACGAACGCGGGCGCCGACGCCGCCCTGGCGGCAGAGGTGGCGGCTGCCAACACGGGCCTGGAGGCGCTGCGCCTGTGCGAGTCACAGGCGGTGCGGCTGGGCGACGCGGTGGCGGCGCGCGCGAGGGACGAGGCACTGGCGGTGCTGCGGGGGGCGCCGGTGGAGGTCGACGTGATCTGCATCGACAGGGCGGGGGCGGTGGTGGGACGGGGCTGAGCGGGACGCCCGGTCACACCGCTCCGCCCACGCCGCCCTTCGGCCCCGGCAGCGAGCCCCGCACGCGCGGGGAGCACCACCGCCTGTCGGCCGGAGAGCACCGGTGGACGGGACCATCCCCGCACGCGCGGGGCGCACACTGCCTGGCCTGCGACCCTACGCGCCGCCGTCGCCGCCCACGCCCCGTTGCACCGCATCCGGCATTCACCCCGAGGCGGGACAATCCTCAGCACTCATGGCCGCCGCCACCGCCACCCCCGTCGTCCCCGCCCCGGTCCCGCGCCGCCGAGTACAGATGGCTGTCACGGAACTGCTCCGCCCCCAGCGTGCGCCCCACCAGAATCACCGCCGTGCGCACCACGCCCGCCTCCCGCACCCGGTCCGCGATGTCGGAGAGCGTGCCGCGCAGGACGAGTTCGTCGGGGCGGCTGGCCATCGCCACGACGGCGGCCGGGCAGTCGGGGCCGTAGTGCGGGAGGAGTTCGGCGACCACCCGGTCCGTGTACCGCGCCGCCAGGTGCAGCACCAGCAGCGCGCCGCTCTTGCCGAGCGTGGCGAGGTCCTCGCCCTCCGGCATGGGTGTGGCCTGCTGGGCGACGCGCGTGAGGATCACCGTCTGGCCGACCGTCGGTACGGTCAGCTCGCGCTTCAGCGCGGCGGCCGCCGCCGCGAAGGCGGGGACCCCCGGGACCACCTCGTACGGCACGCCCGCCGCGTCCAGCCGCCGCATCTGCTCGGCCACGGCGCTGAAGACGGACGGGTCGCCGGAGTGGAGACGGGCGACGTCGTGGCCCTCCTCGTGCGCCCGCACCAGCTCCGCCGTGATGCCGTCCAGATCCATCCGCGCCGTATCGATCAGGCGCGCGTCCGGCGGGCACTCGGCCAGCAGCTCGCGCGGCACGAGGCTGCCCGCGTACAGGCAGACCCCGCACGCCGCCAGCCGCCGCGCGCCCCGGATCGTGATCAGGTCGGCGGCGCCCGGACCCGCGCCGATGAAGTACACCGTCATCGTTCTTCTCCCGCTCCTTCTGAAAGCGGCTCCGAAGGCGACTCCGCAAGCCCCTTCTTCTGCTCCGCAAGCCCCTTCGTCACCGCCCACTGCGTCACCGGCATCGCCTGCCGCCACCCCGTGAACCCGCCCACCGGCACCGCGTGCGCCACCGCCAGCCGTACGAGGTCCCCGCCGAAACGGCGGTACCACTCGGCCAGCAGCGCCTCGGACTCCAGCGTCACCGTATTGGCCACCAGCCGCCCGCCCGTGGGCAGCGCCTCCCAGCAGGCGTCCAGCAGGCCGGGCACCGTGAGCCCGCCGCCGATGAACACCGCGTCCGGCACCGGCAGTTCCGCCAGCGCGGCGGGCGCGGCGCCGGTGACGACGCGCAGCCCGGGGACGCCGAGCGCCCGCGCGTTGCGGCCGATGCGCTCGGCGCGCTCCGGATCGCGTTCCACGGAGACCGCACGGCAGGAATGGTGCGTACGCATCCACTCCACCGCGATCGAGCCCGACCCGCCGCCGACGTCCCAGAGCAGTTCCCCCGGCGCCGGCGCCAGCGCGCCCAGCGTCGCGGCGCGCACATGACGCTTGGTGAGCTGACCGTCGTGCTCGTACGCGTCGTCCGGCAGCCCGGGTACGGCGCCGAGGCGCGGCGCGCCGGGCGCGCGACGGCAGTCGACCGCCACGACGTTCAGCGGTTCGCCCTCGGGCTCCGCCCACTCCTCGGCACGGCCGTCCACGCACCGCTCGCGGTCCGCGCCGAGCTGTTCCAGTACGCGCATACGGCTCGGCCCGTACCCCCGCTCACGCAGCAGCCGCGCCACCTCGGCCGGTGTGGCCGCGCCCGCGCTGAGGACCAGCACCCGGCGTCCGTCGTGCAGCGCGGCGGCGAGCGTCTCGGTGGGGCGGCCGACGAGTGTGACGACCTCCGTGTCCTCCACCGGCCAGCCGAGCCGGGCGCAGGCGTACGAGACGGACGACGGATGCGGCAGAACACGCAGCGCCCCGGCGCCCACCGTCCCAGCACCCGACGCCCCGGCGCCCACCGCCCCGGCGCTCACCACCTCGGCACCCACCGCCCCGGCGCCCATCACCTCGGCACCCATCACCTCGGCGAGGGCCCGCCCGATCCCGTAGAACATCGGGTCACCGCTCGCCAGCACGGCGATCCGCCGTCCGGCATGGGCGGCCAGCAGCCCGGGAACGGCCGGGCGCAACGGCGACGGCCACGCCACGCGCTCACCCGCGCACTCCTCGGGGAGCAGCTCCAACTGGCGGGGCCCGCCGATGATCACCTCGGCCGCCCGCAACGCCTCCCACGCGCCGCCGGACAGCCCCGTCCAGCCGTCGGCGCCGATACCGACGACGGTCACCGGCGGCAGGGGGGACGACTCGGCGTCCGACGCGGGAGCCTCGTGGGGCGGGACACTCACTTCCGTACACCTCTGAGCTGGGAGAAGACCGACCCCGAACTCTACTGGCCGCCCCCTCGCCCTGCCCCGGCGGCGCGATGCCCGTCAGTACGTACGCCACGTGACGTACGCAACGGGGGCGGGGTCGGGGTCAGCGACCGACCCCGACCCCGGCCTCGAACGCGCAACAGCTCAGCACGACGGCTCAGCGCAACCGCTCAACGCGCGACGGCTCGACGCGACGGCTCAGCCGGACGACCCGGCAGGCTCCGACGCGACACCAGCCGCACCTTCCCCGCCCGCCGTTTCCCCGCCCGTCGTCTGCCCGGCCCGCCCCGACCGGAGCGCCCCGCCGGCAAGCGCGCCGAAGATCAGCCCGAAGGCCGTCCACAGCACCGCCTGTACGGCGATCGACGACAGCCTGAACTCCCAGAGCAGCGCCGCCGGGAACGTCCCCGGTATGGGGTCGGTGTTGGCCGGCAGCACCAGACACGCCACGGCCACGGCGACGACATAGCCGCCACCGGCGGCGAGCGACGCGTTCCAGTTGCCCAGCCGCGGCGCGAGACGTCTCCCCACGATGATCGCGGCGACCGCCAGCAGGACGCTCAGGAGGATCATCAGGAAGTACAGCGCGGTGCGTCTGCCGATGGTGTCCGGATCACCGACCGCCGGAGGGTTCGCCGGATACTTCAGAAACGGCACCAGACAGACCGTGACGAACGCGGCCCCCGCGATCATCGCCGCCGTCGCTCTCGGGCCGAACCGGCCGATCCGGCCCAGGCCCACGGCGAAGACCAGCGAGGCGATTCCGCCCACGGCCACCCCGTACACCAGAACTCCGGTGGCCAGTCCGAACGTCGACTGCACCGGCCTGCTGACCAGCTCCTCCTCCTCGTCACCATGCTGGTGCGCCTCTGCCCCTGCCCCTGCTTCTGCTCCTGCCTGTGACTGTGAATCGGCTGAGTCTTCCTCCGCTCCGCCGTGCTGGTGCGCCGGCGCGGAGTTGGCCTCCTCCTGCGCGATCGAGTCCCGTACGGAGGGCTCGCCCGCGAAATAGGCCAGCGCGAACGCGAAGAGTCCGGCCAGCACGCCCGCGATCATGCCGCGGACCAGGAGGTTTCTGACGGTGGAGGCATGCATGTGCGTGATCTCCGTCGTCGGTGTCAGTGGCAGGGGAAGCCGAGCAGATGACGGCCGTCATGCACCCACTCGTGCACCCCCGCACCGGAGAACACCGACGTCGCGCCCTGTTCCGCGCCGACGAAGTAGAGCAGCACCAGCATCAGGGTGCCCACGAACACGGCCCACGGCAGCACCGCGCGCAACGGAAGCGGGGTCACCGGGGCATCGGCGGCGGGAGAAATGACCGGATGCGTTATGGACTGAGCCATGGCACAACCTCCTTGGGGAACTCGCGTCCCATTAAGTGGAGCCCGTACGACGGCCATCGGGTCTGACTTACCGGGCTCCCCCCGCGCCGTGCGCGATCGGATCCCGGCATACAGTGGCGCGACCGTGCCGGACTCTCACCGGACTTCCGTCTCGCCGTCGTGGATATCGACGTGAAGGTACCGCGAACCGACAGGTGGGCCAAGAGGCCCTCTCGCGTCCCCGGCCCGAACGAGGTTGGCTTCAGCGCATGACCACGGGACACACGACGACACGAGTCATGCTCATCTCACCCGCCATGAGCACCGCCCTGCGCGAAGCCCGCTTCCCCGGCCCGGCCGGGGACCATCCGGCCGGAGACGACGATCTGGACGCCACCGGTCTGCGCCAGGCCGAAGCCGTACGGGAGGACTTCCCCCGCACCGCCGCCGTGTACGTCTCCCCCACGCGCCGCTGCCGCAGGACCGCCCGCGCGCTCGGACTGACCGCCGACCCGCTGGACGGCCCGGCACCGGACGGTCTCGTACCGGACGGCCTCGCGCCGTGCGCCATGGGCCACTGGCAGGGCAGGACCCTGGACGAAGTCGCCGCCGCCGAACCCCAGTCGGTGGCCGCCTGGCTCTCCGACCCGGCCGCAGCCCCGCACGGCGGCGAGTCCCTGCTCGACTTCCACGTACGCGTCGCTCAGTGGCTGGAGGCAGGGGGCGGGCTGGAGGCAGGGAGCGCCGATCATCGCGGAGACGGAGACGGAGGCGGAGACGGCGCCGACACCGGCACGGACACCGGGCCCGGGGCCGCCGGGAGTGCCGGTGGCCCCGGGCGGCGCATCGTCGTCGTGGCGGAACCGGACATCATCCGCGCGGCCACGGTCCACGCCGTCGGCGCGCCCCCGTCCGCGTTCTGGCGGATTGACGTACGTCCGCTGTCCGTCACCGAACTCAGCGGGCGGAACGGCCGCTGGAACCTGCTCAGCGGCCGTCCTCTTACTTCACACCTGAGCCCCGAACTCTGAGCTCCTGAATCTGAGACCTGAACTTCAATCCCTGAGACCTAAGCTCTGAGGGCGGCGGGTGTCAGCCCCGGCCCTTCACCCGGTCCAGCGCGGCGACACCCACCGCGGCGAGCCCGATCTGGATTATCAGCTCGATCCAGTCGAACCCCTTGGTGTCCGCGACACCGAATCCGGCCGCGACAGCCGTACCGATCAAGGCCGCGACGACGCCGACCAGAATGGTCAGCAGTACACCGATGCGCTGCCGCCCGGGCACCACGAGCCGACCAACCAGACCGATCACGGTGCCGACCAGAATGGCCGTGATGATGTTGGTGATCTCCATGTCCCCTCCTCCTCGCACAACCGCTACGGACGGTGGTGCATGCCAAGACGTCTGCCCGCCAAACACCCGTCCAGTCCACCGTTGCGAGTGTTCGCCAATCCGGTTTAGCCGCCGCGCACCGCGGTACGCCGACGATGACGACGACGCGCGCGTGGCCGCGCTCGACGCGTATCTGCTGCGGCTCGCCCCGGAGCCGGATCCCCAGGCCACGTACGCGATGGCACTGGCGGACCGGATCAGGACCGACCGTACGATCCGGCGCGTCGGCCTGCTGGCCGAGGCCGAAGGCGTTTCGGTGCGCTCCCCGCAACGGCTGTTCGCCGCGTACGTGGGCGTCGGCCCGAAGCGGGTCATCCCGCGCTACCGCATCCACGAGGCACTGGAACGGGCGGAGTCGAACGAACCGAATGAGCCGAACGAGCCGAACGCAACGGAGGAGCCGAAAGAAGTCGACTGGGCGCGGCTCGCCGCCGAACTCGGCTACAGCGACCAGGCCCAGCTCGTACGGGACTTCACCACGACGGTGGGCGTGCCGCCGACGGCGTACGGCCGCACGGAGGCATAGCCTCCGGCCCACGACTGTCGTACCCGCGTCCTACAGTGCCTGACATGGAGTCCACGACACCGCACGTTCGGCTCGAACCCTGGTCGGAGAGCGATCTCGGCCTGCTCCGCGCGGCCAACGCGCCCGAGCTGATGCGCCACCTCGGCGGCCCCGAGACCGAGGAGCAGCTCCTCAAGCGGCACAAGCGGTACGTGGCCCTGAGCACCGACCGGAAGAGCAAGGGGCGGATGTTCCGGATCGTGCTGCCGTCCGGCGGCGAGGCGGTGGGCACCATCGGGTTCTGGGAGCAGACCTGGCAGGGGCTGAAGGTGTACGAGACGGGCTGGGCGGTGCTCGCCGCTTACCAGGGCCGGGGCATCGCGGTGGCGGCGGCAGCGGGGATCGTGGACCGGGCGCGGGCCGAGGGGAAGCACCGCTATCTGCACGCCTTCCCGTCCGTCGACAACCCTCCCTCGAACAGGCTGTGCCGCAGGGTGGGATTTTCCCTCCGGGACGAATGCGACCTCGAATACCCGCCGGGCCGTCCGATGCGCTGCAACGACTGGCGGCTCGACCTGCGCGACGACGGCCTCCGCGGCGAGGCCCCACCCTCCTGGAGGCCGAGCCCGCCCGCCCGGCACTGACGGAATCCGGCCCCGGCCCACCAACGGAACATTCGAGTGGTCCCCCGGCCGTGGGGAATGCACGATCGATCACAAGGCCCGCTCATGGACTCCATCAGAAGCGATCGGGTCAGGAAAATTCGATCGTCTCGTCTCGTCTCGTACGGAAGGCCCCTCCCCATGACCGTCCTCGTCACCGGAAGCTGCGGCCGTGTCGGCGCCTCCCTCATCAGCCTGCTCCACGCCGAGGGCCATCCCGTGCGCGCCGCCTCACGGGCCCCCGAGGAGGTGACCGCGCCGCCCGGCGTCCCCACCGTGGCGTGCGACCTCGGTTCGCCCGCCACCTTCCCCGCCGCCCTCGACGGCGTCGACTCCGTCTTCCTCTACGCCGACCCCGGACACATCGACGCGTTCATCGAGCAGGCGCGTACCGCCGGGGTACGGCACATCGTGCTGCTCTCCTCAAGCTCCGTCCTCGACCCCGGCGCGGCCGACAACCGGATCGGCGCCTTCCACTTGAACTCGGAGCGCGCCCTGGAATCGGCACCGATCGAGGCGACCTTCCTGCGCCCCGGCGACTTCGCCACCAACGCCCTGCAATGGTCACGGCCGGTGCGGGCGACCGGCGCGGTCGATCTGCCCCAACCTGACGCGTACGGCAGCCCGATCCACGAACGGGACATCGCCGACGTGGCCTTCGCGGTCCTCACCCGCCCCGGCCCCGGGATGCGCGGCACGGGCCACCATCTGACCGGCCCCGAATCGCTCACCTTCACCCAGCAGGTCGCGGTCCTGGCCCCCGCCACGGGCCGGGACATCAAGGTCAACACCGTGACGCCCGAAGCGTGGAAGCGGTCGGTCGCGGCCCATGTACCGGCCGAGATCGCGGACGCGCTACTCGCCCACTGGGCCGGAGCGGGCGCCGCGCCGACCGTCACCACCGACACGGTGGAGCGGCTGACCGGCCACCCTGCCCGTACGTTCGCCGACTGGGCGAAGGACCACGCGGACGCGTTCCGCACCTGAGAAATCGCGTAAGTCCCGGCAGGCCGAGAGCCGAGGACCGCATGACGGCAGGACGGCAGGACCGCAGGACCGCAGGACGGCAGGCGCGGCGCGGCCCGTGTCGCACACCCACCGCACACCCACCGCGCACCCACCCCGGAAACCCATGGCCCCCGGCACGCGACCAGTGACATCCTGGCAGCGTGAACGGACCGGAGATCCAGATCGATTTCGCCGCCGAACTGCGCCTGTTCGTCCCGGCCGAGCGGCGTCAGGGACGTACGGCCGTCCGCACCGACGGCTCGTCCACCCTCGGCCACGCCGTCGAGTCGCTGGGCATCCCGCTCACCGAGGTCGGCCCGCTGCTCGTCGACGGCCACGAGGTGCCGGTCTCGCACATCCCCGCGGCGGGCGAATCCGTCGAGGTACGCGCCGTACGCAGGCCGCAGCGGGTGCCCGGCGCGCCCCTGCGCTTCCTGCTCGACGTCCACCTCGGCACCCTCGCGCGCCGGCTGCGGCTGCTGGGCGTCGACGCGGCGTACGAGAGCGAGGACCTCGGCGATCCCGCGCTGGCCACGCTCTCCGCCGCCGAGCGCCGGGTGATGCTGTCCCGGGACCGCGGGCTGCTGCGGCGGCGCGAGATCTGGGCCGGGGCGTACATCTACAGCGACCGCCCCGACGACCAACTCCGCGACGTACTCGAACGCTTCGCCCCCGTCCTCGCGCCCTGGACCCGCTGCACCGCCTGCAACGGCCCGCTGGGCCCGGCCGACAAGGAGTCCGTCCAGGGCCGGCTGGAGCACGGCACGCAGCGGGGGTACGACGTCTTCGCGCAGTGCGCGGCGTGCGAGCGGGTCTACTGGCGGGGCGCGCACCACGCGCGTCTCGCGGCGATCGTCGAGGACGCGGTACGGGAATTCGGCGACGGCGCCGCCGCGTAACACCGCAACGCCGCCGAGTCCCGCACACGGGACTCAGCGCACACAACAGGCGCTCCTGCGCGCCGCCGCGTGTCAGAAGGCGTACGGATCCCCCGTGGCCGGCACCAGCACACGGTGCCGGTGGTTCTCGGGGTTCGGGTCGCTCGCGCCGCCGTTCCAGGCGGTGTCGACGCGTACGACGACCTCGGCCGGATCGCCGGACAGCTCCAGTTCGAGCACGGTCTCGCGGCTCCTGGCGACCGGCCGGAGCTGACCCGTACGGCACAGCACCGTCCGGTCGCCGCTCCAGAGGCAGTTGGCCGGGAGGGCCTGGCCCGGCGCCGCGGCAGCGGAGAAGTCGATCCGCACGGTCGCGTCGGACAGCCGGGACGGACCGTGGTTCTCGGACTCCAGCCGGACGGTCAGCCGGCCGCTCCACAGGGAGACATGGCCGTGGTGGGAGAGGTCGGCCTCGGCCGCGAAACTCTCGGCCGCGCGGCCTTCCCCCCGACCCTCCGCGCGGGAGCCGCCTTCGGGCCCGGCGGACGCGGCGGGGCTCGTACCCGCACCCATCACCACCGCCGTGGCGGCGGCCAGCACGACCCACAGGAATTTCGGCATCACAGACATGGCGGGAACATACCGATGATCACACCGCGAATCCGGCCACCCCACCGCCCCGACGCGCCTCGATCACCCGAACACCCGCGTGACAAGCTGTCCGCATGCTCGTGCTCCGCTCCGTAGCCCTCTTCCTCCTCGCCGCCGTCTTCGAGATCGGCGGCGCCTGGCTGGTCTGGCAAGGGGTGCGGGGCGACGGATCGGGGGGCCCCGGGCGCGGCTGGATCTGGATCGGCGCCGGGGTCGTGGCCCTGGGCGCGTACGGCTTCGTCGCGACGCTCCAGCCGGACGGTGAGTTCGGCCGCATCCTGGCGGCGTACGGCGGGGTCTTCGTCGCGGGCTCGATCGCCTGGGGCATGGTCGCCGACGGCTACCGCCCGGACCGGTGGGACGTCACGGGGGCGCTGGTCTGTCTCGCCGGGATGGCGTTGATCATGTACGCGCCGCGCGGCCACTGACCGCGCGGCCGCTGAAGAGCTGCCACTGCCGCGCGGCCACTGAAGGGCCGCCGCTGAAGGGCTGCCACCGAGGCCCGTCCGCGCTCCGGACACCGGGAACGGCGCCGCGCACGCCCACCTATCCTGACCGTGAACGGACCAGCAGACAGCACTGAGCGAGGAGTACGCCATGACCGCCCCGGCCACCCCCATCGCCGTCATCACCGGAGCGAGCAGCGGCATCGGCGCAGCCACCGCGCGACAGCTCGCGGCCGCCGGCTACCACGTCATCGTCACCGCCCGCCGCAAGGAACGCATCGAGGCGCTCGCCGCCGAGATCACCGCCGGTGGCCACCGGGCCACCGCTCACGCCCTCGACGTCACCGACCGCGCGGCCGTCGACGCCTTCGCCGCCGGGCTGAGCGAATTCCCCGCCGTGAACGTCCTGGTCAACAACGCGGGCGGCGCCCTGGGCGCCGACCCCGTGGCCACCGGCGACCCGGCCGACTGGCGCCGGATGTACGAGACGAACGTCATCGGCACCCTCAACCTCACCCAGGCCCTGCTCCCCGCCCTCACCGCCAGCGGCGACGGCACGGTCCTCGTCCTCTCCTCCACGGCGGGCCACGGCACCTACGAGGGCGGCGCGGGCTACGTGGCCGCCAAGCACGGCGCCCACGTCCTCGCCGAAACCCTCCGCCTGGAGATCGTCGGCACCCCGGTCCGCGTGATCGAGATCGCCCCCGGCATGGTCAAGACCGAGGAATTCGCCACCACCCGCTTCAACGGCGACACCGAAAAGGCCGCCAAGGTCTACGCGGGCGTGGCCGAGCCCCTCACCGCCGAGGACGTCGCCGACTCCATCACCTGGACCGTCACCCGCCCCAGCCACGTCAACATCGACCTCCTGGTCATCCGCCCGCGCGCCCAGGCATCCAACAGCAAGGTCCACCGCGAGCTGTGACGCCGAAGGGCGGCGGGGCGGACCACGCGTCCAGCCCCGCCGCCCTTCGGCCCCCTGCCCCGCTGCCTTTCAGCCCTTCACACAAATGACCTGCTTCAGCTTCGCGACCACCTCGACCAGGTCCCGCTGCTGATCGATCACCTTCTCGATCGGCTTGTACGCGCCCGGGATCTCGTCCACGACGCCGGAGTCCTTACGGCACTCCACACCCCGCGTCTGCTCCTCCAGGTCCTGGGTCGAGAAGCGGCGCTTCGCCGCGTTGCGGCTCATCTTCCGGCCCGCGCCGTGCGAGGCCGAATTGAACGACGCCGCGTTGCCGAGGCCCTTCACGATGTACGAACCGGTGCCCATCGAGCCCGGGATGATGCCGAAATCGCCGCTCCCGGCCCGGATCGCGCCCTTACGTGTGACCAGCAGGTCCATGCCGTCGTACTGTTCCTCCGCCACGTAGTTGTGGTGGCAGGAGATGACGTCGTCGAAGGTGACCCGGGCCTTCTTGAATTCCTTCCTGACCACGTCCTGGAAAAGCCCCATCATGATCGCGCGGTTGTACTTCGCGTACTCCTGCGCCCAGAAAAGATCGTTCCGGTACGCCGCCATCTGCGGGGTGTCCGCGATGAAGACCGCCAGGTCACGGTCGACCAGCCCCTGGTTGTGGGGCAGCTTCTGCGCCTGGCCGATGTGGTGGTCGGCCAGTTCCTTACCGATGTTCCGGGAACCGGAGTGGAGCATCAGCCAGACAGAATCCGACTGATCAATACAGAATTCAACGAAATGGTTTCCGCTTCCGAGCGTTCCCATCTGCTTTATGGCGCGTTCCTGACGGAATTTGACCGCCTCGGCGACCCCGTCGAACCGCCCCCAGAACTCGCCCCACCCCGCCGTCGGGAACCCGTGCAGCCGCCCCGGATCCACCGCGTCGTCGTGCATGCCGCGGCCCACCGGGATCGCCTGCTCGATCTTGGAGCGCAGGCGGGACAGGTCGCCCGGGAGGTCGTTCGCCGTCAGGGACGTCTTGACGGCGGACATCCCGCAGCCGATGTCCACACCGACCGCCGCCGGGCAGACCGCGCCGTGCATCGCGATGACCGAGCCGACCGTCGCGCCCTTGCCGTAGTGCACGTCGGGCATGACGGCGAGGCCCTTGATCCATGGCAGGGTGGCGACATTGTGGAGCTGCTGCATCGCGCCGCCGTCGACCGTCGCGGGGTCGGCCCACATCCGGATGGGCACCTTCGCGCCCGGTATCTCTACATACGACATAACTCCTCGATTCCCCCGAAAGTTCAGAAAACGCAAAAACCGGAGCCAGGGCCGTCATAGAGGACGGCCGACCAGCATCGACGGCTTCGCGTGCGATAGACATTGTGTCCATCAGCCGTCTTGCGGCGGCAACCAGTTTTCGCGCGGAGCTCCGCGCGTCACCCCGTACAGAAGGGAGCCAGGGACCGTGCAGCCAAAGGCGCGCCACGCGTACGTCCCCGGCCTGGCGGCGCTTCTCGTGGTGGCCGTGGCCGGCTGCTCGGGCGCCAGTGACGGCGACGGTTCGGCCTCCGACTCCAAGCCGGGCGGCCCCACCAGTGCCACCGTCGCGCAGCCCGGCAAGTACCGCACCCTCCGGGAAGCCTGCGGAACCGTGCCGCGCTCCACGATCAAGGAGCTGCTCCCCGGCACCGCCACGCTCCCCGAAGCCGAGCAGACCAAGGCCTACCGGGGCACGCCCTCCGTCACGTACGACACCGATCGCCGCGTCGGGTGCAGCTGGAAGGCCGACGCCCCGGCCGCCTCGCACCAGTTGGTGATCGACCTCGAACGCGTGGTGTCGTACGACCCGGCCGTGAGCGACGCCGACCGGGCGCAGGAGGTCTACGCGAAGCAGGAGACCGCCGCGGACCTGCCACTCCCCAGAGGCGGCGACGGTACGGGCAGCACGAGCGGCACGGGCGATACGGACAGCCCTGGGGCCGGGACGCCGAGCGGCTCGCCCTCCGAGACGGGAGCCGCCTCCGGCAAGGGCTCCGAGTCCGGCTCGGGCACGGACTCCGGCACCGGGGCCAGGACCCAGACCGCCTCGGCCTCCGACAGCAGCTCCGACAGCGCCTCCGAAACCCCCGACGGCCTTGAGCCCCGCGTCCTGGACGGCCTCGGCGACGCCGCCTTCCTGGACGATGTCCTCACCCGCTCCGGTTCGGCCACCCAGCGCCGCACGGTCAGCGTGGTGTTCCGCACATCGAACGTGATCGTGACCGTCCGGTACAGCGAGCAGCCGGCCCGCTCCTCGGCCGTCCCGGACAGCCAGGAACTCCAGGAAAAGGCCCGCGACCTGGCCAGGAAGCTCGTCGACCAGCTCAACGCCTGACGCCCTCCGCGCGCCCTCACCGACGAGGAACGGTGCAGGGCGGGGCGGCCCACGAACCCCGTTCGCCGGTTACCGTGGCCGATCGGACCGTGCACCCGGCACACCCGGCACACCCCCGGCGACTGAAGGAACACTGAAGGAACCATGCACCGATCAGCCTCGCGACTCACCCGCATACTCGCCTGCGCAGCCGTTCCGGTGATGCTCGTCGTCGCCGGCTGCTCGTCCGACTCCGGTGACAAGAGCGACGCGGACGGCTCCGCGACGAGCCCGACCACCGCGCCGTCCCCGACCGTCGTCCCGGCCAAGTTCGCCGGTCTCCCGGACGCGTGCAAGACGATCAGCCGCAAGACGATCGACTCGCTCGTCCCGAAGGCGAAGTCCAAGGGCGGCACGGCCGGCACCTCCAGCGACACCGCCACCCGGGGCAGCTGCTCCTGGAACGGCCTGGACGACAACGGCGTGAAGGGCTCGCAGTACCGCTGGCTCGACGTCTCCCTCATGCGGTACAACTCCGACGTGACCCTCGGCAGCGGCGCCAAGCGCGCCGACGAGTACTACACGAAGGAGATCGCCGGCGCCCGCGGCACGGAGGGCGCCAAGGACGTCAAGGCGGCTCCGACGACCGGCATCGGCGACCAGGCGACGACGGTCACGTACTCGCTCAAGAAGTCCAGCGCGGACTTCGCGTACGCCACGATCGTGACCCGTACGGAGAACGTCGTCATCACCCTCACCTACAACGGCGCGGGCCTCGCGGGCGCCGGCTCGCCCAGCGTCGCCGATCTGACGAAGGACGCGGTCAAGACGTCGAAGGAGGCCGTCGCTGCGATCGCCGCCGACGCCAAGGACTCCGGCTCCAAGGACAGCGGCTCCAAGGACAGCGACGCCACCGACGGCGGCTCCAAGGAGAACGGCAGCTCCGAAGGCGTCGGAGCGAGCCCCGAAACCTCCTCCTCGAAGGACTCCAAGACCGAGTAGCAGGGCCCGTCCGCGCGGGGGGCCAACTCCCCCCGCGCCGCGCGCATCCGCACACATGTGCCAGGCTGTGCCCGCCAGATGCCGAGTACGGCGTCGCACCCGGCCCCTACGGGCGGGTCCGCACAGGGAGGGGATTCGCGCGTGGCCGCGATGCAGCTGACACGCACGCACCGCATACTCATCGGGGTCGTGGTCTTCGGAGCGGTGATCATCGCCGCCATCGGGTTCGCGGGGTCCTACGCCGCCGTGCGCGAACTCGCCGAACAGAAGGGCTTCGGGCAGTTCTCGCTGGTCTTCCCGATCGGCATCGACGCGGGTATCTGCGTCCTCCTCGCGCTCGACCTGCTCCTCACCTGGATGCGCATCCCGTTCCCGCTGCTGCGCCAGTCGGCCTGGCTGCTGACCGTCGCGACCATCGCGTTCAACGGCGCCGCCGCCTGGCCCGACCCGCTCGGGGTCGGAATGCACGCGGTGATCCCGCTCCTCTTCATCGTCTCCGTCGAGGCCGCGCGGCACGCCGTCGGCCGGATCGCGGACATCACCGCGGACAAGCACATGGAGGGCGTGCGCCTGACCAGGTGGCTGCTCTCGCCCATACCCACGTTCAAGCTGTGGCGCAGGATGAAGCTGTGGGAGCTGCGGTCGTACGAGCAGGTCATCAAGCTCGAACAGGACCGGCTCATCTACCAGTCGCGCCTTCAGGCCCGCTTCGGCCGCAACTGGCGCCGGAAGGCGCCCATCGAGGCGCTGATGCCGCTGCGGCTGGCCAAGTACGGTGTGCCGCTGGCCGATACGGCGCACACGGGACTGGCCGCCGCCGGTATCGAGCCGATGCTGCTGCCCCCGGCGCCGGAGCCCGCGCAGCAGCCGGCGCCCGTGCCGCTGGCCACGGCCAAGGTGGCCGAACTCCCGCAGGGCCAGGGACAGGGACAGGGACAAGGCCAGAGCGAGGGCGAGACCCAGAGCCAAGGCCGAATACCCGCCGCCGCCCAGCCGCAGGAACAGCCGCGGGAACAGCCGCGGGAGCACGGGTCGGAGCAGGCGCAGGAACAGGCGCAGGAACAGCCACAGCAGCCGCAGCCGCAGCCGCAGCCGCAGGACCAACTCCCCCCGCAGGCAACGGCCGCCGCCCCTCAGATCAGCCCGTGGTTCGCGGCGCCTCTCGTGCAGGAGGCCGCCTACGAGGGCGCGTACAACCCGGCGTACAACCCCCCGCAGAGCGAGAGCCCCGATCCGGCCCAGATCATGGTCCCCTCCGGCCCCGGCCGCAGCCGCGCGCTCGGCCGGATTCCGGGCCAGAGCCAGGGCCCGCAGCAGACGGACCCGACCGACGAGGGCCCGGCGTCCACCACGGGCTCCTTCCCGCTCCCCGGCCAGGACCAGCCCGAGGAAATCCCCGTACCGGGCCTGCCCGACGGCCTCAGCCGCGAGGACGCGTACTTCGGCGCCTTCCGCAAGTACGTCAACGAGAACGGCGACTTCCCCAACGGCCGTCAGTTCGGGCTCTACTTGATGGATCTGTACGGCCTCAAGGGACGCAACGGCGGCCCGCTGAGCGAGAGTTCGCTCCGGCCGCACCTCAAGAGCTGCAAGGACCGCTACCAGTCCGAGATGGACGAGTACATCGCGTAACGCACGGGAGGGGGCCGGGAGGGGGTGAGGGGGCGCCTCCGTCGCCCCCGACACACCTCGTTTACCGCTCGGACTCCGCCATGTGACCGCACTCCAAGAAACTCTCCGGAACCCTTCTTCCATCATTCGGAAGTCGAGCCGCCGAGGAGTGATTACGCCATGCCCCCCACACCGGTCCCGTCCGAGCCCCGAACGCCACCGTCGCGCACGCCACCGCCCCGGGCGTCCCTGCCCCGGGCGCTGCTGCGCTCCCCCTTCGTCCACGTACTCGTCGCGATCCTGCTCGGGATCGCGGTCGGTGCCCTCTGGCCGGGCAGCGCGGACAGCCTCAAGCTGATCTCGGACGGCTTCCTGCGGCTGATCAAGATGGTGATATCGCCGCTGGTCTTCTGTGTCGTGGTCCTGGGCATCGCCAAGGCGGGCGACCTCAAGTCGGTGGGCCGGATCGGAGTGAAGGCGCTCATCTGGTTCGAGGTGGTGACCACCCTGGCGCTGCTGCTGGGCCTGGTCATCGGCAACGTCTTCCAGCCGGGCGCCGGTTTCGCGGGCGGCCATCCGCACCTGGACGAGAGCGCCGTGGAGGCCACGACGGGCGGCGCCGAACTGCCCGGGGTCTCCGGGTTCCTGCTGGGCGTCATCCCGGTGAGCGCGGTCAGCGCCTTCGCCGAGAACCAGCTGCTCCAAGTGCTGCTGCTGGCCGTGCTGGTGGGCGCCGCGATCCTGCACGTCGGCCGGCAGAGGGCACCGCTGGTGCTCAACCTGATCGACCAGACCGGCGAGGTGATCTTCAAGCTCGTCGGGTACGTCATGAAGCTGGCCCCGCTCGCGGCCTTCGGCTCCGCCGCGTACCTCATCGGGCAGTACGGACTGAGCGCGCTCTCCTCGTACGGGAAGCTCCTCGCGGCCTGCTACGGCGCCGCCCTGCTCTTCATCATCGGGCTCGGGGTGCTGCTGCGGGTCTTCACCGGGCTGAGTCTGTGGCGGTTCCTCGTCTACACCCGCTCGGAGTTCTCGCTCGCCGTCGCCACCGCCTCCAGCGAGTCCGTGATGCCGCGCATGATGGAGAAGCTGCGGGGCGCCGGCTGCGCCCCGGCGCCGACCGGTCTGGTGCTGCCGACCGGCTACTCCTTCAACCTGGACGGCGCCTCGATCTACCTCTCACTGGCCACGCTCTTCATGGCGCAGGCGGTGGGCGTCGACCTCTCCCTCGGGCAGCAGCTCACCGTGGTCCTCGTGCTGATGCTCACCTCGAAGGGCATGGCCGGCATACCCGGCTCCGCGTTCCTCGCCCTGTCGGCCACGGTGGCGGCGCTGGACGTGGTGCCGGCGGGCGCGGTGGCGCTGCTGCTGGCCGCCGACCGGCTGATGGACACCATGCGGGTGGTCACCAACCTGCTCGGCAACTGCGTCGCGACCTTCGTCGTCGCCAGGTGGGAGGGGATGCTCGACCTGGAGGCGGCACGGATCGCACTGACCACGGGCAAGCCGGTGGCGGAGGTGCCGGACCAGATGCCGGACCAGATGCCGGACCAGGTACCGAACAAGGTGCCGGATACGGCTCCGGAACCCCCGCACGAGGCTGCGCAGGCCAAGCTCGTGGGCCCCGCGCGCCCCTGAAGCCGGACGGCGAAGGGCCCCACCCGCCGGTCACCGAGCCGGGTGGGGCCCTTCCCTGCCAGTCGATCTCTCGACTTCTCGACCTGTCGCTCAGGCGCCGAGCAGCTTGCGCACCCGGTCCGCCCCCACCGCCAGCAGCAGCGTGGGCAGCCGGGGCCCGGTGTCGCGGCTCACCAGCAGCCGGTACAGCAGCGCGAAGAAGGACCGCTGGGCGGTCTTCAGCTCCGCCGTCGGCTTGGCGTCGGGGGCCAGCCCCGCCATGACCTTCGGCACGCCGTAGACGAGGGTGCTCAGACCGTCCAGCGACCAGTGGCTGTCCAGGCCCTCCAGGAGCAGCCGCAGCGACTCGCGGCCCTGCTCGTCCAGCGAGCCGAGCAGCTCGTGGTCCGGCTCGGCGCGCACGATGGTGCGCGCCTCGGCCGGGACCTGGCTGGTGATCCAGTTCTCCGCGCGGTCGAGGCGGGGGCGCGCCTCGTCGAGCGAGGTCAGCGGGTGCGCCGGGTCCAGCTCGCTGAGGATGCGCAGCGTCTGCTCCTCGGCGCCCGCCGTGATGTCCACGACCGAGGCGATGGTGCGGTAGGGCAGCGGGCGCGGCGTGCTCGGCAGCTTGCCGGCCGCCGTACCGACGGCCCGCGCGTAGGCGGCGGCGTCGGCCGGCAGGACGGAGCCGTCGGCGACCTTGCGCTCCAGCGCGTCCCACTCGTCGTACAGCCGCTGGATCTCCTGGTCGAAGGCGATCTTGAACGACTGGTTCGGCCTGCGGCGCGCGTACAGCCAGCGCAGCAGCGGCGCCTCCATGATCTTCAGCGCGTCGGCCGGGGTGGGGACGCCGCCCTTGCTGGAGGACATCTTCGCCATGCCGGAGATGCCGACGAAGGCGTACATCGGGCCGATGGGCTGCACTCCGTCGAAGATCTCGCGCACGATCTGGCCGCCGACGACGAAGGACGAGCCGGGCGAGGAGTGGTCGACGCCGGACGGCTCGAAGATCACGCCCTCGTAGGCCCAGCGCATCGGCCAGTCGACCTTCCAGACCAGCTTGCCGCGGTTGAACCCGCTCAGCGCCACCGTCTCCGAGAAGCCGCAGCCGTCGCAGGTGTACGTCAGCTCCGTCGTCGCGTCGTCGTACGCGGTGACGGTGGTGAGGTCCTTGCCGCAGCCGCCGCAGTACGGCTTGTACGGGAAGTAGCCGGCGCTGCCGCCGCTGCCGTCGTCCTCGGCGGCGGCGCCGGAGCCCTCGGCGGCCTCCAGCTCGGCTTCCTCGGCCTTCTTCTGGCTCTTGGGCTGCGTCTTCGGCTTGTCCTTCGTCCGGTACCGGTCGAGGACCGCGTCGATGTCCGCGCGGTGGCGCATCGCGTGCAGGATCTGCTCGCGGTAGACGCCCGACGTGTACTGCTCGGTCTGGCTGATGCCGTCGTACGCGACGCCCAGCTCGGCGAGCGCCTCCGTCATCGCGGCCTTGAAGTGCTCCGCCCAGTTCGGGTACGGGGAGCCCGCCGGGGCCGGTACGGACGTGAGGGGCCTGCCGATGTGCTCGGCCCAGGAGGAGTCCGTACCGGGGACGCCCGCGGGCACCTTCCGGTAGCGGTCGTAGTCGTCCCAGGAGATCAGGTGGCGTACCTCGTACCCCCGGCGGCGGATCTCGTCCGCGACCAGGTGCGGGGTCATGACCTCGCGGAGGTTCCCCAGGTGGATGGGGCCGGAGGGCGACAGCCCGGACGCGACCACCACCGGTTTGCCGGGTGCACGACGCTCCGACTCGGCGATGACATCGTCCGCGAAACGGGAGACCCAGTCGGCCTCGGTGCTCGGAGCCACGATCGGCACGTCCTTCTTCTTTCTCGTACGCCCAACAAAACCGGCGAGAGCCATTCTCCCAGGTACCTACGACAGAGCGAAAATGGCTTGTTACCGCGTGGGATACTGGACACGTTTCCCCACCACACCAACAGGAACGGCACCAGCCCATGGCCCCGGTCACTTCCCTCGCTTCGACCGTCGATCAGCGCATCGCGGACGCCCTCTCGGCAGCCCTGCCGGAGGCCGGTTCCGCGAGTCCGCTGCTGCGCCGAAGCGACCGGGCGGACTTCCAGGCCAACGGCATCCTGGCGCTCGCGAAGCAGCTCAAGGGCGCTCCGCGGGAGCTGGCGACCCGGGTCGTGGCGGCGCTGACCGCGCCCGAGCTGATCGCGGACATCGAGGTCTCGGGCCCCGGCTTCCTCAACATCACGCTGACGGACCGGGCGATCACCGAGACCCTGGCGGCGCGGGCGGCCGACGGCGACCGGCTCGGCGTCCCGTACGCGGAGCGGCCCGGCACGACGGTCATCGACTACGCGCAGCCGAACGTGGCCAAGGAGATGCACGTCGGGCATCTGCGGTCCGCGGTGATCGGCGCGGCCATGGTCGAGATGCTGGAGTTCACGGGCGAGAAGGTGATCAGGCGCCACCACATCGGCGACTGGGGCACCCAGTTCGGCATGCTCATCCAGTATCTGATCGAGCACCCGCACGAGCTGGACCACAAGGGCGACTCCGAGGGGACCGGCGGCCGGGACACCGGCGACGGCCGGGACACCGGCGGCGGCCAGGACACCGGCGGCGGCCAGGACATCGACGGCGAGACCGCGATGTCCAACCTCAACCGGCTCTACAAGGCGTCGCGCGCGCTCTTCGACTCCGACGAGGAGTTCAAGGCGCGCTCGCGCGACCGGGTGGTGGCGCTCCAGGCGGGCGACAAGGAGACCCTCGCCCTCTGGCAGAGGTTCGTCGACGAGTCGAAGATCTACTTCTACTCGGTCTTCGACCAGCTGGACATGGAGATCCACGACCCCGACGTCGTGGGCGAGTCCGGCTACAACGACATGCTGGAGGAGACCTGCCGGCTGCTGGAGGAGTCGGGCGTCGCCGTCCGCTCCGAGGGCGCGCTGTGCGTCTTCTTCGACGACGTGAAGGGCCCGGACGGCAACCCCGTCCCGCTCATCGTGAAGAAGACCAACGGCGGCTACGGTTACGCGGCCACCGACCTCTCCGCCATCCGCGACCGGGTGGGGAAGCTGTCCGCGACGAACCTGCTGTACGTGGTCGACGCGCGGCAGTCCCTGCACTTCAAGATGGTCTTCGAGACCGCCCGCAGGGCCGGCTGGCTGAGCGAGGAGGTCCAGGCCGTCCAGCTCGCCTTCGGTACGGTGCTGGGCAAGGACGGCAAGCCGTTCAAGACCCGTGAGGGCGAGACCGTACGGCTGGTCGACCTGCTGGACGAGGCCGTGGAGCGGGCGACGGCGGTCGTGCGGGAGAAGTCCGAGAAGGCCGGCCTCAGCGAGGACGAGATCGCCGAGCGGGGCAAGCAGGTGGGCATCGGCGCGGTGAAGTACGCCGACCTGTCAACCTCGGCGGCCCGTGACTACAAGTTCGACCTGGACCAGATGGTCTCGCTGCACGGCGACACGTCGGTGTACATCCAGTACGCGTACGCCCGGATCCAGTCCATCCTCCGCAAGGCGGGCGACGCCACCCCGGCCGCCCACCCGGAGCTGGCCCTGGCCCCGGCGGAGCGGGCGCTCGGCCTGCACCTGGACCAGTTCGGCGACGTCCTGGCGGAGGCCGCGGCGGGGTACGAGCCGCACAAGCTGGCCGCGTACATCTACCAACTGGCCTCGCTCTACACGACCTTCTACGACCAGTGCCACGTACTGAGCGACGACAACCCGGCCGAGGTCGTGGAGAACCGCCTCTTCCTCTGCGACCTCACGGCCCGCACGATCGAGCGGGGCCTGGCGCTCCTGGGCATCCGGGCGCCCGAACGGCTCTGACCGCGGCGTAGCGCCGTCTCCGCCCCCGTAGTTCGCCTGATGGGTGACTACGGGGGCGGAGTGCTGTCCGCGGGCAGCCGCCCGCGCCCGAGCGCCCCGCTCCCACTACTTCGCGCTGCCGCCGCGCCCTTCCACCGATCGTTCCCGTCCGATAGCTTTCGGACACAGAGAGTTACTTCACCGTGTAAAGGGCGACCGATCCCATGAGTGGCAGCCACGGCGGCGAACCGGACACCGCCGGGAGCGACGGACACAAGCCCGACAAGCCGTTCCCACCGGCCGACCCGAAGCGCCCGGAGACACCGAAGAGGTGAGCCCGGAAACCTCACCGGCCACCCTCGCCGAGCAACTGGCCCGAGCGGGTCATCTCGCCCCGGCGTGGACCGACACGTTCGCCCGGGTCGACCGCGCGCGGTTTCTGCCCGACCGTGTCTGGCATCCGCGCCGAGGACGGTGCGGACGGCTACCGCCCCGTCGACCGTGCCGCCGACCCCGCCCGGTGGCACGCCCTCGCGTACGAGGACCGGGCGCTCGTCACACACGTCGAGGACGGCGAGAGCGACGGCGGGACAAGAGCGCGCGTCCCGACCAGTTCCGCGAGCATGCCGCGCGTCGTCGCCCGCATGCTCGACGCCCTCGCCGTCGCGGACGGCGTGAGCGTGCTGGAGATCGGCACGGGCACCGGCTACAACGCCGCGCTCCTCGCCGAGCGGCTCGGCGACCGCCAGGTGGTCTCCGTGGAGGTCGACCCCCGTATCGCGGACGCGGCCCGGGCCAACCTGAAAAGCACCGGATACGCGCCCACCGTCGTCACCGGCGACGGCAGGCTGGGCTCCCCCGCGCACGCGCCGTACGACCGTACGATCGCCACCTGCGCCCTCCATACGGTGCCGTACGCCCTGGTCGAGCAGACCGCCCCCGGCGGAGTCATCGTGCTGCCCTGGGGGACCGGCCTCTACAACGGCGTCCTGCTGCGCCTCACCCGGGCCGGGGACTCCACCGCGAGCGGCCCGGTCATCGGTGACTCCGCGTTCATGTGGAATCGGGGTGAGACGCCGCACCGCGACGTGATGGCCACCGTACGGGCGCGGTCGCAGCCCCCTGCGGCCACGACCACAAGCCTCGACCCGCGCTCCGTCTTCGGCGACGAGGACGCCACGTTCACCGCCGGCGTCCTCGTCCCCGACTGCCGCTACAGCGTCGGCCACGGCCCTGACGGCGAGTTCACACTCTGGCTGGCCGACCATGCCACCGGCTCCTGGACGAGCGTGGACTTCGTCCCGGACGGACGGACCTCGTACGGACTCCGGCAGCACGGCCCGCGCGCGATCTGGGACGAGGTGGAGGCCGCGTACGCGTGGTGGCGGGAGGCGGGGTCACCGGTCCGTACCCGGTACGGCCTCACCGTCACCCCCGCCGGACAGCACCTCTGGCTCGATGAGCCCGGCTCCCCGGTACGAGCGCCGAGGCTGCCGGGCCCCGTATGAGGACAGCGGTGGTACGGCTGGCCGAACGGGCCGGGCCGTCAGCCGTACCATCCGGACCGCAACCTTTTCCGCCCCGGCGGCGACAACCTCCTGACGACGGCTCCATCCCCCTCTCTCCCCCACCCCGTCAGGAGTTCCGGATGTCCCCCATCAGCCGCAGAAGCTTCCTCGCCGGTACCACCGCCACCGCCGTGGCCTTCGGCCTCTCCGCCACGGCGGCGACGGCCGCGAGCGCGGACACCCGCGCCACCGGCACGCTGTACATCGCGAGCGACTCCACCGCGCAGACGTACAACTCCGGGTACTACCCGCAGGCCGGCTGGGGGCAGACGCTGGCGCCGTTCTTCACGTCGAACATCACGGTCGCCAACCACGCCATCGGCGGCCGCAGTTCGCGTTCGTTCATCGAGCAGGGGCGGCTCGCGGCGATCCATCAGGTGATCAAGCCGGGCGACTGCCTCTTCGTGCAGTTCGGCCACAACGACGCGACGGTCGGCAACGCCGAGCGCTACACGTCGCCCGCCGACTACAAGGAATATCTGCGCAACGACTACATCCGGGCCACCCGCACGCGCGGGGCGACCCCGGTGGTGGTGACTCCGGTGTCGCGGCGTTCGTACAACGCGTCCACCGGGCAGTTCAACGTCTCGTTCCCGGCGTACGTGGACGCCGCCAAGGCCGTGGCCGCCGAGGAGGGCGCGCCGCTGGTCGACCTGTCGGCGCTCAGCCGCACGTACCTGAACGGGATCGGCCCCGAGGCGGCCAAGGGGGTCTTCCTGTGGCTGAGCCCCGGCCAGTACCCCAACTTCCCGAACGGCGTCTCCGACGACACCCACTTCCAGCAGTACGGCGCCACCCAGATGTCCCGCCTGGTCGCCCAGGCGACGTCCCGGCTCGGGCTGCCGATCTCCGGTGAGGTGAAACCGACCGCCGGCTGACCGGGCCGTACCGGTGCGGAGTGGCCGCCTCGGGGAGGAGGCGGCCACTCCCGGGAGGAAGAAGTCACGCCCGGGAGGAGGACCGTGACCGCCTGCTCACTACGCAGCTGACGAGTATCGCCAGTTCCACCGCGACGGCCGCGCAGCCCACCATCACCTGCCAGACCGGCAGACCGGCCCTGTAGGCGGACACCGTCAGGCCGACGGTTATGAACAGGCTCAGCACGGACGAGCGGACGCCGTCGCGCAGCCACCAGCGTTCGTGGGACGTGGAGTCCTCGTCGGACAGCCGCACCGCGTACGGGCCCACCGGCCCGAACTCCTCCTCGGGCCGTCCCCCGGAGGCCCGCAGATGCTCGGCGGCCTCGGCGGTGAGCTCCGCCGCGCGGGCGGCGCGGATCCCGTGCTCCTCCTTCAGCAGCCGCGTCAGCTCACGCAGCCAGCCCTCGGCCCCGGTACCGAGGTCGGCCTGAGCGGGCGCGCCCTTGCCGGAGCCCGAGTCCGAGTCCGGGTCCGAGTCCGAGCCGTGCTTCACCCCCCAGTAGAGGAGCGTAATCCCCAGTACGGACACGGCGAGGGCGGGTATCCGGCCGAGGCCGGTGGCGGGCAGGGTGGTGAAGGCGATGGCGGCGAGCACGACCAGGACAGCGGTGGCGCTCCCCCAGCAGACAGCGGCGCGCACCCGGGAACCGGAGAGGGTGAACGCCACGTTGCCACCCGTCAGGGCGAGACCGACGAGCACCGCCCCGACCAGCCCGGCCACGGTCACCGGGAGCATGGCGCCCTCGATGATCCAGAGGACTGGACCGGCCAGGAGGGCGACGCAGCCGGTTCCCATGAGCGCGGCGCCGACGTGCTCGGCGTGCGTGCCGGTGCTCCCGGCCCGGTCCTCGGGCGGGACGCGCTCCTTCACGACGGTGTCCGCGTACTCCTCGGCGGAACCGAATGCCTCCTCGGGCGTCTCGCCGGTGGCCGCGCAGTGCTGGGCGACCTCGTCGAGCACCACGTCGGCGGTGCGGTGGTCCACCGAGCGGGAGGCCAGGGCCAGCCGCACCCGGGCGTTCCAGCGGGCATCTGTGTCGGTGTCGGTCACGACGACTCCTCCGTGTCGGATTCAAGCAGTTGGTCCATCGCGGCGGAGAACTGCTGCCAGCTCTCTGCCTCTTCCTTCAGGCGAGCCCGGCCCGCCTCGGTGAGCCGGTACACCTTGCGGCCAGGACCGCCGTCCCCCGGTTCCCAGCGGGCCTCCACCAGCCCGTCGGTCTCCATCCGGCCGAGTACGGGATACAGCGCGCCGCCCTTGACGGAGCCGAAGCCCCGCGCGGCCAGCTCCTGCACCAGCGCGTAACCGTGCTGATCGCCCCGGGCGAGGATGGCGGCGAGCGCCAGGGGCAGCGTTCCGCGCAGCCAGCTCGCCGCAGGATCCTTCATGGACACGCTGTAGTCACCACCTCAAGCTACTCGCATATATCGACTAGTTCTTTTTCAGAGTAGTGGATCCGGGCCGCCACGTCCAGGCACGGAGAGAGGAGACAGACAGAGGGGACGGACAGAAGACACAGACAGAAGAGAGGCGCGGGGCAGAACCCCCGCGCCTCTCTCCACCACCGCCCCCGCTACCCCGCGCCCCGCACCTCCGGGTACTCCACCTCGTCCGGCAGCCGGTACCCGAGGGCCGTCAGCCGCGACGCGACATCCGCCGGGCTCCTCCCCGTCAGGCTCGCGGCGCGCAGCACGTGCTCCAGGTGGACGTTGTCCAGCAGAGAGCGCGTGGGCTCGACCGCCGCCAGCAGCCGGACGTCCGCCTCGTCCGCGGCCTCCGGCATCTGCGCGTTCCCGGGCAGCCGGTGGCCCATCGAGGCCGGCCGCTCCGCGATGTCCGCGGGCGTCCGTCCCGTGGCGAGGGCCGCGCGCAGGACGTGGCGCGGCCGCACGCCGACCGCCCGGTTCACGTGCGACCACGGCCGCCTGCCGTCGAGTTCCTCGCTGAGGATGACGAAGTCGTCCGGCTCCGGGGTCTCCGGTACGTCGCCCCCGTCGCGTACAGGACATGTCCGTACGGCACCGTGGCGTCGGACGTCCGCCAGGGACTCCCGCCGTCCAGCCGGAGACTGGTGATCCGGAGGTCGTCCGGGTCCTCGAACCCGGGGGTGTGCCTCATCGCGAAGCCTTTCGGGACGGTACGGAAACGGTGGCGGCAGCGGGGGCAGGGGCAGGCGCAGGCGCAGCAGGGGCAGCGCGTCCGGTGCTCATTCGGCCACCGCGATGTAGCGGCCGTCCTCGTCGTCACCCATGTAGGGCATGTCGCCGTAGTCCTCGGGCTCCTGTTTCCCGATCAGGTTCACCCGGACCCCGGCCGGTTCCAGCTCCGTCCAGATCCGCGGCATCATGGCGTGGCCGAGGAAGTGGTGGGAGAGGTCGAGTTCCCTGAGATGGGTGAGCGACTGCCCGCCGAGCAGCGCCTCTGCGCCGGCGCCCTCGAAGTCGTACCAGGGGTACCCGAGGATCACCGCCCGTACCTTCTCCAGCTCGACCGACGTGGTGAAGCGCTCCCAGCAGACGTCGAAGGGCTCGTCGGTCGAGTACGGCCCGCACTGGAACCGCCAGGCGACGTCCCCGGGGTCGGGCAGCTCGTCGGGGTGGGCCTACGGCGGAAAGGTGTAGGCGGGCAGTCCGTAGAGGTGCTGGACGTGATGGACGGACACGGTGAGGCTCCCGAGGCGCCGGAGACGTGGGTGACGATGCGCCACGTTCTACCAGCGGCCACCGACAACCGGCCTCCGCCCCAGGTCGGCCCAGCCCCGTACGGTCACTCTCCGGCGTCAAAAGGAGTGCGCGGCGCGGGACTTGGGACGCCGAAGAGGGGCCGGGCAGCGGCCGCACGAGGGCCGATCGCCGTTACACAGGGCTCTGCCGACGGGACAGAATCCGGACATTCGCGAGATCGTTTCATGAACACCTCAGCCCTAGAGTTGGCGATGTCAGCAGGTCGCAGCCTTAACCACCAAGTCGATGGAGATCCCCATGCGTTCGCTCCTCGCCAACCGTTCCACCCGCGTCATCCTGGCCGTCACCGCCACGGCGGCACTCGCCACCGGTCTCACCGCCTGTGACGACGACGACCTCGCCGCCGGGGACTCCACGAACCCCCCGGCCTCGACCACGGGCGGCTCCGGAAGCTCCGGCAGCTCCGGCGGCTCCTCGGACAAGGGCACCGACGCCGACAACGCCAAGGAGGAGGGCGTCGGGCAGACTTGCGGCACCAACGACCTGGACTTCACGATCGCCAAGTCGGAGGTCACCGGCTACCTCCTCGTCACCGCCAAGGCGCAGTCGGGCATCACCTGCGAGCTGGCCGGCAGCGCCCCCCTCGTCCTCTTCAGCTCCGCCGAGAAGACCACCGCCTACCCGGCCGAACTGATGAAGACGCCCGCCGACGACTTCATCAAGCTCTCCGGCTCCACCACCGCCTACGCCACCCTCATTCCCAACACCACCAGGGCCGAGGGCACGCCGGAGTTCAAGCAGGTGGACATCACCGTGGACGCCAAGGACTCCCACACCGCCGCTCTCGACCTCCCCGGCTCCTACGCCGTCGACGACGCCGCCGTCACCAGCTGGTACAGCAGCGCCGCCGCGTCCACCCCCGACGCCAACTGACGTGACCCACGCGTGGCAACCCGCGTCGAACAGCCGAATCGCGGGCTGTTCGACGTCTGCCTCACAGCCGCCGCGCGGCCTCCGTCGCCCAGTACGTCAGGATCACGTTCGCGCCCGCGCGCTTGATGCCCGTCAGGGTCTCCAGGATCGCCGCGTCCCGGTCGATCCAGCCCTTCTCCGCCGCCGCCTCGACCATCGCGTACTCACCGGAGATCTGGTACGCCGCGACCGGCACGTCCGTCTCGGCGGCGATACGCGCCAGGATGTCGAGGTAGGGCAGGGCCGGCTTGACCATGACCATGTCGGCGCCCTCCGCCAGGTCGAGCGCCAGCTCGCGCAGCGACTCGCGGACGTTCGCCGGGTCCTGCTGGTACGTCTTGCGGTCGCCCTTGAGCGAGGAGCCGACGGCCTCGCGGAAGGGGCCGTAGAAGGCGGACGAGTACTTCGCGGTGTACGCGAGGATCGACACGTCCTCCTTGCCGATCGTGTCGAGCGCGTCGCGGACGACCCCGACCTGGCCGTCCATCATGCCGCTGGGGCCCACCACATGGGCGCCCGCGTCGGCCTGGACCTGGGCCATCTCGGCGTACCGCTCCAGCGTCGCGTCGTTGTCGACCCGGCCCTCGGCGTCCAGCACCCCGCAGTGGCCGTGGTCGGTGAACTCGTCCAGGCACAGGTCGGACATGACGAGCAATTCGTCACCGACCTCTTCCCTTACCGCGCGGATCCCGGCCTGGAGGATGCCGTCCGGGTCGGTGCCCGCCGACCCCGTCGCGTCCTTCTTCTCCTCCTCGGGAACGCCGAAGAGCATGATCCCGGAGACCCCGGCGGAGACCGCCTCCACCGCCGCCTTGCGCAGCGTGTCGAGGGTGTGCTGGACAACGCCCGGCATCGAGGAGATCGGGACGGGGGCGCTGATCCCCTCCCGCACGAACGCGGGGAGGATGAAGTCCGCCGGGTGCAGCCGGGTCTCGGCCACCATGCGTCGCATCACCGGGTTGACCCGCAGCCGCCGGGGGCGCGCGCCGGGGAAGGATCCGTACTCAGTCATCCTTCGACGATAGCCCCGGCCGCACCGTGCGCTTGCCGACAGCGGGACCGGCAAACGCGAGAGGGGCCCGGCCGCTTTCCCCGCGGCAGAACCCCTCTCGTCACCTCTTGTTACCTCACGTAACCGACTGCGGCCGTTCAGGTCGTCGTCCGCCGTCTCCTGCCGCCGGGACGCCGCTCACTCGGGCGAGTGACCGTTTCACCGGCCTCCTTCGCCGCCTCCCGGCGCTGTGCGCCGAACGCGGCGAGCGCCTCCGTCAGCTTGTGCACGGACGGCTCGGGCGACAGGACGTCGACCCGCAGGCCGTGCTCCTCGGCGGTCTTCGCCGTCGCCGGGCCGATACACGCGATCACCGTCACGTTGTGCGGCTTGCCCGCGATGCCGACCAGGTTCCGTACGGTCGAGGACGAGGTGAAGAGCACCGCGTCGAACCCGCCGCCCTTGATCGCCTCACGGGTCTCGGCCGGCGGCGGCGAGGCGCGCACGGTGCGGTACGCGGTGACGTCGTCGACCTCCCAGCCCAGCTCGATCAGGCCCGCCACCAGCGTCTCGGTGGCGATGTCGGCACGCGGCAGGAACACCCGGTCGATCGGGTCGAAGACCGGGTCGTAGGGCGGCCAGTCGTCCAGCAGCCCGGCGGCGGACTGCTCGCCCGACGGTACGAGGTCGGGCTTGACCCCGAAGTCGACGAGCGAGGCTGCGGTCTGCTCGCCCACGGCGGCGACCTTGATCCCGGCGAAGGCGCGCGCGTCGAGTCCGTACTCCTCGAACTTCTCCCGCACCGCCTTCACCGCGTTGACCGAGGTGAACGCGATCCACTCGTAGCGCCCGGTGACCAGGCCCTTGACGGCGCGCTCCATCTGCTGGGGCGTGCGCGGCGGCTCGACCGCGATGGTCGGCACCTCCTGCGGGACAGCGCCGTACGACCTGAGCTGGTCGGAGAGCGACGCGGCCTGCTCCTTGGTGCGCGGGACGAGGACCTTCCAGCCGAACAGCGGCTTGGACTCGAACCACGCGAGCTGGTCGCGCTGTGCGGCCGCGCTGCGCTCACCGACCACGGCTATGACCGGCCGGTGCCCCTCCGGGGAGGGCAGCACCTTGGCCTGCTTGAGGATCTGCGCGATGGTGCCGAGCGTGGCGTTCCACGTGCGCTGCCGGGTGGTGGTGCCGGCGACGGTGACGGTCATCGGGGTGTCCGGCTTGCGGCCGGCCGCGACCAGCTCACCGGCGGCGGCGGCCACCGTCTCCAGCGTGGCGGAGACCACCACCGTGCCGTCGCTGACGCCGATCTCGGACCAGCAGCGCTCGCCGGCCGTTCTGGCGTCGACGAACCGTACGTCCGCACCCTGTGCGTCGCGCAGCGGTACCCCGGCGTAGGCCGGCACACCGACCGCGGCGGCGATGCCGGGGACGACCTCGAAGGGAATGCCCGCAGTGGCGCAGGCGAGCATCTCCGTGCCGGCGTCGCCGTCGAGGCCGGGGTCGCCCGCGACCGCACGGACCACCCGCCTGCCGCCCCGCGCGGCCTCCATGACAATATTGGCCGCATCCCGGATCGCGGGGATCCCGGCGGCTGCTGACACATCGTCAACAACCGTCAGCGCAGGGGTGCTTACTCCCGCCCTCGCATGGCTTCGTACGACGTCGAGCACATCAGGCTCGGCGATCAGTACATCAGCGCCCGCGAGCGCCTCGACGGCGCGGAGTGTCAGCAGACCCGGATCTCCGGGTCCGGCACCTAGGAAGGTGACGTGCCCCGATGCGGAGCAGGCCGGAAGGTCAGAGGTGGTGGGGCTCAAAGTGCTCGCTCCCCCATAAGACCGGCCGCACCCTTGGCGAGCATCTCGGACGCGAGTTCGCGACCGAGCGCGAGAGCGTCGCTGTGCGACGTGGGTACGGGACCGGTGGTGGACAGCTGCACCAGCGTCGAGCCGTCGGTCGTGCCGACGACGCCGCGCAGGCGCATTTCGTTGACAACCTGTCCGTCGGCCAGCAGGTCGGCCAACGCACCCACAGGTGCGCTGCAACCGGCCTCCAGGGCGGCGAGCAGGGAACGCTCGGCGGTCACGGCGGCCCGGGTGTACGGGTCGTCGAGTTCCGCGAGCACAGCGGCGAGGTCCACGTTGACCGCGGCGCACTCGACAGCCAGGGCCCCCTGGCCGGGGGCGGGCAGCACGGAGTCGACCGACAGGAACTCGGTCACCTCGTCCGTCCTGCCGATGCGGTGGAGCCCGGCGGCGGCGAGCACGACGGCGTCGAGTTCCCCGCTGCGGACATAACCGATGCGCGTGTCGATGTTCCCGCGGATCGGTACGGTCTCGATGCTCAGCCCGCGGTTGCGGGCGTACGCGTTGAGCTGCGCCATCCGGCGCGGCGACCCCGTACCGACGCGGGCGCCGGCGGGCAGCTCCTCGAACGTCAGCCCGTCGCGCGCCACCAGCGCGTCCCGGGGGTCGGCGCGCGGCGGTACGGCGGCCAGCGTCAGCTCGTCGGGCTGCGTGGTCGGCAGATCCTTCAGGGAGTGCACGGCGAAGTCGACCTCCCCGCCGAGCAGCGCGTCGCGCAGCGCGGTCACGAAGACGCCGGTGCCGCCGATCCGCGCGAGGTGCTCGCGGGAGGTGTCCCCGTACGTGGTGATCTCGACCAGCTCGACGGGGCGGCCGGTCAGCTCCGTCACCGCGCTCGCCACCTGCCCGGACTGGGCCATGGCCAGCTTGCTGCGCCTGGTGCCGAGCCTCAGTGGCCCCAGTGCCTTCTCGGTCATACTCGCCCTCTGCCTACACCGTCGGTGTCATTCAGGTCGGCCCGGCTGACGGCGGCGACCGTCTGCGGGTCGAGGTCGAAGAGTTCACGCAGCGCGTCCGCGTACCCGGCGCCGCCGGGTTCGCTGGCCAGCTGCTTGACCCGCACGGTGGGCGCGTGCAGGAGTTTGTCGACAACGCGGCGCACGGTCCTGGTGACTTCGGCGCGCTGCTTCTCGTCAAGATCGGGGAGCCTGCCTTCGAGGCGCGCGACCTCGCTGCTGACCACCTCGGCGGCCATGGCGCGCAGCGCGACCACGGTCGGGGTGATGTGAGCGGCGCGCTGGGCGGCTCCGAAGGCCGCCACCTCGTCGGAGACGATGGTGCGGACCTGGTCGACATCGGCGGCCATCGGCGCGTCGGCGGATGCCTCGGCCAGCGACTCGATGTCCACGAACCGGACGCCGCCCACCCGGTGCACGGCGGCGTCGATGTCGCGCGGCATGGCCAGGTCGAGCAGGGCTTGCGGGGCGGTGCGGCCGTGCACCCCGGCCTCGACGGCGTCGGCGCTCAGCACCAGGCCCGTCGAGCCGGTACAGGAGACGACGATGTCCGCGCGGGTCAGCTCGGCGCCGAGGGCGCTCATGCCGACGGCGCGCGCGCTGACGCGGGCGGGTCCCGGCTGGTTGAGGATCTGCACGAGCCGCTCGGCACGCGCGGGCGTGCGGTTGGCGACGACGATCTCCTTGACGCCGGTCCGCGCGAGCGTGGCGGCGGCCAGCGAGGACATCGAGCCGGCGCCGATGACCAGCGCGCTCCTGTCCTTGGCCCAGGCTTCGACGGCGGCGCCGGCCGCGAGCTGCTCCAGGCCGAAGGTGACCAGGGACTGCCCGGCGCGGTCGATACCGGTCTCGCTGTGGGCGCGCTTGCCGACCCGCAGCGCCTGCTGGAAGAGGTCGTTGAGCAGCCGGCCCGCGGTGTGCAGCTCCTGGCCCAGCGCCAGCGCGTCCTTGATCTGCCCGAGGATCTGGCCCTCGCCGACGACCATCGAGTCCAGCCCGCAGGCCACCGAGAAGAGGTGGTGGACGGCCCGGTCCTCGTAGTGCACATAGAGATAGGGGGTCAGCTCGTCCAGGCCGACGCCGCTGTGCAGGGCGAGGAGCGTGGACAGCTCGGCGACCCCGGCGTGGAACTTGTCGACGTCGGCGTACAGCTCGATGCGGTTGCACGTCGCGAGGACCGCCGCCTCGGTGGCGGGCTCGGCGGCGAGCGTGTCCCGCAACAGCTTGATCTGCGAGTCGGTGGGCAGCGACACGCGCTCCAGCACGCTCACCGGCGCGCTGCGGTGGCTCACTCCGACGACCAGGAGACTCATGCCGGCATCACCGCCGGAACGTCCCCGTCGGGTCCCTTCCGGTCGGCCGACGTGGTCCCTGCCGACGGGGTCTCCGCCGACGCGGTGTTCCCCGACGTCGTGTTCGCAGCGCCGGACGACGTACCGGAAGCGGTGCTCGTACCGTCCGCCGCGCTCTCGCGCGCCGCGGGCGGCAGGGCGGCCTCGGCCGCCGCGGCTCCCTCGCCCGCCTTGCGCTGCTCGTGGAAGGCGAGGATCTGGAGTTCGATGGAGAGGTCGACCTTGCGCACGTCCACGCCCTCGGGCACGGAGAGCACGGTCGGCGCGAAGTTGAGGATCGAGGTGACCCCGGCGGCGACCAGCCGCTCGCACACCTGCTGGGCGGCGCCGGCGGGGGTGGTGATGACCCCGATCGAGACGCCGTTGTCGCTGATGATCTTCTCCAGGTCGTCCATGTGCTGGACGGGCATGCCGGCGACCGGCCGGCCGGCCATCGCCGGGTCGGCGTCGATCAGCGCGGCGACCCGGAAGCCACGGGAGGCGAACCCTCCGTAATTGGAGAGCGCGGCGCCGAGATTACCGATCCCGACGATCACGACCGGCCAGTCCTGCGTCAGCCCCAGCTCCCGGGAGATCTGGTAGACGAGGTACTCGACGTCGTAGCCCACCCCGCGGGTCCCGTAGGAACCGAGGTAGGAGAAGTCCTTGCGCAGCTTCGCGGAGTTGACCCCCGCCGCCGTCGCGAGCTCTTCGGAGGAGACCGTGGGCACGGAACGCTCGGACAGAGCGGTCAGCGCCCGCAGATACAGCGGAAGCCGGGCGACGGTGGCCTCGGGGATTCCTCGGCTACGGGTCGCCGGTCGGTGTGTTCGGCCAGTTGCCACGGTGCTCCTGCGGGATGAGCGGGGCTGTAGGCGGCCGTATGTCCCAGGACCGCCCCGTCGAATGCAGGCTATGTCTTTGTGAACGCGTGCACAAAGATGGTGTCCGCTTTGTCCGAGCAAAGTGACCGGGGTCACGCGATCCGATCCGGCGATCACGGAACCGCCGGCCGCTTCAGCCCGTTGCACACACGAAGGGGGCAAAGCCGTACACACTCCTCACGAATACGCCCCCGAGACCGCTTCGCGCGCCCTTCCGGGACCGATCTCCGGCTCCCCCGCGACAGCCCCCGTACCGCGTGCGCGGCGGGGAGCGTGATCACCGGAGGAAACCCAGCAAAGCGCCCACGATGGTAACCGTCTTTCCCTTCAGCCCCCCAGTTCTCTACGGAGCCGATCGGCGTCCACACGCCAGAACGTGTGCTGCTCGCCGTCGACCAGGACCACCGGAATCTGCTCCCAGTACGCCCGGTACAGCGCCTCGTCCTGGGAAATATCCTTTTCCTCCCAGGATGCACCGGTCTGCTCGCACACCTCCGCGACCACCGCACGCGCGTCGTCACACAGATGACACCCCGGCTTCGAGACAAGCGTCACCACCCGCTCGTCCGCCTTCTTCTTCGTCGTACGCCGCAGCAGAGGACTCATACGCGCCATTCTCCGCCCGCGCGCCCCGCGGAGCCGCCGGTTGTCCACAGGGGGACCCCATCCGCATGATCGCCGGATTTACACACCGGTCGTGGAGAGTTCACCCCGCCGCGGCCCTACGCGTCCATGGACGCCCAACGGACTGGCTATGCTCGCCACATGGCCGCACTGGGATGGCTCACTCCTCGTAGGCGCTCCGCCACAGCACGGAGCGTGCTCGCGGGCGAGGCCGCAGCCGAGGCAGGGCTGAAGTCCACGCAGGAATCACCGGAATCGTCCACCCCCCGGGAGGACGGCGAGTCGGGCGCCCACGAGGTGCCGGACTTCCCCGTCTTCGGGGACGACCGCGCCGCCGCCTTCTTCGATCTCGACAACACCGTGATGCAGGGCGCCTCGATCTTCCACTTCGGCCGGGGCCTGTACAAGCGGAAGTTCTTCCAGCGGCGGGAACTCGCCCGGTTCGCCTGGCAGCAGGCGTGGTTCCGGCTGGCCGGGGTCGAGGACCCCGAGCACATGCAGGACGCCCGCGACAGCGCGCTGTCCATCGTCAAGGGCCACCGCGTCTCCGAGCTGATGTCCATCGGCGAGGAGATCTACGACGAGTACATGGCCGACCGCATCTGGCCCGGCACCCGCGCCCTCGCCCAGGCCCACCTGGACGCCGGCCAGCAGGTCTGGCTGGTGACGGCCGCGCCCATCGAGACCGCCACGATCATCGCCCGCAGGCTCGGCCTCACCGGCGCCCTCGGCACCGTCGCCGAATCGGTCGACGGCGTCTATACGGGCAAGCTCGTCGGCGAACCGCTGCACGGCCCCGCGAAGGCCGAGGCCGTCCGCGCCCTGGCCGCGACCGAGGGCTTCGACCTGGACCGCTGCGCGGCGTACAGCGACTCGCACAACGACATCCCGATGCTCTCGCTCGTCGGACATCCGTACGCCATCAACCCGGACACCAAGCTCCGCAAGCACGCCCGCCGGCTGGAATGGCGGCTGCGCGACTACCGGACCGGCCGCAAGGCGGCCAAGGTCGGCATTCCCGCCGCCGCCGGAGTCGGCGCCATCGCGGGCGGCACGGCCGCGGCGGTCGCCCTGCACCGCCGCCGCCGCTGACGCCACGCCGAAGCCCTCCGTATCCGTAGGGGCCCGTCCACACCCGGACGGGCCCCTACGGCCGTGCGCCCCGGCACGAAGAGCCGCGGACGGCACCGGAAAAAGCCCTCGTACGGCGACAAGCCCGCACATATGCGCGTACGTACAGATGCCCGTGACCGAGCCCGGCGTTCTAGCCGCGGGGGCCGCGCGGTCGTCACTCAGACACAACCCATCACGAGAGCAAGCAGATCTTGACTCAATCCGATCAGTAAATGGTCACCACGTGCGACTAGATACGCCGCATAGGCGTCACGGAAGCGACGTAATCGATGATTTGAGCAACTGGGTGTAGCACTGCCTGTACGAAGCGTTATTCTCCTCAGACGCATACCGGACCCCACCCGTCGCTACGACGAGTGAACGGTCCCGCACTGCACGTGATGGAAGCTCTGCCTCTGGGAGTCCCGTGTACCCACACGTCGGGGTTGACGCCTCGGGCCTGGCTACGCTGCGCGCAACGGTCCTCGACCGCTTGCGCGGCTTCGTCCCCACCGCGTACGCCGTCCCCGCCCTCGCCGCACCGGCCCCTGCCGTGAGCGGCCCTATCGGTCCTTGTTATGCCCTGGCGAACGGTGGTGCGGCAGTCGGCAGACGGGGAAGCCGAAGCAGCACCACCGCCTCGACCACCGCCCGCCGGCCGGCCGCCGACAGCGACAGCGCCCGCATGATGGAACTCGTCGAGCGCGCACAGGCCGGTGAGGCCGAGGCCTTCGGCCGGCTGTACGACCAGTACAGCGACACCGTCTACCGCTACATCTACTACCGCGTGGGCGGGAAGGCGACCGCGGAGGATCTCACCAGCGAGACGTTCCTGCGCGCCCTGCGCCGGATCTCCACGTTCACCTATCAGGGCCGCGATTTCGGCGCCTGGCTGGTCACCATCGCTCGGAACCTGGTCGCCGACCACTTCAAGTCGAGCCGGTTCCGCCTCGAAGTGACCACAGGCGAAATGCTCGACGCCAACGAGGTCGAGCGCAGCCCGGAGGACTCCGTCCTGGAGTCCCTCTCCAACGCGGCGCTGCTCGAAGCCGTACGGAAACTCAACCCCCAGCAGCAGGAGTGCGTCACACTGCGCTTCCTCCAGGGCCTCTCGGTCGCCGAGACCGCCCGGGTCATGGGCAAGAACGAAGGAGCGATCAAGACCTTGCAGTACCGGGCCGTACGCACCCTGGCCCGGCTGCTCCCGGAGGACGCCCGCTGACCGGTGGCGCCCCTCAGCGCCACCGGCCGCCGCCGTCCGCCGGCGCACCCCCGTCAGCACCCCCGCCGAGCCGGCCTCCCGGGCCCGCCCCAACAGGAACCCAACTCACAGTCGGTGACGCCTCGATGACGCACTGGTCCGATCATCCTCCGTGCGTAACCCAAGTGCCGCGCCGCTCGTTGTGCGGGATGCAGGCTCCCTGCGGTCACGCCATGCCCGCGGCCACTCACTCATTCGTGTGGAGGCGCTCAAGGCGTGCAACCTTCCGGACCCCCAGGGGAGTCGATCGTCATGACGAGAGGAGGTGCCGCCAGTGATCGCGAACGTTTCGGGGCACCGGCGGGCGAACGCCTTCGCCCAGTCCCTGGAAGACCAGACGGTCCAGGGAGCGGCGGGGGACCAGCCCGCCGAGTCGGTCGAACCGGCCGAACAGGGGCGGCTGTTGGCCCTGGCGCGTGGTCTCGGCGAACTGCCGAGACCCACGCTTGATCCCGAGGTCAAAGTGGTGCAGCGAGCCCAGCTCGTGGCAGCCATGGAGGCCATGCTTCAGGAGGGCACAGCCGCCGGGGAGGTGTCTCCGGGACCTACGGTGCCGGAGCAGCGGACCTCCGGCCGGGGTGCGCACCGGGCCTCCCCGCTCCGCAAGCTGCGGCCGAGATCCCGGTGGACCAAGGGCCTCGCGGCCGGCGGGCTCACCGTGGGTGTGGCGGCCGGAGCCTTCGGCGGGGTGGCCGCTGCCAGTTCCGACGCCCTGCCCGGTGATTCGCTGTACGGGCTGAAGCGCGGCATGGAAGACATCAAGCTCAATATGGCGGGCGACGAGTCCGACCGTGGCGAGCTGTATCTCGACCATGCCTCGACCCGGCTCAGCGAAGCCCGCCGGCTCATGGAGCGCGGCCGTTCCGGTCCGCTCGACCACGAGTCGCTCGCCGAGATCCGGCGCACGCTCAGCGGGATGAAGCACGACGCGACCGAGGGCCACCGCCTGCTTCACCAGGCGTACGAACGGGACGGCTCCATCGGCCCGATCGCGACCCTCTCGTCGTTCTCCGCCTCGCACCGCCAGGCGTGGAACGGGCTGCGCGAGCGGCTGCCCGTCCAGCTGACGGACGTGGGCAACGAGGTCAGCTCGGTCTTCGACGCCATAGACGAAGAGGTCGCGCCGCTCAAGTCACTGCTGCCCAAACCGCCCGAGAAGCACCAGAGCACCACCCGCCCCGGCTCCCCGGCGGACGCCGGCGGCTCCAGCCACACCGAGAAGTCCCCCGCCACGCCGTCCGCCCCCGCCAAGAGCAACGAGGAGGGCGGCGCCCCCGGCCCGCACACCGGCGACAAGCCCAAGCCGTCGGGCCAGGACTCCAGCAGCCCGTCGGAGGAAGGGCTGCTCGGCGGCAGCACGGGCGGCCTGCTCGACCCGCCGCCCAACAGCGTCATCCCGTCGCCGTCGGAGAACAGCAAGGAGAACCCCGAGCGTCCGGCGCCGAATGTCACGATCCCCCCGCTGCTGCCGGATCTCCTGCCGGGACTCGGCATCAAGGCGGAGGACGCGGACTGAACCACCCACCACGATCGCCGGACGGGTCCCCCGCGACCCCGTCCGGCGATCACCCATGTGCGGGTGCGCGGCACCCGTCACGCGCGGGCGCGGCCCCGGAAACCCGGCCCGGCCGGAAGAACGTCAGAAGAACGAAGAACGTCAGAAGAACACGGACCGCCGCTGGACGAGCAACTTGTACAGCGTGTGCTGGATCTGCTCCCGCACCTGATCCGTCAGATTGAACATCAGCATCGGATCCTCCGCCGCCTCCGGCGGATACCCGTCCGTCGGAATCGGCTCTCCGAACTGGATCGTCCACTTCGTCGGCAGCGGCACCATGCCCAGCGGCCCCAGCCAGGGAAACGTGGGCGTGAGCGGGAAGTACGGCACCCCCAGCAGCCGCGCCAGCGTCCGCGCGTTGCCGACCATCGGATAGATCTCCTCGGCGCCCACGATCGAGCAGGGCACGATCGGCACCCCCGCCCGCAGAGCCGTCGACACGAACCCGCCCCGGCCGAAGCGCTGGAGCTTGTAGCGCTCGCCGAACGGCTTGCCCAGCCCCTTGAAGCCCTCGGGCATCACCCCGACGACCTCACCGCGCCGCAGCAGCCGCTCCGCGTCCTCCGCGCACGCGAGCGTGTGCCCGGCCTTCCGCGCCAGCTCGTTGATCACCGGCAGCATGAACACCAGATCGGCGGCCAGCAGCCGCAGATGCCGGTCCGCCGGATGGTTGTCATGGACGGCGACCTGCATCATCAGCCCGTCCAGCGGCAGCGTCCCCGAGTGGTTGGCCACCACGAGCGCCCCGCCGTCCGACGGGATGTTCTCGATGCCCTTCACCTCGACCCGGAAGTACTTCTCGTACAGCGGCCGGATCAGCGACATCAGGACCTGATCGGTCAGCTCCTCGTCGTAGCCGAACTCGTCGACCGGGTAGTCGCCCGTGACCCGCCGGCGCAGAAACGCCAGCCCGCTCGCGATCCGCCGCTCCCAGTCGCCGCCGCCGTCCCCCGCGGGCGGGACGTCAGCCCCGTCCGCAGGCTCCTCCGCCGCTTCCCGCGCGCCCGGAGCCGCAGGCTCCGGTACGGGCGCCAGCGGGCCGCCCTGCCGCCCGGACGAGCGCTTCGCGGCGGCGTCCTTCGCGTGCTGCCGGCGGCCACCTCCGCCGCCGGTGGCACCACGACGGGGCCTCGGATCATCACCGAAGGGGAGAACCTTGGCGTCAGCCATGTCGGATGCGCTCCTTGTTGGCGAGGGTGACGAGACGGGAGAGCCGGTCGACCGTGCGCGCCGCGGTCTCGGGCGGTACGAGACCGGCGCCCCGGCCGCGCGCGAAGTCCGCGAACGCCTCGGCGGTCGAGTACGAGGGCGTGAAGCCCAGCGTCTCGCGCATCTGGTCCGTACTGACCACCCGGCCGTGGGTCAGCAGCCTGATCTGCTCCGGCGCGAAGTCCGTCACGCCCACCGCCCGGAGCGCCGAACCGACCCAGGTGACGGCGGGCAGCACGACGGGCACCGTGGGCCGCCCCAGCCGCCGCGCGCACTGCGAGAGCAGCAGCACACCGTCACCGGCGATATTGAACGTCCCGCTGTTGAGCGTGCCCCTCCTCGGCCCGTCCGAGGCGATCATCAGCACATCGACGACATCGTCCTCGTGGACGAACTGGAGCCGCGGGTCGTAGCCGAGGACCGTCGGCAGCACGGACAGCGAGAAGTAGTCGGCGAGCGGGGTGTCCGCCGCGGGGCCCAGGATGTTGGCGAAGCGCAGCACACAGACCGCGACATCGGGTCTGCGCCGCGCGAAGCCGCGTACGTACCCCTCGACCTCCACCGCGTCCTTGGCGAAGCCGCCGCTCGGCAGCGACTTGGGCGGGGTGTTCTCGGTGAAGACCGCCGGGTCGCGGGGCGCCGCGCCGTACACGCTCGTGGTGGACTTCACCACCAGCCGTTGGACCGTCGGCGACTTCTGGCACGCGCCGAGCAGCTGCATCGTGCCGATGACGTTGGTCTCCTTGACCGCGGCCCGGCCACCGGTGCCCAGCGGCGTCCCCGTGACGTCGAGATGCACGACCGTGTCGACACCGTATTCGGCCAGCACCCGCGCGATGGCGGGCCTGCGGATGTCCGCGCGGACGAATTCCGCGTCGTCCAGTGGATGCCCGGGAGGGACGGCGTCCACCGCGATCACCCGGTCCACCCCGGGTTCGCGTTGAACACGCCGTACGAAACGGCCTCCGAGCTGCCGGGCCGCTCCGGTCACGAGCACGACCTTGCCCAAGATCAGCGCCTTCCTCTGGCTCCCGAAAAGGACTCCGTACGCGTCACCGTAGCGCTTCGGGTACGACAGCACAGAGGCCCTCCCACCGGGAATCGGTGGAAGGGCCTCTGATGCACGAACAGCTGCCGCTTACTTCTTGTTGCGACGCTGAACGCGGGTGCGCTTGAGCAGCTTGCGGTGCTTCTTCTTGGCCATCCGCTTACGCCGCTTCTTGATAACAGAGCCCACGACTACCCTCGCTCACTTCTCTTCACTCGGTGCGGGGCGTCTGGGCCCACACGACCTACGTCGGCCTAGCCTACCCGCCGCCGAGTGAGGGACGTAATCCGAGGGAACTCCTAGGCCGACTCGACCCCCACAAAGGACTCGCGGAGGTACTCGTGAACCGCTTGCTCCGGAACCCGGAATGACCTGCCCACCCGGATCGCCGGCAGATGACCGCTGTGCACCAAGCGGTACACGGTCATCTTCGACACTCGCATCACCGAGGCGACCTCCGCCACGGTAAGGAACTTGACCTCGTTGAGAGGCCTCTCGCCAGCAACCATGATCCACCTGTACCTTCCGCACCCGACGGCCACCGGCTTCCCCTCCGGTAACTCTTCGTCGCTGTGCGCTCACAACCCAGACTAGGGGCGGGTGATACGAGTGGGGAAGAGGAGCAGCCTCCGGCCGTTTACTGTGACAGACACGCCCGATTGAGTACATAGCGCGTAAGTGGCCGGTAGGCCGTGGAGCGCGCGGCGTCGTCAAGCGGAACGACCACGGACACCCGCCCCTCGGCCTCGCCGACGAACAGCGCGGGGTCGTCCGTATCCGCCGGACCGATGGCCTCAATGCCCAGCTGACCTGCCCCGCAGACCCATCCGTGGTCCCCGACGACCAGTGCGGGCAGGGGTCCGCCGGCCTCCGCCAGAGCGTCCAGAACGACCCGAACCGGCAGCGGGGAATGGGTATGTGCGCCGGTGTCACTCCCCGGGGCCCGCGCGCCGGGTTCCCGCACCAGCGCGACTCCCCGTACGTAGTCAAGGTTGCACGTACGTACCCCGAACCGGGTCGTTATGTCGATACATCGGCCCTGCGCGGGGGTGAGGACGAGGCACCCCGCCGCCGACAAAGCGTCTGCCAGCTCCGCGTAGAACCCGAGGAGCCGGTGCGGATGCCCCGTTCCGAACAGCACCGGAACCCGCCGCGCCGCCGCCGAGCGCAGCCGTTCGGCGAAGGCGTCCAGCGCGGTCATGGTGCGCTCGGGGTCGATGGTGTCGGGCCCGGACACATGACGGGAATCGTCGGAAACCCCGCACTTGTCGGCCATGAGTCTGAGCAAGTCCTTCTCGTTCCATGCCCATTCTGGATCGAGTCCGAGCGTCACACGAGGATCGCGCTCGACGAATAGACGGTAACTGCGCAGACTCTCCTCGCGCGAAGTGGCCACAGGACCGGCCAGCCTGGCCGCCAGCAGATGCGCCCGCAGGGCTCCCTTGCTCAACACCCCGCCGATGCTGCCGCCCCGGCCCCGGCCCGGGGCCGGAACCCCGGACAGACCGCACAGTTGGCGTAACGAACGTGACGGACGCGGGCCGCGCGACGCGGGCGGCGGGCGGGACGCGGGCCGGCAGGCAGCCGGGCGAGCGTGCGAGCGGGTGGCGGAAGACCCGGTTACGCGAGCAGCCCCCGCAGCGGGAACACGGCCTTCCGCGTCGCCAGCACCGCCTGGTCCAGCCGGTCCGCCGGATCGTAACCGGCGTCCCACGGCTCCCAGCCGGGCGTCCGCCCGTCCGTCATCCGCCCGGGGCCCAACTGCCGCGTCCGCGCGTACACCTCGTCCCGCCACTCGGCCGGCACCAGCGATTCCGGATCGACCGGCGCGTGCGCCGCGATCCCCACCAGATGGGTCCAGGAGCGCGGCACCACGTCCACCACCGCGTAGCCGCCCCCGCCGAGCGCGACCCACCGCCCGCCGTCCACGTACTCGTGGGCCAGATCGTGGCAGGACGCCTGCACGGCACGCTGCGCGTCGAGCGACACCGCCAGATGCGCCAGCGGATCCTCGAAATGGGTGTCCGCCCCGTGCTGCGTCACCAGCACCTGCGGCCGGAAGTCCGCCAGCAGCTCGGGCACCACCGCGTGGAACGCCCGCAGCCACCCCTCGTCCCCGGTCCCGGCCGGCAGCGCCACATTCACCGCGCTGCCCTCACCGGCCCCGGCGCCGGTCTCCTCCGGCCGGCCGGTCCCCGGAAAAAGCGTACGGGGATGCTCGTGCAGCGAGACCGTCAGTACGCGCGGATCCTCCCAGAACGCCGCCTGGACACCGTCCCCGTGGTGCACGTCGACATCGACGTAGGCGACGCGCTCAGCCCCCAGCTCCAGCAGCCGGGCCACGGCGAGCGCGGCGTCGTTGTAGACGCAGAACCCGGCGGCCGCCCCCGGCATGGCGTGGTGCAGACCGCCCGCGAAGTTCACCGCGTGCGCGCACTCGCCGCGCCACACGGCCTCGGCCGCGCCGACCGACTGCCCGGCGATCAGCGCCGACGCCTCGTGCATCCCCGCGAACGCCGGATCGTCCACCGTGCCCAGGCCGTACGACATGTCGGCGCCGCGCGGATCCGCGGAAGCCCGCCGTACCGCGTCCACATAGTCCTGGTGGTGGACGAGCCGCAGCGTCGAGTCCCCGGCGGGCGGCGCCGCGACGACGTCGACCTTCGCGTCGAGCCCGCAGGCCCGCACCAGCCCTCTGGTCAGCGACAGCCGCACCGGATCCATCGGATGGTCCGGGCCGAAGTCGTATCCCGTTACCGCGTCATCCCACATCAACCGCGCGTGGCCGCTCATGCCCGCCACCGTATCGGTCCGGCTCCGCCCCGAACGAGCGGGCGTACACGAGGGTCACCAGGACCATCACCATCGGTACGAGCATCGCGCCCCGGTAGCTCCAGGCGTCCCCGAGCGCCCCCACGAGCGGCGATCCGACCAGAAAACCCACGTAGTTGAAGACATTGAGCCGGGCCACGGCGGCGTCGCTGCCCCCGGGGCTGTTCCGTTCCTCCGCGAGCCGCCCGGCGGCCGCGAAGGTCTGCGGCACGATCACACACAGCCCGAGCCCCAGCATCGTGAACCCGAGGATCCCCACCCAGGGCCCCGAGGCCAGCGCCACCACGGCGAACCCCGCCCCGGCCAGCACCGACCCGCACCGCACCACCGCCACGGGCCCGAACCGCCGCACCCCGAGATCCCCGACCGCGCGCCCCAGCAGCGTGGTGACCATATAAGCGTTGTACGGGACGGTCGCCAGCTCCTCCGAGCCGCCGAGGACGTCCTGGAGATACTTGGCGCTCCAGTTCGAGACCGTGGAATCACCGATATAGGCGAAGGCCATCACGAGACAGAGCGGCAGCAGCAGCCGGAAGGCGAGGGGGCTGACGGGAGCGCCGGAAGTGCCGGGAGTGCCGGGAGTGCCGACGCTCGCGGCCTCCCCCTTGCCGGCGTCCTGCCCTGGGTGCCTCCCCGCGTCGGCGCCCGCACTCGGCGCGGAGTCCACGTACCAACGGCTGCCCACCAGCGCGGCCGGCAACAGCACGGCCACCACCGGGAGATACGACATCAGCAGCGGCAGCTGCCAGTGCGCACCCGCCCAGGCGAGCGAGGCCCCGGCCATCCCGCCCAGGCTGAACGCCGCGTGAAACCCGAGGATGATGCTGCGCCCGTACGCCCGCTGGATGCTCACGCCGAGCATGTTCATGGACGCGTCCAGCACGCCGACGGCCAGCCCGAACGCGGCCAGCGAGGCTCCGAGCTGCCAGACCTCGTCCCCGGCTCCGACGCCCAGGAGGGCCAGCATGACGACGGGCTGGGACCAGCGCAGCAGCGTCCCCGGCCGCACCCGCGCGACGAGCTTCTCGGTGGCGACACTGCCGACGCCGGCCAGGACCGGCACGGCGGCGAGAAAGGCGGGGAGCAGTCCGTCGGATATCCCGTACCGGTTCTGGATGGCGGGGATACGGGTGACCAGCAGGGCGAACGTCACCCCCTGGACGAAGAAGCCGAGCGCCAGTGAGACCCGGCCGTGCCGCAAACGCGCATCCGTCATGGCCGCACAGCGTAGGGCTCCGCGCTACCCATGGGTAGATGGATCAGGTCACGGATCGGCCGAGCAGTCCGGGAAGTTCGGCCATGCCGGCGAAGTGGCCGGTGGCGTCGGACAGCTTCTCGACGGGTGTCATCGCCGTGAACGCGTACACGTCCATGCCGGCGGCCCTGGCGGCGGCGACTCCGTGCGGGCTGTCCTCGACCACGACACAGCGTTCGGGCGCGACGCCCATCCGCTCGGCGGCGTGCAGGAAGAGGTCGGGCGCCGGCTTGCCCCGGCCGACGTCCTGGGCGCTGAAGATGACCCGGTCCTCGAACAGCCGGTCCAGCCCGGTCTTACGGTGTCCCACCCGGATCCGCTCATGGCTCCCGGACGAGGCGACGCAGTACGGCACCCCGTCGGCGGCCAGCTTCTCCACGACGGCGACGGCGCCCTCCACCGGGCGCAACTCCCTTTCGAAGGCGGCGAAGACCCGGGCGTGCAGGACATCGTCGAAGTCCGCGGGCAGAGCACGCCCGGTCCGCTCCCGCACGAGGTCGTGTACGCGATGGACGGCGGCGCCCATGTAGTCCCGCAGGCAGTCCTCGTAGGAGGTGGGATGGCCCAGCTCGGTGAGGTAGGCGGCCAGGATGGTGTTGGAGATCGGTTCGCTGTCGACGAGCACGCCGTCGTTGTCGAAGATGACCAGTTCGTAGCGCATGCCCTGAGCCTACTGAACGTGAAAATGCCCCTGAACGCAGAAATGCCCCGCACCATAAGGTGCGGGGCATCCCCACAATAATTGTTCGGCGGCGTCCTACTCTCCCACAGGGTCCCCCCTGCAGTACCATCGGCGCTGTGAGGCTTAGCTTCCGGGTTCGGAATGTAACCGGGCGTTTCCCTCACGCAATGACCACCGAAACACTATGAAGTTAAACAAACACCGGATACGCATCTAATTAAAGACGGTCACGGCTGTTCGTTACTTCAGAACTAACACAGTGGACGCGAGCAACTGAGGACAAGCCCTCGGCCTATTAGTACCAGTCAGCTCCAACCGTTACCGGTCTTCCACATCTGGCCTATCAACCCAGTCGTCTACTGGGAGCCTTAACCCCTCTAGGAGGTGGGAGTCCTCATCTCGAAGCAGGCTTCCCGCTTAGATGCTTTCAGCGGTTATCCTTTCCGAACGTAGCCAACCAGCCATGCCCTTGGCAGAACAACTGGCACACCAGAGGTTCGTCCGTCCCGGTCCTCTCGTACTAGGGACAGCCCTTCTCAAGACTCCTGCGCGCGCAGCGGATAGGGACCGAACTGTCTCACGACGTTCTAAACCCAGCTCGCGTACCGCTTTAATGGGCGAACAGCCCAACCCTTGGGACCGACTCCAGCCCCAGGATGCGACGAGCCGACATCGAGGTGCCAAACCATCCCGTCGATATGGACTCTTGGGGAAGATCAGCCTGTTATCCCCGGGGTACCTTTTATCCGTTGAGCGACGGCGCTTCCACAAGCCACCGCCGGATCACTAGTCCCGACTTTCGTCCCTGCTCGACCCGTCGGTCTCACAGTCAAGCTCCCTTGTGCACTTACACTCAACACCTGATTACCAACCAGGCTGAGGGAACCTTTGGGCGCCTCCGTTACTCTTTAGGAGGCAACCGCCCCAGTTAAACTACCCATCAGACACTGTCCCTGATCCGGATCACGGACCCAGGTTAGACATCCAGCACGACCAGAGTGGTATTTCAACGACGACTCCACCTGAACTGGCGTCCAAGCTTCAAAGTCTCCCACCTATCCTACACAAGCCGAACCGAACACCAATATCAAACTATAGTAAAGGTCCCGGGGTCTTTCCGTCCTGCTGCGCGAAACGAGCATCTTTACTCGTAGTGCAATTTCACCGGGCCTATGGTTGAGACAGTCGAGAAGTCGTTACGCCATTCGTGCAGGTCGGAACTTACCCGACAAGGAATTTCGCTACCTTAGGATGGTTATAGTTACCACCGCCGTTTACTGGCGCTTAAGTTCTCAGCTTCGCCAACCCGAAGATTGACTAACCGGTCCCCTTAACGTTCCAGCACCGGGCAGGCGTCAGTCCGTATACATCGCCTTACGGCTTCGCACGGACCTGTGTTTTTAGTAAACAGTCGCTTCTCGCTGGTCTCTGCGGCCACCCCAAGCTCAGAGTGCAAGACTCATCACCTAGAATGGCCCCCCTTCTCCCGAAGTTACGGGGGCATTTTGCCGAGTTCCTTAACCATAGTTCACCCGAACGCCTCGGTATTCTCTACCTGACCACCTGAGTCGGTTTAGGGTACGGGCCGCCATGAAACTCGCTAGAGGCTTTTCTCGACAGCATAGGATCATCCACTTCACCACAATCGGCTCGGCATCAGGTCTCAGGCTTGTGCTGTCCGGATTTACCTGGACAACGCCCTACACCCTTACCCCGGGACAACCACCGCCCGGGCTGGACTACCTTCCTGCGTCACCCCATCGCTTACCTACTACCACCTTGGATCAGCGGCTCCACCACTCCCCTTTGCCCGAAGGCTCCAGGACGGCTTCACGGCCTTAGCATTAATGGATTCGATACTGGGCGTTTCAAAGCGGGTACCGGAATATCAACCGGTTGTCCATCGACTACGCCTGTCGGCCTCGCCTTAGGTCCCGACTTACCCTGGGCAGATCAGCTTGACCCAGGAACCCTTAGTCAATCGGCGCACACGTTTCCCACGTGTGTATCGCTACTCATGCCTGCATTCTCACTCGTGAACCGTCCACAACTAGCTTCCGCTGCTGCTTCACCCGGCACACGACGCTCCCCTACCCATCACAGTCCCCGTTGGGGGTATGTACTGCAATGACACGACTTCGGCGGTACGCTTGAGCCCCGCTACATTGTCGGCGCGGAATCACTTGACCAGTGAGCTATTACGCACTCTTTCAAGGATGGCTGCTTCTAAGCCAACCTCCTGGTTGTCTCTGCGACTCCACATCCTTTCCCACTTAGCGTACGCTTAGGGGCCTTAGTCGATGCTCTGGGCTGTTTCCCTCTCGACCATGGAGCTTATCCCCCACAGTCTCACTGCCGCGCTCTCACTTACCGGCATTCGGAGTTTGGCTAAGGTCAGTAACCCGGTAGGGCCCATCGCCTATCCAGTGCTCTACCTCCGGCAAGAAACACACGACGCTGCACCTAAATGCATTTCGGGGAGAACCAGCTATCACGGAGTTTGATTGGCCTTTCACCCCTAACCACAGGTCATCCCCCAGGTTTTCAACCCTGGTGGGTTCGGTCCTCCACGAAGTCTTACCTCCGCTTCAACCTGCCCATGGCTAGATCACTCCGCTTCGGGTCTTGAGCGCGCTACTATACCGCCCTATTCGGACTCGCTTTCGCTACGGCTTCCCCACACGGGTTAACCTCGCAACACACCGCAAACTCGCAGGCTCATTCTTCAAAAGGCACGCAGTCACGACTGTATGTGCAAGCACATACAGCGACGCTCCCACGGCTTGTAGGCACACGGTTTCAGGTACTATTTCACTCCGCTCCCGCGGTACTTTTCACCATTCCCTCACGGTACTATCCGCTATCGGTCACCAGGGAATATTTAGGCTTAGCGGGTGGTCCCGCCAGATTCACACGGGATTTCTCGGGCCCCGTACTACTTGGGTGTCGCACAAACGAGCCGTACAGATTTCAGCTACGGGGGTCTTACCCTCTACGCCGGACCTTTCGCATGTCCTTCGCCTATCCATACGGTTTCTGACTCGCCCAACAGCCGGCAGACTGCTGAAGTACGATCCCACAACCCCGTATACGCAACCCCTGCCGGGTATCACACGCATACGGTTTGGCCTCATCCGGTTTCGCTCGCCACTACTCCCGGAATCACGGTTGTTTTCTCTTCCTGAGGGTACTGAGATGTTTCACTTCCCCTCGTTCCCTCCACACTGCCTATGTGTTCAGCAGCGGGTGACAGCCCATGACGACTGCCGGGTTTCCCCATTCGGACACCCCCGGATCAAAGCTCGGTTGACAGCTCCCCGGGGCCTATCGCGGCCTCCCACGTCCTTCATCGGTTCCTGGTACCAAGGCATCCACCGTGCGCCCTTAAAAACTTGGCCACAGATGCTCGCGTCCACTGTGCAGTTCTCAAACAACGACCAGCCACCCATCACCCCACCCTTACAGGCGAGTTCACTGGGGCCGGCAACCCGAAGGACGAGCAACGCTCGTACCCTCAGACACCCAACAGCGCGCCCAGCACACCCGATCCCGAACCTGTTTTCCACGCCGAAGCAGTACTCACAGTCCCAAAACCCGATGTGCCGAATAGTCAACGTTCCACCCATGAGCTGACCACCGTCGAACATTTGCCGACGTAGTGGCTCTGGATTCCTTGCGGAATCTAGATGCTCCTTAGAAAGGAGGTGATCCAGCCGCACCTTCCGGTACGGCTACCTTGTTACGACTTCGTCCCAATCGCCAGTCCCACCTTCGACAGCTCCCTCCCACAAGGGGTTGGGCCACCGGCTTCGGGTGTTACCGACTTTCGTGACGTGACGGGCGGTGTGTACAAGGCCCGGGAACGTATTCACCGCAGCAATGCTGATCTGCGATTACTAGCAACTCCGACTTCATGGGGTCGAGTTGCAGACCCCAATCCGAACTGAGACCGGCTTTTTGAGATTCGCTCCGCCTCGCGGCATCGCAGCTCATTGTACCGGCCATTGTAGCACGTGTGCAGCCCAAGACATAAGGGGCATGATGACTTGACGTCGTCCCCACCTTCCTCCGAGTTGACCCCGGCAGTCTCCTGTGAGTCCCCATCACCCCGAAAGGCATGCTGGCAACACAGAACAAGGGTTGCGCTCGTTGCGGGACTTAACCCAACATCTCACGACACGAGCTGACGACAGCCATGCACCACCTGTACACCGACCACAAGGGGGCGACCATCTCTGGCCGTTTCCGGTGTATGTCAAGCCTTGGTAAGGTTCTTCGCGTTGCGTCGAATTAAGCCACATGCTCCGCTGCTTGTGCGGGCCCCCGTCAATTCCTTTGAGTTTTAGCCTTGCGGCCGTACTCCCCAGGCGGGGAACTTAATGCGTTAGCTGCGGCACCGACGACGTGGAATGTCGCCAACACCTAGTTCCCAACGTTTACGGCGTGGACTACCAGGGTATCTAATCCTGTTCGCTCCCCACGCTTTCGCTCCTCAGCGTCAGTAATGGCCCAGAGATCCGCCTTCGCCACCGGTGTTCCTCCTGATATCTGCGCATTTCACCGCTACACCAGGAATTCCGATCTCCCCTACCACACTCTAGCCTGCCCGTATCGAATGCAGACCCGGGGTTAAGCCCCGGGCTTTCACATCCGACGTGACAAGCCGCCTACGAGCTCTTTACGCCCAATAATTCCGGACAACGCTCGCACCCTACGTATTACCGCGGCTGCTGGCACGTAGTTAGCCGGTGCTTCTTCTGCAGGTACCGTCACTTGCGCTTCTTCCCTGCTGAAAGAGGTTTACAACCCGAAGGCCGTCATCCCTCACGCGGCGTCGCTGCATCAGGCTTTCGCCCATTGTGCAATATTCCCCACTGCTGCCTCCCGTAGGAGTCTGGGCCGTGTCTCAGTCCCAGTGTGGCCGGTCGCCCTCTCAGGCCGGCTACCCGTCGTCGCCTTGGTAGGCCATCACCCCACCAACAAGCTGATAGGCCGCGGGCTCATCCTTCACCGCCGGAGCTTTCAACCCTCCCCCATGCGGAGGAAAGTATTATCCGGTATTAGACCCCGTTTCCAGGGCTTGTCCCAGAGTGAAGGGCAGATTGCCCACGTGTTACTCACCCGTTCGCCACTAATCCACCCCGAAAGGCTTCATCGTTCGACTTGCATGTGTTAAGCACGCCGCCAGCGTTCGTCCTGAGCCAGGATCAAACTCTCCGTGAATGTTTACCCGTAATCGGGTCGACACGCACGAGAGCCGGAACCACCGGTCGGAATAAGACCAGTAGTTCACAGCATCCTCGCTGTGTTTTTTCTTCAAAGGAACCTCAACCCACCAAATAACTCGGTAGGTCGGGGTATCAACATATCTGGCGTTGACTTTTGGCACGCTGTTGAGTTCTCAAGGAACGGACGCTTCCTTTGTACTCACCCTCTCGGGCTTTCCTCCGGGCGCTTCCCTTCGGTGTTTCTTTGTTTTGTTTCCGTCTTGCGTTTCCGACTCTATCAGACTCTTTCGTGTCCGATTCCCCGTCGGAGCGGGGCTTGCTTTCCAGTTCTTCGCTTTCGCGCTTTCCCTTTCCAGCGGTTCCGACTCTACCAGATCCTTTCGGGCCTGATTCCCAGTCAGAGTGGGCTGCCATCGGGGCTGTTGGGCCCTTCCGACGAGTGAGACTTTAGCGGAATCACCGGCTCCGACGCTAATCGGGGCTGCGTCCCTTCGAACGCGGATTCCTCATTTCGCAAACTCACACGCGAAAGCTGCTGCCACCGAAAACGGTCGCACTGCTTCTTGTATGGCCCTGCGGAGTGGCTGTCCGGGGCCGACCTGGGCCGGTGCTCACGTCGGACAGCTCGGAGAACATTACGGATCCGCGTTTCCCGTGTCAACTCGGTGGTCGGACGCTACTCTGAGGCCATGACCTCGCGTACGCATCCCCTGAAGTGGCGGGCCGCCTGACGGCGGCCCTCGCTCCTCACGTACGCGTGCAACGGCCGCCGCTTCGGCGGCCGTTCGTGTTTCTCCCCTCCTGGGAGTCCGGCCGTCGGTGACGGTGGCCGACTCGGATCAACTCGATCAAGAGGGTGAGCAGAAGACATGACACGGATCTTCAGCGGGATCAAACCCACCGGACATCTGACGCTGGGCAACTACCTCGGTGCCCTGCGCCGTTGGGTCGAGGTGGATCAGCACCGGGCAGACGCGCTGTTCAGCGTCGTGGACCTGCATGCCCTGACCGTCGAACACGACCCGGCACGGGTGCGCAGACTCAGCCGGCAGGCGGCCACGCTGATGCTGGCGGCGGGGCTCGACCCCGCGCTGTGCACCGTATTCGTACAGAGCCACGTCGACGAGCACACCCGGCTGTCGTATCTGCTGGAGTGCACGGCCACCGACGGGGAGCTGCGGCGCATGATCCAGTACAAGGAGAAGAGCGCGCGGGCGCGGGCGTCCGGGGAGAGTGTGCGGTTCTCGCTGCTGTCGTACCCGGTGCTGATGGCGGCGGACATCCTCGCCTACCGGACCGATGAGGTCCCGGTGGGTGAGGACCAGACTCAGCATGTGGAGCTGACGCGGGATCTCGCCCTGCGCTTCAACCAGCGTTACGGGCACACGTTCACCGTGCCCCGGGCGACCCGGCCGCCGGTGGCCGCGCGGGTGATGGATCTCCAGGATCCGACGTCGAAGATGGGGAAGTCGCACGATTCCGGCGCCGGGATCGTCTATCTGCTGGACGACACCGACGCCGTGCGGAAGAAGATCATGCGCGCCGTCACCGACAGCGGGCGCGAGGTCGCGTACGACCGGGATGCCAAGCCCGGGGTGACGAATCTGCTGGAGATCCTCGCGGCGTGCACGGACCGGGACCCGCAGGAGCTGGCCGGTGCGTACGACTCGTACGGGGCGCTGAAGCGGGACACCGCCGAGGCCGTGGTCGAACTGCTGCGACCGATGCGGGCGCGGCACGCCGCCCTGGCCGCGGATTCCGACTCCGTGGAGCAGGTGCTGCGGGAGGGGGCGGAACGGGCCAGGTCGATGGCGCGGCCCGTGGTCGACTCGGCTTTCCGCGCCATCGGGCTGCTGCCCGCCTGACCGGTCCCGACTCGGGAGCGGCCGGTCGCTCGGTCCGGTCGGCCGGTCGGCCCGGCCGACCGGTCCCGGGACCCGTGCCGTCAGCCGTTGCCCGTGGCCAGGGCGCGGCTGCGGTCGCGGGCCGCTTCGATGGCGGCGATGAGGGCTGCCCGTACCCCGTGGTTCTCCAGTTCCCGGATGGCGCTGATCGTGGTGCCGGCCGGGGAGGTCACCGCCTCGCGGAGCTTGACCGGGTGTTCGCCGCTGTCGCGCAGCATGACCGCCGCGCCGATGGCGGCCTGGACGATCAGATCGTGCGCCTGGGCGCGGGGCAGGCCGAGGAGGATGCCGGCGTCGGTCATCGCCTCGACCAGGAAGTAGAAGTACGCCGGGCCCGAGCCGGAGAGCGCGGTGCACGCGTCCTGCTGGGACTCCGGGACGCGCAGGGTCTTGCCGACGCCGCCGAAGATCTCCTCGGCATGGGCCAGATGCGCGGGGAGTGCGTGGCTGCCGCCCGAGATGACGGACATGCCCTCGTCCACCAGGACGGGGGTGTTCGGCATGACGCGTACGACGGGGGTGCCGAGGGGGAGGCGCTCCTCGATGAAGGAGGTGGTGATTCCGGCGGCGGCGCTGATGATCAGCCGGTCGGCGGTGACGTGCGGGGTGAGTTCGTCGAGCAGCCGGCCCATGTCCTGGGGCTTGGCGGCGAGGATGAGGATGTCGGCGCGCTTCGCGGCCTCGGCGTTGGTGACGGCCTCCACGCCGTAGCGCGAGCGCAGCTCCTCGGCGCGCTCGGGGCGGCGGGTGGTGGCCAGCAGGTCGGCGGCTCGCCAGCCCGCGCGGATCATGCCGCTGAGCAGGGCCTCGCCGATTTTTCCGGTGCCGAGGACTGCGACTGTCTGGGGCATTGCGGGGTCACCTCGCCGGTGGAAATGGGGTGTTGCTGACGTCCGTGTCCCATCCTCGCACCGGGGTCGGACAGCGGGCGGGCGTGTCCGAGGAGCGGTACGGCGTGGCGTGGCGCTGCCCCCGTGGGCGCGGGTGGTCAGGCCGTACGGCGGCGGAGGGTCGCGGCGCCCAGGCCGAGGACGAGTACGGCGCACCCCGCGACGATCACGGCGTCCCGGACGAAGTCTCCGGTGACGTCCGGGTGGCTCAGGACCTGGTCCATGCCGTCGACCGCGTACGACATGGGCAGCACGTCGGAGATCGCCTCCAGTACGGGCTGCATGGTGGAGCGGGGAGCGAACAGGCCGCACAGGAGGAGCTGCGGGAAGATCACCGCGGGCATGAACTGGACGGCCTGGAACTCGGATGCCGCGAACGCCGAGACGAAGAGGCCGAGGGCCGTGCCGAGCAGGGCGTCGAGGAGGGCGACCAGCAGGAGCAGCCAGGCGGATCCCGCGACGTCCAGGCCGAGGGCCCAGAGGGCGAGGGCCGTGGCGAGGACGGACTGGACGACGGCGAGCGCGCCGAACGCCAGGGCGTAGCCGAGGATCAGGTCGCCCTTGCCGAGCGGCATGGCGAGCAGTCGCTCCAGAGTGCCCGAGGTGCGTTCGCGCAGGGTGGCGATGGAGGTCACCAGGAACATCGTGATCAGCGGGAAGATGCCGAGCAGCGAGGCCCCGATGGTGTCGAAGGTGCGCGGGTCTCCGTCGAAGACGTACCGGAGCAGGAGGAGCATCACGCACGGGACGAGGATCATCAGCGCGATCGAGCGGGGGTCGTGGCGCAGCTGGCGCAGGACGCGGGCGGCGGTGGCGACGGTACGGGCGGCGGAGATCGGGGCCGTGGCCGCCGTGGGCTCCGGGCCGGTGGCCGGGGGCTCGGTCGTGACCGGGGTCGTGGTGGTCATCGGGGGCTCTCCTGGGTTGCGTCGGCCTCGTCGACCAGGTGGAGGAAGGCGGCTTCGACGGTCTCGGTGCGTGTGCGGGCGCACAGGGCGGCGGGGGTGTCGTCGGCGAGGATCTGGCCCTGGCGCATGAGGAGCAGCCGGTGGCAGCGTTCGGCCTCGTCCATGACGTGCGAGGAGATGAGGATCGTCACGGCGCGTTCGGCGGCGATGCGGTGGAAGAGGTCCCACAGGTCCCGGCGGAGTACGGGGTCGAGCCCGACGGTCGGCTCGTCCAGGACGAGGAGTTCGGGCGCGCCGAGCAGGGCGACGGCGAGGGAGACGCGGCTGCGCTGGCCGCCGGAGAGCCGGCCGGCGAGGGAGCCGGCGTGGGAGGCGAGGTCCACGTCGGCGATGGCCGCGGCGACGGCTTCGCGGCGGGCGGCGCGGCGTCGGCGTCCCGGGTCGAGGACGGCGGCGAAGTAGTCGAGATTCTGCTCGACCGTCAGATCGTCGTAGACGGAGGGTGCCTGGGTGACGTAGCCGATGCGGGCGCGCAGTTCGGGGGCGCCGCCGGGCTTGCCGAGGACGTCCAAGGTCCCGGTGACCTGGGCCTGGGTGCCGACGAGGGCGCGCATGAGGGTCGATTTGCCGCAGCCGGAGGGGCCGAGCAGTCCGGTGATCCGGCCGGAAGGTACGGAGAAGTCGAGGCCGCGCAGGACGGTGCGGTCGCCCCGCCTGACGGTGAGGCCGCGGGCGTGGACGGCGGCCGTCGCCAAATTCATCATGTGATGAATAATGCGCGCGCGGCGGCGCCCCCGTCAAGCGTTCGGCCGGTGTGCGGGGGCGCCGCGGCGGTGCGGCCTCAGCGGTCGTTCACGACGACCGTCAGATCGACCACGTACGCCTCCTCCAGGGTCCCGTCGGGGAAACGCGCGAGGAGCGCGGCCCGCTCGGCCGCGAGGAAGGCTCCGGCGTCCGGTGCGCCGCGCATCTGGAAGACCGAGTGGCTGCCGAGGTTGGCGAGGTGGGCGTCGACGGTGACGCGGCGGGTCCAGGGCACCCGGCGCTCCACGGGTTCCAGCGACTCGGGCAGCCCGTCGCCCCGGCCGTGGGCGCTGTGCGCGCCGTGCGCGCCGTCCCCCGCCCATGCCTCGATCCGCGCGCCCTGCTCAGCGATCCAGGGGACCGAGCCGTCGGAGACGTTCCACCACAGGGCGAGCGCGCCGCCGGGGCGCAGTACGCGCAGCGCCTCGGGCAGCGAGCGGGCCGGGTCGGTCCAGTGCCAGGACTGGGCGTACGTGATGAGGTCGGCGCTGCCGTCGGCGATCGGCAGGGCGTCGCCGAACGCCCGGACGAGCGGGACGCCGGGGAGCGTCCGGCGCAGCCGGGCCGCCATGGCGGGGCCCGGCTCGACGGCGGTGACCAGGGCGCCGCGTTCGCGCAGTGTGCGGGTGGCGATACCGGTGCCCGCGCCCACGTCGACGACGCGGGCGCCCCGCAGGGGGCGGCCGGCCAGTTCCTCGACGGTGTCGAAGAGGGCGGCCGGATAGCCGGGGCGCGCGGTGTCGTACTGGTCGGCCACGGCGTCGAAGGAGAGGGCGCGAAGAGTCATGCGTCCTATGCTGCGCCAGGTGCGGGCCGGCAGCCCCATAGAGATCCGAACGAAAGATCCTGAGACCGACCACCCCCATGTGCCGGTCGGTCTAAGTGCCCTTGGGGCCCCGGCGGGCGGCCGGGTTGCCCGTGCGGGCGGCGCGGCGGCGCTCGTACTGGACGACGGCCGTCTCGTACTCCCGGCGGCGCAGGCCCTCCCCCGGGGCTTCGGCCAGCGAGCGCAGGAAGTACGCGATCAGTGAGCCGATGAAGCCGATCGTCTTGAGGCCGCGCAGCGACTCCTCGCGGGCCGGGTCGGCCGGGCGGCGGCCGAAGCCCTCCCAGGTCCTGCGGAACGCGATGGCGCCGCACACCGCGAACACCACCACGACCAGTATCCCGACGAAGGACCCCACCGCGGCGATCTCCAGCCCCTGGTAAGCGAGTCGGAACAGCAGGCAGGCGGCGAAGGCGGTGGTGAGGGAGCCGACGGCGACCGCCGCGCGGCGCGCCGCGTAGCCGCCGTCGTGGCCGACCCAGGTCGTACCGAAGAAGCGGATGGCCTCCGGCTCCGGGCCGCCGCGGCCTTCGCCCGTTACCTGCTGACGCTGTGCGGGATGTTCGCTCACCGGGCGATTATCGCCCGGTGAGCGCGCGTCGTCACGATCAGAGGCGGCCCGGCGGGCTCTCAGCCGCAGCGCACCGCGACGTAGCCGCTGCTGCCGGTGTAGACGTACGCGTCCGAGATGTACTCGCCGTTGGCGATGTTGTCCCAGATGTTCGTCGTGCCGTACGGGCCCGCGACGGACTCGCCCGGCCGCTGGCAGTTGATCGGCACGCTCACGCCGTACGCCAGGACGCGGACGAGCGAGTACTTGGTGCCGGGGCCGCTGCGGACGTTCACCCGGTAGTTCGGGTGCACGGCGTACCGCTTGGCCGCGATCGTGACCCGACTCTCGCTCCGGCTCTCAACCTCTTCGACTGACATTCGGTCCTCCCCCATTGAAGGTGTCGCGTCCCCGCCCACGGGCGGGGATCTCCGCGCCGCGCACGCTAGCAAGCCATGGCTTGATCGCACGCACCATCGACTAGGCTCCGTGCGTCGCGCTTGCGCACGAATTCATCGGGGGTGGGCGGTGCCACCACTGCGCAATACCGGGCAGGCCCCGGAAGCGGAGCATCCGGATCACGCCGGTCGCTATCTGCTCGAATCAGCCCTGGGTTCGGGCGGAATGGGTGTGGTCCATCTGGCCACCTCCGCTTCAGGACTGCGCCTGGCCGTGAAGGTCATCCACACCAACCACGCCTCGGATCCCGAGTTCAGGGCACGGTTCCGACAAGAGGTCGCCGCCGCGCGGCGGGTGAGCGGGGCCTTCACCGCGCCCGTCGTGGATGCCGATCCGGAGGCCGGACGGCCCTGGATGGCAACGCTGTTCATCGACGGCCCCACACTGTCCGAGCGGGTGAAGCGGAACGGCCCGCTGGGCTACGGGGAACTCGTCAGGCTCGGTGCGGGACTGGCCGAGGGGCTGCGGGACATCCACCGCGCCGGCGTGGTGCACCGCGATCTCAAGCCGAGCAACGTCCTGTTGGCGTCCGACGGGCCCAAGGTCATCGACTTCGGCATCTCGCGGCCCGTGGACAGCGATCTGCGCACGGAGACGGGCAAGCTGATCGGCACCCCGCCGTTCATGGCCCCCGAGCAGTTCCAGCGCCCGCGCGAAGTCGGCCCCGCCGCCGATGTGTTCGCCATGGGCGCGGTGCTGGTCCACGCGGCGACCGGGCGCGGGCCCTTCGACTCGGACAGCCCGTACATCGTCGCGTACCAGGTCGTGCACGACGAACCGAATCTGGCCGGGGTCCCCGAGGGGCTCGTACCGCTGATCACCCGTTGTCTGGCGAAGGATCCGGCGGACCGGCCGACACCGGACGAGCTGATGGCCGCGCTGCGGCTGGGCGACCGGGGCGGGGCGGGGCAGGGCGCTGCCGACTGGGGCGGGAGCGGTCGGACCGAGGGCGGCCGGGAGACCGGGGCGCCGCACGGCGCGAGTCCGCTCGTACCCGCGCAGCGCCGCCCCGGCGCTGACGAGTCCCTGACCCCCGCGCCCGCCGCCGGCGCCACCCACTCCCCCGCCTCCAGGCTCGGGACCCGGCTGCCGCAGACCGTCCAGTCCCTGGCCGGGGCCCGCCGAGGGGTGCGCTGGGCGGCGGCGGGTGCGGCGGTGGTCGCGCTGGCCGTGGTCGGTGTCGTGGGTGTGGTGGCGGTACGGGCCACGGGCGACGACGCCGCGCCTCCCGCCCCCGCGCGGACCGGCACGGACGGATCGCGGTCGGGCCGGGCGTTCCAGCCCTGGCGCACGGAGCTGCACGCGGGACTGCCCGTCTGTTCGGCCGGCGGTTCGCGTGCGGGCACCGGTACGAGTACGGGCGCGGGGGTCTACTGCGCCGCTCCCGGGGTCACGGCGGCCCGGCTCGACCCGGACGACGGCGAGGTCCGCTGGACCGTGCCGACCGTACGGGCGTCGAAGGGCGCGGGGTCCGGCGACGGCGGGGCCGACGGCGAGGTGTCCGACAACGGCGCGGCGCCGGTGCTCTCCGGTGGGCTGCTGCTGGTCGTCGAGCCCGCCGGGTCCCGGCTGAAGGCCCTCGACCCGGCGTCGGGCGCCGAGCGCTGGGCGGTCGGCGTCGCCTCGTACGCCAGCGTCCGCTACACGGGGAGTTCGGTGCTGCTCGTGGCGTACGACGGGACGGTGCGCGCGCTGGACAGCGCGACCGGGACCGAGCGCTGGACCGCGCGGCACGGCGGGACCGGCACGGTCTGGACGGCGGCGGGCGACGGTTCGGGCGACTCCGGCGGTGACAGCGGTGGCGGCAGCTCCGGCGGTCCGCTGTTCGCCGCGACCCCGTCGGCCGACGGTACGGCGACCGGGATCAGGTCCGTCGACCCGGCCACGGGCGCCCTGCGCTGGGAGAAGCGGCTGCCGGGCACCCTCACCCCGGCCGGTGCCGCCTCCGGCGCGCTCTTCCTGCTCTCCCGCGACCTCGACGACCGGACCGACGCCGTGGTGCGGGTCGACGCGTCGACCCGCACCGTGCGGCGCGTCCCGCTGGACGCGCCGGTCGAGCAGGCGCAGGCCACCGTGGACGGCGACACGGTCTACGTCATGGGGTACACGGGATCGCTGCTCGCCGTCGACACCCGTAAGGGGAAGGCCGGGGGCGTGCGCTGGCGCCTGGAGACCTCGGTCACCCGGGCCTCGCGCCCCACCGCCACCGGGGACCGGGTCTATCTGAGCGCGGGGGACGGACGGCTGCTCGCCGTGGACGGCGCGCGGGGGAGGCTGCTGGGGCAGACGAAGCCCCGGATGGCGACGGGCTCAGGGACGCTGGTCCCCAGTCTGGCCGCGCCGGTCGCCGTGGCGGGCACGGTGTTCGCGAGCGCGCCCGACGGGTCGGTCTTCGCCGTCGACGGCCGCGATCCGGCGCGCTGGTAGCGCCGGGCTCCGCCGCACCACGTGCCTTATGTACCCACGTGACTCGTGTACGGCGGAGCCCGTCCGCAACCGCTGTCAGCCGAGCAGCGAGATGTCCCGGACCGCGCCCTTGTCCGCGCTCGTCGCCATCGCCGCGTACGCGCGCAGCGCCACCGAGACCTTGCGCTCGCGGTCGGCGGGGGCGTACACGCCGTTCAACGCCTCGCGGCGCGCCGCGAGTTCCTCATCGGCGACCAGCAACTCGATCGAGCGGTTCGGGATGTCGATCCTGATCCGGTCGCCGTCGTGGACCAGCGCGATCGTGCCGCCCGAGGCCGCCTCCGGCGAGGCGTGCCCGATCGACAGGCCCGACGTACCGCCGGAGAAGCGGCCGTCCGTGACCAGCGCGCAGGACTTTCCGAGGCCCCGGCCCTTCAGGTACGAGGTCGGGTAGAGCATCTCCTGCATGCCGGGGCCGCCGCGCGGGCCCTCGTAGCGGATGACGATGACGTCGCCCTCGGCGATCTCCTTACGGAGGATCTTCTCGACGGCGTCCTCCTGCGACTCGCAGACGACGGCCGGGCCCTCGAAGGTCCAGATGGACTCGTCGACGCCCGCGGTCTTCACCACGCAGCCGTCCACGGCCAGGTTGCCCTTGAGCACCGCCAGGCCACCGTCCTTGGAGTAGGCGTGGGCGACATCGCGGACGCAGCCGCCGGCGGCGTCGGTGTCGAGCGTGTCCCACCGCTCGGACTGCGAGAACGCCTCGGCGGAGCGGACGCAGCCGGGGGCCGCGTGCCACAGCTCGACAGCCTCCTCGGAGGGCGAGCCGCCGCGCACGTCCCAGGTCTCCAGCCAGTCCTTGATGCTCGGCGAGTGGACGGTGTGCACGTCCTCGTTGAGCAGGCCGCCCCGGTACAGCTCACCGAGGATGGCGGGGATGCCGCCGGCCCGGTGGATGTCCTCCATGTAGTACGTACCGCCGGGGGCGACGTTCGGCGCGACCTTGGACAGGCAGGGCACCCGGCGCGAGACCGCGTCGATGTCGGCGAGGTCGTAGTCCAGCTCGGCCTCCTGGGCGGCGGCGAGCAGGTGGAGGATGGTGTTCGTGGAGCCGCCCATGGCGATGTCGAGCGCCATGGCGTTCTCGAAGGCGGCGCGGGTGGCGATGTTGCGCGGCAGGACCGACGCGTCGTCCTGCTCGTAGTGGCGCTTGGTGATCTCGACGACCGTCCGGCCCGCGTTCTCGTACAGCGCCTTGCGGGCGGTGTGCGTGGCGAGCACCGAACCGTTGCCGGGGAGCGAGAGGCCCATGGCCTCGGTCAGGCAGTTCATCGAGTTGGCGGTGAACATCCCGGAGCACGAGCCGCAGGTCGGACAGGCGTTCTCCTCGATGCGGAGGATGTCCTCGTCCGAGATCGACTCGTCGACCGCGTCCGAGATCGCGTTGACCAGGTCGAGTTTTCGGACCGTGCCGTCCACCAGGGTGGCCTTGCCGGCCTCCATCGGGCCGCCGGAGACGAAGACCGTGGGGATGTTGAGGCGCAGCGCGGCCATCAGCATGCCCGGGGTGATCTTGTCGCAGTTGGAGATGCAGATCAGCGCGTCCGCGCAGTGCGCCTCGACCATGTACTCGACGGAGTCGGCGATCAGGTCGCGCGACGGCAGGGAGTAGAGCATGCCGCCGTGGCCCATCGCGATGCCGTCGTCCACGGCGATCGTGTTGAACTCGCGCGGCACGGCGCCCGCGGCCTTGATCGCGTCGGAGACGATCCGGCCGACCGGCGCGAGGTGGGTGTGGCCGGGCACGAACTCGGTGAAGGAGTTGGCCACCGCGACGATCGGCTTGCCGATGTCCGCGCTCGCTACGCCCGACGCTCGCATAAGGGCGCGTGCGCCCGCCATATTGCGGCCGTGGGTGACAGTGCGGGACCTCAGCTCGGGCATCGCCGTTCGCTCCTTCGACAGATCCTTCGGCAGAAAAGACTCTTTCCGAGCGTACGCCTCGGATCCAAGATCTGGACACGGCGTCCGGAATGCGGGACGCCCGTTTCAGCTCTCGGTCAGGTCAGCTCTCGGTCAGGTAGCGCTGGAGAGTGGGCGCGACCAGGGCGATGATCTCCTCGGGGTCCACGGACGCCAGCGGCTCCGCCTTGATCACGTACCGGAGGAACGCCGTCCCGATCATGTGGGAGGCGGCCAGCTCGGCGCGGAACTCCGGGTTCGGTACGTCCAGCTCCTTGGCGAGCCGGGACAGCAGCCTGCGCAGGACGAAGGTCCGCAGGACCGTCGCCGCCGCCTCGTGGGTCAGCGCGGACCGGATGACCGCCAGCAGCGGGGCCCGGGTCACCGGGTTCTCCCAGACGCCGAGGAAGTGGCGCGCGAGCTGCTCGCCGATCCGCTCGCGCTCGCCGTTCAGCACCTCGGAGATCAGCAGCGCGGGCTCGAAGGAGATCTCGATGGCCGCCGCGAAGACCTCGTCCTTCGTACCGAAGTAGTGGTGCACGAGCGCGGGGTCGACCCCCGCCGCCCTGGCGATGCCCCGGACGGAGGTCTTGTCGTAGCCGCGCTCGGCGAATTCCGTACGGGCCGACTCCAGGATCTTCTGCCGGGCACCGGGACCCGGTCCGGCGTCCTTGCGGGCGGGACGGCCGCGGCGGCGCGGGGTCTCGGCGGTCATGACGGCTCGGAGGTCCGCGGGGGACCCGGGGGACGCGGAACCGGCGAGGACCTCGGGGGACCTGAGGTGCCAGAGATGCCAGAGGTACCCGGGGCGCCCGGGGCATGCGCGGTACGTGGTGCCTGAGGGGTACGCGGGGCCTGGGGGGTACGAGGGGCGCCCGTCTCCCCGGCCAGGTGGTGCCGGGCGAACGCCAGCGCCTCCGCGAGATCCGCCTCGCGCTCGGCCCCCGACATCGCGCGCCGGGTGTTGACCTCGATCACCACATGGCCGTCGAACGCGCTGTCCGCGAGCCGCTCCAGCAGTTCGGCGCACGGCTGGGTGCCGCGCCCCGGCACCAGGTGCTCGTCCTTGGCCGAGCCGTTGCCGTCCGCGAGGTGGACGTGGCCGAGCCGGTCGCCCATCCGGTCGATCATGGCCATGGCGTCGGTGCGGGCGGTCGCGGTGTGCGAGAGGTCGACGGTGAAGTGCCGGTACTCGTCCTTGGTGACGTCCCATTCCGGGGCGTACGCGAGCAGCTCGCGGTCCCGGTAGCGCCAGGGGTACATGTTCTCGACGGCGAACCGTACGTCCGTCTCCCCCGCCATCCGCCAGATGCCGGAGACGAAGTCGCGCGCGTACTGCCGCTGCCAGCGGAACGGCGGGTGCACGACCACCGTGCTCGCCCCGAGCCGCTCGGCCGCCGCCCGCGCCCGCTGGAGCTTCACCCACGGATCGGTCGACCAGACCCGCTGGGTGATCAGCAGACAGGGCGCGTGGACGGCGAGGACCGGGACCCCGTAGCGGTCGGAGAGGCGGCGCAGCGCGTCGATGTCCTGGCTGACCGGATCGGTCCAGACCATGACCTCGACACCGTCGTACCCGAGGCGCGCGGCGATCTCGAAGGCCGTCGCCGTCGACTCCGGATAGACGGAGGCCGTCGACAGCGCGACCTTCGCGGCCGGGGTGCGCACCACTGGTTCTGCCACGGAGACAGCGTACGGGCACGCTCCGGGCGACCCGTAAACCCCTTACGCCGCCGGGAGCCGGTCCGCCGGTGCCGTCCTGCGTCGTCCTGCGTCGCCCTACGTCGTCGGGAGCTGGTCCAGCCGGCGCAGGATGACGCCCTCGCGCAGCGCCCAGGGGCAGATCTCCAGCGTCTCGACGCCGAACAGGTCCATCGCTCCCTCCGCGACCAGCGCTCCCGCCAGCAGCTGGGAGGAGCGGCCCTCGGAGACGCCGGGGAGGGCGGCGCGCTGGAGGGCGTTCATGGTGGAGAGCTTGGGGACCCACTCCTCCAGGGACGCGCGGCTCAGTTCGCGCTGTACGTAGAGGCCGTCGGCGGAGCGCGCGGCCCCGGCGAGGCGGGCCAGTTGCTTGAAGGTCTTGGAGGTCGCCACGACATGGTCCGGGGTGCCGAACCGGGAGAACTCGCCGACGGTACGGGCGATCTCCGCCCGTACATGGCGGCGCAGCGCCTTCACGTCGATCGGGTCGGGCGGATCGCCGGGCAGCCGCCCGGCGGTGAGCCGGCCAGCGCCCAGCGGGAGGGAGACGGCGGCGTCCGGCTCCTCGTCCATGCCGTACGCGATCTCCAGCGAGCCGCCGCCGATGTCCAGGACCAGCAGCTTCCCGGACGACCAGCCGAACCAGCGCCGGGCGGCGAGGAAGGTGAGCCGGGCCTCCTGCTCGCCGGTGAGGACCTCAAGATCCACTCCGGTCTCGCTCTTGACCCGCCCGAGCACCTGGTCGGCGTTGCTGGCCTCGCGTACGGCGGAGGTCGCGAAGGGCAGTACGTCCTCGCATCCCTTGTCCTCGGCGGCCTGGAGGGCGTCGGCGATGGTGGCCACCAGCCGGTCGACGCCCTCGGGGCCGATCGCGCCGTCCGCGTCGAGGAGTTCGGCGAGCCGCAGCTCCGCCTTGTGCGAATGCGCGGGCAGCGGGCGGGCGCCGCGATGCGCGTCGACAGCCAGCAGGTGCACCGTGTTCGAACCGACGTCGAGGACTCCGAGTCTCATGAGCGGAACGCTACTGCGAGCGCGCGCATACGCTGGACCCGTGCCAAAGACGAACAAGGCGAAGCCGGGCAAAGCCAAGGGCCCCAAGAAGCAGGACGAGCGGCGTCGGGAGGTCCGGGTCGCGGCTCCGGACACCCCGGACGAGAAGGGTCTGGACTTCGCCCGCGCCTGGGTGGAGTTCCCGGATCCCGCCGACGACGAACAGGTCTTCCGCTGTGATCTGACCTGGCTCACCTCGCGCTGGACCTGCATCTTCGGCAGTGGCTGCCAGGGCATCGAGGCGGGCCGCGCGGACGACGGCTGCTGCACGCTGGGCGCGCATTTCTCGGACGAGGACGACGAGAAGCGGGTCGCGGAACATGTGGCGCGTCTCACTCCCGACCTGTGGCAGTTCCACGGGGAGGGCACGCGGACGGGCTGGACGCAGACCGACGAGGACGGCGACCGGCAGACGCGGCGCTGGGAGGGTTCGTGCATCTTCCAGAACCGTCCCGGTTTCGCGGCGGGCGCGGGCTGCTCGCTGCACATCCTGGCGCTGCGCGAGGGGCGCGAGCCGCTGGAGACGAAGCCGGACGTCTGCTGGCAGCTGCCGGTCAGGCGGACGTACGACTGGATCGACCGGCCCGACGACACGCGGGTGCTCCAGGTGTCGATCGGGGAGTACGACCGGCGCGGCTGGGGTTCCGGCGGCCACGACCTGCACTGGTGGTGCACGTCGGCGACCTCGGCGCACGGCGCGGGCGAGCCGGTGTACAAGACGTACCGGCCCGAGCTGACGGAGCTGATGGGCAAGGAGGGGTACGAGCGGCTGGCCGAGCTGTGCGAGCGGCGGATGGCGAGCGAGCTGCCGCTGCTCGCGCCGCATCCGGCGGATCCGGCGACTCCGGCGGATCCGGTGCGTCCGGCCGGGTCGTGAGCGGTTCCTGAGTCGGTGGGCGGTTCCTGAGCGATGAGCGGTTCCTGAGTCGGTGGGCGGTTCCTGACCGGCCTCGGAACCGTTTCCTCGGAACGTTTCTTCGGGTCTCGGAACGTTTCTTCGGAACTGCGCCGGGTCCTGTCTCAGCCCGACGGCGGCGGGTCGTCGGGGCCGCTCGTCGGCGGATCCGGACTGCCTGGGTCGGGGTCCGGGTCCGACGGGGCCGGATCGGACGGCGACGGGTCAGAGGGGCCGGTGCTGGAGCCGGGGTCGGAGGGGCCGGGCCCGCCGGGGTCCGAGGGCGCCGGGTCGGTGGGCCGGGACGGGCCGGGGCCGGAGGTGCCGGGCGGCGAGGTCGGTCTGGTGGTCCCCGGGGAGCCGGGGGAACCCGGGGAACCGGGAACGGTGGGGCGGCCGGGACTGCCGGTGTGTCCGGGACGGCCGGACGCGGGCGGCCTGGGGCCGTAGCCGTGGATCTTGACCACCGCCCCCGCCGGATAGAGCGCGATCCGCGCGCTCCAGGGCCCGGAGGGCGCGCGCCGGTGGTCCACGGTGACGCGGACGGTGGTGGACCCGCCGGGCGCGAGCGTGCCGTAGTGGCTGCTCAGCCGGAGCCAGGGGGCCTCCGTCCCGGCCGTCCAGGAGACCGGCTCGCCACCGGACGCCCGGAGCGTGATCAGCGTCGTGTTCCCGGTGGGGTGCGCCTCGACCGTGATCCGGCCGGGGTTCGAGCGTCCCGGGCCCACCGGCGGCACCCCGACGCCGTCGCTGATGACCTCGACGGAGACATCGGGCGCGCGGCTGCCCTCGATGAAGCGGGAGCCCTTCCCGTTCTGGGCGCTGCCGGCGTTCTCGTAGTGCTCGTAGGGCTCGCCGTCCGCGCTGTCCGGTGCCTCGGTCTCGCCCGCGGTGACCGACGAGCCGCTGTGGCCCTCGCCCGTCTGCGGAACGCCCCGGTGCGCGGCCCAGAGGGCGAGCACGGGGGCGGCGACGACGGTCGCGACGACGGTGGTGGTCACGGCGCGCGCCCGCAGCCGGTCGCGGCGGGCCGCGCGGTCCTTGGGGTCCATGGGGAAGCCGCTGCGGTCGAAGCGCGGCGCGCTGGCGCGGGCCCGGGGCGCCCGGGTCATGGCGGCGTACGCGGCGCTCCGGTCCACGGTGACCAGCGGCAGGACGTCGGGCGAGCCGGCGGGCGCGCCCTCGGAGGCGGACGCGGCGGCCGTACCCGTACCGGCCGTGCCCGTACCGGCCGTGCCCGCAGCGCCCGAGGGGCGCGAGCCCGGCCAGGGGCCGGCCGCCTCGACGCGCTCGGCGGCGCGGCGGCAGCGCGGGCAGTCGTCCACGTGCCGGACCAGTTCGCGCCGGAGCGCGGCGGAGAGCAGCACCTGATGATCGCCGGTGAGCCGGGCGACGGACGGACAGTCGCCGGTGTCGACGACGGCGAGCGCGGCGCGGGTGCGCTCCACCTCGCAGGCGGCGGAGGAGAGCAGCTCACGGGCGGCGGGCGGCTCCATGGAGACCACGGAGGCGACCTCGTCCGGGGTGAGCCGGTGCCGTACGGACAGCTCCAGGACCTCGCGCTGCTCGGGGGTCGTGCCGGCGGCCTCCGGCCAGGCCAGCAGCGCCAGTTCGCGCCGGTGGCGCGCGGCGGTCTCCGGCACGGGAGCGGGCGTCGTCTCCGGCTCCGGCGCGCGGTTGCCCGCGTGCGCCCCCTGGCGGCCGCGCCGCTGTTCGGTCACCTTGCGCAGACAGGCCCAGCGGGCGATCGCGTACAGCCAGGCTCTGCGCTCGCCCGCCTCGGAGGGGCAACGTCCTTGCTGCCGCTCGGAGATGGCGAGCACGTCACCCAGCACCTCGGTGGCCGCGTCGTGGTCGCACAGCACGGAGAGGCAGTAGGTGAACAGGCCGTCCAGATAAGGCTCGTACCGAGCGGGCGGATGCTGCGCCACCGACTGGGGCGCACGACGGAGCGCGCGGTGTGCGCCGGTGGTGTGCGTGGGGGTCTCGTGGCTGCTGCTCATCACCCGGCGACGGTAGACATTCGGGCCCGCGCGCTTCACACCCCTTGAGCCTATTTAATCCTTACGGGTGAAGCTATCCCTCAAAAGGGGACACGAACGTCTACTTCCGTCGCCTTCCCTCACTCTTCCGGGCTGTCCGCCGGACCGGCGGTCCCACCGGCGCACCCGCCCCGGTCGGGACTGTCGGTGGACCCCTATACGGTGACGCCATGGCTGCCCGTACGAAATCCGCGAAGGACCGGCCGTCCTACCGCTGCACCGAGTGCGGATGGACGACCGCCAAGTGGCTCGGCCGCTGCCCCGAATGCCAGGCGTGGGGGACGGTGGAGGAGTACGGCGCGCCCGCGGTGCGGACCACGGCGGCGGGCCGGGTCTCGACCGCCGCGCTCCCGATCGGCGAGGTCGACGTCCGTACGGCCACGGCGCGCTCCACCGGGGTGCCCGAGCTGGACCGGGTGCTGGGCGGCGGTCTGGTGCCCGGCGCCGTGGTGCTGCTGGCGGGCGAGCCGGGCGTCGGCAAGTCCACGCTGCTGCTCGACGTCGCGGCGAAGGCGGCCGGCCCCGAGCACCGCACGCTTTATGTGACGGGCGAGGAGTCCGCGAGTCAGGTGCGGCTGCGCGCCGACCGGATCAAGGCGCTCCACGACGATCTGTATCTCGCCGCCGAGACGGACCTCTCCGCCGTCCTCGGCCATCTCGACGCGGTCAAGCCGTCGCTGCTGATCCTGGACTCCGTACAGACCGTGGCCTCGCCCGAGATCGACGGCGCTCCCGGCGGGATGGCGCAGGTGCGCGAGGTCGCGGGCGCGCTCATCCGGGCCTCGAAGGAGCGCGGGATGGCCACCCTGCTGGTGGGCCATGTCACCAAGGACGGCGCGATCGCCGGTCCGCGGCTGCTGGAGCACCTCGTGGACGTCGTGCTGTCCTTCGAGGGCGACCGGCACGCCCGGCTGCGCCTCGTCCGCGGCATCAAGAACCGGTACGGGGCGACCGACGAGGTCGGCTGCTTCGAGCTGCACGACGAGGGGATCACCGGGCTGACCGACCCGTCGGGGCTGTTCCTGACCCGCCGCGACGCGCCGGTTCCCGGTACGTGTCTGACCGTCACCCTGGAGGGCAAGCGCCCGCTCGTGGTGGAGGTGCAGGCGCTGACGGTCGACTCGCAGATCCCCTCGCCCCGGCGCACCACCTCCGGTCTGGAGACCTCGCGGGTCTCGATGATGCTGGCGGTGCTGGAGCAGCGCGGCCGGATCAGCTCGCTCGGCAAGCGGGACATCTACAGCGCGACGGTCGGCGGGGTGAAGCTGACCGAGCCGGCCGCCGATCTCGCGGTGGCGCTCGCGCTGGCCTCGGCGGCGAGCGACACCCCGCTGCCGAAGAACCTGGTCGCGATCGGTGAGGTGGGGCTCGCGGGGGAGGTCAGACGGGTCACTGGAGTGCAGCGCAGGCTCGCCGAGGCACACCGTCTGGGCTTCACCCAGGCGCTTGTTCCGACCGACCCGGGGAAGATCCCCGCCGGTATGAAGGTCACGGAAGTCGCTGATATGGGTGATGCTCTGAGAGCGTTGCCGCGCCGGGGTCGTGCGGACGCCCCACGGGACGACAACGCTCGCCGGTAGACTTTGCCCTGGTCTCGCCCATCCGTACGAGCCGGAGGAGTGCAGTGGCAGCCAACGACCGGGCATCAGCTCCCGGAAAATCCGGCGCGGGCTCCGGCAACGAAGCGCTGATGCGCGCCACCCTGAGCGCTGTCGCGCCGGGTATGGGCCTGCGCGACGGGCTAGAGCGGATCCTGCGCGGCAACACCGGCGGTCTCATCGTCCTGGGCATGGACAAGACCGTCGAATCGATGTGCACGGGCGGCTTCGTGCTGGACGTGGAGTTCACCGCGACGCGCCTGCGCGAGCTGGCCAAGCTGGACGGCGCGCTCATTCTCGACAAGGACATCACCAAGATTCTGCGGGCCGGCGTGCAGCTGGTCCCGGAGTCCTCGATCCCCACGGAGGAGACGGGCACCCGGCACCGCACGGCGGACCGGGTGTCGAAGCAGTGCGGCTTCCCGGTGGTCTCCGTATCGCAGTCGATGCGGCTGATCGCGCTGTATGTGAACGGGGAGCGCCGGGTCCTGGAGGAGTCGGCGGCGATCCTGTCGCGGGCGAACCAGGCGCTGGCGACACTGGAGCGGTACAAGCTGCGGCTGGACGAGGTCGCGGGCACGCTCTCCGCCCTGGAGATCGAGGACCTGGTGACGGTCCGGGACGTGACGGCGGTGGCGCAGCGGCTGGAGCTGGTGCGCCGGATCGCCACGGAGATCGCCGAGTACGTGGTGGAGCTGGGCACCGACGGCCGGCTTCTCTCGCTCCAGCTGGACGAGTTGATCGCGGGCGTGGATCCGGAGCGGGACCTCGTCGCGCGCGACTACGTTCCCGAGCCGACCGCGAAGCGCTCGCGCACGGTCGACGAGGCTTTGGTCGAGCTGCACGGGCTCACCCATCCCGAGCTGCTCGAACTGCCCATCGTGGCGCGGGCGCTGGGCTACAGCGGCTCGCCCGAGACGCTGGACTCGGCGGTCTCGCCGCGCGGTTACCGGCTGCTGGCGAAGGTGCCGCGGCTGCCGGGCGCCATCATCGAGCGGCTGGTCGAGCACTTCGGCGGGTTGCAGAAGCTGCTGGCGGCGAGTGTGGACGATCTCCAGACGGTCGACGGTGTCGGCGAGGCGCGGGCCAGGAGCGTGCGCGAGGGGCTGTCGCGGCTGGCGGAGTCGTCGATCCTGGAGCGCTACGTGTAGCGGCGGTACAGATACAGGTCAGTACAGGCGAACGCCCCGGCCGTGCGGCCGGGGCGTTCGTGTGTGCCGGGCGTTCGTGTGTGCCGTGCGCCGTACGGCAGGCGCGCGGGTGGGTGGGTCAGTCCTTCTCCAGGCGGATGGACTGCTGCCCCTGCTTCACCGAGGCACCCGCCGTCTTGGCCTCCACCAGATACGTTCCGGGGCCGACCGCTCCGGGCGGCGGGGTGGCGCACTTCGACGTGCTCTTCTTGCGGTCCCACTCGACGGTCCGGGTGACGGTGCCGTTCGCGGGGACCTCGAAGAGCGACGCGCCGGTCTTCGGGCAGTCCTTGGAGGACCAGACCTGGTCGTCGTCCGTGTCGGTGATGGTCAGCACGATGGCCTTCGGGCCGAAGTCCGCCTTGCAGCTGGTGCTGGAGGTGTTGGTGGCGGTCAGCCGGAACGCGGGCTTCTCGCCCGGCGCGTAGGCGACCTTCGTGGTGGCCAGGCGCAGGGTGAGGGAGTTGGGGGCGCAGTCGGGGAGCGCGGAGCCGGCCGGCAGCTGGCGGCCCGTGCCGGTGGAGCCCGTGGCGCCGCCGGAGCCGGTGCCCGTACCGCCGCCGGAGCCGGCCGAGCCCGCCGAGCCGGCGCCGTCCGACGCGCCGCCCGAACCCCCGTCGCCGGACGAGCCGTCCGAGCCACCGGAGCCGGAGCCGTCCGAGCCGCCGGTGTCGCCGTTCTTGCCGCCGTCGCTCTTGCCGCCGTCGCCGCCCGCGTCGGCTCCGCTCGTACCGCCGTCGCCCGAGCCGCCCGAATCGTCGCGCCCGCCCGGCTGTTGGCTGATGGCGGGGCCCGAGCCGGAGGGGCCGGGGCCGATGGTCTTGGTGGGGTTGGCGCCGTCGGAGGTGTCGCCGGTCTTCTTGTTCCCTCCGCCGCCGCCGAAGCTGACGACCCATACGACCAGCAGGGCGAGCAGCGCGATCAGAGTCGCCGCGACAGCCCTCCGTCGCCAGTAGATGGTGGAGGGAAGCGGCCCGACCGGATTGCGCAAAGATCCCACGGCGCAAACTGTACGAGAGATCGGCGCCAACTCCCGCCCCCCATGCCGCTCGTCTTGGCAAGTTTTACGGATCATCATCCCGGCGGGGCGGTATCGGCCCTTCGGGCGGCGGAAAACGGGCAGAGGAAGGCGCGTGCGGGGAACCCCGGGTGAACTCTGTACGTTCTCCCCATGGACAGCAGCGCAACCAGCGATCTCTATCTCGACATAACCGACTTCGCACGCACGACCCCCTCCTGGTTCCAACACCTGGCAGAGCTGTGGACGGAGGCCGGACTGCTGTTGTTCGGCGTTCTCTTCGTGGCGGTCTGGTGGTTCGCCCGGCCCTCCGGCACGCGCGCCGTGGCCGTGGCGGTTCTCGCTCCGCTGGCGACAGCCGTCGCCTATGTGTGCAGTGAGGTGCTCAAGACCTTCTTCACCGAGGACAGGCCGTGCCGCGCGGTCGTGGGCGCGGGAGCGTCGCTCGTCGCCTGCCCGCCGGTCGGCGACTGGTCGTTCCCGAGCAATCACTCCACCATCGCCGGGGGCGCCGCCATCGCGCTCGCCCTGGCCCGTCCCGTGCTCGCCTATCTCACCGTGCCCATGGCGATCCTGATGGCGTTCTCCCGGGTCTTCGTCGGGGTGCACTACCCGCACGACGTCGCGGTGGGCCTGGTGCTCGGCGGGCTGATGGCCACGCTCGTCGTCCTGCTGGCCGCCCGGCCCGTACAGACACTGGTCGGGACGATGCGGACCAGTAAGTCGGGGCTCGCGCTCTGGCTGGCCGGCACGGGCGAGCGGGTCGGGGTCGAACGCGGCCGGCACAGCGCCGGCCGCCGCTGACCGCACGGCGGATCACGCACGCGACGGATCACACGAAAGATACGGAAGGGACGCGGGAGACGAACCGGGAGCGGTACGGAACGGACAGGGAGCGCGGACGCGGGCGGACCCGGGCGTGTGACAACCTCCGGCGCACGCCCGCCTGCTGCACCGTCCACGCTCCCGGTCGTGCCAGGATCGGTGGTGCCATGACTGCTACCCCCGCGCACACCTCGGACGACGCCGCGTACGCCCCGGACGGCGCGCTCCCGACGCCCCTCACACCCCCCACGACGACCACCGACACCACGACGGCCACGGTCCCCCTGACGGGCCCGGCCACCACCTCGGTCGACCCGGCCCAGCTGCACACCCCCGTCCTCGCCTGGTTCGAGAGCCACGCGCGCGATCTGCCCTGGCGCCGCCCGGAGGCGGGCGCCTGGGGGGTGATGATCAGCGAGTTCATGCTCCAGCAGACCCCGGTCAGCCGGGTGCTGCCCGTGTACGAGCAGTGGATCGCCCGCTGGCCGCGCCCGGCGGATCTCGCCGCCGAGGCCCCCGGCGAGGCCGTACGCGCCTGGGGACGGCTCGGCTACCCGCGCCGCGCGCTGCGGCTGCACGGGGCCGCGCAGGCGATAACGGAGCGGCACGGCGGTGACGTACCCCGCCGGCACGCGCAGCTGCTCGCCCTGCCCGGGATCGGCGAGTACACGGCCGCCGCTGTGGCCTCCTTCGCGTACGGGCAGCGCCACGCCGTCCTCGACACGAACGTCCGCCGGGTCTTCGCCCGCGCCGTGACCGGCGTCCAGTACCCGCCGAACGCGACGACGGCCGCCGAGCGCAAGCTCGCCCGCGCGCTGCTGCCCGAGGACGAGGAGACCGCGGCGCGCTGGGCCGCCTCCTCGATGGAGCTGGGCGCGCTGGTCTGCACCGCGAAGAACGAGAGCTGCGCGCGCTGCCCGATCGCGGCGCGGTGCGCCTGGCTGCTGGCCGGGAAGCCGCCGCACGAGGGCCCGGCGCGGCGCGGCCAGACGTACGCGGGCACCGACCGCCAGGTGCGCGGCAAGCTCCTCGCCGTGCTGCGCGACACGGTCGGTCCCGTACCCCAGCGGGCCCTGGACGCGGTGTGGGACGAGCCGGTGCAGCGCGCCAGGGCGCTGGACGGGCTGGTCGCCGACGGGCTGGTCGAGCCCTTGGAGAACGGCGTGTACCGGCTGCCGCAGGGCTGACCGGGCGGGTCGCGCCGCCTCGCCGGGGCCTCCGTTACACAACCGATGGACAGCCGTGCGTCCGCCGACGGCTGTCCCGCACAGCCTCGTGACAAGTGCTCCGTAATTTCAATGCCGTAAGGGAACGGCGGAGTTGGTCACGGGGTCGGAGGCGGTTGGCATGGCGCAGGGTGAGGTGCTCGGTTTCGAGGAGTACGTGCGTACCCGGCAGGAGGCCCTGCTGCGCAGCGCCCGGCGTCTCGTGCCCGACCCGGTGGACGCGCAGGACCTGCTCCAGACCGCGCTGGCCCGTACCTACGGCCGCTGGGACGGCATCGCCGACAAGTCCCTCGCCGACGCGTATCTGCGCCGCGTCATGATCAACACCCGTACGGAGTGGTGGCGGGCCCGCAGGCTCGAAGAGGTCCCCACCGAGCAGCTGCCCGACGCGAGCGTCGAGGACGGCAGTGAGCAGCGCGCCGATCGGGCGCTGCTGATGGACATCCTCGGAGTGCTGGCTCCCAAGCAGCGCAGCGTGGTCGTGCTGCGACACTGGGAGCAGATGAGTACGGAGGAGACGGCGGCGGCGCTCGGCATGTCGGCGGGTACGGTGAAGAGCACGCTGCACCGCGCGCTGGCCCGGCTCCGCCAGGAGCTGGAGAGCAGGGCGGCCGAGGGCCGGGAGCCGGAGGTCCGCGCCGTGGGGCGTGCGGAGACGCGCCGTGACAGGTGTGACGGCCGGGGCGGCCCCGAGGCGCGTGGCGGCCGGGGTGGCCATGAGGAGATGGGGCGGGAAAGGTGCGCGGCCTGACAGGCCCCGACCGGCCGGGGGGCGGATCGCTGGCGGCGAGCGGCACGGTGATGGCCGGGCTCGCCGCACTCGGCCTGCTCGCGGGCGGCTGTTCGACCGGGGGGACCGGGACCAGGGACGAGGGCGCGGCCGTGACCGCTCCGGTCGAGCGGGGCGTGCCCACACCGGGAGCGGCCGCTTCGGCGCCCGCCAGGACGGTCGATCCGGTCGCGCTGCTGCGCGACGACCCGGCGGTCAGCAGACGGATCAAGGCCGACCTCAGGCCCTGCTCCGCGGACGCCTATCCGGTGGACACGTCGTACGGAAATCTCACCGGCGGCGCCTCTCCGGATGTGGTGATCAACGTGCTGACGTGCGGCGACTCGGTGGGTATCGGGACATTCGTGTACCGCTTCAGGAACGAGGCGTACGAGAATGTCTTCGCGGCCGAGGAGCCGGCGGTCTACGCCACGATCGACCGGGGCGAGCTGGTCGTGACCCAGCAGGTGTACGCGAAGGGCGACCCGCTGTCGTTCCCCTCGGGCGAGGACGTGGTGACGTACAGCTGGGCCGACACCAAGTTCAGCGAGCGCTACCGGGTGCGCAACGACTACAGCAGGGCGGTGGGCAACGGCGACGGCAACGCCGCCGAACCCAGCGTCGACCCGCACGAGAACTGAGAGCCCGGGGATGACCGAGACCCACGTCCTGTTCGTCGAGGACGACGATGTCATTCGCGAAGCCACCCAGCTGGCGCTGGAGCGTGACGGCTTCGTGGTCACCGCCATGCCCGACGGGCTGTCGGGCCTGGACGCGTTCCGCGCCGACCGGCCGGACATCGCGCTGCTCGATGTGATGGTGCCCGGCCTGGACGGCGTCAGTCTGTGCCGGCGGATCCGCGACGAGTCGACCGTGCCCGTGATCATGCTGTCGGCGCGCGCCGACTCCATCGATGTGGTGCTCGGCCTGGAGGCCGGCGCCGACGACTACGTGACGAAGCCCTTCGACGGCGCGGTGCTGGTCGCCAGGATCAGGGCCGTACTGCGCCGCTTCGGGCACGCGGGCCGGCCCGCCGGCGAGCGGGGCGGGCCCGGGGAGCCCGCTGAGCAGGGCGTGCTGACCTTCGGCGATCTGGAGATCGACACGGAGGGCATGGAGGTGCGCAGGGCGGGCGTGCCGGTGGCCCTGACCCCGACCGAGATGCGGCTGCTGCTGGAGTTCTCGGCGGCGCCGGGCACCGTGCTCTCGCGCGACAAACTGCTGGAGCGGGTCTGGGACTACGGCTGGGGCGGTGACACCCGGGTCGTGGACGTCCATGTCCAGCGGCTGCGCACCAAGATCGGGCAGAACCGGATCGACACCGTCCGTGGCTTCGGCTACAAGCTCAAGGCCTGACCGTCCACGCGAGGAGCACGATGAAGCGGCTCGTCCTGCGCACCGGGGTCAGGTGGAAGATCAGCATCGCGATCGCGGGCGTCGGCGCGCTGGTCGCGGTGGCGCTGAGCCTGGTGGTGCACAACTCCGCCCGGGTGTCCATGCTCGACAACGCGCGCGAAGTGCAGCTGGAGCGGCTGCTGTTCGCGCAGCGGATGTACGACACCACCAAGGAACCCAAGTTCGGCACGAAGATAAACGACCCCGCGCTGCCGCGCGATCTGCACGAGAAGATGAAGCAGGGGCGGCGCGCGACCTTCGTGCACGAGACCCCGAGCGGGGTGCCGGACGTCTGGGCGGCCGTGCCGATGAGCAACGGCACGGTGCTCTCGCTGCACAGCAAGTTCGCCGACCGCAGCGCCACGATCATGACGGACCTGGACCGCTCCCTGATCATCGGCTCGGTCGCCGTGGTCTTCGGCGGCTGCGCCCTGGGCGTGCTGATCGGCGGCCAGCTCTCGCGCCGGCTGCGCAGGGCGGCCGCGGCGGCGGTCCTGGTCGCGGAGGGGAACACGGACGTACGGGTCGGGGAGGCCATCAGCGGGGTCGTGCGCGACGAGACCGACGAGCTGGCCCGCGCCGTGGACGCCCTGACGGACGCGCTGAACGAGCGCATCGAGGCCGAGCGCCGGGTCACCGCCGATATCGCCCACGAGCTGCGCACCCCCGTCACCGGGCTGCTCACGGCCGCCGAACTGCTGCCGCCGGGGCGCCCCACGGAGCTGGTGCGGGACCGGGCGCAGGCCATGCGGACGCTGGTCGAGGACGTCCTCGAAGTGGCCAGGCTCGACAGCGCGTCGGAGCGCGCGGAACTCCAGGAGATCGCGCTCGGCGAGTTCGTCGAGCGGCGGGTGTCGCTGCTGAACCCGGACATCAGGATCCAGGTGGTGCACGAGTCCTGGGTGAACACCGATCCGCGCAGGCTGGAGCGGATCCTGGGCAATCTGCTGGCCAACGCGGCCAAGCACGGCCGAACGCCGGTGGAGGTGACCGTCGAGGGCCGCGTCGTCCGCGTACGCGACCACGGTCCGGGCTTCCCCGAGGCGCTGCTGCGCGAGGGCCCGAGCCGCTTCCGTACGGGCGCCACGGACCGCGCGGGCCACGGCCACGGGCTGGGCCTGACCATCGCGGCCGGCCAGGCCCGCGTCCTCGGCGCCCGGCTCACCTTCCGCAACGCGGCTCCGGAGGGCACGACGGGCCGCGACGGCCGCGGCGGCGCGATCGCGGTGCTCTGGCTCCCTGAGCACGCCCCGACGGCCACGGGCAGCTTCCCGATACCGCACCTGCCGGACTGACCCCTTCTCGACCGGCCCCCTTCCCGTCCGGGGGCTTCGCGGGGCGGTCAGGAGGCCCACTCCCGGGTCAGGTCCAGGTCGTCGCTCTCGCGCCGCTGCGTGAAGGAGAACCAGTTGCCCGAGTCGTCGCGCAGGATCGCCTCCGTGCCGTACGGCCGTTCCTGGGGCGGCTGGACGAACTCGACGCCGCGCGCCCTGAGCCTCTCGTAGTCCCCGTGGACATCGTCCGTGGCCAGCGCGCCCGCGCCCAGCACGCCCTTGGCGATCAGCTTTCTGACCTCGGCGGCCGACTCCTCGTCCATCGCGGGGGCGCCGGGCACCATGAGGGTCAGCATCAGGTCCGGCTGGTCCGGCGCGCCGACCGTCACCCAGCGCATCCCGCCCTCGCCCAGCGTCATGTCCGCGCGCAGCTCCAGACCCAGCTTCTCGGTGTAGAACTCCTTCGCCCGGTCATGGTCCAGGACCCAGACGGCGGCGATCGAAAGACCTTTGATCATGGCTCGCTCCCTCGGTGGTGACCGGCGCTCCCCCACGACCGATGCTGACACGCGCCACTGACAACGGCTCCCCGGCGCGGTGTGCGCGCCGGGGAGCCGTTGTCACTCCTGCGACCTGGTGTACGTCGTCACCGAGGGCCGGTGCCGTTCGGGCGGCGCCGGGGTCACGCGGGCTGCGGTACCTTGCCGTCCGCCGCGGGCGTCTCGCCGGGGCTCTGCGGCCCCGCGCCCCTGAGCGGGACCTCCTTGACGAAGAACGCCGCCACGAGGCCGATCACCGCGATGGACGCGCCCAGCGTGAACGCCGCGTGCGTACCGGACGACACCGCCTGCTGGTACGCCTCCCGCGCCACGTCGGGCAGCTTCGCCAGGCTCGCCGCGTCCAGCTGCGCGGACTGCGAGGCCGCGCCGGCTGCGGAGCCGCCGAGCTTGGACATCTCGTCCTGCACCCGGTTGGTGAACAGCGCGCCCATGATCGCGGCGCCGAAGGAGCCGCCGAGCGTACGGAAGAGGGTGGTCGTCGACGAGCCGACGCCCATGTCCTTCATCTCGACGCTGTTCTGCGCGACCAGCATCGTGATCTGCATCAGGAAGCCCATGCCGGCGCCGAGCACCGCCATGTAGAGGCCGGAGGTCAGACGGGAGGTGCCGGTGTCCATCTGCGCGAGCAGGAACAGCCCGACGACCATCAGCGCGCTGCCCATGATCGGGAAGATCTTGTACCGGCCGGTGCTGGTGGTGACCCGGCCCGCGACGAGCGAGACGAGCATCATCGACAGCAGCATCGGCAGGAGCAGCAGCCCGGAGTTGGTGGCCGAGGCGCCCTGGACGGCCTGCTGGTACAGCGGCAGGAAGAGGACCGCGCCGAACATCACGAAGCCGGTCAGGAAGCCGATCACCGACATCAGCGAGAAGTTGCGGTTGTTGAAGATGTGCAGCGGCATGATCGGCTCGGCCGTCTGCCTCTGTACGGCGACGAACCCGACGAGCGAGGCGACACCGCCGAAGATCAGCACCAGGATCGTCGCGGAGTCCCACGCGTACTCGGAACCGCCCCAGGTGGTGACCAGCACGATCGCGGTGATGCCGACGGTCAGCAGTCCGGCGCCGAGATAGTCGACCTTGGCCTTGGACCGGTCCTTGGCGGGCAGATGCAGTACGGCGGTGATCATCACCAGCGCCACCGCGCCCAGCGGCAGATTGATGTAGAAGCTCCAGCGCCAGCCGAGGTGGTCGGTGATGGTGCCGCCGACCAGCGGTCCGCCGATCATGGCGAGCGCCATCACGCCGGCCATCATGCCCTGGTACTTGCCGCGCTCCCGGGGCGGGATGAGGTCACCGATGATCGCCATGACACCGACCATCAGACCGCCGGCGCCGAGGCCCTGGACGGCCCGGAAGCCGATGAGCTGGCCCATGTCCTGGGCCATGCCGCTGAGCGCGGAGCCGATCAGGAAGACCACGATGGAGGTGAGGAAGACGCTCTTGCGGCCGTAGAGGTCGCCGAGCTTCCCCCAGATCGGGGTGGAGGCGGCGGTCGCCAGGGTGTACGCGGTCACCACCCAGGACAGATGTGCGAGTCCGCCCAGTTCGCCGACGATCGTGGGCATCGCCGTACCGACGATCATGTTGTCCAGCATAGCCAGCAGCATCGCGATCATCAGCGCGAGCAGCACCACGCGCACGCTGCGGGGCTGCGGACCGCTCTCCGGTGCGGCCGGTGCCGCCTGCTGGGCCCCGGCGGCCACATTCCTTGGAGTCTCCTCCGCCTGCTGATCGGTTGTACTCATCTTTCCCCACTCCCCTGGACACTGCCCCTGGACTTACTTGCCGCCCGGCAAGCTGACTACACTGGGGGAAGGTAGACCTTTACTTGCCGGGCGTCAAGTAAGTTAATCCTCGGGAGAGCAGCATGGGCAGCACCCAGCACCCGCGACGGGGCGACACCCGTCAGCGCATCCAGGACGTCGCGCTGGAACTCTTCGCCGAGCAGGGGTACGAGAAGACCTCGCTGCGGGAGATCGCGGAGCGGCTGGATGTCACGAAGGCGGCGCTCTACTACCACTTCAAGTCCAAGGAAGACATCATCGTCAGCATCTTCAAGGATCTGACGCGACCGGTGGACGAGCTGGTGGCCTGGGGACGCGGCCAGCCGCGGAGCCTGAAGACCAAGCGCGAGATCCTGCGCCGCTACAGCAGGATGCTGACGGACGCGGCGCCGATGTTCCGCTTCCTCCAGGAGAACCAGGCGAGCCTGCGCGATCTGCGTATCGGCGCGCCCTTCAAGGAGCGCATGACGGATCTGCGCGAGCTGCTGGAGGAGCCGGACGCGCCCCTGACCGACCAGATCCGCTGCCTGAGCGCGCTCTTCACGATCCACGCGGGGATGTTCGCCCTCAAAGACACCGAAGGAGACCCCGAGGAGAAGCGCGAGGCTGTCCTTGAGGTCTCCTACGAGCTGGTGAACCGCGCGCACGGCGTCACGGAGTGACGCGCACGCGGTACGGAGTGACGCGCACGCGGTACGGAGCGGGGCTCACGCGGTACGGAGCGGGGCTCACGCGTTACGGAGCGGCACTCACACCTTCACGCCGACCGAGCGCAGGAAGTTCACCGGGTTGACCGCCGAGCCGTAGTTCGGGGTCGTGCGGATCTCGAAGTGCAGGTGCGGGCCGCTGGAGTTGCCGGTGTTGCCGGACAGGGCTATCTGCTGGCCCGTCTTGACGGACTGGCCGACCTTCACCTGGACCTTCGAGAGGTGCGCGTACTGCGAGTAGGTGCCGTTCTTGTGCTTGACGACGATCGCGTTGCCGTACGCGGGACCGTCACCGGCGCCGTTGGGACCGGCCTTGACGACGGTGCCGCCGTGCGCGGCGTGGACGGCCGTACCGATCGGCACCGCGAAGTCCTGGCCGGAGTGCTTGTGCGACCACCTGGAGCCACCGAGGCCGAAGCTCGCGCTCAGCGCGTACTTCTTGACGGGGCCGGTCCAGGAGGCGGCCTTCTTGGCGGCGGCCTTCTTGGCGTCCTTGGCGTCCTGCGTACCGACCGTGGTGACCTGCTGGTGGACGGAGCCGGCGGCGGCCGTGACGGGCGAACCGGAGTGCACGTCGCCACCGCTGGTCGCGGCGAACGCGGATCCGGCCCCTACCGCCATCGACACCCCGAGTCCGGCAGCCAGGACACCGGCACGGGTACGAAGGGCGGACGGGCGGGAGAGACGGGAGAGCACACGCTGCGACATACGAGGAGAACCTCCGGGCGTAAGGGGACCCGGCACTCGAAGCACCGGGCTTGCTCCACCTTGGTAACCCGGCCCCCGCCACATCCCAAAACACCCCATCTACGACATCACGTCGTAGGAATCGCCACGGCCCTCCGCCCCTTGACGCTTCAACCACCCCGCCCGCAGCCCTCGGCGCATATGCCGCTCCGGACGCGTCCGGCCCCGTACGGAGCGGTACGGAACGAATGACCGGCCAGGGCCGGGACGGTGGCCGGCCACCCGTCGCGAAGGTCCCCGGGGCCGCCCGGCCGAAGGTCCCGCCCCCGGCCGGAGCGGCTGACTATTCCGGCTAGTAGAGCCGAAAACGCCTGTGCGCCTTGTCACGGCCACCGGGTACGAAGGCCGTCCGTTTCGGGACGAAGGTCCTGGCGGAAAGCGCGGGTACGGGACGGCGCGGAACCCTAGGCTCGACCGCGATCGGCACGTCACCGCAGGCAGCTCACCCAGGGGGACAGACCGCACATGACCGCCCAGACGAACGGCGACGACGACGGCGACAGCCGCGACCACGACTTCGACGGCATCGAACTCGCCGACGCCATCGAGTCCGTACGCGACCAGCTCCTCGACGCCGCCACCCGCGCCACCGGCCGCCCCCTGGCCTTCGAGGTCGGCGACATCGAGATGGAGTTCACGCTCGAACTCCGCAAGGAGGTCAAGGGCGGTCTCAAGGTCAGGGCCTGGGTCGTGGAGGCGGGCGCGGACGGCGCCCGCACCAGCGGCCACACCCACAAGGTCGCCTTCACGCTGAAGCCGCGGGACGCCCGTACCGGCGCGCCCTGGCAGGTCGGCAACCCGGACCGGGGCAGCACGGCCGGATTCGGGCGCGCGGCGCGGTGAGCGCCGCCCGGGTCGTCGCCGTCCTGGGCGAAACCCAGGGCACGGGGGTGCTGATCGCCCCGCACCTGGTCCTGACCTGCGCACATGTGGTCGGCGAAGCGAAGCGGGCGATGATCGCCCATCCACGCCGCCGGGGCCGGCTGTCCGCCGAGGTCCAGTGGCTCGACCGGGGCCGCGACACGGCGCTGCTCGCCACCACCGAGGCGGTCCTCGACGCCGAGCGGGCCGCACCGCCGGGCCGGCTCCGTATCGGCTCGCTCGACACCGAGTCACCGCTGCCGCACTGCGAGATCATCGGCTTCCCCGACAGCCAGCGGTACGGGGCCGACGGCGCCCTGGAACTCGACCAGTACCGCGCCACCGTGCTCCCGGCGGCGGGCTCGCTGCGGGGAGTGCTGGTCTGTGAGCTGGACCACCCGGCGGCGGCCGAGCGCCATGACGGCGGCTCCCCGCTCCAGGGGCTCTCGGGCGCGCCCGTCTTCGCCGGTCCCGTGCTGCTGGGGATCGTGGCGCGGGTCCCGCGAGGCCGGGAGCATCTGCGGGTGGAGGGGATCCCGATGGACCGGATCCTGGACGCGAGCGACCTCGGCAACTCGTTCCGTATCGAGCCGGTGACCGACGTCCACCCGCGGGACCGGCGTTTCGAGGAGGGATACGCGAGGGCCGTCAAGGCCCGCTACCGCAAAACGCGTATCTTCGGCATCGACGAACTGGGCACCAATGAGGCCACCTGGGACCTGGATACGGCGTACCTGAGCCTGGAGGCCGGACACCGGGAACGACTGGCCCCGGACCCGCATACGTCGTACAGATCCCCCGCCGCCCAGCCACGCCGGATCGACGAACTGCTGGGCAGCCGGCCCCGGGCCCTGCTGCGCGGCGAGGCGGGCGCGGGGAAGACCACCCTGGTCTGGTGGCTCGCGGCCCACGCGGCCTGCGGCACGCTGGGCCCCGACCTGGCCGACCTCAACGGCCTGGTGCCCTTCGTGGTCCCGCTGCGCACGGTGCACGCGCGGGGCCTCGGCATGCCGGCACCGGCCCAACTGCCCGCCGTCGCCCAGGTCCTGGCGGACGAGGCCCCACCGGGGTGGGTACGCCGGGTACTGGAGGCGGGCCGGGGCTTCCTCCTGCTCGACGGCGTGGACGAGGTGCCCCCGGCGGAACGCGAGAACGCCCGGGTCTGGCTCGGCGAGCTGCTGGACCTCTACCCGGCCACCCGCTGCCTGGCGACCGTGCGCCCCCTCGCGGTCGGGGCGGACTGGCTGCGCTCGGAGAGATTCGACGAACTCCAGCTCCTGCCCATGCGGAACGACGACATCCAGGCGTTCGTAACCGCCTGGCACAGGGCGGCACGGCTCGAATGCGACGCGTACGGGGACGGGCGGCGCGCGGACGCCGAGCGTGCCGAACTGGACAGCCTGGAGACGGAACTGCGCTCCCGGTTCCGGCAGAGCATCGCCCTGTGGACCCTCGCCCGGACTCCCCTGCTCTGCGCCGTCATCTGCGCCCTCCACCGCCGCAGGGGCGGCCTGCTCCCGGACACCCGCTGGGACCTCTACCGCGCCACGCTCGCGATGCTGCTCGGCGGCCGGGACACCCAGCGCAGGATCGGCAGCCCCGAGGGCATCACCATGGGCTTCGAGGAACACCAGGAGCTGTTGCAGTGCCTCGCGGTCTGGCTGGTGCGGGGCAAGCAGGCGCAGCTCTCCCGCGCGGACGCGGGGCGGCAGATCGAGGTGGCGCTGCGGCGGCTGCCCAAGGTCAGAGAACAGGGCACGGCGGCAGCGGTTCTCACGCATCTGCTCAACCGCAGCGGGCTGATCCAGGAACGCGCGGACGACGAGATCCAGTTCATCCACCGCACGTTCCAGGACTATCTGGCGGCCCGCGCGCTCATCGAGGGCGGCTCACTGCCCGAGCTGCTCCAGAACGCCCATGACGAGCAGTGGCAGGACACAGTCCTGCTGGCCGTGGGCCACTGCCGGCCGCACGAGGTACGGAGACTGATCGAGGGGCTGCTCTCGGACGGGGCGGCCTCGTCCTACGGCGGCAGACGCGCGAGCCTGTATGTCCTCGCGGCGCGCTGTCTGCTCGACACGGTCGTGGTGGACGGGACGGTGAGCGAACTGGTCGCCGACCGGATCCGTACGCTGGTGCCGCCCCGGGGCAGGGGGCACGCAGACGCACTGGTCTCGCTCGGGGCCTATGTGCTGCCGCTCCTCCCCGAACCGTCCGGCCTCGGCTCCAAGGACGCCGGGGAGGTGGCCGAACTCATCTGCATGGTCGGCGGATCCAGCGCCATTCCCTACGCCAGACGGTTCTCCCTGCACGAGAGCGTGCGGGTACGTTCCACCATCGCGACGGGCTGGTTCGAGTTCCCGACGGAACGGTACGCGCGTGAGGTACTCGCCGGCATGTCTCTGACGGACTTGGTCATCGACGTATCCACTCCGGACCAACTGCGGCTGCTCCCCATCCTGCCGCCTCTGTCGGCTGTCGGTGCCTTCGTCGACGCCACCGCCTCGCAGCTGGGTGAGTACCTCCCCACCGTGGGATGCGAAGTGCTGAACGTCTGCGACAACGCGGTGCTTCGGGATGTGTCCTTCCTCCAGGGACTCACCGGTGTGCGAAGTCTCGGTGTCGCCGGATGCCCCGCGCTGGAGGACCTGTCCGGGCTGGTGAACACGTCGCTCACCGCTCTGGAACTGGAGGTGGGCCTCCTGCTCAGTGAGGCAGAGCTCGACGCTGTCCACCGGATCCCGCATCTCCGGTATCTCAAGCTCGACTACGGCCCGTCGTCTCTCGATCGACTGCCCGCCGCCCACCCCGAGGTGAGCCACCTCCGCCTGGACAGCGCAAGACCGCTCGACCTCTCGTCCCTGTGCGAGTGGTCCTCACTGCGGAACCTCCACCTGAGCATCGGCTCGTGCACATCGCTCACCCACGGCACCTCCGAACCCGTCCCCGCTCCCCAAGTCACCTCGCTCAGGCTCGACCTCACCACGGACCATGCCGGAGTGGCCCACCTGGCCAACGCGTTTCCGTCCCTCACCACTCTCGACGTCTTCACCCGAGTACGGGATCAGCCGCTGGACCTGCCAAAGGGGCTGCCCCGGACCGTATAACCGGTTCCGGGGCAGCCCCTTCGCACTGCTCAGCGTGACGCGGTAGCCGTCACGCCTCCTTCGTCAGGTTCGGGCCGCCGCCCGCCGCCTGCTCGATCGGCGGGGCGTCCGGGAGCGGGGACTTCTCCTCGCCCCGGAAGGTGAACTCCTTGGCGTCACCCTCACCCGTCGTGTCCACGACCACGATGTGACCGGGGCGCAGCTCGCCGAAGAGGATCTTCTCGGAGAGGACGTCCTCGATCGACCGCTGGATCGTCCGGCGCAGCGGCCGGGCGCCCAGGACCGGGTCGTAGCCCTTCTTGGCGAGGAGCGACTTCGCGGACGGGCTCAGCTCCAGGCCCATGTCGCGGTCCTTGAGGCGCTCGTCGACCTTGTCGACCATGAGGTCGACGATCTGGATGATGTCTTCCTCGGTGAGCTGGTGGAAGACCACCGTGTCGTCGACACGGTTGAGGAACTCGGGCCGGAAGTGCTGCTTCAGCTCTTCGTTGACCTTGTTCTTCATCCGCTCGTAGTTGGTCTTGGTGTCGCCCTGGGCGGCGAAGCCCAGGTTGAACCCCTTGGAGATGTCCCGGGTCCCGAGGTTGGTCGTCATGATGATGACCGTGTTCTTGAAGTCCACGACCCGGCCCTGGGAGTCGGTCAGGCGACCGTCCTCCAGGATCTGGAGAAGGGAATTGAAGATATCGGGGTGGGCCTTCTCGACCTCGTCGAAGAGGACGACGGAGAACGGCTTCCTGCGCACCTTCTCGGTGAGCTGGCCGCCCTCTTCGTAACCCACGTATCCGGGGGGAGAACCGAAGAGGCGGGAAACCGTGTGCTTCTCGCTGAACTCCGACATGTCGAGAGCGATCAGCGCATCCTCGTCACCGAAGAGGAATTCGGCGAGCGTCTTGGAAAGCTCGGTCTTACCGACACCGGAAGGACCGGCGAAGATGAACGAGCCACCGGGGCGCTTCGGGTCCTTCAGACCGGCTCGCGTACGGCGGATCGCCTGCGAGAGCGCCTTGATGGCGTCCTTCTGGCCGATGACCCGCTTGTGCAGCTCGTCCTCCATGCGGAGCAGCCGCGAGGACTCCTCCTCGGTGAGCTTGAAGACCGGGATGCCGGTGGCGGTCGCCAGGACCTCGGCGATCAGGTCCTCGTCCACCTCGGCGACGACGTCCATGTCGCCGGCCTTCCACTCCTTCTCCCGCTTGGTCTTCGCGGCCAGCAGCTGCTTCTCCTTGTCGCGGAGGGAGGCTGCCTTCTCGAAGTCCTGGGAGTCGATGGCCGACTCCTTGTCGCGGCGGACGCCCGCGATCTTCTCGTCGAACTCGCGGAGGTCCGGCGGCGCGGTCATCCGGCGGATGCGCATCCGGGAACCGGCCTCGTCGATCAGGTCGATCGCCTTGTCCGGCAGGAAGCGGTCCGAGATGTAGCGGTCGGCGAGCGTCGCGGCGGCGACCAGCGCGGAGTCCGTGATGGACACGCGGTGGTGCGCCTCGTAACGGTCGCGCAGACCCTTCAGGATCTCGATCGTGTGCGGCAGCGACGGCTCCGCGACCTGGATGGGCTGGAAGCGGCGCTCAAGGGCCGCGTCCTTCTCCAGGTGCTTGCGGTACTCGTCGAGGGTCGTCGCACCGATGGTCTGGAGTTCACCGCGGGCCAGCATCGGCTTGAGGATGCTGGCGGCGTCGATCGCGCCCTCGGCGGCGCCGGCACCCACCAGGGTGTGCAGCTCGTCGATGAACAGGATGATGTCGCCGCGGGTGCGGATCTCCTTCAGGACCTTCTTCAGGCGCTCCTCGAAGTCACCGCGGTAGCGGGAGCCGGCGACGAGCGCGCCGAGGTCGAGGGTGTAGAGGTGCTTGTCCTTGAGGGTCTCGGGCACCTCGCCCTTGACGATGGCCTGCGCCAGTCCCTCGACGACCGCCGTCTTGCCGACGCCGGGCTCGCCGATGAGGACCGGGTTGTTCTTCGTACGGCGGGACAGCACCTGCATGACCCGCTCGATCTCCTTCTCGCGCCCGATGACCGGGTCGAGCTTGGATTCACGAGCGGCCTGGGTGAGGTTCCGGCCGAACTGATCGAGGACCAGGGACGTGGAGGGCGTGCCCTCGGCAGGACCGCCCGCTGTGGCGGCCTCCTTGCCCTGGTAGCCGGAGAGCAGCTGGATGACCTGCTGCCGCACCCGGTTGAGATCGGCGCCCAGCTTCACGAGGACCTGGGCGGCGACGCCCTCGCCCTCGCGGATCAGGCCGAGCAGGATGTGCTCCGTGCCGATGTAGTTGTGGCCCAGCTGAAGGGCCTCGCGGAGCGACAGCTCCAGGACCTTCTTGGCACGGGGGGTGAAGGGGATGTGGCCGGACGGGGCCTGCTGCCCCTGCCCGATGATCTCCTCCACCTGCTGGCGGACCGCCTCGAGCGAAATCCCGAGGCTCTCCAGGGCCTTAGCGGCGACACCCTCACCCTCGTGGATCAGGCCCAGGAGGATGTGCTCGGTGCCGATGTAGTTGTGGTTGAGCATCCGGGCTTCTTCCTGAGCCAGGACGACAACCCGCCGCGCGCGGTCGGTGAACCTCTCGAACATCGTTAATCGCTCCTCAGAGCGGTCAGGCAGTAAAGGGGTCGGTCCCCTCCCTGTCCTTCCGCAGCTTAGTCCCGCAAGCGGGGACCGCTCATTCCAACTGCTGACACCTGTCCCAGGCTCTCAGCCCTGAACGTCGGACACCAGCTCCAACCCGATGGTCCGAGACGATGTTCCCGCAGGCCAGGCGGATACCCCCGCCATCAGTACGCCGATGGCGAACGCGCGCCGCCCGAAACCGCGTGTCGTCCCACTCCCACACGTGCCGCGACCGGCGCGGTCCGGCCCGGAGAAGCACCGTCCTTCGCGGGCGATCGAGCGGCGGCCGGAGGCCCTTGCAGCGAAGCTACCTGGGCTTTTGGCCAACGCGGCGAACGTGCGTGCTGAACGGTGCGACGGGACGGGGCCTGCCGGGAGAAGCACTCGACAATGTCTTACCCGCAAGCACGGACACTCCATGCGGCGCACCCCCGTCCCCTCCGCTACGGGCGAACACCCTTGCGCTCGCGAGCGCCCCCGCACGCCCCCGGAACGGGCACGCTGAGCGACATCGCGCCGACACAGCGTAACTCCGGGTCGGGTTCGGGAGTTGCTCCGGGTATGGCTCCCACCGTCCCGCACCCCCGCGCCGCGCCCGAAGGCGATCTCGCGCGGTGGTACGAGGAGAAGCTCGGCTGGTCCACGGCGGCGGGGCCGCCGGTCCTGCTGCTCACCGGGGTGCGGTTCGACGCGCTGGAGCTGCCCGCCGACGCGGGGGCCGCGGTGCTGCGGCGCGTCGGCGCGACGGGCCCCGTGGCACTCCAGGGGGACCGGATGCGGCTGCTGGTGGCCCCGGGAGGCGCGGACGAGCTGCCGGGGCTGCTCGACTGGCTGGAGTGGGGCGGCGTCCCGCTGGGACTGACCGCGCTCGGCGCTGACGGACATCTGCCGGCGCCCGTACCGCCGGGGTGGCGGGGCGCCATTGCGCAGGGGGCCGCCGTATGGCTGCGACCCCCCGAGCCAGGACGCGAGGTGGAGGCGACACTGCCGGCGCTCGTCCCGTTCGGAGGCGGCGGCGGCAGCGGGGGCAGCGGTGGGGGTGCCCCCGATCTCGTACGCCTCGTGGGCGCGGCGGCGCTTGAGTGCCACCGGGCCCGGCTGCTGCGCAGAAATGCGTTTCGTACGAATACTCAGCCGTTGGCCTTCTCGTAGGCTTCACGGATCTCGGCGGGAACACGGCCGCGGTCGTTGACGCTGTAGCCGTTCTCCTTGGCCCACTTGCGGATTTCCGCGGTGTCCTTGTTGCCGCCCGCCGCTACCCGGCCCTTGCCCCGGCTGCTCGCGCCCCGGCCACCGGTACGCCGGCCGCCCTTGGTGTACGCGTCGAGCAGACCCCGCAGCTTGTCCGCATTGGCGGTCGTGAGGTCGATCTCGTAGGTCTTGCCATCGAGAGCGAACGTGACTGTCTCGTCCGCCTCGCCGCCGTCGAGGTCATCGACAAGAAGGACCTGAACCTTCTGTGCCACCGGATTTCCTTTCATCGAAAATGCAGTACGCGGAAAGGAAACCGCTTTTCTCAGGAAAACACAAACCCCCGGCAGAGGTTCAGTGGGGCGACCGCGCGGGAAACGTGCGCGATTCGGACATAGGACTCTCGTCGGGTGCGGCGATCACAGGTGCAGAAGCATCCGGCTGTTGCCCAAGGTGTTCGGCTTCACCCGTTCGAGACCGAGGAACTCGGCAACGCCCTCGTCATAGGAACGCAGCAGCTCTCTGTAGACATCTCCGTCGACCGGCGTCTCACCGATCTCCACGAAGCCGCGCTTCGTGAAGAACTCGACTTCGAAGGTGAGGCAGAATACGCGCCGCACTCCGAGCCAGCGGGCCGTCTCCAGCAGCTTGTCCAGAAGAAGATGGCCGACGCCCGCCCCCTTGACCGCGGGATCCACGGCGAGTGTGCGCACTTCGGCGAGGTCTTCCCACATCACGTGCAAGGCGCCGCAGCCGATGACCGTGGCGTCCTCGTCGCGTTCCGCGACCCAGAACTCCTGGATGTCCTCGTAAAGCGTCACCGGCGCTTTGTCGAGCAGGATGCCTTCACTGACGTAAGGGTCGACAAGGCGGCGGACAGCCGGAACATCCCTGGTCCTGGCCCGCCGGACGGTGAGGGCATTTGCTTCGGCATTGGGAACCGGAAGGGCTGTGGGCATGGCTGGACGCTATCGCCCCGTCCCGCCCGGCTCGTCGGCGCCCTCGGCCGGTTCTTCCACTGCCTCATCCTCATCCCGTACCGCTTCCGCGCCTTCCGGGCGGGTTTCCGCGTCTTCGGGGCGGGCTTCCGCGTCTTCCGGGCGGGCGCGGACCATACGGACCGCGTCCTCCAGTGAGGTGCGCTGCTCCGGCGACATCATGCCGAAGAAGGCGACCAGGGCCGCTGCCGGGTTGTCACTCTTCGACCACGCTTCGTTCATGAGGGCGGCGGCGTAGGCGGCGCGGGTGGAGACCGCCGTATATCGATAGGCGCGGCCGTCGACTTCCCTGCGCACCCAGCCCTTCTGATGGAGATTGTCCATTACGGTCATGACGGTGGTGTAGGCGATGGACCGCTCCCGTTGAAGGTCTTCCAGGACTTCCCGGACAGTGACCGGTCGGTTCCATTGCCAGACGCGGGTCATGACGGCGTCTTCCAGGTCTCCCAATTGACGGGGCACAGCGCCACCATAGTGCGAGATGTCCGAATGGCCGGTTATTGACGTAACAAAAAGGACGTACGACTGGGAGTCAGTCGTACGTCCAGGTCATACGTTCGGAAGCGGGGCACCGTATTCGGGCGCCGCCGCCCTGGCGCCGTTCGCTCAGGCGCCGTTCACTCAGGCGCCGTTCGCTCAGGCGGCTTTCGCTCAGGCGCCGTGGGCGGCGTCCGGGGCGGGGCCGCCCGGCCGCCGGTCGGCCTCCGCGCGGGAGAACGCCGCGTCGACGGCGGCGTCCTCCTTGAACTTGTTGGGGCCGCCCTGGCTCTTGACGATCGTCACGACCAGGCCGATGAAGAAGGCGGCCATCACCACGGGCGGCAGAAGCGCGGATACGTAGTCCATGCCGCCCAGCGTAGCTATCCGGCGGCCAGCCGCTCCGGCGGGGGCGCGGGGCGGCGGCGCGGCGGGAAGACCTCGGACGGCTTGGGCATGGGCTTGCCGGGCACCTGGGGCTTCGGCGAGGCGGGCTCGCGGGGCTCGGCGGGGTGCTGGGGCTCCTTGGGCCGCCGGGGCTCGTCGGCGGCCCGGCCGCCGGGGATCGAGAGGAGCCGGGTGCGGGGCGCGGGAGCCGTGAGGGCGACCGGCGCGGCGGTGGCTACGCGGCCGGCGAGCCGGGCGCGTACCGACTGCTCGGCGCGGACCCGGCAGCGCTCCAGCAGCGCGGCGGCGGTCGGGCTGCCGCGCAGGGCGCGCAGCGCGGCGAGGTCGTCGGGGAGCGGGACGTACCCGGCGGCCAGAGCGTCCTGGAGCAGCTCCAGATAGCCCGTGAGCGAGCCGGGGAGGGCCTGGCGGTACCTGGCGAGGTCGGCCAGGAGAAAGTCCCGCAGCCGCCCGGCCTCGCGCATCGCCTCGTCCACGGACTCGGCGAGCCGCAGACATGCCTGGATGTCCCCGTCCGGGAGCGGGGTGGGATGGAGGGCAACGGCGAGGGCACGTCGGAGCACACGCAGCTCGTCGGTGCCGAAGGCCATGCCGCCGCGGGATCCGTATGGCGTGGGCATGCGGCGACAGTACGCGCCAAAAGGACAAAATCCTCTTAACGCCCCTCTGCTGGCGCGGCCCGCGCCGCCGAACGGATGACGGCGGCGCGGGCGCTCCCCCCCTGGTACCGGGGGGCGGGCGCTACATGCGCGAGACGTTGCGCTCGTACACCAGGCGCAGCCCGATCAGGGTCAGCCAGGGCTCGTGCTCGTCGATCACGGACGCCTCGCCGAGGACCATGGGGGCGAGGCCGCCGGTCGCGATCACCGTGACGTCCTCGGGGTCGTCGGCCAGCTCCAGGGCCATCCGGGTCACCACGCCGTCGACCTGGCCGGCGAAGCCGTAGAGGATGCCCGACTGCATCGCCTCGACCGTGTTCTTGCCGATGACGCTGCGCGGCCGGGCCAGTTCGATCTTGCGGAGCTGGGCGCCCTTGACGCCGAGGGCCTCGACCGAGATCTCGATGCCGGGGGCGATGACGCCGCCCGTGTACTCGCCGCGCGCGCTGACCGCGTCGAAGGTCGTCGCCGTACCGAAGTCGACGACGATCGCCGGGCCGCCGTACAGCTCGACGGCGGCGACGGCGTTGATGATGCGGTCGGCGCCGACCTCCTTGGGGTTGTCCATGAGGATCGGCACACCGGTCTTGATGCCGGGCTCCACGAGGACGGCGGGGACGTCGCCGTAGTAACGGCGGGTCACCTCGCGCAGCTCGTGCAGGACGGAGGGGACCGTCGAGCAGATCGCGATGCCCTCGATGCCGTCGCCCAGTTCGTCACCGAGCAGCGGGTGCATCCCCATCAGGCCCTGGAGGAGCACGGCGAGTTCGTCGGCGGTGCGGCGGGCGTCGGTGGAGATGCGCCAGTGCTCGACGATCTCCTCGCCGTCGAACAGGCCGAGGACCGTGTGGGTGTTGCCGACGTCGATGGTGAGCAGCATCAGGCGTCCGCCCCGCCCGTGCCGGTGGCCTCGCGCAGGTCGAGACCGATGTCGAGGATCGGCGAGGAGTGCGTCAGCGCGCCGACGGCGAGGAAGTCCACACCCGTGTCCGCGTACGCGCGCGCGTTGCCGAGGGAGAGCCGGCCGGAGGACTCCAGGACGGCGCGGCCCGCGACGACGGCCACGGCCTCGGCGGTCTGCTCCGGGGTGAAGTTGTCCAGCAGGATCAGATCGGCACCGGCCTCCAGCACCTCGTGGACCTGGTGGAGGGTGTCGACCTCCACCTCGACCGGTACGTCGGGGAACCGCGTGCGTACGGCCTTGAACGCCTGCGCGACGCCGCCCGCCGCCACGACGTGGTTGTCCTTGACCAGGGCCGCGTCCGAGAGCGACATACGGTGGTTGACGCCGCCCCCGCAGCGCACCGCGTACTTCTCCAGGGCGCGCAGTCCCGGGGTGGTCTTGCGGGTGTCGCGGACCTTGGCGCCGGTGCCTTCGAGGGCGTCGGCCCACGCGCGCGTGGCGGTCGCGATGCCGGAGAGCCGGCACAGGAGGTTGAGGGCGCTGCGCTCGGCGGTGAGCAGGTCGCGGGTGCGGGTGGTCACGCTCAGCAGCTTCTGGCCCGCCTCGACGCGGTCGCCGTCCAGGACGTGCCGCTCGACCTCGAACGCCTCCGTACAGACGAGGGACAGCACGGCCTCGGCGATGTGCAGCCCGGCGACCGTGCCGCTCTCGCGGGCGGTGAAGTCGCCGGTGGCGACGGCGTCGTCGGGGACGGTGGCGGCGGAGGTGATGTCCTCGCCGCCGTCGAGGTCCTCCTCGACGGCGACATGCGCGATGTCCTCCACCAGGACGGGGTCGAGACCGGCGTCGGCGAGGAGCTGGGCGAGGGCCGGGTCGAGACCGCACTCCAGACCGGCGAGGTCGAGTCCGTCAGCGTCGGCGCCGGCCGAGCAGCCGCAGCCGTCGCCGCAGCCGCCCGCCTCGGCCCGCGCGGCGGCGGGGGCGCCGATCTGGATGAGCGGTACGTCCACGGGCTCGGGGAGTGGACTGTCTTCGTGCGTGCTCACGGTTACGGCTCCCTGGGGGCGTCGGCGGGGGGCTGGGGTACGTCGGTGGGGATGAGTACGGGGCTGACGGGCGGGAAGCCCGCCGTGCCGGTACGGCGGAGCACGAGGCGGCGCTCGGGCGTCAGCCGGACGACGAGATGGCGGCGCCAGTCGGTGTCGTCGCGCTCGGGGCGGTCCTCCCGCCAGTGGCAGCCACGGGTCTCCTCGCGCTCCAGCGCGGCGGCGACCAGCACGCGCGCGACACAGAGCAGGTTGGTGGTCTCCCAGGCGTCGACGCCGGGAACGGCTGCCTTGGCGCCGGGGGCCAGCGGCTCGTACGCGTCCGACTCGACGGCCTCCAGGCCGCGCGCGGCCTCCTCCAGGCTGCGCGCCGAGCGCAGGACGCCCGCGCCCCCGGACATGATCCGCTGGATCACGGGGCGCGCCTCGGGGGCGACGAGCGGCAGTCCGCCGACGTTTTCCGCGCCCTCTTCAAGAGGATGGCGCTCCGTCGGCACAGGACGGTGCTCCGCCGGTCCCGGGGGCTCCGCAGCGACGATGTCCGCCGCGATGCGCTCCGCGAAGACCAGGCCCTCCAACAGGGAGTTGGAGGCCAGCCGGTTTGCTCCGTGCACGCCCGTGCAGGCGACCTCGCCGCACGCGTACAGCCCCGGGACCGTGGTCCGGCCGCGCAGGTCCGTACGGATGCCGCCCGAGGCGTAGTGGGCGGCGGGCGCCACCGGGACGGGCTCGGTGACCGGGTCGATGCCGTGGGAGCGGCAGGCGGCCAGGATGGTCGGGAAGCGGCTCTCCCACATGGCGGCGCCGAAGTGCCTGGCGTCCAGATACATGTGCTCGGCGCCCTGTTCGAGCATCCTGCGCATGATCGCCTTGGCGACGATGTCGCGCGGCGCCAGCTCCGCCAGCTCGTGCTGGTCGAGCATGAAGCGGATCCCGTCGGCGTCCACGAGATGGGCGCCCTCGCCCCGGACCGCCTCGGAGACCAGCGGCTGCTGGCCCTCGGCGCCGGTGCCCAGGAAGAGCACCGTCGGGTGGAACTGGACGAACTCCAGGTCGGAGACCTCGGCACCGGCCCGCAGCGCGAGCGCCACGCCGTCGCCGGTGGAGACGGCGGGGTTGGTCGTCGCGGAGAAGACCTGGCCCATGCCGCCGGTGGCGAGGACCACGGCGGGCGCGTGGACGGCGCCGACGCCGTCGTGCTGGCCCTCGCCCATCACATGGAGGGTGACGCCCGACGTGCGGCCGTGCTCGTCGTTAAGGAGGTCCAGGACGAGCGCGTTCTCCACGGTGCGCAGCGCCGCGTCGCGGACCGCCTCGACCAGGGCACGGGAGATCTCGGCGCCGGTCGCGTCGCCGCCCGCGTGGGCTATCCGGCGGCGGTGGTGGCCGCCCTCGCGGGTCAGCTGGAGCTCTCCGGAGGCGGCGGTGTCGAAGTGCGCGCCGGTGTCGATCAGCCGGCGCACGGCGGCGGGGCCCTCGGTGACCAGGGTGCGTACGGCGTCCTCGTCGCAGAGTCCCGCGCCCGCGACGAGTGTGTCGGCGAGATGCTGCTCGGGGGTGTCGCCCTCGCCGAGGGCGGCGGCGATGCCGCCCTGCGCCCAGCGCGTGGAGCCGTCGTCGAGCCTGGCCTTGGTGACGACGACGGTACGGAGCCCGGCGGCGGTGCAGCGCAGGGCCGTGGTGAGACCGGCGACGCCGGAGCCGACCACGACGACGTCGGCGTCGATCGCCCAGCCGGGGGCGGGGGCGGACAGCCGTATTCCGGTTCCGTTCGCTGGTCCGGTCATCGGTGGTCTCCGAAGGTCAGGGTGATGTTGTCGATCAGCCGGGTGGTGCCGACGCGCGCGGCGACGGCGAGGATCGCCTCACCGGTGTGGCCGTCGGGGACCTCGGTGAAGTCGTCGGGGTCGACGAGCGCCAGATAGTCGACCGTCAGCGGCGGCAGGGTCCTGCCCGCCCCGTCGAGCACGGCGCGGGCGGCGGCCCGCACGGCGTCGGCCCCGCAGGGGCGGCCCGGGGCCCGCGCGGCGGCCGGGGGCGCGGCGGCGGCCAGCGCGTGGGCGTCGGCGGCGAGCCGGGGCTCGCCGAGGGCGGAGAGCCCGGCGGCGCGGGCGCCGGGGGTGGGCGCGGACTCGGCGCGGGCGCGCAGCGCGTGCTGGGCGCCGAGCCGGTCGCGGGCCGCGAACAGGGCCCGGGAGAGGGCGAGGGCGGTGCGGCGCTCGGCCGGGGAGAGATAGCGGTTGCGGCTGGAGAGCGCGAGACCGTCCTCCTCGCGGACCGTCGGTACGCCGACGATCTCGGCCGGGAAGTTCAGATCGCGGACCATCCGGCGGACCAGGGCCAGTTGCTGCGCGTCCTTGGTACCGAAGAAGGAGGCGTCGGCGCGGGTGAGGTGCAGCAGCTTGGCGACGACGGTGAGCATCCCGTCGAAGTGGCCGGGGCGCGAGGCGCCTTCGAGCCGCTCGCCCATGGGCCCGGCCGCGAGCGTCACCAGGGGCGCCCCGTCCGGGTAGACCTCGTCGGCGGACGGGGCGAAGACGGCGTCGGCCCCCGCTGCCCCGGCCACTTCCAGATCGGCTTCCAGGGTGCGCGGATAGCGGTCGAGGTCCTCCCCCGCGCCGAACTGGAGCGGGTTGACGAAGACGGTGACCACGACGAACCCGTCCGGCCCGACGTGGGCGCGCGCCGCCCGTACGAGCGCGGCGTGGCCCTCGTGGAGCGCGCCCATGGTGAGCACGGCGGCGGTACGGCCCGGGGCGGCGCGCCGCTCCAGGAGCTTGTCGAGATCCACGCGCGCGGAGGCGAGTGCGAGGCTCATCGGGCGCCCCCCGCGCCGCCTCCGCGCGTGTCCCCGAGGCTGTCGCCGTCCGCGAGGACGCCGAGGAGGTCCTCGGCCAGCTCGGGTTTGAGCAGCCCGTGCGCGAGCGCCCGGTCGGCGGTGGTGCGGGCCATCGCCAGATATCCGGCGACGGCGCCGGGCGCGTGCGCGCGCAACTCCGCGACGTGCGCGGCGACCGTACCCGCGTCGCCGCGCGCGACCGGTCCGGTGAGCGCGGCGTCGCCGGAGCGCAGCGCGTTGTCCAGGGCGGCGCCGAGCAGCGGGCCGAGCATCCGGTCGGGGGCGGCGACCCCGGCCGTACGGAGCAGCTCCATGGCCTGGGCGACCAGGGTGACCAGGTGGTTCGCGCCCAGGGCCAGGGCGGCGTGGTAGAGCGGGCGGGACTCCTCAGCGATCCACTCCGGCTCGCCGCCCATCTCGATGACCAGCGCCTCGGCGGCCAGCCGCAGCTCGTCGGGCGCGGTGACGCCGAACGAGCAGCCCGCCAGCCGCTGGACGTCCACCGGGCTGCCGGTGAAGGTCATCGCGGGGTGGAGGGCGAGGGGCAGGGCCCCGGCGCGCAGGGCCGGGTCGAGCACCTTGACGCCGTACCGCCCCGAGGTGTGCACGAGCAGCTGTCCCGGCCGTACGGCACCGGTCTCGGCGAGGCCCTCGACCAGCCCCGGCAGCGCGTCGTCGGGGACGGTCAGCAGCACCAGGTCGGCGCGGGCGAGCACCTCGGCGGGGGTGACCAGGGGGACGTCGGGCAGCAGCGCGCCCGCTCGGCGCACCGAGGCGTCGGAGACCCCGGACACGGCGACGGGGCGGTGCCCGGCGAGCCGCAGCGAAGCGGCGAGGGCGGGGCCGACCCGGCCGGCGCCGACGACTCCGACGGACAGCCGGGCGGGGCGGTCACGGGGATCGAAGGGGTCCTGTGATGGTGGGTTCACGCGGCGGGGCCTTCCGTTCCAGTCCGCAGGGGGTACCGGACGATTTCTCGCCATGCTACGCCAGCGTTTCGCGGAGCCACCGGGTTGTCCACAGCCTGTGGGCCGCCCACTGCGGAAGGCCGCGGGCCGGTCTCCCCGTACCGCCCGGAACCGCCCCGGCGCTCAGCGCGCCCCCGCCGCGGGCGGCCGGCGGCGCGGGTGACGGAGCGGGTGGCGGAGCAGCCGCGCCAGCCGGGCGAGCGGCGCTCGCGGACCGGCGCCGCCGGAGCCTCCGGGGGCGGCGGCCCCGGCCGAGGACCCGGCGACTTCGCGCACCAGCCGGTACTCACGGATCGTGCGCAGCGTCTCCCGGTCGTACCGACCGGGCGGCGGCGGCCCCGGCTCGCCCCGGAGCATGGCGCGGTAGCTGTCGAGCATGTGCTGCTGAATGGCGTCCATGCGCCAACCCTGCGCCGGGCGGGCCGCCCAGGGCTCTTCGATTGACCGGCACCGTCAATTGACCGGCGCCGTCAATCGAATCGCCCGTTGTCGGTGGGGGGAGGCAGCATGGAGGCCATGAGCGTGCACATCGACATCACCGGGCTGCCCCAGGAGCGGATCACCTTCACCCCCTCCCCGCTGGCCGAGCTGGCCGCGGCCCTGCACGCGCTGTCCGAGCCCTCCCACCACGCCAGGCTGCACGGCTGGACCACCGCCACCGCCGCCTCCCTCAAGCCCGAGCTGGCCGACCGGCTGCACGAGGCGGACTTCCTGTGGCGCGCCGCCCGCGCCGACATCCTGCTGCCGCCCGCGCCGCGCGAGACCCTCGCGGAGGAGCTGGACGACCTCGACCGGATGGACGACGAGCGGTACGTGGCCGCCGCGCTGGAGATCTCCTGCGCCAGCCGGTACGACGAAGGCATTCCCTCACCGCTCGTCGACGCGGCCGTGCGCAAGCGCGCCCTGGAGCTGGCGGCGGCCCGGGGCCCGCGCCAGGCCGCCTTCGCCCGTCGCATGCTCGACGACCCGCCCGCCGTCAGGGCCTGGATACGCCGGCTGTTCGAAGAGTGCGACGAGGCGTTCTTCGCGGACACCTGGCGGCGCGTCCGGGTCCAGCTCGCCGCCGACGCCCGCCACAAGACGGAGCTGCTGCGCCGTCAGGGCCTCGCCGAAGCCATGGCGGCGGTCTCCCCCGCCGTCACGGTCGAGCGGGACGGTCCGCGCACCCGCATAGCGGTGGACAAGCTCGGCCACGGCCGGACCACCGCCTCCGCCTCCGGTGTCGGCTCCGGTCTGACGCTGCTGCCCACCGCCTTCGGGTGGCCGCACCTGATCGCGCTGCACGCGCCGGGCTGGCAGCCCGTCGTCCAGTACCCGGTCTCCGGCCGCGAGCTGGCCGGCGCCACCCCGGTCGACACCGTCAAGCTGCGCCTGGAGGCCGTCGCCCACCCGCTGCGGATGCGGCTGTGCCGCCACCTCGCACGGGGTACGTACACGACGAGCGAGCTGGCCGACGCGAACGGGATCACCGCGCCCGAGGTGTCCCGTCATCTGGCGGTGCTGCGCAGAGCGGGGCTGCTGACGACCCAGCGGCGCGGCCGCTACGTGCTGCATCAGCTGGACGTCGCCGTGGTGGCGCGGCTCGGCAGCGACTTCCTGGAGGGGATGCTGCGCTGAGCGCGATCAGTGCGACGGGCGCCGCATGCCGCGGGCACTCCGTACCCCGGGCGTCAGTGCCCCGGGCACTCCATGCCCCCGGCGCTCAGTGCCCAGGGTTGCCACCTGCGCGCACCAGCCCGGTCTCGTAGGCGAGGACCACGACCTGCACGCGGTCGCGCAGACCGAGCTTGGTGAGGATCCGGCCGACGTGCGTCTTCACTGTCGCCTCGGAGAGCACCAGCCGGCCCGCGATCTCGCCGTTCGAGAGCCCTTGCGCGACCAGCAGCAGCACTTCGCTTTCGCGGGCGGTCAGCCGGTCCAGCTCCTTGTGCCGCGGCTGCGTGCCGCCCGGCAGCATCGGCGCGAAGCGGTCCAGGAGCCGGCGCGTGGTGGACGGGGCGACGACCGCGTCGCCGCTGTGCACCGCGCGGATCGCGGTCAGCAGCTCGCCCGGCGGGACGTCCTTCAGCATGAACCCGCTGGCGCCCGCCTTGAGGCCGGAGAACGCGTACTCGTCGAGGTCGAAAGTGGTCAGGATCAGCACTTTGGGGGCGCCGGGCTCGGCGCAGATCCGGCGGGTGGCCTCGACGCCGTCGAGGCGGGGCATACGCACGTCCATCAGGACGACGTCCACCTTGGTGGAGCGGAGGTTCTCGATGGCCTCCGCGCCGTTGCCCGCCTCGGCGACGACATCCATGTCCGGCTGCGCGGCCAGCACCATGCGGAAGCCGGTGCGCAGAAGTACCTGATCGTCGACGAGCATCACGCGAATCGACATATGGGGGGTCCTTGTCCTGTAGGCCGGGTGGAACGGGAAGGCGGGAAGGCGGGAAGGGACGACGGGAAGGGATGACGGAACGGAACAGCGGCGGGGCGGACGACGGGACGGGCCGCGCGGCGGGCCCCGGCCGCTCCCCGCTCAGTCCGCCGGCTTCAGCGGCAGCAGCGCGCTGATCCGGAATCCGCCGCCGGGCCGCGGCCCGGCGTCCAGCGTGCCGCCGACCATACCGATCCGCTCCCGCATCCCGATCATCCCGTGTCCCCGGCCGTCGGCGCCGCCGTCCGCGTACAGCTCGTGGGCCGCGCCCCGGCCGTCGTCCTCGACCAGCAGCCCCAGTCCGTCGTCGAAGTAGACGAGCCGCACGCTGGCACCCACGTCGGGGCCGCCGTGCTTGCGGCTGTTGGTGAGGGCCTCCTGCACGATGCGGTACGCGGTCAGCTCGACGCCGCTGGGCAGCGGGCGGGCGGTGCCCTCGATCCGGAAGTCCACGGCGAGGCCGGCTTCGCGCACCTTCTCGATCAGCTCCTCGATCTGGCCGACATCGGGCTGCGGCACGTACTCGCCGCTCTCCTTGGCATCGCCGGTCCGCAGCACCCCGAGCAGTCTGCGCATCTCGGCGAGCGCCTGCCGGCCCGTGCTGGAGATGGTCTCCAGCGCCTGTTTCGCCTGGTCGGGCGCTGCGTCCAGGACATAGGCGGCGCCGTCGGCCTGAACCACCATCACCGAGACGTTGTGCGCGACGACGTCGTGCAGCTCACGGGCGATCCTGGCGCGCTCGGCGGCGACCGCCACCTTGGCCTGGGCCTCGCGCTCCTTCTCCAGCCGGGTGGCGCGCTCCTCCAGCTGTTCGAGGTAGGCGCGCCGGGTCCTGATGGAGTCGCCCAGCACCCAGGCGAGGACGAACGGCACGGCCAGCACGACGGCGGCGAAGACCCGGCCCGGCGTGCTGTCGTCGCCCGTCGGCCAGCGCAGCTGCGACAGCGGCGCGGCGAGCAGCCCGCCGATCAGCGCGAACCGGGAGGCCCAGCGTGGTCCGCCCTCCGAAGCGACGGTGTAGATGATCATCAGCATCGCGAGGTCCGCCGGGTTGACGTCCACGTCCAGCACGAGCTGCGCGACGCCCACGGCGGTCACCAGGAGCAGGATCTTCGCCGGGGCCCGACGGCGCAGCGCCACCGACAGGCTCAGCAGCAGGACGGCCGCCATCGCCACCAGCCGGGGTGCGACGCCGAGGTTCGCCTGGACCGCCCACAACAGGGAGAACCCGAAGAGGAGGACAGCCAGAAAACTGTCGACACTCGTCGGGTGTCCGCGGAGGAAGTCGTAGAAGCGCTGCACGTAACCCAGCGTAGGGAGGCGGAAACGGGGGGCGGGTCAACCGGAGGGTCGATCCGGTCGGCGGAAGCGTACTCCCCAAGGTGGAGACTTGGCGTCGTGGCGGATGATGCGGCGCACGAGACGGGCCGGGCGCGGGGTGCGCGAAGCGGTAGGTACGGGACGGAAACGGAACGGCTTCCCCCGACGGAGGCGGAAACCCGCTCGCACACGGCGGGAGCCAGGTCGCGTACGCCGGAGGGAACGCGCTCGCGTACTCCGGCGGAAACGGAAGCCGTCCGGTGGCGCACGGCGGCCGAAGCGGCGCTCTACGGCCCGGACGGCTTCTATCTGCGCCCCGAGGGCCCCGGCGCGCACTTCCGTACGTCCGTGCACGCCTCCCCGCTGTTCGCCACCGCCGTGGCCCGGCTGCTGGCCGGGACCGCGCGGGAGCTGGCGACCGACGAGATCGCCGTCGTCGACCTCGGCGCCGGCCACGGCGAGCTGCTGACCGGGATCCTGGCGGCGGTCCCCGACGGCCTCACGGTGCGTCCGTACGCCGTCGAGCGCGCCGCCAGGCCCGCCGGTCTCGACCCGCGGATCGAGTGGTGCGCGCGGCCGCCGGAGGGGGTGCGGGGGCTGCTGTTCGCGAACGAGTGGCTCGACAACGTGCCCGTCGATGTCGCGGAGACCGGCGAGGACGGCGTGGCGCGCTACGTGCTGGTCCGGCCGGACGGCTCCGAGGAGCCGGGCGAGCCGGTCGAGGGCCCCGACGCGCGCTGGCTGGAGCGCTGGTGGCCGCCGGCCGGTCCCGGGACGAGGGCGGAGATCGGCCGCCCCCGCGACGAGGCGTGGGCGGCGGCGGTGGCCACCCTGGAGCGGGGGCTCGCCGTCGCCGTCGACTACGCGCATGTGCGGGACGCCCGGCCGCCGTTCGGCACCCTGACCGGCTTCCGGGCGGGCCGCGAGGTGGCCCCCGTACCGGACGGCGGCCGCGATCTGACGGCCCATGTGGCCCTGGACGCCTGCGCGCTGCCCGGCGCGCGGCTGCTCACGCAGCGCGAGGCGCTGCGCCGGCTCGGGGTGAGCGGCGCGCGCCCGCCGCTCTCCCTCGCCGCCACCGACCCGGCCGGGTACGTGCGGGCGCTGTCGGCGGCCGGGGCGGCGGCGGAGCTGACGGCGCGCGGCGGGCTGGGCGACTTCGGGTGGCTCGTGCAGCCCGTCGGTACCGATCCCGGTGGCCCGGACGGCGCTCTGAGAGACTGTGGCCCATGACGGAGACCACCCGGACGACGGTCGGCATCGGCGGCGCGGCGGAGAGCACCGACATGGTGCTCAATATCGGTCCGCAGCACCCCTCCACCCACGGTGTGCTCCGGCTGCGCCTCGTGCTGGACGGCGAGGTGATCCGGCACGCCGAGCCGGTGATCGGCTATATGCACCGGGGCGCGGAGAAGCTCTTCGAGGCGCGTGACTACCGGCAGATCGTGATGCTCGCCAACCGCCACGACTGGCTGTCGGCGTTCGCCAACGAGCTGGGTGTGGTGATGGCCGTCGAGCGGATGCTCGGCATGGAGGTGCCCGAGCGCGCCGTGTGGACCAGGACGCTGCTCGCCGAGCTGAACCGGGTGCTGAACCATCTGATGTTCCTCGGCTCGTACCCGCTGGAGCTGGGCGGCATCACCCCGATGTTCCACGCGTTCCGGGAGCGCGAGGAGTTGCAGGCCGTGATGGAGGAGGTCTCCGGCGGCCGGATGCACTACATGTTCAACCGGGTCGGCGGTCTCAAGGAGGATCTTCCGGCGGGCTGGCAGGGCCGCGCCCGGCACGCGATCGCCGAGGTGCGCTCGCGGATGGACGTGTACGACCGGCTGGTCCTCGGCAACGAGATCTTCCGGGGGCGCACGCGCGGCGTCGGGGTGCTGTCGCGGGAGGCGGTGCACGCGTACGGGGTGTCGGGGCCGATCGCCCGCGCCTCGGGGGTGGACTTCGATCTGCGCCGCGACGAGCCGTATCTCGGCTACGGCGAACTGGGCGGCGTCCTCAAGGTGGTGACCCGCGAGGAGGGTGACTGCCTGGCGCGCTTCGAATGCCTGCTGGACCAGACGCACAACGCGCTGGCCCTGGCGGACGCCTGTCTGGACCGGATCGCGGAGCTGCCGCCCGGGCCGATCAACCAGCGGCTGCCCAAGGTGCTGAAGGCCCCGGAGGGCCACACGTACGCCTGGACGGAGAACCCGCTCGGCGTCAACGGCTACTACCTGGTGTCGAAGGGCGAGAAGACGCCGTACCGGCTGAAGCTGCGCTCGGCCTCGTTCAACAACATCCAGGCGCTGACCGAACTGCTGCCGGGGACGCAGGTGGCGGACATGGTGGCGATCCTGGGGTCGCTGTTCTTCGTCGTCGGCGACATCGACAAGTAGGCGGGCAGGCCCGCACCGGTTTGTCGGCCCGCTGACCCGCCGGGCTCACGTCAGCCGGTCAGCCCTTCAGCACGTCAGCCTTCCCGCACGTCAGCCCTTCAGGAGCCGACGGCGCCGCGCAGCTCGCCGAGTTCGAACCGCTCGGTCTCGTCGTGCGCGGTCAGGTCGATGACCTGTCCGACGCCCCGGTCCTCGGACCTGCGCCGCTCGGCGAGCGCCTCCTCGCCCACCACGTCCGCGAGGTCCTCGCGCTCCAGGCGGGCCGCCGGGCCGGGCCGGTCGCCCTCGGTCTCCCCGGACGGCGCCTCGTCCCGGGGCGGTTCGGTTCCCTCGGGCGGGCTCTCCGCGCCGAAGAAGTCGAAGCCGGCCTCCGGCCGCACCGGGCGGCGCAGCGTGGAGTACGGCACGATCGCGGACGCGGTCGGCACCCGGGTGGCGGGCAGGGCGGACGCCGGGCGGCTGTGCTGCTCGGCCCCGGCGGCCGCCGCGTGCTTCCCCCGCTGGTCCTCGGCCTCCGTGGCCCGCTCGGCCAGATCACGGGCGCGGGCCGCCTCGACGGTGCGCCTGGCCTGCTGGGCGGCCCCGTTGCGCGCCAGCTCGTCCAGCGCGCGGGCGGCGCCGAGATAGGCCGCCGCGGTCGCCGTACCGCTGCTCGCGGCGGTCAGCGCCTTGGGCTCGGCCGCCGCTTCCAGGGCGAGCTGACGCCGTCCCTCCAGCGCCGTGGCCCGCTCGGTCTCCGCCGTGGCGTAGCGCCGCAGCAGCGCGGCGTGCTCGCCGCGCAGCTTGGCCAGCTCGACGCGCTTGGCCCGGAGCTTGGCGTCGAGCTTGCCGCGCAGCTCGCGCGACTCCTCGACGTCGGCCTCCAGTTCGGCCACGCGCTCCTCGGTCTTCCAGTGGTCGCTCTCGCGTCCGCGCGCCAGCTCGGCGACCCGGCGGCCCGCGCTGCGGTCCCAGCCGCGCATGACGACCGCGCCGGTGAGGGCGGCGACCGCCGTCGCGGCGACGAGCCCGCGCAGCACCAGCGGATCGGCGAACAGCCAGGCGCCCGCGGCGCAGAGGACCGCGGCTCCGGCGACCGCCGTGGGCGGCAGAAGCTTGTGGAGGGGTGGGGAATGGCGGTGGCGTCCACGTGGCATGGCCTGAAATTTACCGTGCGTGGGGACCGAATGGGGCGCCGGTCGGACAATCTTTCCCGGTCCGTGGCCGGGCCCCCGCCCTTCCTCTTCCGTTTCCGCTGGAGAACTCCTTTATGCCTGTTGCGGGTTACCTCGCGATGGCCGCGCGGGAGCTACTTCTTGACCAGACCTTTGGACTCCAGATACTCCTTGGCGACATCCTCCGGCTTCGCCCGCTCCCCATCGACCTTGAGGTTCAACTTCGCGAGATCCTCGGTCGTCAGAGCATCCGTCAGCTTGCCCAGAACATCGGCGATCTCCTGCGAACCGGCGTCCTTGGCATTGACCACCGGCACCACGTTGTCGGCGTTCTGGAGCTTCTTGTCGTCCTCCAGCACCACCAGTCCGAAGCTGTCGAGTGTGCCGTCGGTGGTGGAGCTGAGGACCAGTTGGTCCACGCCGTCCTTGACGGCCTGCTTGGACTGCGGAGTGCCGACGCCCTTCGGGTCGATGCCCGTGACATCGATGCCGTACGTCTTCTTGAGGCCGGGCGCGCAGAACGGCCGTACGGCGCACTCGTCACCTGCGGCGATCTTCACTTTGATCTTGCTCTTGCCAAGGTCGGAAAGCGTCGTGAGCTTGTTCTTCTCGGCGAATTCCTTGGTGACCGCGAAGGCATTCTGGTCGACGGCCTGCCCGGCCGGGAGCACCTTCAGCCCGCGCGGCTCGGCGAGCTTCTTCAGCTCGGCGACGGTCGCGTCGGCGTCGCTGGAGGCGAGGGGCTTCGCCTCGGCCGCCTTGGCGCCGTTCACCTTGGCGTTGAGGAATTCGGTGATCGTCGCGGCGTATTCCGGCACCACGTCGATCTCGCCCTTCTCCAGGGAGGGTTCGTACAGCTCGCGGTTCTTCACCGTGGTGACGGACGTGGAGTACCCGGAGTCGGCGAGGATCCCGGCGTACAGCTCGGCCAGCACCTTCGACTCGGTGAAGGCCGCCGCGCCTATGACCAGCGAGCCCTTCTTCCCGGAGCCGGACCCGGAGTCCGAGGACCCCGCGTTGTCCTTCTCCAGGCTGTCGCCGCCGCACGCGGCGAGCGAGACGGTCAGTGCGACCGCTCCCAGGGCCGCACCCGCGATGCGCGAGGTCTTGCTCATGATGTCCACCATCTCCAAGAGGCCAAAAGGTCGGTCGTCACGCGGTCTTGCGGGCGGGGGCCGGGCCGGCCGGGGCCGCCGTACGGTCCGGGGCCGGTGCGGCCCCGGCTATGGACGGCGCCGGGTCGATGATCCGGTCGATCGCCACCAGCGCGCCCTCGACGAGCAGCGCGAGCAGCGCGACCAGGAGGGCGCCGGCGACCACCTGCGCGGTGTTGTACGTGTTGAATCCCGCGGTGATGACGCGGCCGAGCCCGCCCTGCCCCACCATCGCCGCGATGGTCGCGGTGGCGACCACCTGCACGGAGGCGGACCGGAGCCCGGTCATGATCAGCGGGTACGCGAGGGGCAGCTCCACCCGTACGAAGAGCTGGCGCCCCGACATCCCCATCCCGCGGGCGGCCTCCACCACCGCGCGGTCCACCGCCCGCATCCCCACGTAGGCGTTGGTCAGCAGCGGCGGCACGGCGAACAGCACCAGCGCGATCACGGTCGGCACCGAGCCCGCGTTGCGCAGCGGGGAGACCATGAAGAGCGCGAGCACGGCGAAGACGGGGATGGCCCGGCCGGCGTTGGAGATATTGATCGCGAGGGAGCCGCCCTTGCCGAGGTGGCCCAGCCAGAGGGCCACCGGCAGGGCTATCGCGCAGGCGAGGACGAGCGAGAGCCCGCTCACGTACACATGCTCCTGGAGCCGGTGCCACACCCCGCCGTCGCCCGTCCAGTTGGCGGCCGTGGTCAGCCAGGACCACGCCTCTCCCAGCACACCCATGGTCAGGCCACCGCCTTCGCCGACGCACGCGCCTTCTCGGGCGTGCGTATCCGGGTCCAGGGCGTGAGCAGCCGCTGCACGCCCAGCAGCAGGAGATCGGCGACGACCGCGAGCAGCACGCAGAGCACGGACGCCGCCAGCACCTGCGCCTTGAAGAAGCTCGACAGCGCGTCCTCGATGAGATTGCCGAGCCCGCCCCGGCCGACGATCGAGCCGACCGTGGTCAGGGCGATCGTGGAGACCGTGGCGATGCGCAGCCCCGCCATCAGCGCGGGCAGCGCGAGCGGCAGCTCGACCTCCCAGAGCAGCCGTCCCGGCCCGTATCCCATCCCGCGCGCCGCTTCCCTGGCCTCTTCCGGAACGGATTCCAGCCCGGCCATGATGTTCCGCACGAGAATCGTCAGCGAATACAGCACCAGGCCGGTGATCACCAGACCGGCGGAGAGACCGAACAGCGGCAGCAGCAGCGAGAACATCGCCAGGGAGGGAATCGTGTAGAGCAGGGTCGTCAGCCCGAGCACGGGACCGGCGAAAGCGGGCCTGCTCCGCGCCAGCAGCGCCAGCGGAAATGCCACCACCAGGCCGATGGCGACCGAGACCACCGTGATCCACACATGCTGGACCGTGGCGTCGGTCAGCTCCTGGCTGCGGGAGCGGAGATATTCGCCGCAGATCCAGTCGTTCGCCGCCAGGCATCCTCGCGCACTCATCCGTCCCCGCCTCCCCCGTCTTCCCCTGGGTATGTGTGCCGTGCGTATGTGCGGCACCTATGTCCGGCGACCCTATCCCCGACCACTGACATTCGCGGAAGGCCGCCACATTCCAGCAACATGGCCTTCACACAACTCGCAGCACAATGGGGAACCATGATCCGATTCGAGCACGTCACCAAGCGGTACCCGGACGGCACGACCGCTGTCGACGATCTCTCCTTCGAGGTCGCGCGCGGTGAACTGGTCACGCTCGTCGGACCCTCCGGCTGCGGCAAGACCACGACCATGAAAATGGTCAACCGTCTGATCGAACCGACCGAGGGACGGATATTCCTCGACGGCGACGACATAGCCACCATCGACCCGGTCCAGCTGCGGCGCCGGATCGGCTATGTCATCCAGCAGGTGGGGCTCTTCCCGCACAAGACGGTCCTGGAGAACACCGCGACCGTCCCGCACCTCCTTGGCTGGAAACGGGGCAAGGGCCGCGAGCGCGCGGCGGAACTCCTCGACCTGGTCGGCCTCGACCCGTCCGTCTACGGCGACCGCTACCCCGAGCAGCTCTCCGGCGGCCAGCGCCAGCGCGTCGGGGTGGCCCGCGCGCTCGCCGCCGATCCGCCCGTGCTGCTGATGGACGAGCCGTTCGGCGCCGTCGACCCCGTGGTGCGCGACCACCTCCAGAGCGAGTTCCTCCGGCTCCAGGAGGCGGTCGACAAGACCGTGCTGTTCGTCACGCACGACATCGAGGAGGCCGTCAGGCTCGGCGACCGCATCGCCGTCTACGGCCAGGGCAGGATCGAGCAGTTCGACGCCCCGGCCGCCGTCCTCGGCGCGCCCGCCACCCCGTACGTCGCGGACTTCGTGGGCGCCGACCGCGGCCTCAAGCGGCTCTCCGTCACCCCCATCGAGGAGGGGGACCTGGAGCAGCCGCCCGTACTCCACCTCGACGACCCGCTGGGGCGGGCCTCGGCCAGGCTGGCCGAGGAGGGCGCGCGCTGGGCCGTCGTGCTGGACTCGGACGACAATCTGCACGGCTGGATCTCCACCGACCGCACCGGCGCCTCCGGGACCGTACGGGAGCACGCCCGCCGGATGGAGGCGTGGCTGCCCGTCGGCGCCTCCCTCAAGCAGGCGTTCGCCACGATGCTCCAGCACGACGCCGGCTGGATCGCCGTCATCGACAAGGAGGAGACGGGCCGCTTCCTCGGCGTCCTCACTCCGGCCCGGCTGCACGAGGCGCTGCGCCGGTCGATCGACGCGGACGTGCGGGCCGTCCCCCGTACGGAAGTGGAGCTGGAGACCGTCAGCAAGGCCGCCTCCGCCTGAGCGGCTCCTCGCCCTGAGCGGGGCCTTCGCGTGCGCCGGACCGCGCGGCCGGATCAGGCGCCGCTGAGCCGGCCGCTCATCCACACCAGGGCCGGCGGGATCTCGCGGCGCCAGGTGTTGAAGTTGTGCGCGCCGCTCGGCAGGATGATCGACGAGACCTGGGACGGCGCCTTGACCTTGCTGATGAACGTCTCGGTGTCCTTGAGGTTGCGCTCGCCCTTCCTGGAGCTGGTGACGAGCAGCGACGACTCGCCCTGCGGCAGGTGGTCCAGGCTCCACAGCAGGTCCGACCGGTTCCTGAGGTTCCTGTCGCCCTGGAAGAGGTCGCCGGTCGTCGGGTCCTCGGCCGCCTTGTAGTACGCGGAGAGCCCGACGCCCACCGAGAACTGCTCCGGGTGGCGCATCGCGATCTTCAGCGCGCAGTAGCCGCCGGTGGAGTTGCCGATGACGCCCCAGCTGCGCGGCACGTCCTTCACGCGGTAGGCGCGCGACACCGCCGTCGGCACGTCCTTGGCGAGGAAGGTCTCGGTCTGCGGACCGCCGGGGACGTCCACGCACTCGGTGTCCCGGGGCGGCGCCACGGTGGGCCGCAGCATCACCAGGATCATCGGCTGCATCTTGTTGGCCTTGGCCAGCTGCCAGGCGGTCGTCGGGTAGTTGAGCCCCTTGATCAGGTTCTCCGCCACCCCCGGGTAGCCGGTGAGCACCACGGCCGCCGGGAACTTCTGCTTCTTGAACTGCGGCTGGAAGTACTGCGGCGGCAGGTAGACGTACGCGGTGCTGTCGATGCCCGATTTCCGGCCGCTCACGGCGATCTTCTGGATCTGCCCGGAGACCGATGGCTGCCGGCTGCCCGGTACGGGGGCGTGCTGGGTGTCCATGACCGTGACGTTCTTGCCGTCGGCCGCGGCCCGGCCCACGACCGCCCCCAGTTGCTGTTCCTGGCCGAAGAGATCCCCCCACGTCCCGTAGAAGAGGAAATACTGATTGGCGACGAGCGCGACCGCGGCGAAGATGGACACCTGCGTGGCGAACAGCAGCCCGACGCGCCCGGCCACGGCCCGAGGCGTACGGCGGGACAGCCGCGGCCACAGCCAGACGGTCAGAACGAACAGCAGTACGGCCAGCACGACCGCCAGAGCCAGGACTTTACGGCTGGTAAGACCCATGTCGACCGGAGCTCTTCCGTGAGATTTTCCCGAACACAGCGGAACCCGCACCCCGAAAGCCACGTCCTAGAGGTCGCAAAATGTCCGGCCCGCACCAAAACAGCGGACTGGACACCACACTCTCTCGCGGAGCCACGGGGAAGCGATGTCTGTGACGCTAGATGGGGATAAATCGGGATCGGTTCCGGATCGGTTGAATCGTTCGGCCGGCACGGTGGCCGCCTCGCCGACCGGTCGTCTGCCCGACCGGGCACGGCGGCTGTTCGGCGGCCCCCGGCCCGACTCCGTACCGGCGCTGGTCGGCACCGCGTGCGCGTTCATCGGCCTGATCGACATCGCCGCCGGCGTCTTCCCCCGCTTCCGCCACAGCCGGATGCACACCCTCGCCGAGGTGCTGCCGGGGGCGCTCGGCCCCTTCGCCGCCGCGCTCGCGCTGAGCACCGGCGTACTCCTGCTGCTGCTCGCGCACGGCCTCAAGCGCCGCAAACGGCGCGCCTGGCGCGCGGCCGTCATCCTGCTGCCGGCCGGCGCCGTCGCGCAATTCGGCTACCGGCACTCGATCGTCGGCGCCCTGTTCTCGCTGACCCTGCTCGCCCTGCTGCTGTGGCACCGCGGCGAGTTCGCGGCGCTGCCCGACCCGCGCAGCCGGTGGCGGGCACTCGCCAACTTCGTCCTGATGGGCGCGGGCTCCATCGGCCTGGGGCTGATCATCGTCAGCGTCCATCCGCACCGGACCGTGGGCAACCCCAGCCTGACCGACCGTCTCGAACACGTGCTGTACGGCCTGTTCGGTCTCGAAGGACCGGTCGAGTACAGCGGCAGCGTGGACTGGACCGTGGGCTACTCGCTCGGCGCCCTCGGCCTGCTCACCGCCCTCACCACCATCTACCTGGCCTTCCGGCCCGAACACCCGGCGGCGCGGCTCACCGAGGAGGACGAACGGCGGCTGCGCGCCCTGCTCGCCCGGCACGGCGCCCGCGACTCCCTCGGCCACTTCGCCCTCCGCCGCGACAAGGGCGTGGTCTTCTCCCCCAGCGGCAAGGCGGCCGTCTGCTACCGCGTGGTCTCCGGGGTGATGCTCGCCAGCGGCGACCCCATCGGCGACGTCGAGGCGTGGCCCGGCGCCATCGAACGCTTCATGGACGAGGCCAAGGCGCACTCCTGGACCCCCGCCGTCATGGGGTGCAGCGAGACCGGCGGCGAGGTCTGGACCCGCGAGACCGGACTCGACGCGCTGGAGCTGGGCGACGAAGCGGTGGTGGACGTGCCGGATTTCTCCTTGCACGGACGGGCCATGCGCAACGTACGCCAGATGGTGAAGCGCATCGAGCGCGCCGGCTACGAAACGCGAGTACGGCGCGTCCGTGACCTCTCCGAAGGAGAGCTGGAGCGGGTCCGCCGCGCCGCCGACGACTGGCGCGGCACCGACACCGAGCGCGGCTTCTCCATGGCCCTCGGCCGAATCGGCGACCCCGCCGACGGCGACTCGGTGATCGCCACCGCCCACAAGCCGGGCGAGGACGCCCCCGGCCCCTACGGCGACCTGAAGGCCGTCCTCCACTTCGTGCCGTGGGGGACGGACGGCATGTCCCTCGACCTGATGCGCCGCGACCGCTCCGCCGACCCCGGCATGAACGAGCTGCTCATCGTCGCCGCGCTACAGGCCGCGCCCCAGCTGGACGTGGTGCGGGTCTCGCTCAACTTCGCGATGTTCCGCTCGGCGCTCGCCCGGGGCGAGAGACTGGGCGCTGGACCGGTGCTGCGCTGCTGGCGTGGGCTGCTCGTCTTCCTCTCCCGCTGGTTCCAGATCGAGTCGCTGTACAAGTTCAACGCCAAGTTCCAGCCGCGCTGGGAGCCGCGGTACGTGGTCTTCCGCTCCACCGGCGACCTGCCCAGGATCGGCTTCGCCGCGATGCAGGCCGAGGGCTTCGTCACGCTGGCGCTGCCGCGTCCGCTGCGCCGCCTGGGCGCCGGCCGGCCCGACCGGCGCGACCGTCCGGGCGGACACCCGACCGCCCGCACGCCGTCCGATCACGAGGTCCGTACGGCCTGAAGCGTGGACGCGGGGCGTATCGCCAAGCCGCGCGTGCTCCCCCCGGCCAGGTCACCGGACACCCCATAGGGTGGGCATATGAGTACGTTGCGCGGGCGTGGCACGGTCGAGGGACTCCCCCGGTGGGACCGCTGCGCGGTCATGGGGGTCGTCAATGTGACGCCCGACTCCTTCTCCGACGGCGGGCGCTGGTTCGACACCACCGCCGCCGTCAAACGCGGCCTCGGGCTGGCCGCCGAGGGCGCCGACCTGGTGGACGTCGGCGGCGAGTCGACCCGCCCCGGCGCGTCCCGGGTCGACGAGGACGAGGAGCTGCGCCGGGTCGTCCCCGTCGTGCGCGGCCTGGCGTCCGAGGGCATCACCGTCTCCGTGGACACGATGCGCGCCTCGGTCGCCGAGCAGGCGGTCGCGGCCGGCGCCGCCCTGGTCAACGACGTCAGCGGCGGGCTCGCCGACCCGGCGATGGTGCCTGCGGTCGCGGCGGCGGGCGTGCCCTTCGTGGTGATGCACTGGCGCGGCTTCAGCGAGGGCATGAACAACCGCGCCGTCTACACGGACGTCGTCGCCGAGGTCGTCGCCGAGCTGCGCGCCCGGATGGACGCGGTGATCGCCGGTGGTATCGCCCCCGAACGCCTGGTCATCGACCCGGGCCTCGGCTTCGCCAAGAGCGCGGAGCACGATCTGGCGCTCCTCGCCCACCTGGCCGAGCTGCGGTCCCTGGGCCGCCCCCTGCTGGTCGCGGCCTCCCGCAAACGGTTCCTCGGCCATGTCCTCGCGGACGGCGAGGGCTCCCCGCCGCCCGCACGCGAACGCGACGCGGCCACGGCCGCCGTCTCCGCGATCGCCGCCCACGAGCGGGCCTGGGCGGTCCGGGTCCACGAGGTACGGGCGACGGCGGACGCGGTACGGGTCGCGCGCGCGGTGGAGGTCGCCGAATGACGGCGCGCACGGACACCGAGCAGGTCGAGCTGGCCAACACGGCCTTCTACGAGGTGATGGAGCGCGGCGACTTCGAGTCCCTGTCCGGGCTCTGGCTGGAGGGCGACGACGACGGCGTCTCCTGCGTGCACCCGGGCTGGCCGGTGCTCTCCGGCCGCGGCGAGGTGCTCCGCTCGTACGCCCTGATCATGGCGAACACGGAGTACATCCAGTTCTTCCTCACCGATGTCGAGGTCTCCGTCTGCTCGGACACCGCCCTGGTCACCTGCACGGAGAACATCCTGAGCGGCGGCCCGGCCGAGGAGAGCGGGGAGCTGGGCCCGCTCGTCGGCCAGCTGGTCGTCGCGACGAACGTGTTCCGGCGCACGCCGGAGGGATGGAAACTCTGGTCGCACCACGGTTCCCCCGTACTGGCGGAAACCGATGAGGAGCCGGAGGAAGAGACACCCGCGTGAGTGGGTAGGTCCCCGTTGTGGATTGACCCCGCCGCGCCCGGGGTAGGGGGGCGTGGCTGCCCCGGGCGTCACCCCCGCAGGAGAGCACTGTCGGTGCCCGCGGGTAGATTCGGAAGAGGGTACGGAGCCGCCCGTACGCGGCCGGGTGCCCCTACGACCAACGACAGCAGGAGTGATTCGCGTGGACCGTGTCGCGCTGCGCGGCCTCAAGGCCCGTGGGCACCATGGCGTCTTTCCCCGGGAGCGCGAGGAGGGCCAGACCTTCATCGTGGATCTGGTGCTCGGCCTCGACACCCGCCCCGCGGCCGCCGCCGACGACCTGTCGAAGACGGTGCACTACGGGATCGTGGCCGAGGAGGTCGTGGAGGTCGTCCAGGGGGAGCCGGTCGATCTGATCGAGACCCTGGCGGAGCGCATCGCCCAGCGGTGCCTGAAACACGACGGCGTCGAGGAGGTCGAGGTGGTCGTCCACAAACCGGACGCGCCGATCGCGGTGCCCTTCGACGATGTGACCGTCACGATCACCCGGAGCCGAGTATGACTGTGTTTTCCGCCAGTGGGCCGCAGAGCGACCCGACCGTTCAGCCGGTGCCCGCCTCGGTGGTCGCCCAGGTCGACGCCGCGGACAGCACGCTGTCCAACCCGCAGTGGGCCGTGGTCGCCCTCGGCTCCAACCTCGGCAACCGGCTGGAGACGCTCCAGGGCGCCGTCGACGCCCTGGAGGACACCCCCGGCCTCCGGGTCAAGGCGGTCTCCCCGGTGTACGAGACGGAGCCGTGGGGCGTGGACCCGGGCTCCCAGCCGTCGTACTTCAACGCGGTCGCCGTGATCAGGACGACGCTGCCGCCGTCCTCGCTGCTGGAGCGCGGCCAGGCCATCGAGGAGGCCTTCGACCGGGTCCGCGAGGAGCGCTGGGCGCCGCGCACGATCGACGTGGACATCGTGGCGTACGCGGACGTCGTGTCGGACGATCCGCTGCTCACCCTCCCCCACCCGAGGGTCCACGAGCGCGCCTTCGTCCTGGCCCCCTGGTACGACGTGGATCCGGGGGCGCTCGTCCCTGGACGTGGCCCGGTCGCCGACCTGCTGGCCGAGGTCGGCCGCGCGGGCGTCCATCCCCGGACCGACCTGGAACTGCGCCTGCCCGAGTAGTCGTTGTAGGGCGAAGTAGGCTCGGCGGACCGGTGCGGGACGGATGAGTACGGTGCGAGGCGGAGGACTTTCTCGGTGAAGCAGTTGCGGTTCGGCGTCCTCGCCGGCCTGTTCGTGGTGGCGGGCGTGCTCTCGTGGGCGGCCGCCCGGCTCTGGGACGCGTTCGGCACGCTGCCGAGCGTGCCCCTCGCGGCGCCCATCGTGCTGGCGGCGATCGCCGCCGTACTCTCCGCGACCGCCCTCTCCCTGCGCTCCCGGCTCCGCGCCCAGCGCGAGCGCCGCCCCGAGGCGAGGGGCGTCGACCCGCTCATGGCGGCCCGCGCGGTCGTCTTCGGCCAGGCGAGCGCGCTGGTCGCGGCCCTGGTCAGCGGGGTCTACGGGGGCGCGGGCGTCTTCCTGCTGGGCTCGCTCGACATCCCCGTCCGCCGGGACCAGGCCATCTACGCCGGCTTCTCGGTCCTGGCGGGCATCGCGGTGATCGCCGCCGCGTTCTTCCTGGAGCACGTCTGCAAGCTCCCCGACGACTCGGACGACGACCACCCCGGCGGAAACGGCGCGGCCCCGGCGGGACCGGCGTAGGGACCCCCGGGGCCATCCGGTCCGCGTTCCGGTTCCGTTCCCGGTTCCGTTCCCGGTTCCGTTCCCGGTTCCGTTCCCGGTCTCGGCCGGCCGTTTCTCAGTCGGCCGTTTCTCAGCGGGCCATGATCAGGCTCATGGCCTCCGCGCGCGTCGCGGGCACCCGCATCTGACCGCGGACCGCCGAGGTGATCGTCTTGGCGCCCGGCTTCCGTACCCCGCGCATGGTCATGCACATGTGCTCGCACTCGACCACCACGATCACCCCGCGCGGATCGAGGATCTCCATCAGGGAGTCGGCGATCTGCGTCGTCAGCCGCTCCTGGACCTGCGGCCGGCGGGCATAGACATCCACCAGTCTGGCCAGCTTCGACAGTCCGGTGATCTTCCCGTCGGCCGACGGGATGTAGCCGACATGAGCGACCCCGGTGAACGGGACCAGGTGATGTTCACAGGACGACATCACTTCGATGTCCTTCACGAGGACCATCTCGTCGTGGCCCAGGTCGAACGTCGTGGTCAGCACGTCCTCCGGGTTCTGCCAGAGCCCCGCGAATATTTCCTTGTACGCGCGGGCCACCCGGCCGGGGGTGGCCCGCAGCCCCTCGCGGTCCGGGTCCTCGCCGACCGCGATCAGCAGTTCCCGCACAGCGTCCTCGGCCCGCTTCTCGTCGAACTCGCGGACCGGGCTCGCGCCGTCCAGCGTCACCGGGTCGGTCATGGGTGCCTCGTTCCTGTGCCGTGCCTGTCGCATGGGCCGTCGCATGGATATACGAATGCCGCGTCCCCCAGGCTAGAACCTGGGGAACGCGGCATCCATTCCGGGCCCGGCGGGGCGCCCGGGTCAGCTCTCCGGACGGTCCTCGGGGACCGCTTCGGTCGGCGTCTCACCGGTCGTCACCGCGGGGAGCCCGCCGTTCGAACCGGCCGCGCCGTTGGTGAGCGCCAGCTCCTTGGGCGAGAGCACCGGCGGACGCGTCGAAGGCGTACGACGCGACGAGCCGGTCCACGCCGGACGGGAGGGACGCTTGACGATGGTCGAGAAGACCTCGGCGATCTGCTCCTTGTTGAGCGTCTCCTTCTCCAGGAGCGCCAGGACCAGATTGTCGAGAACGTCACGGTTCTCGACGAGAATCTCCCACGCCTCGTTGTGCGCGGTCTCGATGAGCTTCTTGACCTCTTCGTCGACCAGCGCGGCGACCTCTTCCGAGTAGTCGCGCTGGTGGCCCATCTCACGGCCGACGAACGGTTCGGTGTTGTCGCCGCCGAACTTGATCGCGCCGAGCCGCTCGGTCATGCCGTACTGCGTGACCATCGCGCGGGCCGTGGCCGTGGCCTTCTCGATGTCGTTGGCCGCGCCCGTCGTCGGGTCGTGGAAGACCAGCTCCTCGGCGGCCCGCCCGCCCAGCATGTAGGCGAGCTGGTCGAGCATCTCGTTGCGCGTGGTCGAGTACTTGTCCTCGTCGGGCAGGACCATGGTGTAACCCAGGGCCCGGCCGCGGGACAGGATCGTGATCTTGTGCACCGGGTCGGAGTTCGGAGACGCCGCGGCGACCAGGGCGTGGCCGCCCTCGTGGTACGCGGTGATCTTCTTTTCCTTCTCGGACATGATCCGGGTCCGCTTCTGCGGACCCGCCACGACGCGGTCGATCGCCTCGTCCAGGGAGTGGTTGTCGACCAGCTTCTTGTCGCTGCGCGCCGTCAGGAGCGCCGCTTCGTTCAGCACGTTCGCCAGGTCCGCGCCGGTGAAGCCGGGCGTACGACGGGCAACCGCGCCCAGATCGACGTCCGGGGCGACCGGCTTGCCCTTCTGGTGGACCTTGAGGATCTCCAGCCGGCCCTGCATGTCCGGGCGGTCGACCGCGATCTGCCGGTCGAAACGTCCCGGGCGCAGCAGCGCCGGGTCGAGGATGTCGGGCCGGTTCGTGGCGGCGATCAGGATGACGCCGCCCTTCACGTCGAAGCCGTCCATCTCGACGAGCAGCTGGTTCAGCGTCTGCTCGCGCTCGTCGTGGCCACCGCCGAGGCCCGCACCGCGGTGCCGGCCGACGGCGTCGATCTCATCGACGAAGACGATCGCCGGAGCGTTCGCCTTGGCCTGCTCGAAGAGGTCACGCACCCGGGAGGCGCCGACACCGACGAACATCTCGACGAAGTCCGAGCCGGAGATCGAGTAGAACGGCACGCCGGCCTCACCCGCGACGGCGCGGGCGAGCAGCGTCTTGCCCGTTCCGGGCGGGCCGTAGAGCAGCACGCCCTTCGGGATCTTGGCGCCGACGGCCTGGAACTTGGCCGGTTCCTGGAGGAATTCCTTGATCTCGTGGAGTTCCTCGACGGCCTCGTCGGACCCCGCCACATCGGCGAAGGTGGTTTTGGGGGTGTCCTTGGTGATGAGTTTGGCCTTGGACTTCCCGAACTGCATGACGCGGGAGCCGCCGCCCTGCATCTGATTCATCAGGAACAGGAAGACCACGACGATCAGCACGAAGGGCAGCAGCGAGAACAGAACCGAGAGGAACGGGCTCTGCTTCGTCGGCGAGACGGTATAGCCCTTGGAGATGTCGCCGTTCTGGAACTTCGTCTGAAGGGTCTGGGCCAGCTGGGAACCCTGGCTGCCGATATAGCTGGCCTGGATCTTGTCGCTGCCCTTGACCTTGACGCCGCCCTTGAGGTCGACCTTGATGACCTGGTCATCACCGGTGGTCAGTTTGACCTGCTCGGCCTGGTTCTTGCTGATCGCCTGGACGACCTCGCCGGTGTCCACCGTCTTGTAGCCGCTGCCCGAGCCGACGACATTCATCAGCACGACCACGGCGAGGACGGCCAGCACGATCCACATGACCGGCCCACGGAAGTATCGCTTCACGTCCATCCATACGAGGCGAAGTCGCCCCGTCCCTCCTGCCCGTAGGTAAATGCTGCTGTGAGAAAAGAGTGTTCTTCGGACGGTACCCCAGCATCATGGCCCGCGACCGCACGGGACGGCTGACAAACCAGTCTTCCCATGCTCCAACGGTGCGAAGGGGGCTGGGGTTCCCGGCCACGACGAAGCCTTTCGGTAACGCTTCGCCGCACCGGGGTGGGTCCGGCCCCTCCGCTAGCCGCCGTAGACGTGCGGTGCGAGCGTGCCGACGAAAGGCATGTTGCGGTACTTCTCCGCGTAATCCAGGCCGTATCCCACGACAAACTCATTGGGAATGTCGAAGCCGATCCATTTCACGTCGATCGCGACCTTTGCGGCATCCGGCTTACGGAGCAGGGTGCAGACCTCCAGCGAGGCCGGCTCCCGGGATCCGAGGTTGGACAGCAGCCACGACAGCGTCAGACCGGAGTCGATGATGTCCTCGACGATCAGGACGTGCTTGCCCTTGATGTCGGTGTCCAGGTCCTTGAGGATCCGGACCACGCCGGAGGACTGGGTGCCCGCCCCGTACGAGGAGACGGCCATCCAGTCCATCGTCACGGGGGTGGACAGGGCGCGTGCCAGGTCCGCCATGACCATCACGGCACCCTTGAGGACCCCGACCAGCAGGAGGTCCTTGCCCGCGTACTCCGCGTCGATCTTCGCCGCCAGGTCGGCCAGCTTCGCGTCGATCTCTTCCTTGGTGATGAGCACCGACTGGAGGTCTTTGCCCATGTCCTTGTCGTCCACCCGCATCGCTTTCGTCGTCGGCCAGAGGTCCGGGACCAGCGGCCCCGGAGACACAGCCGTAGTGCATCCGCGCTTCAGCCCTGCCGGATGACCAGTCTGCCACCCTGCCTCCTGGCCTCCACGCGGCCGGGCAGATTGATGGCTCCCTGGCCGCGCCAGCCGGTGATCAGGCGGTCGACCTCTTCGATGTGACGGGCGAACAGGGAGCCGGCGGGGGCGCCCGCGGCGATGGCGGCCCTGCGCAGCACCCGGCGGCGGACGGCGGGCGGGAGCGCGTAGAGCTTGGCGCACTCCAGCTGTCCCGACTCGTCCCGTACGCCCGCTTCCGCGGCGGCGGCCCAGTCGTCGAGGGCGTCGGCGTCGTCGCGGGAGAGCTGTGCCGTACGGGCCAGGGCCTCGACCACGCCCTTGCCGAGCGCCTTCTCCAGCGCGGGCAGTCCTTCGTGGCGCAGCCGGGAGCGGGTGTAGGCGGGGTCGGTGTTGTGGGGGTCGTCCCAGACGGGGATCGACTGGACCAGGCAGGCCTTGCGGGCGGTCTGCCGGTCGAGCCGGAGGAAGGGGCGGCGGTAGCGTCCGGTCGCGCCGGAGACGGCCGCCATGCCGGACAGGGAGCGGGTGCCCGAGCCGCGGGCGAGGCCGAGGAGCACGGTCTCGGCCTGGTCGTCGCGGGTGTGGCCGAGCAGGACGGCGGCCGCCCGGTGGCGCTCGGCGGCGGCGTCGAGCGCGGCGTAGCGCGCGTCGCGGGCGGCGGCTTCGGGCCCTCCGTCGCGGCCGACGGTCACAGCGACCGATTCGACGGGGTCGAGCCGCATCGCGCCGAGCCGGCCGACGACTTCGGCGGCGCGGAGGGCGGAGCCGTCCTGGAGGCCGTGGTCGACGGTGACGGCGCCCGCGCGGACGGAGAGCCGGGGGGCCTCGAAGGCGAGGGCGGAGGCGAGTGCCATGGAGTCCGCGCCGCCGGAGCAGGCGACGAGCACGAGCGGCGGTTCGCCCGGGGCGGAGGGGGAGGCGTGGGGGGAGGCGGCGGAGTGCGTCTCCGCCCGTTCGGTGAGGATGTCGTGGAGTACGCGGCGGACCGCCAGGCGTATCGCCGCGACCGCAGGATGGGGACCCATATCCGGTGCCCTTCGTGATGTTATTTGGGGGGTGCCTCGGTCGGAGTAAGGACGGAGAGCGTCACTCAGAGTGCGTCGATGGTGACAGAACCGAGCCATTACCCGAGCATTGCACGCCTATCCCTCACCCACGGTCCCTCGGATGGGTGATACCTGGGGCGTCCTTCTGCCAAGGGTGCGATTCGGGTCAGGAATCGGCCTTACGGTGCACCCTCGCGACCCAATCCGCCGGTTTGGCGATCTCCGCCTTGGTGGGGAGGGTGTTCGGCGAGGTCCAGACGCGGTTGAAGCCGTCCATGCCGACCTCCTCGACCACGGAGCGTACGAACCGCTCCCCGTCCCGGTACTGGCGCAGCTTGGCGTCGAGGCCGAGCAGCTTGCGCAGCGCCTGGTCGAGCCGGCCGGCGCCGCTGGCCCTGCGCTGCTGGAACTTCTCGCGGATCTCGGCGACGGAGGGCACGACCTGCGGTCCGACACCGTCCATCACGAAGTCGGCGTGACCTTCGAGCAGGGACATCACGGCCGTGAGCCTGCTGAGGATCTCGCGCTGCCCGGGGGTCTGGACCAGCTCGACGATGGAGTGGCCGTCCTCGTCCCGCTCTCCCTCGGGGCGGCCTCCGGAGAGCGACTGGGCGGCCTCGCGGAGCCGTTCGACCACGGTCATCGGGTCGACGTCGGTCTCGTCCAGGAACGACTGGATCTCGCCCTGGAGGTGGTCGCGCAGCCACGGCACGCCGGTGAACTGGGTACGGTGCGTCTCCTCGTGGAGGGCGACCCAGAGCCTGAAGTCGTGCGGGTCGACGTCGAGTTCCCGCTCGACGTGGACGATGTTGGGGGCGACGAGCAGCAGTCGGCCGCCACCGTCGGCGGCGGCCGGGAGGTCGCGGGTGGCGGGGGCGAAGGTCTCGTACTGGCCGAGCACGCGGGAGGACATGAAGGACAGCAGCATGCCGACCTCGACGCCGGTGACCTTGCCGCCGACGGCGCCGAGCACGGCGCCGCCCGGGGTGGCGGAGCGCCGGTCCTTCATCTTCTCGAACAGCGGCTTGAGCAACTCCCGGAAGCCCGCGACGTTGGCCTTGACCCAGCCGGCCCGGTCGACGACCAGGACGGGGGTGTCCGGTGGCTCGTGGCCCTCGGGGATCATCCGGGTGTACCCCCGGACGTGCTCCTCGGCGGCCTTGGCGTGCCGCCGCAGTTCGGCGACGATCTCGCGCGCCTCGTCGCGGCTGACCTCGGGCCCCGGCCGTGCGAGGCGGGTCGCGGTCGCCACCGCGAGGTTCCAGTCGACCATCTCTGCACCACCGATGCTCGTCATGCGTCAACCGTACGTGCTCGCATCGCGGAGCGGTGAGGTGAAGGAGACCCGGTTCTTCCCCCGTTCTTCCCCTAGGGGGCCGGGGAAGCAGCGGCGTTCTTCGCCGGGACCAGGGCCGCCGAGAGCCGGTCCAGGGCCGCCTGCGCGGTGTCGGGGGCCTCCGTGGAGCCCGCCATGAACGCGAAGGCCAGCAGCCGCCCCTCGGCGTCCACGACCGTCCCCGCCAGGGTGTTCACCCCGCTGAGCGTGCCCGTCTTGGCGCGGACGAGCCCGGCCGCCGCCCCGGCGTCCGCGTAGCGGGTGCGGAGCGTGCCGGTGAACCGGGCGACGGGCAGTCCGGTCAGGACGGGGCGCAGCTCGGGGTGGTCGGGGGAGGCGGCGCGTGCCAGCAGGGCGGTGAGCAGCGAGGCGCTGACCCGGTCCGTGCGGTTGAGTCCGCTGCCGTCGTCCAGCACGGCCCCGGTGACGGGCAGTTCGAGCTTCCTGAGCTGTGCCAGGACGGCGCGGCCCGCGCCGTCGAAGCTCGCGGGCTCACCGGCGGCCAGGGCGGTCTGCCGGGCCAGGGATTCCGCGATGTCGTTGTCGCTCTCGGTCAGGGCGCGTTCCACCAGGGCGGACAGGGGGCTGGAGTAGGTACGGGCGAGGAGCTGCGAACCCTTGGGCGCTCTGCTCCGTTCGGGTGCGTCGGCGGTACGGACGCCCCGTTCGCGCAGCAGCGCGGCGAAGACCCGGGCGGCGTCGCCGGCCGGATTTCCGCTGCGCGGCGCGGGTCCCGCGGCCGACTTGTCGAGCCGCCCCTGCCGGGACATCAGCGCGACGACGGGGGCGATGTTGTCGTTGGGGCCGATGGGGTGTTCGCGGGGGCCGGAGTAGAGGGACGTGTCGTAGCGCAGCTCGACCTCGGTGACGCCCCGGTCGCGCAGGGCGCGGACGGTGTCGTCGGCGAGCCGGGCGAGGCCCGTGCGGTCGAGGGTGGCGTCGCCGCCGCCGACCAGGGTGATCCGGCGGCCGTCCGGGGTGGCCCTGACGGTGGTGGCGATGCGGTGGTCGGGGCCGAGGGCGGTGAGGGCGGCGGCCATCGTCGCGATCTTGACGGTGGAGGCCGGGGTCATCGGGTTGCCCTCGCCCTTCCCGTACAGCCGCTCGCCGGTCGCGGCGTCGACCACGGAGGCCGTGCGCACCGGGCCGAGCGCGTCGGCGTCGAGGAGCGGTCCGAGGGTCTTCGCGAGCCGGGAGGCGAGTTCCGGCGGGAGCCGCGAGGGCTGTCCGGGCACGTCCTTCCCGGACGCCTTGCCCTGGCCGACGGCCCCCGTACCGGAGCCGCTCAGTCCGGCGAGCACGGCGGCGGCGCTGGGGGCGGGCGCGGGCGCGCGGGGGGCGGATCCGTCGTGATCTGCGCCACCCGTACGGCTCTGGGCGGCCGCCCACTGCCGCTCGGCCTTACGCTGACCGGAGTCCCAGGGGCCGGTCGCGGCCACCACCACGGCGGCGAGCGTCAGGCCCACGACGACGGAACCCGCCGCGAACTGCCACGCTTTCGGCTCAACCATGGCTGACCAGCCCCTTTCGCGATCACACAGCTGCGTGGGGGACACTTAATCACTGCGCCCTGCCACGAGCACGGCACCCCGGCCACCAGCCGTCCGTCAGGCCGGGCGTTCGGGGGGTCTTCTCCACGCGCGGACGCAGCATCACCGACATATGTGTTGATCATGGAGGAGCCACCCGTGGAGTTCGACGTCACCATCGAGATCCCGAAGGGTTCGCGGAACAAGTACGAGGTGGACCACGAGACCGGTCGGATCCGCCTCGACCGTCGTCTCTTCACCTCGACCAGTTACCCCGCCGACTACGGCTTCGTCGAGAACACCCTCGGCGAGGACGGCGACCCGCTGGACGCGCTGGTCATCCTGGACGAGCCCACCTTCCCCGGATGTCTCATCAAGTGCCGCGCGATCGGCATGTTCCGGATGACCGACGAGGCCGGCGGCGACGACAAGCTGCTGTGCGTCCCGGCGTCCGACCCCCGGGTGGAGCACCTGCGCGACATCCACCATGTCTCGGAGTTCGACCGCCTGGAGATCCAGCACTTCTTCGAGGTCTACAAGGACCTGGAGCCCGGCAAGTCCGTCGAGGGCGCCGACTGGGTCGGCCGCGCCGAGGCCGAGGCCGAGATCGAGGCGTCGTACAAGCGGCTCGAAGCGCAGGGCGGCGCGCACTGAGCGCCTGAGCGGGCCCTGTCCGGACGGACGACGGGCGGCGCACCCCTCGTGGGTGTGCCGCCCGTCCGCGTGTGTCCGCCCATGTCCCTGCCCATACTGGGCAGACGGGGGGACGAGTGGGCTCATCCGTGTGACGTGTGGGCAGGGCGAGCAGGGCGAGCGGTGTGGGGCCGGGCAGGGACAGGGACAGGGAGCGAGGAAGCAGACAGTGGTGGCCGAGCCGGACGGTCCGGAGGACCGAAAGCCTCAGTCGGACGAGGCGCGCAGCGCCTTCACTCCACCCCTCGGGGTGGAGCAGCCGCCGCTTCCCGAGGACGACCAGCCCACCTCCGAGTTCGCGCTGCCCGAGGGGCTGGAGGGGCTGGCCGAGGTCGCCCCCGAGCCGGAGGGCTCGGCCTTCGACCTGCCGGGCGGTACGCCGCTGACCGGCCCGGGGCCGCTCGGCGGGCGGTCGGCGGGGGCGTTCACCCCTACGCACGGTCTTCCCCTGGCGATGCTGCCGAAGGACGCGCCGTGGCAGGACCGGATGCGCACGCTGCTGCGGATGCCGGTCGGGGACCGTCCCGTACCGGAGACGGTCCAGCGGCACGACGACAACGGGCCGGCCGTGCCCCGCGTGCTGGACCTGACGCTGCGTATCGGCGAACTGCTGCTGGCGGGCGGCGAGGGCGCCGAGGACGTGGAGGCCGCGATGTTCGCGGTCACGCGCGCGTACGGCCTCGACCACTGCGAGCCGACCGTCACGTTCACCCTGCTGTCGATCTCCCATCAGCCGTCGCTGGTGGAGGACCCGGTGACGGCCAGCCGGACGGTCCGCAGGCGGGGTACGGACTACACGCGGCTGTCCGCCGTGTACACGCTGATCGACGACATCACGACCGAGGACACGGACGTCACGCTGGAGGAGGCGTACCGGCGGCTGGCGGAGATCCGCCGTAACCGGCACCCCTACCCCGGCTGGGCGCTGACGGTGGCGAGCGGGCTGCTGGCGGGGTCCGCGTCCGTGCTGGTCGGCGGTGACGCGGTGGTGTTCGTGGCGGCGGCGCTGGGCGCGATGCTCGGCGACCGGCTGGCCTGGCTGTGCGCGGGGCGCGGGCTGCCGGAGTTCTACCAGTTCGTGGCCGCCGCGATGCCGCCCGCCGCGATGGGGGTGGCGCTGACGCTGCTGAGTTCGGCCCTGCACTGGGGCGGCCGGCCCTCGGCGGTGATCACCGGTGGGCTGTTCGCGCTGCTGCCGGGGCGGGCGCTGGTGGCGGGGGTACAGGACGGTCTCACCGGGTACTACATCACCGCGGCGGCGCGGCTCCTCGAAGTCATGTACTTCTTCATCGCGATCGTCATCGGTGTGCTGATCGTGCTGTATCTGGGGGTGCAGCTGGACGCGCAGCTCAACCCGGACGCGGCGCTGCACACCGTGGAGCGGCCGTGGGTGCAGATCCTGGCGGCGGTGGCGCTGAGCTTCGCGTTCGCCATCCTGCTCCAGCAGGAACGTTCCACCGTGCTGATGGTGTCGCTCAACGGCGGGGTGGCGTGGATCATCTACGCCGCGATGGCGGACACGGGCAAGATCTCGCCGGTGGCGGCGACGGCGGTCGCGGCGGGGCTGGTGGGGCTGTTCGGGCAGCTGTTCTCGCGCTACCAGTTCGCGTCGGCGCTGCCCTACGTGACGGCGGCGATCGGCCCGCTGCTGCCGGGCTCAGCGACGTACTTCGGGCTGCTGGGCTTCGCGCAGAACGAGCTGGACCGGGGGCTGGCGTCGCTCTCCAAGGCGGTGGCCCTCGCACTGGCGATCGCGGTGGGGGTGAACCTCGGTGGAGAGGTGTCGCGGCTGTTCCTGAAGGTGCCGGGCTCCGGCCGGGCGTCGAGCCGCCGCGCGGCCAAGCGGACGCGCGGCTTCTGACGCCGAGACCGGTGCGGGGGCGCGTCAGTACCTGGCGTGCCTGCCGTGCGGGTCACCGGGACCGTCGGGCGAGTCGTCGGGTGCGGCGGGCCCCTGGTGCGTGTGGGGTCCGTGGGGCGCCTGGTAGGGGCCGGGAGCCTGGTAGCCGCCGGGGCCCTGGTAGCCGTTCGGGTCCCGGTAGGCGTTCGGGTCCTGGTAGGCGTTCGGCTCCTGGTAGCCGCCGGGCTCCTGGTACGGGTTGGGGGTCCCCTGGTACGGGTTGGGGGTCTGGTACCCGCCGGAGCCCTGATAGCCGCCCTGCTGGCCCTGCTGGCCCTGCTGCCCCTGCTGGCCGCCGGGAGCCGGGTAACCGCCCTGCTGCTGCTCCGGGTAGCCACCGGGGGTCTGGTAACCGCCCGGGGTCTGGTACGGGTTGGGGGTCTGCCGGCCGCCGGGCGGCTGGTACGGGCCGGGGGCCTGACCGGCACCGGGGGCCTGGTGGCCGCCGGGAACCTGGTACGGGTGGGGGGCCTGCTGACCGCCGCCCTGGCCGCCGCTCTGACCGCCGCCCTGCGGGCCGGACGTCCCCGCCGGGATCTTCGGGAACCGCATCGTCTCAGCGCCGGGCGTGCCGGGGGCCGGGGCACCGGGGGCCACCGGGGCTCCGTACGCCGCCGGGAACGCGTCCGTCGCCGCCGTACCGGGGCCGACCAGGCCGTCGTCGACGCCGGGCTCCCGCGCGGCGGCCTTCTTCGACTTCGAGCGCGCCCGCAGGAACTCGATCACGATCGGCAGCACCGAGATCAGCACGATCAGGATGAGGATCATCTCGATGTGCTCGTGCACGAAGTCGATCTTGCCGAGCGCGGCGCCCAGCAGCGTGACCCCGGCGCCCCAGAGCACGCCGCCGATGATGTTGAAGGTGATGAACGAGCGGTAGTTCATCCGGCTCACACCGGCGATGATCGGCGTGAACGTGCGGATCACGGGGACGAAGCGGGCCAGGACCAGCGACTTGGGACCGTGCTTCTCGAAGAACTCGTGGGCCTTCTCCACGTTCTCCTGCTTGAACAGCTTGGAGTCCGGCCGCCGGAAGAGCGAGGGCCCGACCTTGCGGCCGAAGAGATAGCCGACCTGGTCACCGGCGATCGCCGCGAGCACGACCAGCAGGCAGACCAGCCAGAGCGGGGACTTGAGCGTGCCCGCCGTCACCAGCAGGCCGGTGGTGAAGAGCAGCGAGTCGCCCGGCAGGAAGAAGCCGATGAGGAGACCGGACTCAGCGAAGACGATGACCAGGACACCGATCAGCCCGAAGGTCCCGATCAGATAGTCCGGGTCCAGCCAGCTGGGGCCGAGCGCAAGGGTGGTCACGGGTTCCGGACTCCTGAGTCGTTGGTCGGTCGATCGTCGAATCGGCGTGGTCGGCCGCGCACAAGCTATCAACGCCTGTCCGCACCTCCAGGTTCCACCCCGCCCCGGTATCCCGCCTCCGGCCCGCTCCTCCACCCCGCCGCGACCCGCCCCGTACCCGTATCGGCGCCCCTGTCCCTTACGCGCCGCGGCGGGCCGCGAGCGCCGGTACCGGGTGCCGGCCCGCGGCCTCCCGTGACGTGAGGTGCGAGCCCGGCCGTGCGGTTACGTTGAGTGCGTGAATGCCGACGCTCCGTCCGCCCCGCCCGCCCCCGCGCCCTCCGCGCGCGCCCTGCTGCCGCTGGTCGCGCCCGCGCTGCTGGTGGGAGTGGCCTCGGCGCTGGTGCTGCTCGGGGTGAGCGTGGTCGCCGAGCGGTTCGAGGACGTGCTGTGGGGGACGCTGCCGGACGCGCTCGGGGTGGGGCGCTACTCCGCGCTGTGGATCATCGTCATGCTGACGGCCACCGGCCTCACGGTGGGGATCGTCGTACGGCAGGTGCACGGACACGCCGGGCCGGATCCGGCGACCACCGGGCTCGTCGACGCGCCGATGCCGGCCGGGGTGGTGCCGGGGCTGCTGGTGGTCACCGTACTGGCCCTGGCCGGCGGGGTGAGTCTCGGTCCGGAGAACCCGATCACGGCGGCCAATATCGCGCTCGCCTACTGGCTGGGCCGCAGGGCGGCGCCCGGGGCGCCGGCCGCGCTGTGGGTGGGGCTCGGCGCGGCGGGCACGATCGGGGCGCTGTTCGGCACCCCCGTGGCCGCCGCGCTGATCCTGACGGAGACCATGGCCGCGCGGCCGGGGCCCGGCACGCTGTGGGACAAGCTGTTCGGGCCGCTGATCGCCGCCGGCGCGGGCGGGCTGACCACGGTGCTGATCGCCCGGCCGACCTTCGACCTCGGCCTGCCGAAGTACCCCGGGACCCACTGGGGCGACCTGCTGACGGCCCTGGTGATCGCCCCGCTCGCGGCGGCGCTCGCAATGGCGGCCGTCTACGCGTTCCCGTACGTCCACGCCCTCTTCCGGCGGCTGCGGCATCCCGTCCTCGCGCTCACGGCGGGCGGTCTCGTGCTCGGCCTGCTGGGGGCGCTGGGCGGGCATCTGACGCTCTTCAAGGGGCTGTCGGAGGCCAGGACCCTGGCGGAGCGCCCCGACGGCTGGTCGGCCGGCTCGTTCGCCCTGATGGCCGTGGTGAAGCTGGCCGCCCTGCTGACCGCCGCCGCCTGCGGCTTCCGCGGCGGCCGGATCTTCCCGGCCGTCTTCGTCGGCGTCGCCCTCGGCCTGTGCGCCCACGCGCTCGTCCCGGCCGCCCAGCCCACGCTCGCGGTGGTCTGCGGCGTCCTCGGGGTGCTGCTCGCGGTCACCCGGCAGGGGTGGCTGAGCCTGTTCACCGCTGCGGTCCTGGTCGCGGACCCGAACGTCCTCCCGCTGCTCTGCGTGGCCACCCTGCCGGCCTGGCTGCTGGTCACCGGCCGCCCCCGGATGCAGTTGCGCGAGTACGGCACGGCGCTGCGGTGACCCCCGGCGCCCCGGAAGGCACCGGCACCACCCGACGGGCGCTGTGCCCGGTACGTCCGTATTCTCGCCACGGGGGCGCCGTGCCCCGCCGTACCAGCGCGAGGAGACCAGCCGATGTCACTCCACCGAGGCACGGACCGGGCGGCGAAGGTGCCCGAGGAGGAGCGGGCCGAGCTGCGCAGGCTGTCGCTGAACCCGTTCTACGGGGAGGCGGACCCGGTGGGCGAGATGACCTCGGCGCCGCCCACGCACCGGCTGCCCGACGGTCCCACGCCGCCCGCCACGGCCTATCAGCTGGTCCACGACGAGCTGATGCTCGACGGGAACTCACGGCTCAACCTGGCCACCTTCGTCACCACCTGGATGGAGCCGCAGGCGACGGCGCTGATGGCGGAGTGCCGGGACAAGAACATGATCGACAAGGACGAGTACCCCCGTACGGCCGAGCTGGAGCGGCGCTGTGTGGCGATGCTCGCCGCGCTCTGGAACGCCCCCGACCCCTCGACGGCCGTCGGGTGTTCGACCACCGGGTCGAGCGAGGCGTGCATGCTCGCCGGGATGGCGCTCAAGCGGCGCTGGGCCACCCGCAATTCCGCCCGCTATCCGGGCAGCGCCAAACCGAATCTCGTGATGGGCGTCAACGTCCAGGTCTGCTGGGAGAAGTTCTGCGCCTTCTGGGAGGTGGAGGCGCGCCAGGTGCCCATGGACGGCGACCGCTTCCATCTCGATCCCCGGGCGGCGGCGGACCTCTGCGACGAGAACACCATCGGCGTCGTGGCAGTCCTCGGCTCCACCTTCGACGGCTCCTACGAACCGGTCGCCGAGCTGTGCGCCGTGCTGGACGCGCTCCAGGAGCGTACGGGGCTCGATGTGCCCGTCCACGTCGACGGCGCCTCCGGCGCGATGATCGCGCCGTTCCTCGACGAGGACCTCGTCTGGGACTTCCGGCTGCCGCGCGTCTCCTCGATCAACACCTCGGGGCACAAGTACGGGCTGGTCTACCCGGGCGTCGGCTGGGCGCTGTGGCGCTCCCCCGCCGAACTCCCCGAGGAGCTGGTCTTCCGGGTGAACTACCTGGGCGGCGACATGCCCACCTTCGCGCTGAACTTCTCCCGGCCGGGCGCGCAGGTGGTCGCGCAGTACTACACGTTCCTGCGGCTGGGCAGGGACGGTTACCGGGCCGTCCAGCAGACCGCCCGCGACATCGCCACGAGGCTGGCCGAACGGATCGAGGCGCTGGGCGATTTCCGGCTGCTCACCCGGGGCACCGAGCTGCCCGTGTTCGCCTTCACGACCGCCCCCGGCGTGACGAACTTCGATGTCTTCGACGTCTCGCGGCGGCTGCGCGAACAGGGCTGGCTGGTGCCCGCCTACACCTTCCCGGCGAACCGTCAGGACCTCTCCGTCCTGCGGATCGTCTGCCGCAACGGCTTCTCGGCGGATCTGGCCGCGCTGCTCATCGCTGACCTGGAGCGGGTACTGCCGGAGCTGCGCCGCCAGGAACGCCCGCTGGACCGCGACAAGTCGGCCGCGACGGCCTTTCACCACTGACGATCCGGTGCACGCGCCTGATCAGCGGCGGTCGCCCGGGTGGGGCGTTCCCGTCGCGTACGGGTTCTTCTCGTCGTCGGCGAGCACCGCCACGAAGGGCTCGCCCTCCCCCGCGAAGGTGTAGGCCCCGCCCTCGACGCGCTTGATCAGGCCGCGCGTCCACTGCGCGCCCGCGTCCGCCGAGTGGACCCACAGATTCATGATCTCGCCGATGTGGCCCAACTGCTCGGGCCCGTCCTCCGGTACGTAGTGCTCGGTCACCTCGGCCCGCCACGCCTCGATCGCGCGCACCCGCTCCCCGAGCAGCTCCACGGCCTCGGCGCGCGGCAGGTCGACGATGGCGCCGATGCCCGCGGAGAGCACGTCCATCTTCTGGTCGTACGTGGTCAGCGCGGCGCGCACCAGCCGGAGGTACTCCTCGCGGCCGGCCTCGGTCAGCTCGTACTCGGTGCGCGGCGGACCGCCGACCGTGCTCGGCGCGACCTCGTGCGCCAGCAGGAGTCCCTGCTTCGCCAGCTGCTTCAGCGCGTGGTAGATCGAGCCCGGCTTGGCGTTGGACCACTCGTGGGCGCCCCAGTACTCCAGGTCGCCCCTGACCTGATAGCCGTGGGCACGCCCGCGCTGGCGGACCGCGCTGAGCACGAGCAGACGGATCGCTGACATCCCTCCAGGCTAGGGCCTGCCCTGGAAGCGGCGCCGTCCGCCCGGCGGTGAACCGAGCCCTACAGAGGGAACTCCGTACGGCCGTGCTGCACCGAGATCCACTTCTGCGTGGTGAACGCCTCCAGCGCCGAGTCCCCGTTGAGCCGGCCCAGGCCCGAGGCGTTCTCGCCGCCGAAGGCCACCATCGGCTCGTCCCGCACGGTCGCGTCGTTGACGTGCATCATGCCGGCGACGATCCGGTCGGCGAACGCCACGCCCCGCTCGACCCGCGCGGTGTGGACGGCGCCGCTCAGTCCGTACGGAGTGTCGTTGGCGAGCCGTACCGCCTCGTCCTCGCCGTCGAACGGGACCAGCAGCACCACGGGGCCGAAGATCTCCTGCCGCATGAGCGGGGAGTCCGGCGCGAGACCGGTCAGTACGGTCGGCTCCACGAGGTTGCCGCGGGTGTTGCCCCGTACGAGCGCGGTCGCGCCCTCCGCGAGGGCCTGGTCCACCAGCGCGGTCAGGGCGTCCGCGTGGGAGCTGTTGATGACCGGGCCGATCTGGGTCTCGGGATCGCGCGGGTCGCCGGTCCTGAGCGCCGCCACCTTCGCCACGAACTTCTCGGTGAACTCCCGCTCCACGGCACGGTCCACCAGGACGCGGTTGGCGGCCATACAGATCTGGCCCTGGTAGAAGAAGCGGCTGAAGACCGCCGCGTCCACCGCGTAGTCGATCCCCGCCTCGTCGAGGTCGTCCAGCACCACCAGCGCGCTGTTGCCGCTCAGTTGCAGCAGGGCCCGCTTGAAGTGGCCGCCGGCGACCGCCCCGACATGGCGGCCCACCCGGTCGGAGCCCGCGAAGGAGATCACCTTCGGGACGGGGTGCTCGATCAGCGCGTCACCGATCTCCGCGATGTCCGTGACCACCACGTTGAGCAGTCCGGCCGGCAGCCCCGCGTCCTCGAAGAGCCTGGCTATGAGTCCGCCGCCGGTCACCGGCGCGTTCTGATTGGGCTTGACCACCACGGCGTTGCCCAGCGCCAGCGCGGGCGCCACCGACTTGAGCGTCACCAGGAACGGGAAGTTGAAGGGGCTGATCACCCCGACGACACCGACCGGCAGCCGGTGGACGCGGTTCTCCCTGCCGTCGACCGGGGAGGGCAGGATCCGGCCCTCGGAGCGCAGCGCGAGCCGGACGGCCTCGCGCAGGAACTCACCGGCGGCGGCCACCTCGTACACCGCCTTGGTGCGGGTACCGCCCAGCTCGTCGATGATCGCCTCGACGATGTCGTCGGTGCGCTCCTCGACCAGCCGCAGCACCCGTTCGAGAACGGTCCTGCGGGCGTACGGGTTGGTCGCGGCCCAGCCGGGCTGCGCGCGCTCGGCCGCGCGGTACGCCTCGTCCACCTCACCGGCCGTGGCGACCGTGATGGCGGCGAGCTTCTCCCCGTTGTACGGGTTGAAGTCGATGATGTCCCACGAGCCGCTGCCGGTCCGCCACTCGCCGTCGATGTACTGATGGGCCAGGTCGGTGAAGTAGGACATGCGATCCCTTACTGCGGGTGCTACAGGCGCAAACTCCTGATGTGGTGTCATCGTACTGATGCCTCAGATCAATTGGAGCAGTCCGCGCAGGACATCTCGGCTCTCCTCCGGTCCGGGGCTGTCCTCCTGGAGCCGCGCCATCACCCGTTCGTACTGGCCGACCTCCTCGCCCTTGTCCAGATAGAGCGCGCTGGTCAGCTGTTCCAGGAAGACGACGTCCGAGAGATCCGACTCGGGGAAGCTCAGCATCGTGAACGCGCCGCTCTCGCCCGCGTGCCCGCCGAAGCTGAACGGCATCACCTGAAGGGTGATGTTCGGCTGCTCCGAGATCTCGATCAGATGCCTCAGCTGGCCCTGCATGACGGCACGGTCGCCGTACGGGCGGCGCAGCGCCGCCTCGTCGAGGATGGCGTGGAAGCGCGGGGCGCGTTCGGAGACGAGGACCTTCTGCCGCTCCAGCCGCAGGGCGACCCGGCGCTCGACCTCGGCGCAGGGGGCGTCGGGCTGGCCGCGGGTGACGACGGCGTGCGCGTACGCCTCTGTCTGGAGCAGTCCGTGCACGAACTGCACCTCGTAGATGCGGATCAAGGAGGCGGCGCCCTCCAGACCGATGTACGTCTGGAACCAGCCGGGCAGCACATCGCCGAAGCTGTGCCACCATCCCGCGACATTGGCCTCCCGGGCGAGACCGAGCAGGGCAGCGCGCTCGCCCTCGTCGGCCACCCCGTAGAGGGTCAGCAGGTCCTCGATGTCTCTGGCCTTGAAGCTCACCCGTCCCAACTCCATACGGCTGATCTTGGACTCGGAAGCGCGGATCGAGTAGCCGGCGGCTTCACGGGTGATGCCGCGCGTCTCGCGCAGCCGCCTCAGTTGTGAGCCCAGCAGGATGCGCCGCACCACGGAACCGCCCGATTCGGCTGCGGTCACGTCTCCAACCCTCCCCATCACATGTGGTTCTCCCTGGAGCACCCCCGAACTCCAAGTGCCGGATTCTGCCATCAAAACGCTTCAGCCCGTACTCATTCGATTACGGAAATAAGAAGGCTTTGCGGAGAGGGCAAAACTGGTCACGAGGAGAAAAGATACTGAACCGGTACGGGAACGGTGAAGTCCGGCGCGTGCACGTGCATCTGCCCTTGCATCTGCCGTGCGCATTCGGAACCATGGGCCCCGCGCACCTGCGTGCTCGTTCGTGATTGACGTGTTGTGACGCTGGACCACCGCAGTATCGCTACGGCCGCGAATCCCGGGAGTGCCTCGCATGGGGATGAATGGATCGACCATGCTCTGGCCTTTAAGGCAGGGGCTTCCTCCCACCGACCTCGCTGGAGCGGCCGGTTCGGCTTCGTGTGCCCTGCCCGCCCGCTACGAGGCGGTGCGCGGGGCACGCCAGTTCACCAGGACCACGCTGTCCCAGTGGGAGCTGAGCGAGCGCTTCGACGATGTCGCGCTGGTCGTCTCGGAACTCGTCACCAACGCGCTGCGGCACGCGCTGCCCGCCGACACCCCGCGCGAGCCGCACGAGCCCCCGGTCCGGCTGCATCTGATGCGCTGGTCGTCGCGGCTCGTCTGCGCGGTACGGGACCCGAGCCACGCGAGCCCGGCGGCGCGCCGGACGGACGAGGACTGCTCGGCCGAATCGGGGCGCGGGCTGTTCCTGGTGGAGTCGTTCAGCGACACCTGGGGATGGCACCCGCTGGCCGGATCACTGCACGGCAAGGTGGTCTGGGCGCTGTTCCGGCTGGAAAAGGACTGACGAGCGGGTTCCCGGGGCACGGTCGACGGCCGGATCAAGCCTGTCGACCGAAGGTTGGCCGAAAACACCTGTGACCAGAGCCACCTGACGCGCTGCCGCCGCAGCCGTCAGGTGGCCGATATCAGGTGGTCGAACTCCCCTGCCTTCGCGCCGATCAGCATGGACTCGATCTCGGCAGGGGTGTACACGAGCGCCGGTCCCTCGGGGTGGCGTGAATTGCGTACCGCCACTTCCCCGCCCGGCAGCTTGGCGAACTCCACGCAGGATCCCTGGGAGTTGCTGTGCCTGCTCTTCTGCCAGACGACTCCGTGAAGCTCTGTGGCCGCCATGCCGTTGTACACGTGGTGCACAGGACGCTCCCCGAGTTGCAAGGTGCAGGTGTCAACTGTCTCGGATCATAGCTGTGTTTCATGTGCTGATGCATGAGCAAATGCACGTGCACACGGGGTGTTCCCTTGGTTACAGACCTGGTGACAGAGTCACCGCGGTGGTCCACCGACGCACCCGTGCCGACCGTCGCTCTGGGTAGAGACGCAATTCGTGGCTCCCAGGATCCCTTCCAGCCCCACTCCGCGGGAATTGGTACCCGCCTACGCCCATGTACCCGCCCTCGCGTGGTTCAGGCCCCTGCCCCGCGTGGTGCGGGTGCGGTGGAGCCGGGCCGTTCAGCGCGGGGACGAACCGTACGGCAGCAGCGCCATCTCCCGGGCGTTCTTGATGGCGCGGGCCAGTTGGCGCTGCTGCCGGGCGCTCACCCGGGTCACCCGGCGGCTGCGGATCTTGCCCCGGTCGGAGAGGAACTTACGCAGCAGGTCGGTGTCCTTGTAGTCGACGTACGTGATGCCGTCCCGGTCCAGCGGGTTGGGGCGGGGGGCGGGCGGCTTGCGGGGCGCGCGGCGGGCGGACAAGGGGATCAGACCTCCAGGAGGGAGTCGAAGGCGGGCGGCAGGCGCTTCCAGGCGGCGCGGCCCGCGGTGTATTCGGCGTCGGTGAGCAGGCAGGAGTCGAGCAGGCTCTCGATGCCCTCCCGGTCGAGACCGGGCGAGGTGAAGACGAGGTGCTGGCAGCGGTCGCCGTGCGGGGGATGCCAGTCCAGGGAGGCGGCGGCCCGGCGCAGCGGCGGGACCTTCTCCCACTCGGAGTCCGGCAGCGACGCCAGCCAGGGGCCGGCGCTCTCCACGCAGAGCGCGCCGCCCGCCGCGTCCCAGTGCAGCAGGCTGTCGTGGTGGTCGGCGAGCCAGAAACGGCCCCGGCTGCGGGCGGCGGCGCAGGTCAGGTCCTCCAGCGCGCGGTAGAGCCGCTCGGGGTGGAAGGGCCGGTCGCGGTGCCAGACGTAGGTACCGACCCCGCACTCGTCGGCCTCCTGGGGCAGCAGCGCGCAGGCGGGGTGCTGGCGGGCGGCGGCGGCCTCGACGTCGAAACCGGCGAGGGCGGCGGCGGCCAGCTCGCCGGGGCCGGCCGCGCCGCTGCCGCTCGCGGGGTCGATCCGTACCTGCTGGGCGGTGGGGTGCAGTTGGGCCAGCAGCGCGCGGTCCTCGTCGTCGGCCAGCGGGCTGTCGGCGATGGCGAGGACGGGCGCGTACTCCAGTTGTCTGGCCCAGGTGTCGGCGACCGTGCGCCGGTCGGTGGCCGCGGCGGCGAGCCCGACGTCGGCGAGGTCGTCGCCGTTGCCGAGGTACGGGAGCAGCAGCGCCGGGTCGACGGCGGTCAGCACCGAGCTGACGGCCAGCCGTTCGCCGTGGGCCGCGATGACCTCGGCCATGGCCCGCGGCTCGACCGAGTCCCACAGCTCGACGATCGCGAGCCGGGTCGTCCCGTCGTCCGCGAGCCGGTTCAGCTCGGGTACGAGGTCCTCGCGCAGCGCGCAGCAGGCGCAGTCGTTGACGAGCGGCGCCTCGCCGGAGGAGAGCGGTCCCGTGACGTCGCGGACGGTGCGTACGACGGTTCCGCGCGCGGCCGTCGACAGGTCGTGGTGGAGGGCGACGCTGCCGGGCACGGTGGCGAGGAGCCGGCGCACGGTGGCCTCGCGGGCGTCGGAGTGCAGGCCGCAGACGAGGGCGACGGGGAGCCTGCCGTCGGTGTCGCTCATGGCCGGGCCTCCGGGGCGCGGCGGCCGTAACGGCGCTCGAAGCGCTCCACGCGGCCGGCGGTGTCGAGGACCCGGGCGGTGCCCGTGTAGAAGGGGTGGCTCGCCGAGGAGATCTCGACGTCGATGACGGGGTAGGTGGCGCCGTCCTCCCAGACGACCGTCTTCTCGCCGGAAGCGGTCGACCGGGTGAGGAAGGCGAAGTCGGCGGCCTTGTCGCGGAAGACGACGGGCCGGTACGCGGGGTGGATTCCTGGCTTCATCTGCTGCTGGTTCCTTCGCTTCTCTCAGCGCTCTTCGCGGAAGTCGACATGACGGCGGACGACCGGGTCGTACTTGCGCAGCGTCATCCGGTCCGGGTCGTTGCGGCGGTTCTTGCGGGTGACGTACGTGTAGCCGCTGCCGGCGGTGGAGCGGAGTTTGACGATCGGGCGTAGTTCGTTGCGTGCCATGGGGTTAGTATATGGAAATGATTTCCATTTCCAAAGAGAGGGGTGTGTGACCTTGTCCGCCCACTGCCAACTGACCGGGGCCGAGCCCGGCTTCGGCAACCGGATCTCCCACTCGCACCGGCGCACCTCCCGCCGCTTCGACCCGAACATCCAGCACAAGCGCTACTGGCTGCCGAGCGAGGGCAGGCAGGTGCGCCTCACCCTGAGCGCCAGGGCGATCAAGACCATCGACTCGATCGGCATCGAGGCGGCGGTCGCCCGCATCCGCGCGCGAGGAGTGAAGGTCTGATGGCGAAGAAGAGCAAGATCGTCCGCAATGAGCGGCGCAAGGAGATCGTCGAGCGCTACGCCGGGCGCCGTGCGGAGCTGAAGGAGATCCTGCGGAGCCCCGGCACCCCCGAGGGGGAACGGATCGCGGCGGAGCGCGAGTTGCGACGTCAGCCGCGTGACGCGAGCGCGACCCGGGTAAGGAACCGGGACAGTGTGGACGGCCGGCCGCGCGGTCACCTCAGGAAGTTCGGGCTCTCCCGGGTCCGGCTGCGCGAGCAGGCGCACGCCGGATTCCTCCCGGGAGTGCGGAAATCCTCCTGGTAGTTTGACCCCCGTTCGGCCACTGACAAGGGGGATTTGATCGTGCGGAACCAGCTCGTACGGACCGGCTCGGCCACGGCCGGCCTCGCCGTCGCACTCACGCTCGTGCTCGCGGGATGCGGCGGGGGCGGGGACAGCGGCGACAAGGACAAGGGCGGCTCCGCCCCGTCCGCCACCGCCTCCGGCGACGCGGGCTCCGGCTCGGACTCGGACACCGCGAGCGTCGACGGCACCTGGGCGGCCGTCACCGACGGCAAGCCCGTCGCCATGTCCGTCACCTCCGGCAAGGTCACTCTGGCCGCCGAATCCCACCTCTGCGAGGGCGAGGTGGCCGACATGGGCGGCGAGCCGATGTTCTCGCTCACGTGCGCGGACGGGAACAAGGACCGCGCCATGGGCACGATCGAGTCCAACGACGGCAAGACGCTCGTGGTCTCCTGGGACGGCGGCAAGAAGGACTCGTTCACCAACGGCGGCGCGGGCGGCCTGCCCACCGCTCTGCCGTCGGACTTCCCGACCGACCTGCCGACGACCCTGCCGACCGATCTCCCGACGGACCTGCCGACGTCACGCTGAGGCGCGGGACGGGCCACCGGTGCTTGTTGTCCGGGGCCCGGGAACCCCGGGCCCCGGACACGGTCGCGTCCCCGGGCACGGTCGCGGGCAGGGCCCCCGGCGCGGTCAGCGGCCGGGACGGATGCGGTCGCGGCCGCGTCTCTGACCGTGCGTGGCGGGCATATGGGCCGCGTCCGCCGCTGACGTGCCGCGGTCCCAGCCCTCGGCGTCGGTCACACCACGGACGCGGGTCGCGACCGTCTCCGGGAACATCCGGTCCGTGTGCTCGGTCACGGCCACATCGCGCGCCGCGAGCACGGGCAGCAGCCCGGGGCCGGCGGGCGCGCCCTCCGAGCCCTCCGCAGGCCCCCCGCCCGCCGAGGCTTCCGCCGCTTCCGCTGTGGCGTGTTCGGCGGCCAGGGCGAGGCGTTCGCCCAGGCGGTGGGCGTACGCCATGAGGAACGACTGCCGGAAGGTCTTCGTCCGCTTCCGTCCCGACGCGCGCTGGTCGGCCTCCGCACGCGTCATCGCCGAGGTGCCCTGCACCAGCAGGGAGGTGTGGAGCAGCTCCACCGCGTCCAGGTCCGGTTCGAAGCCGACGACCGTGGAGAAGCCGTACGCGCTGTTCCACACGGCGCGGCAGCGGTTGGCCGAGGCCACGGCGTCGAGCAGGATCGCCTTCGCCGTCTCGTACGGGGCGTCCACACCGATCCGGCACGCGCCGGGGACATCTCCCCGGTGGGTGCGGTCGGCCAGGAGCGCCTCGTCGATGCTGTGGCGCGCCATCAGCTCCTGCGCCTTGGCGGTGAGCGCCTCCGCCTCCTGCGGGTAGCCGGTCGCCTCCGCCTTCGCCAGCAGCGCCCGGATCCGGGTGAGCATGCGCGGCTCGCCCTCCACGGGAGCCTGCTGGACGGCCGCCCCGGGCACCGGCCCGGCCGGTTCGAGCGGGGGCAGCCGGGCGAGCAGCAGATACAGCTCCAGTACGGCGGTGGCGTACGAGAAGCGGTCGGCGCGATACGGCTCGCCACCGGCGACCGCGACGGCCCCGGCGCCGCCACCGCCCGCACCGGGGGTGAAGCCCACGCCGATATCGGCCAGTTGCGCCGTCCAGCGCGACGGCAGCCGCTCGTACCGCCGCACCTCCCCCGCGATCAGCTCGGCGAGCAGCCGGGCCTGCGGGTCGCGCAGCTCGCGGCGGACGAGCCGGGCGACGTCGGCGGGCTGCCAGCCGCGCTCCCACGCCAGCCGTATGTACCCCTCGCCACGGCGTCGCAGCTCCTCGTCGGCCGCCGGGTCCGCGGCCAGCAGGGACGCGGCCAGGTCCAGGCCGTCTCCACCGCGCGCACCGGCCCCGCCGCCCGTGGAGAGCAGCGCGGTGATCGCCCGCTCGACGGTGTCACTCATGCGGTCGCCCCCTCCGGCGTACGGATGTCCACGCCCCGATGATCCCAGATCCCGGGTCGCGGCCCGATTTCTGTCCACAGGCTGTGGATATCCTGCCCGCACTCCCGCCCCCATTACGGTGGCCACCTCCGACGGACGAGCGCACGAGGGGGCACCCATGGGCGAGAACAAGCGGCGCATGCTGGCAGGCGACTGGTACATCCCGGACGACGAGGAACTGCTCGCCGACAACGAGCGGCGCTTCGCGCTCTGCGCCGCCTACAACGCGAACGGCGGCGCCGCCCGCGCCGACCGCGCCGGGATCCTGGCGGAGCTGCTGGGCTCGGTGGGCGAGCGGGTCGACATCAGGCCGCCGTTCCAGTGCGACTACGGGACATACATCAGCGTCGGCGACGGTACGTTCATCAACTTCAACGCCGTCTTCCTGGACGCCGCGCCGATCAGCGTCGGGTCCGACGTGCAGATCGGACCGAACGTCCAGCTCCTCACCCCCCTCCATGAACTGGCCGCGGAACGCAGGCGGGCGGGCTGGGAGCGGGCCGCGCCGGTGACGATCGGGGACAACGTCTGGCTGGGCGGCGGGGTGATCGTCTGCCCGGGAGTGACCATCGGCGAGAACACGGTGGTCGGCGCGGGATCGGTGGTGACGAAGGACCTCCCGCCGGGCGTCCTGGCCGTGGGAAACCCGGCGCGGGTGGTCCGCTCGCTGGAGGCGTGAACGGGGCGGTGGACGAGGGCGCGCGGGGCGCGGGGCACGGGCGACGGAAAGGCGAACCGGGGCGCGCGCGTGGACGCGCGCCCTCGCCTCAGCGGCAGGCACCGCCGCCCGTACCCCCCGTACCTCTGCCCGTACCCCCGCTCCCGCCGCCACTCCCGTCGGCGCCGCCACCCGCGCTCCGCGCCTCGAACTCGCACCACACCACCTTCCCCCGCACCGGTCCCGCGCGGTCGCCCCAGTCCGCCGCGAGGGCCGTGACCAGCAGCAGCCCGCGCCCCTCCTCCGCCTCGGCGGCGGTCTCCGCGTCGACCGACTCGATGCCCGTGGGCCATCTCGGGGGCGTACGGGAGGGATCGGCGACCTCGACGCGCAGCCGGCCCTCCGCGCGCAGCAGCGCCAGGGAGACCGGACCGCGGGTGCAGCCGCAGAGACAGACGCCGTGCCGTACGGCGTTGGTGACGAGTTCACTGACCGCCAGCTCGACGGCGGCGGCCAGCTCGCCGTCCACCCGGCGGAGCGCGAGCACCTCGCGGGTGTGACGGCGGGCCCGGGGAGACGCCTCCGGCCGGTGCGGAAGCGGTATCCGGGTGAGCGGAAGCCAGGCGGGGCCGGAGTCGTAGACATCGTGCGCAAGTCCACTGTCAGTGAGCATCGTTACTCTCGGACATCAATAGGTCACCGAAAGCAACCCATGGTGCCCGAGAGGAGCCCTGTCATGCCACATCCCCGATCCCGGGCCCTGTCGGATCGGCGCGGGCCGACACGCCGGACGCGGAGTCGGGCGGGCCCCGCCGGGTCCGCCGTTTCAGGGCGTGATCACCAGTTTTCCGCCGGCGTGCCCGTCTTCGCTCGTCTCCTGCGCCGCCGCCGCCTCGGCCAGCGAGAACGTCCGTGCGACCTGTACCCGGAGCGCGCCCTCTGCCGCCAAGCGGGCGTTCTCGGCCAGTCCGGCGCGCTTCTCCTCGGCCGTCGTGCCGCCGGAGGAGAAGACCACTCCCAGCTCGCCGGCGGACATGTCGGCGATGGTGACGATCCGGTCCGTGGTGCCGCCGCGCAGCTCGATCGAGTCGGGCAGCGCCCCCTTGCCCGCCGCGTCGAAGACGGCGTCCACACCCTCGGGCGCGACGGCGCGCACCCGCTCGACCAGCCCGTCGCCGTACACCACGGGGACGGCGCCCAGGGAGCGCACGTAGTCCTGGTTGGCCGGGGACGCCGTGCCGATCACCGTGACGCCGCGCGCCACCGCGAGCTGCACGGCCAGCGCGCCGACCCCGCCGGCGGCGCCGTGCAGCAGCAGGGTCTCGCCGTCCCGTACGGCGAGTTGGCCGAGCACCCGCGCGGCGGTCTCCCCTGCGACCGGGATCGCCGCCGCCTCCGCCCAGCCCAGGGCGGGCGGCTTGGCGACCACGGTCCCGGCCAGGGCGTACTGCGCGTAGGCGCCGGTCGCCGACCAGCCCAGCACGTCGTCCCCGACGGCGACCCCCGTGACCCCCTCGCCGATCTCGTCCACGACCCCGGCGAACTCGACGCCGGGCACGGCGGGCAGCGTGGTCGGCGAGAGCTGTTCCATCCAGCCCCGCCGGATCTTCCAGTCCATCGGGTTGACGCCCGCGGCCCGCACCGCCACCCGGACCTCGCCGGGACCCGCGTGCGGTTCGGTCACGTCCTCGGCGCGCAGCACCTCGGGCCCGCCGAACTCATGGAAAACGATCGCTCGCATAGCAGCCTCCACAGCCTGTGGTCATGGATCAGTAGCGTGTGCTCATGGGCCGGGATCAGGTGGCCCCGGCCCCCCATCGATCCTCCCGGTCATCGGCCGGGACCGCCTGCCGGGCAGGGCCGTTGTCAGACCCTCCTGCGAGACTCGGCAGCATGAGCGAACGATGGGCGCTGGCTCCGGTGGAGGGCGGCGGCGCGCTGCTCGCTCCGCTGGGCGCTGACGGGCTGCCCGCCGGGCCCGTGCTGCGCGAGCCGGATCTCGTCGCGGCGGTCAGGGACCGCGAGCCCGAGGTCGGGCGGTGGGTCTGGCGGTCGACCGCCGAGCTGTATCCGCGGCTGCTCGCCGCGGGCGTGCGCGTCGAGCGGTGCTACGACATCGAGGCGGGCGAGTCGCTGCTCCTCGGCCACGAGGGGCGGCTCGGGGAGCCGCGTTCGGCCGCCGCCGCCTGGGCCCGGCTGCGGAACGCGCCGGTGCCGCCCGACCCGCCGCCCCGGTCGGCGGTGCCCGGATCGCAGTCGTCGCTCTTCGAGCCGCACGCGGGCACCGACCTGCCCTTCGAGGCGCTGCTTGAGGTGTACGCGGAGCAGAGCCGCCGCCATGACGCGGCCGAACACCCCGCTCGGATGCGGCTGCTCACCGCCTCCGAGTCGGCGGGGATGCTGGTCGCCGCCGAGATGCACCGCTCGGGGCTGCCCTGGCGGGCGGATGTGCACCGCGAGGTGCTGGCCGAGCTGCTCGGCGAGCGGTACGCGGGCGGGGGCGAGCCGCGGCGGCTGGCCGAGCTGGCCGACGAGGTGTCGCGGGCGTTCGGCCGGCGGGTGCGGCCCGATCTCCCGGCCGATGTGGTCAAGGCGTTCGCCGGCGCCGGCATCAGGATCAAGTCGACCCGGCGCTGGGAGCTGGCGGAGATCGACCATCCGGCGGTGGAGCCGCTGATCGAGTACAAGAAGCTGTACCGGATCTGGACGGCGCACGGCTGGAGCTGGCTCCAGGACTGGGTGCGCGAGGGCCGCTTCCGGCCGGAGTTCCTGCCGGGCGGCTCGATCTCCGGCCGCTGGACGACCAATGGCGGCGGGGCCCTCCAGATCCCCCGGGTGATCCGGCGCGCCGTCGTCGCCGACCCGGGATGGCGGCTGGTGGTGGCCGACGCCGACCAGATGGAGCCGCGCGTGCTGGCCGCGATCTCCCGCGACCCGGGGCTGATGGAGGTGGCGGGACACGACGGCGATCTGTACACGGCGCTCTCCGACCGCGCCTTCTCCGGCGACCGCGACCACGCGAAGCTCGCGCTCCTGGGCGCGATCTACGGCCAGACGTCCGGCGACGGCCTGAAGAACCTGGCGGCGCTGCGCCGCAGATTCCCGCTGGCCGTGGCCTATGTGGACGACGCGGCGCGGGCGGGCGAGGAGGGCAGGCTCGTACGGACCTGGCTGGGGCGCACGAGCCCGCGGGCGGCGGGAGCCGAGGACTCCGACGAGGCGGGCATCCCCCAGGACCTCGCCCCGGCCGACGGTCCCGGCGCCGGTTCCCGCTCCGGCGGCGGCTCCGGCCCGGCGGACGGACCGGCCGGTTACACCCCGGGCTACGCGTCGGCCGGCGGCCGGGCGCGCGGCCGGTTCACCCGTAACTTCGTCGTCCAGGGCAGCGCGGCCGACTGGGCGTTGCTGATGCTGGCCGCGCTCCGGCGCGCGCTCGCCGGGATGCGGGCCGAGCTGGTCTTCTTCCAGCACGACGAGGTGATCGTGCACTGCCCGCGGGAGGAGGCGGAAGAGGTGGCACGGGTCATCCGCGCGGCCGGGGAGCTGGCCGGGCGGATCGCCTTCGGGGAGACGCCGGTGCGCTTCCCGCTCACGACGGCGACGGTCGAGCGGTACTACGACGCGAAGTGAGGGGGGCGGAGAGGCGGCCGGCACCCCTCTCCGGGGGGTGCCGGCCGGCTCTCACGCCCGCGTCGCGGTGAGGAGCGCGCCGAGCGGCGCGGCGGCGTCGAAGAGGGCGCGGGAGCGGGCCGCGATGTGCGCGTCCCGCGCCGCCAGCGCGGCGTCGACGTCCTGCCACCGGCGCCCCCGGCGCAGCTCCGGCATCAGCGCCCGGAGCGGTTCGACGCGGTACCCGGCGCCGCGCAGCTGGTGCACGATCCGGGCGTCCCGGATATGGGCCGGTGCGTAGCGTCGCGTGCCGCGCGGCGGGAGCCGGTCGGGGACGACAAGCCCCTCGGCGTCCCAGTGGCGCAGGGTCGACGGGAGCACTCCGAGCGCGGCGGCCAGCTCCGAGACGCTCATCGCGTCCGACGTGCGTACGTCGTCGACCGGCTCGGCGGAGATCGCCTGCGCCGCCGCCCTGGCGAGCCCCAGGTCCGTGCGCTCCCGGTCGAGTCCGGCGTGGGCCGCGTCGAGGAGTGCGAGCAGCTCCGGGACCGGGCGCCCGTGCGCGGCCCGGACGATCCGCTTGGCCTCGACCGGCCCCGTACCGGCCGCGAGGGCCCGGTAGGCCAGCGCGGAGTGCAGCTGGGTCTCGCCGTAGACCCGGTGGCCCGCCGCCGTGCGCGTCGCCGGCGGCAGCACACCGTCGCGTTCGAGATTGCGGATCTGCTGGACGGAGTACCCGGCCCGGCGCGCGACATCGACGGTACGCATGGCCGGCGAATGGAGAGTCGGCACGTTCCACACCCCCCGTATCCCGGTGTCCTGTGGCTCCAGGTCTCCACACGCACCTTAATGAAACGCTTGAGCACATGACCATGGACGAGATCATCGGCTTCACAGCGGACCTCGACGGAGTACTGGCCGTCAGGCCGGGACCCGGCGACGGCTCACCGGAGATCAGCTGGGGCGACGCCTACTTCTTCTACGCGCCCGACGGGGCCGTACCGACGGCGACCCAGCCGTTCGCCACGATCGTGACGAAGGACGGTCCGGGCGACGAGGCGTCGCGGCTGGACCGCCCGGACACGTTCCGTCTGAACGTCGCCGCCGGGAGGGAGTCCTTCATCGCCCGGACCGGCCACGCACCGCGCGAACCGGCCCCCGCCGACGGCCCCGGCACCCCCGACCCGAGCGTCGCCGACGCCGTGATCGCGCACCCCGTCTACGGCTCCCTCGGCTGGCTCGCGGTGGTGAACCCGGGCCCGCGGACCGAGCCGGCCGTCCGCGAACTGCTGCGCCGCGCCCATCACCTCGCCCGTACCCGCCATGAGCGGCGCACGGGGCCGACGGCGGGCGGATGACGCGCGGCAGGAGTTGACGCCGCTGCCACCGGCGGTACGGGTACGAGTGGCGCCGCCCGTACCCATATCCCCGATTTCCCCGGCCGGGGAAATCGATCTTCAATGTGATCTTCTCGTCGAGCTTTCGACGAGGCTGTCGCGAACCCGCGGATCCGGATGACGCGTTCCATAGGGAAGCGGGCGCCGCCACACCCGTGCCAAACTATGAATGCGACGGGGGAAACGGTGGCCGACTCCGGCATTCCCCGTGCACACGACGCACAGGTAACGGGTACGGGGGGCAGCCGTGTTCTCACTCTTTCCGGAAGGAATCTTCACACCGCACGCGCTTCTGGACGAACGCGCGGTCGATATTCTTTCGGTGTCAACTCAGCGCTGTTCGGGGGCGGTCCGCCCGAGCGATATTCTCCACGCCGCGATCGACTCCGGTGACCAGGGAGTTCTGTCCGTACTCGCGCTCACTCTCGCCGAAGGCGCCCAGCCGCGGCATCTGCTGGAAACCATCACGGTGTACAACCCGGGGAGCCAGGACGGGCTGGGATTCGATTTCGACGGACGCCGCGAGCGCTTCACCCCGGAGACGCTGGCGGCCCTCGACCACTTCGCCGCGGAGTTCGCCCAGGACGAGGAGCGGCTGCGCCCGGTCTGTCTCGAACTGATCGTCGCCTCCGTCCTGGACCATCTCGACTCCGCCGACCGGCGGTTCCTGCGGATCCTCGACACGGAGGCCGCCGCGCGGACCCTGCGGGACCAGGCGCGCGTCAGCACCGAGCCGCCGCCCGCCCTGCTGGACGACACCGGACGGCTGCGCTCCGAGGAGTTCTCGGCCGACGCCTGGGCGGTTCTGGAGCAGGCGGCCGAGCGCGCGGGCGAGCTGGGGTACGACCGCCTGCTGCCACCGCACTGCTTCCTCGCGCTGCTCGGGGAGACGGAGGGGCTCACCGAGCGTCTCGTCCGGCTCCAGATCCCGCCGCAACTGGGCCTGGCGAAGGTCGCGGAGCTGCTGAGCGGCGCCTTCCGGCTGTCGCAGCACGGAAAGGACGCGCCGCCGCTGCACCGGGACGGCCTGGGCGAGCCGCTGCTCGCCCTGCTCCGGCGCGCCCAGCGGGCCGCCGTGGTCTGGGGCGCCGAGCTGATCGACACCCCGCAGCTGCTCGACGCCCTGCTGGAGGATCCACCGCCGAGGCTGGCGTCGGTGTTCCGGACGGAGCCGCTCCGGGTGGACCTCGCCCGGATGCGTGAGCTGCTCGCCCAGGCCGTCAGGGAGGCGCGTACGACGGGACCGCGCGAGGTCTCCTTCCGATTACCGCCGGAGTCACCGCCCTCCGAGGACCTCACCTGGCTGGCGCGGACCCGCGGCATCGCGCCCGCCCGTCATCTGGACCGCTACTTCGACGCCCTGGGCCGGGCCCTGCACCGTACGACCGACAACCATGTGCTGATCACCGGGCCCGCCGGGGTCGGCACCACCACCCTGGTACGTGAACTGGCCAGGCGCGCGGCGGCCGGGGAGCTGCCCTTCCTGCGGCGCAAGCGCCTGCTGCGCGTCGACTGCCGTGACGTACCGAGCGCCGAGAGCGGTGCCAAGCTCGCCCGGATCATCGCCCATGTCGCCGGGCGCACCGATCTCATCGTCTGCCTGGACGGGCTCGGGGCCATGCTGCGCGGCCCCCACGGCACCGACCACGTACAGGTCCTGCGCAGCGCGCTGAAGGAGCGCCGGATCCACCTCGTCGGGGTGCTGTCGGGCCAGGAGTACGACGATCTGCTGGGCGCCGACCACGCCCTGCGCGAACTCACCACCCGTATCGACATGACCGAGCCGGACCGGGCCTCGGCGCGGGACATGGTCCGGCAGGCGGCGGACGCGCTGGAGGCGGAGTTCAGGACCGAGGTCGACGACCGTGCCGTCGACCGGGCGGTGGTGATGTCCGGGGACTACATCCTCAACCAGCGGCTGCCCCTGGCCGCCGTCAAGGTGCTCCGCCGGGCCTGCGAGGACCTGGACTACCGCCGTACCCAGCTCGGCGACGCCCGGTCCGTCGTGACCACGGAAGACGTGGTGCGGGTCATCGCCGAGGTGTCGGGGGTGCCCGCCGGGCAGATCGCCGGCACGGGCGGCGAGCGCACCGACTACGAACAGGCCCTGGGCGGCTCCGTCTTCGGCCAGCGGGAGGCGCTCACGGTCGTCGCGAGCGAGCTGCGCCGCATCAAGTCGGGGCTGGCGGGGGCGAGCGGCGGGCCCGCCTCGGTGATGCTCTTCGCCGGGCTGACCGGGACGGGCAAGACCGAGCTGGCGAAGGCCGTCGCGAGTTTCTACTCGTCCTCCAAACGCCTCCAGACCTACCCCATGGAGAACTTCTCCGAGGCCCACAGCGTGTCCGGCATCATCGGCTCCCCGCCGGGATACATCGGCTACGAGCGCGGTGGCCGCCTCATCAACGAGCTGAACGCGGACCCGTACTGCGTCTTCCTGCTCGACGAGGCGGAAAAGGCCCACCCCGAGGTCTGGCGGCCCTTCCTCAACCTCTTCGACGAGGGCTGGATCGTCGACCAGCGCGGCGTCAAGGCCCACGGCGACCGGGCGATATTCATTCTCACCAGCAACGCGGGCCAGGAGCTGATTTCCCGGATGGCGCGGGAGGGCCGGTCCGACGAGCAGATCGCCGCCAGGATGAAAGAGGAACTGCTCCAGATCGGGAACCGTTCGCGCGGCGGCCCTGTCTTCTCTCCTGAATTCGTGGCGCGTATCCGCCGGATCATCGTGTTCCGCCCGCTGGATCTGGACGCGATGACCGGGATCTGCCGCAAACTGGTCGACCGGCAGTGCGAATTCTGGCGGGACAAACGGGAAAAAGAACTGATCGTTCCCGAGGCACTGATCCATTACGCCGCCGGGCGCGGACATCTGCTGAACGAGAGGTCGGACGGCCGGGAGGGCGGCCGCGTCATCGCGAAACTCCTGTCGGACCTGGTCGAGAATCCCATCCTTCTCGAACAGGAGCGCCGGGAGGAGGAGTTCCGGCGGTGCGCCCGTATCGAACTCGGCTTCCGCTCCGCCGGTCCCGAGGGGCCCCGGACGGACGTTCGCTTCAGCCCCGGTCCGGAGACGAGAACGGCGCGGGAGGCGGGAGCGGGCCATGACTGACCAGGGTGCGGGGACCGACCTGCGGTCCTTCGAGGGCCGGGTGATCAACGACCGCTATCTGCTGACCAAGTGGATCGGCGGCGGGGCCTTCGGCGCGGTCTTCCTCAGCGAACAGCGCATCCTCGGCCGCCCGGTCCGCCGGGTCGCCTGCAAGATCTCCCGGGACACGGGGATGACCGAGGCGGACGCCCAGGAGCGGTTCGCCGACATCCTGAGACTGGCCGAGGCGATGGACGGGCTGACCGACTCCGAGGCGCGCCGCCACCTCGTCCACGTGTACGACGGCGGGCTGGCCCACGACGCCGGCGGCCGGGCGTTCCTGGTGATGGAGTTCATCCAGGGCACCACGCTCGCCGCCCAGTTCGAGACCCTGAAGACGGTCCCCGCCAAACTGCTGTTCACCTGGGCGCGGCAGATCTGCGTGGCGCTGCGCGGACTGCACGCCCTGGAGCAGCCGCTGCTGCACCGGGACCTGAAGCCGGACAACGTCCTGCTGGGCTCGGACCTGACCGTGCGGCTGATCGACTTCGGCCTCGCCGCCCGGCTGCTGGAGTCCGGGACCGTGCCCGGGGTCGCCGGCACCCTCACGTACATGGCGCCCGAGACCTCCCAGGGCCAGAGCGTGCCCGCCTCCGACCTGTACTCGCTCGGGGTGCTGATGTACGAGGGGCTGACCGGCCGGCTCCCCTTCGCGCACCTCATACCGCCCCCGGGTCTGCCCGACACGCTGCACGGGGACTGGCTGTACGAGCAGCGGAAGGCGGGCCGCACGGCGGCGCCGCCGTCCCGGCTGAACAACACCGTGACGCGCGAGACCGATGCCGTGGTCCTGCGCTGCCTGGAGTTCGATCCCGCGCGGCGCTTCCGCAGCGCGGTGGAGCTCCTGGAGGCGCTGGCCGGGGCCGAGGCGGGGGCCCACCGTCCGCCGCCCGGCGAAGGCGTGCTGGAGCAGGCCCGCAAGCAGGCCGCCGACGGCGATCCGGCCGGCGCGTGCCACACCCTGCGCACGTTCCTCGACGCCGGTTCGGGGGATCTGCCGCCCGCCGTCCGGCTGACGCTGCTGACCGAACTCGCCCGCCTGCTCGACACGCAGGGCGACTCCGCCGGCTCGGCGCGGCAGCTCGCGGCCGCCTGGCAACTGGTGCGCGACAGCGCCCTCCTGCGGACCCGGCGGGAGCGCTGCGCCCTGCTGTCGCGTACGGCCGACACCTACCGGCGGGCCGGGAACGCCTTCCAGGCGACCTACTTCGAAGACCTCCTGCGACGCGAGAGAGGCAGGGGGTGAGGAGCGGGTGAGCACAGCGAGCGGCATGAGCCCGCCCTCGTCCGTCGGCGACCTCCTCACTCCTTCGGGGCGGCTGCGCAGACAGTGGAACGCGGCCCTGGAGGATCCGGACCCGCACAGCGGCCTGGAGCGGCTGCGCGAGGTCTGCGCGCGGATGGAGAAACGCCCCGACAGGGCCGCTCCGCTGTGGCCCGGCTTCCTGCCGTCCATGGTGGGACAGCCGTTCCGGCCGCTGCTCACCGAGGCCGACTTCGAGGCGCTGGAGCGGACCGGCGCGCATGTCGCGCTGGTCGGCTCCCTCCCCCTCGACCAGGCGCTCCGGCCGCTGGTCATGGCGCGCCTCGGGCGGGGCGAGGGGCGGCAGGCGGGCGAGCTGCTGAGCAGGCTGTACTGGGCGTGGTCGATGAAGGACGCGCCCAGGGCCGCGCTGGCGGACGATCTGGCCCGGCTGGGCCTGCGGGACGTCCCCCGGCTCGACATCTACGCGGACCTGCTGGGCCGGGCCGGGCCACGGCCCCCGGCGGTCCTCGCGCTCGCCGCCGAAGCGCTGCGGGTGGACTTCGACTCGGACCCGGCGCGGCTGCGGGAGGCGGCCGCGCTGGCGGGAACGGGACTCCCGGGCGCCGACCGCGCGGCCGGACTCCACCGGCTGCTGGTCACGGCGGAACCCGACACGGCCGGGGAGCACTTCCTCGCCGCCTGCGCGGCGGACCCCCGCGACGGGACCGCGCTCCTCGGGCTCCTGGTCAGCCATGTACGGTCCGGCCGGTCCTTGAGCATTCCAGAATGGGCGTTCGACGCGGCCCGCGCGGCGGCGCCGGACGTCGCCGCGATGGCCGAACTCGCCCGGGTGCTGGCCTGGTTCGACTCCGACACCGACCGGCCGCCGCCCGCCTCCGCCGCCCGGCTGGCCGCGCTCGGCCCGAGCCGCGAGGCGGGCCCCTGGCTCGCCTACGCCCGCGGCCGGCTGCACCTCCTGTACGGGGACGCCGCGCGGGCCCGCGATCTGCTCGTACCCCTGACGGCGGACGATTCGGCGCTCCCGCAGTGGCGTTACCACGCGGCCTGGTCCCAGCTCCTGTCCGGCGACCGCGCCGGGCTCCGGCCGCTCATCGGCACGATGACCCGGCGTCCGGACGACTGGGCGCTCGCCTGCCTCCTGCTGGACACCGAGCCGGACGCGGTGCCCGGTACGCACGCGGAACACGCGGCGGCCGCGGTGCCGCCCGGCTACGAGCGGATCGCCGAGGTCCGCCGCGACCTGGCCAGGGGCGGCCGGCCGGGCGCGGCCCCGGAGCGGCCCGGCTCCGGACGGTCCGGCCCCGGACGGTCCGGGGAGGGCGGCGGCGCGCCGGAGCGGCTGGAGGCGCTGCGTACGGCCCTGGGCGAGGCGTACGGCCGGGCGGCGGGGGCCGGGGACATGGCGGCGCTGCTGAGGGAGCCGCTGTACCGGCGGCTGCCGCGGGCGGACCGGCTGCTGTGGTCGGGGCTGCTGGCGCTGCGTACCGAGCCGGAGGAGGGACGGCGGCTGCTCGGGGCGGCGCTGACGCTCGGGCACGAGCGGGCGGCGCTGGTCCTCGCCGCGCATCATCTGGAGAGCCGCCGCCCGGCCAGGGCGCACCGGCTGCTCGCGGGGCGGAGCGGGGCGAAGGCGGAGCTGCTGAGCGTGTGGGCCGAGGCGGTCGGGGGCGCGACGGACGACGCGGTCGCGGACCGGCTGGAGCGTCTGGAGCGGCTGGACCGGCGGGCGACCCGTCGGCTGCCGCAGGTGCCGTACGTACTCGGCGCGATCGGGCTGCACCGGATGGCCGGGGAGGGCAGCACGCTGCACCCGGACGACGCCCCCTACCACGCGCGGGAGGCGGCCCGGCACCTCGCCAGGGCCGTCGCCGCCGGGCCGGGCGCCGCTCCCCGGGACGCCGCCGTACTGCTGCGGGCCGCCAGGGCCGTCGCGTACGGGACCGTCGCGGTCGATGGGCCGGGGGAAGGGCCGAGCGACAGGCCGGGCGACAGGCCGGGCGACGGGCTGAGTGCGCTGTGGTCCTCCGTGCAGCGGCACTCCTGGGAGGAGTGGGTCCTGGGGCTGGCGCTGCTGGCCGAGGACCCGGAAGCCGTCGGCCCGGAGCTGTGCGGGCGGCTGGCGGCCCTGGCCGGGGAGGCTGGAGGGACTGGGGAGGCTGGAGAGGCCCGGGAGGCTGGAGAGGCCGGGGAATCTGGAGAGGCCGGGGAGGCCGGAGAGCCGTCCGCGCGGGCCGTCACCGGGCTGGCCACCGCGCTCACCGCGGCGGGCATGCGCAGCGCGGACCCCCGCCGCCGGGACGCCTTGGCCCGGCTGACGCTCGGCCTCGCCGACCGGCACGCCCTGCCGGAGGTACGGATGCTGGCCGCGCGGGTCACGGCCTCGGCGATGGTCCTGCCGGTGGCCGGCCGGCCACCGGTGCGGGCGGCGCGGCTGCCGGGACCGGTGCAGCCGACGCTGGCGCTGGCCCGCGCCGTGGAGGACCTCGCGGGCGGCGACCGGGCTTCCGCCGTACGGCAGTTGAGGGCGGCGCCGGACGACAGCGGCGTATGCGGGCTGCTCGCCGATGTCCTGGACGGCCGGCCGCCCGCGGCGCCCCCGCCCGACGGGACCGGGGAGCGGGCCGGGCTGGTCCGGGTCGTCCATGCGGCGGGGCTCGTCGAGAGCGATCCGGGGCGCTGCCTCGACCTGCTCTCCACGGCGGCGGCCGACTGCGATCTGGCCACGGTCACCGACATCGCCCGGCTGCTGCCCGCGCTGCTCATCCCGGCGGGCGGCAAAAGGAGCAACTCCGGCGGCGCCCCACGCCGTTCCGGCCGGCCCCACCCGCTGGCCGGCGTGGTCAGGCGGCTCACGGACGACGGCGCGCTCGGGCTCGACCGGGCGCTCCTGGCCGGTTGCGCGACCGCAGTGCAGGACTACGCGTCGGCGGAAGCGCTGTGGCGGCGGGCCCTGGACCAGGCGGACCAGGAGGGGCGCGACTCCGCCCAGGTCAGGGCGGAGTACGCCCGGTTGCTCTGCCACCGCGCGGTGACCGCGCGCACCACGGAGGACCCGTTGCGGAGCCCGGAGATCCTGCGCCGGGTCGCGGACGTCCTGCCGAAGGCCGGGCCCCCGGTGAAACGCCTCCCGTCCCGTACCGGAGCCAGGTCGCTCGCCCGCGACCTCGAACTCGACGTGTGCGTGGGCCGCTTGCTCGACCAGGTGTTCCCCGGCGCCGAGCGGGAGCCGGTTCCCTGGGAGCGGCCCGGCCGTTACCCGGCTCTGGAGGCGGTCGTCGAGACAGACGGCGGGCTGTACCGCGCCCTGGTGGAGGGCGCAGAGGGAGCGGAGAGAACGGAGAGCACGGACGAGGAGGGGACGGGCGGGGCCGAGCAGAACTGGGCGCGATGCCTGGAGACCCTGGAGTACGACGTCCGGCTCCACCACACCCTGGCCGTGCTGTACCGGGACATGGCGCTCGGCGCACCCGCGCCCACCGCACGCGCGGGCGGGGCCCTCGCCCACGCGACCGTGCTGTGGGCCCTTCTGCTGGGCTCATGGGGATTCTGGGAGCAGCACGGCGAGGAGCCCGCCGGGCCCGGGACTGAGACGCGGCTGCGCGGCGCCGTGTGCCGGGAACTGTTCGGCATGCACCGCAGGCTGGGGGCCGAGGCCCTCCGGGCGGGGGACGCGGACACCGCCCGGCTGCATCTGCTGGTACTGGAGTCCGCCCGGGAGGGCGGCTCCGCCGTCCGCGGCCTGCTGCGGGACTTCGGCATGCCCTGGTCTCCGGCCGTCGACGCACGGCGCTGGGCCGAGATCTCGGCTCTGGCCGGTACGGTCACCGACGAATGGTGCGCGGAGGTCGTCAGGACCGCCGAGAAGGCGACCACGAACACGGCAGCCATCGCGGAACTGGCCGAGGGAATCGACAAGGACTACGAGTCCGGGATCCGCGGACTGGAACCGATGATCGGTCTCGGTATTCCGCTGCCACGCCTTCTGCGGACCGCACTCGAATGGCACAACGGGCTACAGAACTGCTTTTACCAGATGGGGAGCGGCGAGGATGTCCGGAAGGTGACCGGAAGGGCCCGTAAGCTCGCCGACGCACTCGTTCCGCTCTGTGTTCCGGGCAAGGGGCACGTCCCGGACAACCGTGCGCTCGGCATGCATTTCGTGGACCGCGGACTGTTCGTCGCGCAGGACAACCGCGCCGCCATCGCGCTGTGGGAAGAGGCGCTGAAGTGGGATCCCGGCAACACCAGCGCGCACCAACTGCTCGCCAGGAAACGGGAGGCCGTACGGATCTCCGACGCGCTGGAGTCGGCCGAACGGAACCTCGACGCCGGACGGTCCGACCTGGTTCTCCGCGAGCTGAGCCCGCTGGTCTCGGACCCGACCTTCGGTGAGCGCGTCCGTCAGCTCGTGTACAGCGCGCATCTTGACCGTGCCGTCGCCGCGCTGAATTCGAGCGACCATCCTCGGCTGCTGAGCGCGGCGAAGGAAGCGTACGAAGTGGCCGACAGCGACAAGGCCCGTTCACTGACCCTGGTCTTTCAGGCCCTGAGCCACATCAACTCCGGAAATCCGTCCGAAGCCGTTCCGTTGCTGGCGATGGCCGTCCATCTCGATCCTTCCTCCGAGACGGCCGGCTCCCTCTACAACCGCTTCCTGAATTGACCATGAGGAAGGCGAAGAGGGCGATAAGGCAAACGAAGAAGAAAGCAAGAAGGAATCCAGAGGAGAACGAGGAGACGTATGAAGCCGAATCCCTTCCATGTCCTCGGACTTCCCGTGTCGGCGAGCGACGAGGAAGTGGCGGAGCGCTTCCGGGAACTCGCCCTGACCGGGACGCAGGACGCGGGCGCGCTGGCCGAGTGGGCCAAGGACGAGTTGATGGGCCTTCCGGAGACGCGGGAACTGCACGTACTGCTGGAGGTGCCGGGCACGGACTACCGGGGCGAGCGGTGGGAGGACTTCGCCCGGCAGTACGGGCGTCCTCCCGTCGCGTTCGACGCGCGGTCCGGACCGGCGGAGCCGCCCCGGGCGGCGGACTTCGACCTCACCGCCGTGGCCCGGCGGCTGCTGGACGGGATGCTGACACCGCCCGCCGTGGACATCCGCGCCGCCCTGGACAACGCGCCGGTGCCGCTGCGGCTGGAGCGACCGCCGCTGGAGGTGCGTGATGTCCTCTTCGGCTGATTCCTCTTCGGTTGATTCCTCTTCGGCTGATTCCCCCTCGGCTGATTCCCCCTCGGCCGAAAGCTCCTCGGCCGAAAGCCCGCCGCCCGCCGGGACCCGCCCGGCAGCGGCCAGGGCCGACTGGGACGAGTTCGAGGAGCGCCCGGTACCGGGAGGACCGGAAGAGACACCCGGACCGGGCGGGCCCGGCGAGCCGCGCGGGCCCGGGCGTCTCGCCCCGCCCGCCAGCCCGGACCGGGAGATGGCCGCCCTGCTCCAGCGGTACTGGTCCGACCTCCAGGACGAGAGCAACAGGGTGCGCAAGGAGACCGCGGCGGCGCGCAAGGTCCTCACCGAACTCGCCGTCCACGTCGCACGGTTGGACGGCCTGCTCCAGGAAGCGGCCGCTCCGCTGGAGACGGCGGGCGCCAAGTCGCTGGGCCGCCGCCTGCACGTGGCCAGGAAACAGGTGCTCGAACCGCTGCGCGAGATGGACATCACCACGCGGGACCCCACCGGCGAGCGCTACGAATCGGTGGCGGATGTCGTCGACATCACCGGCTGGCGCTACGGGCCCGAGTTCACCGCCGAGGTGGTGGCGGAGACCGTGGAACCGATCGTGTACGACCGCGGCGCTGTCGTACGGCTGGGACAAGTGATCATGGGCGCCCCGTCGAGCGCCGGAACGGAGAACGACTCGTGACGCAGTACGTGAGCAAGGCCGTCGGGATCGACCTGGGGACCACCAACAGCGCGGTGGCGGTGATGGACCCGTCCGACACCGGCATCGTGATCCATCAGGGCGGCATGAACGCCCGGACGACACCGAGCTGTGTGTGGCGCAACCCCGGCAACGGCGAACTGGTCGTCGGCCGCAAGGCGTTCGCGCGGGTGGGCAGCGAGCCGGAGCCGGTCACCTCCGTCAAGCGCCTCATGGGATCACGCAGGACGGTGACCCTGGCGGGCGAGGAACGCACGCCCGTCGAGATCTCCGCCGAGATCCTGCGGGAGATGAAGCGGCAGATCGAGCAGGACGTGGCGGAGTTCGACACCCCGGACGTGCGCTGGGTGGTCGACCGGGCCGTCGTCACCGTACCGGCGTACTTCGACCAGCCGCAGATCGACGCCACCCGCAAGGCGGCGGAGAGCGCCGGGCTGCGGGTGGTGGACCTGCTGCACGAGCCGACGGCCGCCGCGAGCTACTACTGCTGGCGGACCGGCACCCGGGACGGCACCTTCCTGGTCTACGACCTCGGCGGGGGCACCTTCGACGTGAGCGTGGTGCGCTGCAAGGCGGCCGACTTCAGGGTGCTCGGCATCAGCGGCAACACCATGCTCGGCGGCGACGACATCGACACCGCGCTCGCCCGCCACCTCCAGCGGCTGATCCAGGAGGACGACTGGGCGATGGACCTGGACCTGGAGAACGACGCGGAGGACCGGCTGCGCTTCCGGCGCCTGAGGTCCCTCGCGGAGTCCGTGAAGAAGGGGCTGTCGGACCGTACGGAGTTCATGCTCCGCGACTCCGGCGGGCTGACCGACAAGGACGGGCAGCGCATCGTCATCGACACGGTGATGGAGCGCGCGCAGCTGGAGCAGATCGCCCGGCCCCTGCTGGAGCGCACCTTCCAGTACTGCGACGAGGCGCTCGACCAGGCGACGGAGGAGGCCGGGGTCACCCTGGCCGACGTGGACCAGATCATCCTGGCCGGCGGCTCCACCCATCTGCCGCTGATCCGGGAGATGGTCAGAAGCCGGTTCTGCTCGCCCGCCCCGGGCTCCCCCGACCCCGGCTCGCCGCGCGCCAAGTGCGCCGAGCCGGTGTACGAGCAGGTGGACACGGTCGTCGCGCTGGGCGCCGCGGTGCGCGCCTCGGCGGTGGGCGGCCTGGACATCCTGAACGAGGAGCGGACGGTCCGGGTGAGCTTCCGCGGCACCGTGGTCACGGCATCGGACCGTACCGTCGTCGGCGGGACGGTCGAGGCGCTCGACCCCGACCTCGATCTCACCGGCGGCTCGGTGCGGCTGCGCACCGAGGAGTACGAGGACGAGGCGCGGCTCGAACCGGGCGGCGGCTTCGCGTTCCGGCGCATTCCCGTACGGCCGGACGCGCAGGGCAAGCTCACCGTCGAGGTGTTCGACGCCGAAGGCGAGTTGCGGGCGACCGTCGGGCGCGCGGTCGTGCACGACCGCGTCGCCGGGGACCGGCCGGAAGGCACCACGCGAGGAGCGGCCATCAACGCCAAGCCGATCCTGCTGGAGGTGACCCGCGAGGGGCGGACCCAGCGCGACGTGCTGATCCCCGCGCTGCGGCCGCTGCCGTTCAAGGACCGCTACGACTTCAGCCACCCCGGTGACACCGCCTCCGTGGAGTTCCGGCTGTACCAGCAGGCGCGCCAGATCCAGGTCATCAAGGTGCCGGTGCCGCCCTCCACGCCCCGGGGCACGGTCATCGACCTCGACGTGGAGATGGACGTGCACTCGCTCATCACCGTGCGCGGCTCCATCGGCGAACATCCCTTCGAGGCGGTCGTCGAGGTGCCGCCGGAGGCCGAACTGCCCGGCGAGGAGCAGGTCGGCGACTTGAAGCGCGGCTTCGAGCAGGGCGTCGAGTTCCTGCCCGCGGGCGAGCGGGCGGTGAAGACCGCCAGGATGGAGATGGCGCAGGCGGCCTTCGCCGCGGCCCGCGCACGCGGCGACAACGCGCTCACGGTCCACGAGTTCGAAGAGATGCAGGCGATCGCCGACTCCGTCGGCAAGCCGACCGGGGAACTGCGGCCGCCCAGGGCGGACTTCGAGGAGCTGGTCAAGGACTGCGTCGAGCTGAACCAGTACGTGGCCACGTTCGGCGCCGAGGCCGAGACCCCGCACGACGACCGGGAGATCGCGCAGGCCATCGAGGTCCAGCGGGACCAGGGCGAGCGGGCCCTGAGCAGCGGTGACCAGAGGTCGTACTCGGAGGTCATCACGCAGTTGCAGCACTTCTTCGACCACCTCAGGGCGCTGGCGTACCGGCATCAGCAGAAGGGCCAGCCGGTCGCCGAGACGGAGATGGCGGCATCGCGGCTCCAGAGCGCCATGGAGCTGCTGCAACAGGTACGGACGCAGGCCCAGGCGTCCACCACCTCCACGGCCGGCCACCACAAGGAGGTGGAGGAGATCGGACAGCGGCTCGCCGGCCTACAGGCCCTCCTGGCGCAGGACCCGCACCGGGTCCAGCAGGAGGCCGGGCAGGAACGCCAGCGCCTGATCCGGCTGAAGAGCATCCTCTCGAACGCGTCCGACGAACGGGACGGCGCGAGCGACATCCCCGTGGCCAACTCATGACGGCCGCGACGACGGGCGTCCGCTGCCCGGTGGCCCTGTGCCGCAGGGAGAACGTGTACGGGGCGGAGGTCTGCGCGGGCTGCCGCACGCCCCTGTCCGGCTACGCGCGGCTGCACGCCCACCCTGCGTACCTGTTCAACCGGGGGCTCGCCGCGGCGCGCGAGGGGCGCATCGCCGCCGCGCGCGACTGCTTCGCCGCGGTGGTGCACTGGTGCCCCGGCGACACCGAGGCGCGCAACGCGCTGGCCCTGGCCGGTCTGCGGCTCGGGGACAGCGACGAGGCGCGCCGGCAGTGGACGGAGGTGCTGGAGCGCAGGCCGGACGACCCGAAGGCGACCCGGGGGCTGACGGAACTCGCCCCATCCGGTGGGTCCGACGGGGCCGGTGGGTCCGACGGGGTCAGTGGGGCCGAGACGGCGGGCGGGCCCGGTCCATCGACCGGATGAGCAGCTCGGGATCGACCCCGAGCTTGCGCATCAGCTCGCGCCCCGACGACTCCTCGTCCTCAAGGAGGGCGAGGAGGAGCGCGGCCTCACCGACGCGCCCGGACGAGGCGGGGCCGGACGAACTGAGGCCGGACGAAATGGACTCGGCGGCGGTACGCAGCCTCGCCCGGTCCAGTACGTCGTGAACGCGGGGGGACAGGTCGCGGCCCCGGGGGGTGAGCATCCCGGAGAGCCGCCGGAAGGCCCGCTCACCGGCGGGCCCCTGCTCGTACATGCCGCGCCGCAGCACCTCGCTGCCCATCGCGCCGAAGGCGAGCAGGAGCGTGTACGTGCCGATGACCTGGCCGCGCGATTCGGCCAGCAGATTCGCGAGCCGTAGTACGCCGACGGCGCTGCGGCTCAGGTCGTCCATCGGCAACCGCTCGTCACCGGTGCGCGCCGCCGCGCCCGGGTCCGGGTCCGGCGCGTCCTCCGGAGGGACATGCTCCGTGGTGGCGTCGTCGCTGTCCGGCAGCAGCCGGGCGAGCGGAACCCCGCACAGCTCCAGCAGCCGGGAGGAGACACCGCCGCCGACGGCGACGAAGGCCGCCGTGATGTCGGCCGTGGTGACGGCGCTCCGGCCGTCGGCGACGGCGCGCGTGGCGGCGTCCGCCAACACGCGCTCGACGGTGTCGGACAGGACGCCGAGACGCACCGTTCCGGAGCCGGAGCCGGAACCACCGGCGTCCGTACCGGAATCGGAATGGGAATCGGAACCGGAGCCGGAGCCGGAATCGCCGTCCGTGCCGGAGCCCCGGCTGAGGACCTGGTGGATCACCTGGTCGAGGGCTTCCATGGCGTCCGCCCCGATGCTCTCCTCGATCCGTTGGCGGATGTCGGCCTCGCCGAGCAGCCCTTGCAGCAGATCGACGGAGGCGACCCCGGCCCGGTCGGCGGCGGACGCGCGCACCCGCCGCATCAACTCCCGTGCGTCGGGGGCGAGAGGGAGCGTCAGGTCCTCGTCGGGCGGTTCCGGCTGGGCGGGGATCTCCGCCGTCGCGTCCTTGGTGATGCCCGCGGCCGGGTCGCCGTACAGGATGAAGGACGCCCAGGCGGCGTCCGGCCGTTCGCGCAGCGCGACGCGCGCCGCCCGGACGGCGGCTCCGGCCGGCTCGCCCGCGAGGAGCCGTCCGTAGAACTCGGCGGCGAACTGCCAGGCGCCGTCGTCCGCCACATCGGCGCGGGTACCGATGACGGTCTTCGCGCCGAGGACCATGTAGGCCGTGCACATGCTGGCCACCGCGCCCTCACCGGCGGAGGCGCAGCCGTTGATGAAGGTCACCGGTGGCGCGCCCCGCGACGAGAGGGTCTGTAGGGCCACCTCGCCGAGCAGTTGACGGTCGTGCATCATCAGTCCGGTCGTGCCGGAACCGGTGCCGACGTGACCGCAGAAGTGGAAGAGATCGTACGGCGTCTCCTCCGAGGCCAGTTCCGTGACGACGTCGAGCAGGGTGGCGTCCTGCCCCAGCAGCACCTTGCACTCGATGCCACGGCCGCCCAGCCACTGAGCGACCTTCCCGGCCTCCTCGCGGGCGGAGGCGAGGTCGCCGAGAGTGTCGCCCACGATGAGCGCCCGGCCGACCCGGCTGATGCCGCGCCCGCCGACGACCGGCCGCTTGCCCACCAGCCGGCGTCCGAGATCATGCTTGAGCCCGAGGAAGTCCACACCGTCGTGCAGCAGTTCCCAGGGAACCTCCTGCTCGTTCGTACGCACCAGGACGGGACCGGTCGACGCCCGCAACTGGGTCACCAGCCCGGCCACACTGCCCTGCACCTGCTGGAACAGATGCTCGTAGAGCAGCTTGCCCCATTTGGCCAACTCCTTGGCCAGGCCCGAATTCGGCGCGGACTCGCCGTCGCTCGCCCTGCGCAGTGCCTCGTCGATCCGGGTGCGGCAGCCCTTCACCAGCCCCGGGTCGACCTCGACCGTGTACTCCATCTCCTGGGCGGGAGCGTCGGGCCCGGTGCCGCCGGCCCGCAGGTCGTAGTCGTAACGAACGGTCAGCCCCTGCGCGGTGACCCGGACGTTCAGCGTGGTCGGCTCACTCATGAGGGCCCGCTCATGACGGGCTGTGCCGCCGGACGAACGCCTCGACGAGCCGCTCCTCGGCAGCCGTGGACGGCTGGATGATCTCCACCTGGTCGTCCCCCATGATCACGGTGATCGAGGTGACACCGGCCCCGTCCGCCCCGCCCGCCCCGCTCCCGGAAGGGCTGTTGCGCCCCTCGGTCAGCCAGCCCCGGATCGTGTCGATGACCGCGATGAGCGTCCCGGCCGAGGTCACCACGAGGGTGGCCACCTCCACCACACCCCCCGCCCGCCGCCCGGGCGCGGGCCGCGAGGCATGAACCGGCACCACCCGCACGGCCCCGTCCTCGAACAACCTCCGCCCCAGAGCCGCGGGCGCGTCCACACGTACATCCCCGTTGAGAACCAGTTCGCACGCGAATCCCCCGCCGGGCTTCCGCTCCACCACGTACGACCTCCTTCTTCTACCCACAACCCTATGACGCACCGTGGCGACGCGGGAACGCTTCGGTCACAGCGGGAACAGGAGAGGCACAACAAAGAGACGGGCACAAAAGCAAAAGCCCCAGGTCACGGCGAGTGAGTCCTGAGGCTTCTACAGAGCCGCCTTCGGGATTCGAACCCGAGACCTACGCATTACGAGTGCGTTGCTCTGGCCAACTGAGCTAAGGCGGCGCTGCCGTGTGCACCATGGTGCGATCAGCGGCGCGGCCAAGTCTACACAGTTTCCGAGGGTGCTTCGTACACGCCGGGTGGGATGGCCTTTGCGCAGGTCAGGAGCATTTCTTGGCGGCGGTGGGGGGTGTGCCCTCAAGGAGGTAGGTGTTGATCGCGGTGTCGATGCAGTCGCTGCCCCGGCCGTACGCGGTGTGGCCGTCGCCGTTGTAGGTGAGGAGGGTGCCGGAGGAGAGCTGTTCGGCCAGGGACCGGGCCCACTTGTAGGGGGTCGCGGGGTCGCGGGTGGTGCCGACCACGACAATCGGTGCCGCGCCCTTGGCCTCGATGCGGTGGGGGGAACCGGTGGCCTTGGTGGGCCAGTAGGCGCAGTTCAGGGAGGCCCAGGCGAGGTTCTTGCCGAAGACCGGGGATGCCTTCTCGAAGGAGGGGAGGGCCTTGGTGACTTCCTCGGGGCCGGTGAAGGCGGGCGGGAGGTCCAGGCAGTTCACGGCGGAGTTGGCGAACATCAGGTTCTGGTACGAGCCGTCGCTGTCGCGTTCGTAGTACGAGTCGGCGAGGGCGAGCAGGGCCGCGCCGTCGCCGTCCATAGCGCCGGCCACGGCCTCCCGGAGCTGGGGCCAGGCGGACTCGTCGTACATCGCGGCGATCACACCGGTCGTGGCGAGGGACTCGCCCAGTTCGCGGGTCTCTCCGGTCGGGACGGGCTTGGTGTCCAGGCCCTTGAAGAAGGCGTTCATCCGGGTCGCGACCTCGGCCGGAGACTTCGTGTCGAAGGGGCAGTCGGTCTGCTTGACGCAGTCCTGGGCGAAGGACTGGAAGGCGGTCTCGAAGCCGGCGGTCTGGTCGCGGTTGAGTTCACGGGCCGGGAGGGACGGGTCCATCGCGCCGTCGAGGACGAGACGGCCGGTGCGCTCGGGGAACAGTTCCGCGTAGGTCGCGCCGAGGAAGGTGCCGTACGAGGCTCCTACGTACGACAGCTTCTCGTCACCGAGCACCGCGCGGAAGATGTCCATGTCGCGCGCGGTCTCGACCGTGGAGACATGCGGCAGGATCGCGCCGGACTTCTTCTCGCAGCCGTCCGCGAACTTTTTGAAGGCCCCGGTCAGCCGCGTGATCTCGGCCTGGTCGTCGGGCGTCTGGTCGACCTGGGTGTACGCGTCCATCTCCGGGCCGGTGAGGCACTCGATGGGCTCGCTGCGGGCGACACCGCGCGGGTCGATGGCCGCCATGTCGTACTGGGCGCGGACCGGCGCCGGGTAGCCGATGGCCGCGTACCCCTGGAGGTAGCCGATGGCCGAGCCGCCGGGGCCGCCCGGGTTGACGAGGAGGGAACCGAGGCGCTTGCCGGGGCCGGTGGCCTTCTTGCGGGACACGGCCAGGTCGATCTGCTTGCCGTCCGGCTTCGTGTAATCCAGCGGCGCCTTCATCGTGGCGCACTGGAAGCCGGCGACTCCGCACGCGCGCCATTTGATCTTCTGACCGTAGAACTTCTTCAGCGCCGCCTGATCGACGGAGACCGAGCCCGAACCCGTCGCCGAGCCGGCGCCCTCGTCCGACGAACCGGAGGACGAGCTGCCGGAGCTGCATCCGGTGACCAGCAGACCGACCGCCACGAACGCGGCGGCGGAGATACGGAACAGGCGCCTGGATTCCATTCAGGGAGCCTAGCCGCCCGGCCTCGCCCGTCGCGTCTCCACGCTCGTACGGGTGAGTCCCGGCCGCACAGACCGCGCGGCGGACGGCGCGGCGGACCGTTCAGCCCGCTCCCCGTTCAGCCCGCTCTCAGCGACACCGCCATCGCCTCCACCGCCAGCAGCGGCGCCACGTTGCGGTCCAGCGCCTGGCGGCACGCGCCGATCGCCTCTATCCGGCGCAGCGTCCGCTCCGGCGTCGAATCGCGGGCGATCCGCTCCAGCGCGTCCCGTACATCGCCGTTGGCGAGCGCTACCCGGGAGCCGAGCTGGAGGGCGAGCACATCCCGGTAGAAGCCGGTCAGGTCGGTGAGGGCGAGATCGAGGCTGTCGCGCTGCGTACGGGTGGAGCGCCGCTTCTGGCGGTCGGCCAGCTCCTTCATCACCCCCGCCGTGCCCCGGGGCATCCGGCCGCCCGCCGAGGCTCCGAGAGCGGCCTTCATGTCCTCCGTCTCCTTGACGTCGACGTCCTCGGCGACCTGCTTGGCGTCCTCCGTGGCCGCGTCGATCAGCTCCTGCGCCGCCTTGAGGCAGCCCCCGATGTCGGCCACGCGCAGCGGCATCTTGAGCACCGTGGCGCGCCGGGCCCTGGCCCGGTCGTCGGTGGCGAGGCGGCGGGCCCGGCCGATGTGCCCCTGGGTGGCCTGGGCGGCGGCCTGGGCGGCGGCGGGCTCGATGCCGTCGCGTCGGATCAGGACATCGGCGACGGCCGCGACGGGCGGGGTGCGCAGGACGAGGTGACGGCAGCGGGAGCGGATCGTGGGCAGGACGTCCTCGAGAGAGGGCGCGCAGAGCAGCCAGACCGTACGGGGAGCGGGCTCCTCCACCGCCTTCAGCAGGACGTTGCCCGCGCCCTCGGTGAGGCGGTCGGCGTCCTCCAGGACGATGACCTGCCAGCGGCCGACGGCCGGGGAGAGCTGAGCGCGGCGGACCAGCTCACGGGTCTCCTTGACCCCGATGGAGAGCAGGTCGGTGCGGATCACCTCGACGTCCGCGTGCGTGCCGATCAGACTCGTGTGGCAGCCGTCGCAGAACCCGCATCCCGGCTCGCCGCCCAGCGCCCGGTCCGGGCTGGTGCACTGAAGGGCCGCGGCGAAGGCGCGGGCCGCGGTGGAACGGCCCGACCCAGGCGGTCCGGTGAACAGCCAGGCGTGCGTCATCTTGTTCGCCTCGGGCGGTGCGGTCCCCGTGGCGTCGGCGGTCACGAGCGCGTCGGCGTCGCGGGCCGCCGCGGCGAGCGCGACGTGCACGCGGTCCTGCCCGACCAGCTCGTCCCATACGGTCATGCGCCGTCACCCGCCCCGTGCCTGTCGTGTCGTGTTTGCGTCGTGTCGTGTTGCGTCTTGTCTGTCTTGTCGCGTCCGGCCGCGTCGCGTCGTGTCCGGCCGTACCGTCCCGAGCTTGCGTCGCTCGGAATCCATTGTGGGGCCGGGGTCTGACATCCCGGCCCCACTGGCGTCAACACGCCACACTTGTTCGACCACAGATGTGGGGTCGAACAGACCGCCGCTACCGGCGGCGCCCGCCCTTGCCCTCGTCGTCGTTCTCGTCATGCGAGCCGAGCAGTTCGTCCGCCAGGGTCGGGAGATCGTCCAGCGGAGTCTCCTCCGCCCAGTCGGAACGCCGACGCGGGCGCTCCGGCTGCCGCCCAGGACTGGCCTCCGGGTCGATCTGCGGCAGCTCCCGGGTCCGCTCGTTGCCGCCTTCGGCGGGCGCCGGCCGGGCGTCGTCCCGGAAGAAGCCGCGCGGCACCCGGTCCGCCGGATCGGAGTTCCGTACGGGCGGGAGCACGGCGGTCTCGTCGGCCGCGCGGGCATCCCGCGAGCCACGCGCGTCCCGTGCGTCCCGGCCGTCCCGTGCGCCCTTCGCGTCCCGGCCGCCCGAACGGTTCCCGTCCCGCGGCTTCCCGTCCTGCGGCTTGTCGTCCCGCGACTCGTCGACCCGCGGCCTGTCGTCCCGTACCGGCGGGAACACCGCCGTCTCGGCGGCATCGGACGGACCCGCACCCGGCCGGGGCTCGGCCTTCGGGCGCAGGTTCTCCGGACGTACCGCCGGAACCTCCTGCGTCACATCATCGGGAGCGACCGTCCGCTTCCGGACGACCGGCGTGGGCACGGTCAGCTCGTTCGGCGAGTGGGCCGGCGGCTCCGGGTGCTCCGGGGACTCCGCTGCCGCCGCGGCGGCAGCGGCGGCGGCCGCCGACTCCTCAGCGACCCGGCGCGCCTCCTCCGCCCTGAGCAGGGCCTCCTCGGCCTTGCGCTGCTTCTCGCGGCGCCGTTCCTCGGCCTCCACGCGGAGCCTGGCCTCTTCCTTGGCCTGCTTCCGCAGCCGTTCCTGCTCGGCCTCGTACGCCCGCTCCTCGGCCTCGCGGCGCTTGCGCTCCTCCTCGGCCTTCCTGTGCTCCTCCTCGGCGCGCTGCCTGGCCTCCTCCGCCTGCCGCTCGGCCTCGCGCTGCCGGGCCTCCTCCAGCTCCCGGCGCTTGCGCTCCTCCTCCTCGGCACGGAGCTTGGCGAGCTGCGCCTCGCGCTCGCGCGCCAGCCGCTCCTCCTCCGCCTTGCGCGCCGCCTCTTCCTCGGCCTTGCGCCTGGCCTCCTCGATGGCGGCCCGGCGCGCCTCCTCCCGGGCCTCCACCTCGGCCTCGGAGAGCGGCAGCAACTGGTCGAGCCGGTGCCGCACGACCGTGGTGATCTCCTCCGGCAGCTGGCCGGCGTCCACGACGAGATAGCGCGCCGGATCGGCGGCGGCCAGAGTGAGGAAGCCGGTGCGCACCCGCTGATGGAACTCGGTGGGCTCGGACTCCAGCCGGTCGGGCGCTTCCGTGAAGCGCTCGCGCGCCGCCTCCGGGGAGACGTCGAGCAGCACGGTCAGATTCGGTACGAGTCCGTCCGTCGCCCAGCGCGAGATACGGGCGATCTCGGTCGGCGAGAGATCGCGGCCCGCGCCCTGATAGGCCACGGACGAGTCGATGTAGCGGTCCGAGATGACGATCGCACCGCGCTCCAGGGCGGGGCGCACGACGGAGTCGACGTGTTCGGCGCGGTCGGCCGCGTACAGCAGCGCCTCGGCGCGGTTCGACAGACCCGCGCTCGACACGTCCAGCAGGATCGAGCGGAGCCGCTTGCCGACCGGGGTGGCACCCGGCTCGCGCGTGACCACCACTTCGTGGCCCTTGGCCCGGATCCACGCCGCGAGCGCCTCGACCTGGGTGGTCTTGCCGGCGCCGTCGCCGCCTTCCAGCACGAGGAAGAAGCCGGTCCCGGCCGGGACCTGCGCCGGGTCGGCGCCGCCGCGCAGCGCGTCGCTCAGGTCACGGCGCAGCGGCACTCCGGACCGGTCGTCCGTCTTGGCGAGGACCACCGCAGCAAGCGGCAGCAGCAGCGCGCCGACCAGCATCAGGGTGAAGGCGGCGCCGTCGTGGGCGAAGACGAAGGTGCCGCTCGCGAGGCGGTGCGGGCCGATGGCCGCGGCGACGAGAGGGGCGATGACCACGCCGAGTGCGACGAAGGCCCTGACCACGGCGTGCAGGTGTTCGGTGACGCGCGGACGACGGGAGTCCTCGGTCTCCACGTCGATGAGAGCGTGGCCGGTGTTCGCCACCACACCGGCGGTGAAACCGGTGAGCAGCGCGAGGAGCAGCACCGTCGCCGTGTCGGGTACGAGCCCCATGGCCAGCAGCGCGACACCGGTGACCGCGATCGCCAGCGCGAACAGCCGCCGCCGCGAGAGCGCGGGCAGCACCTTGGCGGCGTTGCGGATGCCCAGCCCCGCACCGCCGGTCAGCGCGAGTACGAGGAGCGCGAAGGCGACGGGCCCGCCGCCGATGTCCTTGGCCTGGAGTACGGAGACGGCCACGGCGGCCGCGACGGCCGCCGCGATGGCGGCGCAGGCCAGCACGAGCAGCGGCACCGCGCCCGTACGGCCCTTGTCCCCGGCGGTCCCGGCCGCGGCGCCGCCGGGGCCCCGCAGCCCTTCGAGCGGGGAGCGCGGCCGGGGCGTGTGCCCGTCGGGCAGCTCCAGGAAGTACAGCGTGGAGACGGAAGCGGCGAACAGCCCCGCCGCGACATAGGAGCCCAGGGCCGCCTGATGCAGCGAGAACCAGTCGATGCCCGTGCCCAGCAGATTGCCGATCAGGGTGGCGACGAGCAGGACCGCCGCCGCGGCGGGCACCGCGAGGAACGTCGTGCGCTGGGAGAGCCTGCGCAGGGCGTCGAGGTGGTCGGGCAGCGGGCGCACCGCGGCGCCCTCCAGTGGAGGCGCGGGCAGCAGGGCCGGCGCGGCGCTCTCCTTGGCGACCGTCCAGAAGCGCTCGGCGACGCCGAGGACGAAGACGGTGCTGAGGAGGATCGGAAGGGCGCGCTCAGGGGTCCAGTCGAGCCACAGCGGCGCGACGATGAGCAGGCCGAGACGGAGTACGTCCGCGACGATCATCGTCCAGCGCCGGTCCAGCGGCCCGCCGTCCCGCTGCGGCTTCGCGGCCTTGCCCGAAGCCGCCGAAGCCGCCGGAGCACCCGGAGCCGCCGAAGCCGCCGGAGCGACCGATGCGCCGAAGAGGTTCGTCTCGCCGGAAGTCCCCGGAGCCGTCTTCTCCGCCGAGGTCGCGGGCTTCACCAGCCGTACCGGCTTGGCGGGCCGGGTACCGGTGCCGGGCGCGGTCAGCGCCGACAGCGGACCGAGGAGCACCGCTCCGAACAGCAGCGTCGCGAGGATTCGGGCGCCGAACACGGCGGCGACGGCGAACGCCGCGCCCCGGTATCCAGCACCGAACGAGCCCTCGGCGATCGCCGCCTGCAACGACAGCAGCAGAAGCACGAGTACGGCGAGTACGTCGCCGGTCCCGCCGGCGAACTGGGCGCCCCACAACCGCCGCAGCGGAGGAAGGCGCAACAAAGATCGTACGGCGCGCTCTCGTGAGTCTGCGGCAAGTGCGTCGGAGTCGGAGGTGGGGCTCACGACCGTTGGCTGCTCGGCTCGCGTCATCCGCCCAGCCTATCCGGCCCCACTGACTCCCCGACGCCCCCGTCCGAACATACGAACGTGTGACCCGGGGGATGGACCGGTCCACGGCGTGAACAGGCAGAACGGAGCGAGGCCCGGCGCGGTGCCGGGCCTCGCCCTCCGAACGTCGATCGCCAAAGAAAGCGCCGGGAAAGCGTCGGCAAATCGCCCGGCAACCGCCAGGAAGCCGCCGAAAACGAAAGCTTCTGGCTGTCGGCTAGCTGTCGGCGTTCGCCGCCGACGACTTGGCAGCCGTCTTCTTCGCCGTGCCCGTAGCCGTCTTGGCGGACGTCGTCTTCTTCGCGGTGGTCTTCTTCGCCGTCGCGGTCTTCGCCGCGGTCGTCTTCTTGGCCGCCGTCTTCTTCGCCGGGGCCTTCTTCGCGGGAGCCTTCTTCGCCGCCTTCTTGGCGGTCTTCTTGGCCGGCGCCTTCGCCCGCTTCTCCGCGAGCAGCTCGTAACCCCGCTCCGGAGTGATCGCCTCGACGCTGTCGTCGGTCCGCAGGGTCGCGTTCGTCTCGCCGTCCGTGACGTACGGGCCGAAGCGGCCGTCCTTCACCACGACGGGACGTTCGCTCACCGGGTCCGTGCCCAGCTCCTTCAGCGGCGGCTTGGCCGCCGCGCGCCCGCGCTGCTTGGGCTGGGCGTAGATCGCCAGCGCCTCGTCCAGCGTGATGTCGAAGAGCTGGTCCTCGGCCGTCAGCGACCGCGAATCGGTGCCCTTCTTGAGATACGGGCCGTACCGGCCGTTCTGCGCCGTGATCTCGACGCCCTCGGCGTCCTTGCCCACCACGCGCGGCAGCGACATCAGCTTGAGCGCGTCGGCGAGCGTGACCGTGTCCAGGGTCATCGACTTGAACAGCGAGGCGGTACGGGGCTTGACCGCGTTCTTGCCGGTCTTCGGCGTGCCGTCCGGCAGGATCTCGGTCACGTACGGGCCGTACCGGCCGTCCTTGGCGACGATCTGGTGGCCGCTTTCCGGGTCGGTGCCCAGCTCGAAGTCGCCGCTCGGCTTGGCGAGCAGCTCCTCCGCGTACTCCACCGTCAGCTCGTCGGGGGCCAGCTCCTCGGGCACATCGGCCCGCTGGTGGCCCTCTTCGTCCTTCTCACCACGCTCGACGTACGGTCCGTAGCGCCCGACGCGGAGCATGATCCCGTCCCCGATGGGGAACGAGGAGATCTCCTTGGCGTCGATCGCGCCGAGGTCAGTGACGAGTTCCTTGAGACCGCCGAGGTGGTCCCCGTCGCCGTTGCCCGCGCTCGAAGCGGCGCCGGCGCGGTCGTCGCCCTCACCGAAGTAGAAGCGCCTCAGCCACGGCACGGCCTGGGCCTCGCCCTGGGCGATCCGGTCGAGGTCGTCCTCCATCTTGGCCGTGAAGTCGTAGTCGACCAGCCGGCCGAAGTGGGTCTCCAGCAGGTTGACCACGGCGAAGGAGAGGAAGGACGGGACGAGCGCCGTGCCCTTCTTGAAGACGTAGCCGCGGTCGAGGATGGTGCCGATGATCGAGGCGTAGGTCGACGGACGGCCGATCTCGCGCTCTTCCAACTCCTTGACCAGCGAGGCTTCGGTGTAGCGGGCCGGCGGCTTGGTGGCGTGCCCGTCGACCGAGACCTCCTCGGCGGAGAGCGCGTCGCCCTCGGCGACCTGCGGCAGCCTGCGCTCGCGGTCGTCCAGCTCGGCGTTCGGGTCGTCGGCGCCTTCGACGTACGCCTTCATGAAGCCGTGGAAGGTGATCGTCTTGCCGGAGGCGGAGAATTCCGCGTCCCGGCCGTCGCTCGACCTGCCGCCGATCTTGACGGTGACGCTGTTGCCGACCGCGTCCTTCATCTGGGAGGCGACGGTCCGCTTCCAGATCAGCTCGTACAGCCGGAACTGGTCGCCGCTCAGCCCGGTCTCCGCGGGGGTACGGAAGCGGTCGCCCGAGGGACGGATCGCCTCGTGCGCCTCCTGCGCGTTCTTGACCTTCCCGGCGTACGTGCGCGGCTTGTCCGGCAGGTAGCTCGCGCCGTACAACTGCGTGACCTGCGCCCGGGCGGCCGAGACGGCGGTGTCGGAGAGGGTGGTGGAATCCGTACGCATGTAGGTGATGAAGCCGTTCTCGTACAGCTTCTGCGCGACCTGCATCGTGGACTTCGCCCCGAAGCCCAGCTTGCGCGACGCCTCCTGCTGGAGGGTCGTCGTGCGGAAGGGCGCGTACGGGGAGCGGCGGTACGGCTTGGACTCGACCGAGCGGACGGCGAAGGAGGCGTTCGCCAGCGCGGTCGCCAGCGCCCGCGCGTTCTCCTCGTCCAGATGGAGCACCTGGTCGGACTTGAGCCGGCCGTCGGGACCGAAGTCGCGGCCCTGGGCGACACGCCGGCCGTCGACGGAGTTCAGCCGGGCGACCAGCGAGGACGGATCCGAGGCGTCGCCCGCGCGGCCGGTGGAGAACGTGCCGGTCAGGTCCCAGTACTCGGCGGAGCGGAACGCGATGCGCTCACGCTCGCGCTCGACGACGAGCCGGGTCGCGACGGACTGGACGCGGCCCGCGGACAGGCCGCGCATGACCTTCTTCCACAGCACCGGCGAGACCTCGTACCCGTACAGCCGGTCGAGGATGCGGCGGGTCTCCTGGGCGTCGACCATCCGCGTGTTCAGCTCGCGCGGATTGGCGACGGCGGCCCTGATCGCGTCCTTGGTGATCTCGTGGAAGACCATCCGGTGGACCGGGACCTTGGGCTTCAGCACTTCCTGGAGGTGCCACGCGATGGCTTCGCCCTCGCGGTCCTCATCAGTGGCGAGGTACAGCTCGTCGGACTCGGCCAGCAGCTCCTTGAGCTTTCTGACCTGGGACTTCTTGTCGGCGTTGACGACGTAGATCGGCTGGAAGTCGTTCTCGACGTCGACGCCGAGCCGGCGCACCTCACCCGTGTACTTCTCGGGCACCTCGGCGGCCCCGTTCGGGAGGTCACGGATGTGCCCGACGCTCGCCTCGACGACATAGCCAGGGCCGAGGTAGCCCTTGATCGTCTTCGCCTTGGCGGGCGACTCGACGATGACGAGTCGACGGCCGCCGTGTGCGGTCTCGCTGGTCGGGGACAACTTCGCTCTTCTCTCCGGTCGACGCTCGGTGGGCCCGTACGGGAGTACGGCAGTGCGGTACGGCGGGGCCGGGTGCGGCCCAGCGGTGACGCTGCTTCGCTGCGGAGTGTGACGGTACAACCCGCCCCCGTGTCAAACGGCAAAAGCCCGCAGCGGCCACTCGAACGGTAACCCGACTCCGGGCGTTCCTGCCGCCCGGACCCCCGTGCCCGTCGCGTCGCACCGTACGGCGGGCGATTCCGCGTGGGCGCGCCGAGGCCACCGGCGGAGCGGACCGCCAGGCCGGTCCCCCGCAGGTCCCGCCCAGGTCCGGGGCCCTGTCGGGGCCGTCCGGCCGGGCGGTTCGATCATGGTCGGGAGGTTCCGGTACGGCCCGCCGGACGTTTGGATCACATACGTCCGAAGCACCACACGCCGAGGGCGAGAAAGACCACGCCCGAGAGTGTCGCGCTGATGAGGGACGCCGAGGGCCGGACCCCGAGGGCCACCGGCTCGCGGTGCAGGACGCGCGCTCCCGTCCACAGCAGGAGCCCGGCGCCGAACAGCGCGAACGTCGTTCCCGCGAAGATCGCCGGCCCACTCTCCATCGGTCCGCCCCCGTCCTCCGTGGCGCCCGCCTCGGGGCGCCGAGATCTCTCGAAGGCCGAGGCTGGCACCCCGGGGCGTCACCGGCGCGAACGCCGGGTGAACGACGCACGCGGATTGCCCCCGCCGCGCGGGTCGTCCCCGCCCACGCGCCCCCGCGCCGGGGCTCCCGAGGTCAGGGCGGCACGGGCGGGACGGCGACACGGCAAGGCGGGCGGCGGCGACGCAGCCTGCCGGCGCGGCTCCCCCCGTCAGCGCGGCTTCGCCATCAGCGCGGCTCCGGAACCGGCTCCAGGAAGCCCTCCTCCACCAGCAGCCGGATCGCCTGCGGCGTACGGTCGCGGAGCAGCACCGCGTCCTCCCCCGTCAGCTGCGCGATCGCGTCCAGAATCCGCCCGGCGCTCAGGGTCCCGTCGCAGACTCCCGCGAACCCCGCCCCGACCGTGTCGACCTTGGTCGCCCGGCGCATGCCACGGTTCTGACGGAGCACCACATGCTCCGGGTCCTCGGCCCCCGGCAGCCCGACCTGCTCCTGGACCACCTCGGGCGCCAGCGTGAAATGGCCGGCGAGGAGCGCGGCGTCGTCGTGCGTCCGCAGATAGTCCTGCCGCTCGAAATGCGCCCGGACGGTCGGGCCGAGCGGCTGCTCCACCGGGTGGGGCCACTCCTCCGCGACGACCGAGGGCCGCTCGCTGTCCGCTTTCCTGAGCGTGATCCAGCCGAACCCCACCGCTTTGGTGCCGCGCGCCTCGAACTCGTCCAGCCAGGCTTCGTACCGCGCGGCGTACGCCTCCGGGTCGCCCCGGTGGTCACCGCTGTCGCGCAGCCACAGCTCGGCGTACTGCGTGATGTCCTGGACCTCGCGCTGCACGATCCAGGCGTCGCAGCCGCGCGGCACCCAGGAGCGCAGCCGGTCCTGCCACTCCTCCCCCTCCACGTGCTGCCAGTTGGCGAGGAAGTGGGCGAACCCGCCCGCGTTCAGCCGCTCGCCCGCCTGCTGAACGAGCGTGCGGCACAGATCGTCCCCGCCCATCCCGCCGTCCCGGTAGGTGAGCCGGGCGCCGGGGGAGATCACGAACGGCGGGTTGGAGACGATCAGGTCGTACGTCTCGTCCGCGACCGGCTCGAACAGCGAGCCCTCGCGCAGCTCGGCGGGCGGCGCGTCGGAGAGGGCGAGGGTCAGCCGGGTGAAGCCGAGCGCCCGCGGGTTGAGATCGGTGGCGGTGACCCGGGTGGCGTGCTGGGCGGCGTGCAGCGCCTGGATGCCGGAGCCTGCGCCGAGGTCCAGCGCGCTGCTCACGGGCGTACGGACCGTGAGCCCGGCCAGGGTCGTGGAGGCGCCGCCGACGCCGAGCACCACGCCCTCGCCGTGGCCGCTCGCGCCCGAGGCGCCGCCGACGGCGCAGCCCAGGTCGGAGACGATGAACCAGTCCTGCCCCTCGGGTCCGCCGTACGGCCGTACGTCCACCGTGGCGCGGACCCCCTCCCCGTCCCGTACGACCCAGCCGTCGGCCAGCGCCTCGTCCAGCGGCAGCGCGGCGCGCGCCGCCGCGTGCGGGACGGAACCCTGGAGAAGGAAGAGGCGTACGAGCGTTTCGAGCGGGGTGTCGCCGCGGGTGGCGCGCAGCGCGGGCACGGTCTCGCTGCGGGCCAGCGCGGCGTAGGCGGAGGCACCGAGCAGGTCCAGCAGACCGTCGGCGGTGAAGTCGGCGGCGAGCAGGGCCGCGCGGAGTCGGGACGAGTGGTCGGACGCGGGAAGGCTGGTCGTACTCACCCGCCCATTGTGGCCGCTCCCACTGACAACGGCCCGCGGCCCGGCTCCCGATTCGGGGGCCGGGCCGCGGATTTCACCTGCGGTGGGATGCGGTGGGGTGGGATCGGAGCCCGTCAGGACTCGCTGCCGGCCGCCGTCGGGGAGCTGGAGGCGCCCGTCGAGGCCGTCGGCTTCTGGCAGCCGGGCTGCCGGGCCATGGCCTTGCCGACATCACCCGACTGAAGGCGCTGGAGGGCCTTGTCACCGCTCGTGCCGAGCTTCTCCAGCTCGTCCGCGACGCCCTTGAGACCGTCGGCGAACTTCGCCTGGTCCTTCGTGTCGAGCGCATCGACCTTGGTCTTGAGGCCCGCGTACGCCGTCGAGGTGGCGTTCAGCTCCTTGACGGCCTCCTGCTGGGTCTTCTCGCCCTCGTCGCCGGGCGGGGCGCCCGCGCTGTCCACGGCGGTGCCCAGCGCCTTGTACGCCTGGGAAATCGACTGGAAGGCGGCGGAATCGGTCTCCTGAACCTCGGCGGGCTTGCTGCGGTCCGAGGTGGCCTGCTGAATCGAGGTATTGGCACTCGCGATCTTCGTCAGCTGCGGCTGAACCTGATCACAGACCTTCTTCGCCCAGTTGTTCACCTTGCTGTCAGTGTCGTCGCCACCACTGCAGCCGGACAGCGCCATGAGCAGTACCGCACCGCCGGACAGCGCGGCCACAAGCTTCTTGTTCACCGGTTGGGTCCCTTCCAAGGCTCTCGGCCCCGGAACATACACGCCGAGGGGGTGCCAACCACGCGCCGGACGTCCGATCCGTATGCTATTGCAGCCATTTGCACCAAGGGAGAGACACCTCACGCTCACCGTGCGTTCCGCCCGGCGCGAACAGGGGCGGAACAGAGGCGGGTGGGGCGGACTTCGTCCCGGTCCACCCCACCCGCCCCGCCCCGCCCGGTGCTACATCGCGGGCGACGGACTCATGACACCGGCACGCTGTCGTCCACCGTGACCGAGCGCCGCTTGGACACGTACACCGCCCCGATGATGACGAGGAGGGCGAGGACCGCCACCAGGGCCCGGAGTCCCGCGTTGGCGTCGGCGCCGTAACTGAACTGCACGACCGCCGGGGCGATGAGCAGCGCCACCAGGTTCATCACCTTCAGCAGCGGGTTGATGGCGGGGCCCGCCGTGTCCTTGAACGGGTCCCCGACGGTGTCTCCGATGACCGTGGCGGCGTGGGCGTCGCTGCCCTTGCCGCCGTGGTGGCCGTCCTCGACCAGCTTCTTGGCGTTGTCCCAGGCGCCGCCGGAGTTGGCGAGGAAGACGGCCATCAGCGTGCCGGTGCCGATCGCGCCCGCCAGGAAGGACCCGAGCGCCCCTACTCCGAGCGAGAATCCCACCGCGATGGGGGTGAGGACGGCGAGCAGACCGGGGGTGGCCAGCTCGCGGAGCGCGTCCTTGGTACAGATGTCGACGACACGGCCGTATTCGGGCTTCTCCGTGTAGTCCATGATGCCGGGGTGCTCGCGGAACTGGCGCCGCACCTCGTAGACCACGGAACCGGCCGACCGCGAGACCGCGTTGATCGCCAGTCCGGAGAAGAGGAAGACCACGGCCGAGCCGACGATCAGCCCCACCAGGTTGTTGGGCTGCGAGATGTCCAGACTGAGCGTCAGCCCGCCCACCCCGGTGCCCACATCGGCCACGGCGGTGGCGATGGCGTCCCGGTACGAGCCGAAGAGCGCCGCCGCCGCGAGTACGGCCGTGGCGATGGCGATGCCCTTGGTGATGGCCTTCGTGGTGTTGCCGACCGCGTCGAGGTCGGTGAGCACCTGCGCGCCCGCGCCCTGGACGTCGCCGGACATCTCGGCGATGCCCTGGGCGTTGTCGGAGACCGGGCCGAAGGTGTCCATGGCGACGATGACGCCGACGGTGGTGAGCAGCCCCGTACCGGCCAGCGCCACCGCGAAGAGGGCGAGCATGATCGACGTACCGCCGAGCAGGAACGCCCCGTACACCGCAAGCCCGATCAGCAGCGCCGTGTAGACGGCCGATTCGAGGCCGATGGCGATGCCAGCGAGGACCACCGTGGCGGGGCCGGTCAGGGCCGATTTCCCGATGTCCCTGACCGGGCGCCGGGTGGTCTCGGTGAAGTATCCGGTCAACTGCTGGATCAGCGCGGCGAGGACGATGCCGATGGCGACCGCGACCAGCGCGAACACCCTCGGATCGCCGGGGTGGCCGAGGATCGCGCGGTCGCTCACCCCGTCCAGCTCGGCGTAGGTGGACGGCAGGTAGACGAAGACCGCCACGGCCACCAGGACGAGCGAGATCGCGGCGGAGATGAAGAAGCCGCGGTTGATGGCCGTCATGCCGCTGCGGTCGGTGCGGCGCGGGGAGACCGCGAAGATCCCGATCATCGCGGTGATCACGCCGATCGCCGGAACGATCAGCGGGAAGGCCAGCCCGAAGTCCCCGAACGCCGCCTTGCCGAGGATGAGCGCGGCGACCAGCGTCACGGCGTACGACTCGAAGAGGTCGGCGGCCATGCCGGCGCAGTCGCCGACGTTGTCGCCCACGTTGTCCGCGATGGTGGCGGCGTTGCGTGGATCGTCCTCGGGGATGCCCTTCTCCACCTTGCCGACCAGATCGGCTCCGACATCGGCGGCCTTGGTGAAGATGCCGCCGCCGACACGCATGAACATGGCGATGAGGGCGGCCCCGAGCCCGAAGCCCTCCAGCACCTTGGGGGCGTCGGCCGCGTAGACCAGGACCACGCACGAGGCACCGAGCAGTCCGAGCCCCACCGTGATCATGCCGACCACGCCACCCGTTCGGAACGCGATCTTCATGGCTTTGTGGGAAACCGTGGTCAGATCCTTTTCCGGCTCGCCCTCCGCCGGTGTCGCCTCCCGCGCGGCGGCGGCCACCCGCACATTGCTGCGTACGGCGAGACGCATGCCGATGTAACCGGTGGCCGCCGAAAAGAACGCACCCACCAGGAAGAACATCGAACGTCCCGCGCGCTGCGACCAGTTGTCCGCCGGTAACAGCATCAGCAGAAAGAACACCACGAAGGCGAAGACTCCGAGGGTACGCAACTGACGCGCCAGATAGGCATTGGCGCCTTCCTGTACAGCCGCCGCGATCTCTTTCATGGAACTGGTGCCCTCGTCGGCGGCCAGTACCTGGCGCACCAGCAGTTGGGCGACGAACAGGGCCGCCAGCGCGACGACCGCGATGACGATCACGATCAGCCGGTTGCCGTCGGTGAGTACCGCGGTCGCGAGAGAAGTGGGGTGCTCGGACAGGTGTGGATGGAAGTGCCCCGCCATTCGTCCTCCTTGACGCTCAGCGTTCAAGATGGACGGATTGTAGGGAGCCGGAACCGATCAAAACAGAGCACGCCACAGGACAGCGTCATTGATGAATGATCAATAACCCGGGAATTTCATCGGGAAATGAGGAAAGACCCTGCTCGGCAGGGTCTTTCTCAAGATCGGAAGGATCTTTCCGAAGAATCGATCACGCGAAGAGATCGCGGGAACGGATCATTCGCCCGGCATCGGACGGACGCAACCGGACGACGCAACCGGACGGACGCAACCAGTCGGGACATGAACCGGTCGGGCATGAACCGGCCGGCCCCCATCAGGGCAGACATGATCAGGGGAGCGTGACGGCCGGCGTGGTGGGCCAGCTCATCCGGATGACGCCACCGTCGGCATCGGAGGTGACTTCCACATCGTCGACGAGGCCGCTGATGACCGCGAGGCCCATCTCGTCCTCGCCCTCCGCGTCACTCTCGTGGAGGCCGTCCGACGAGGCTCCGTCGCCACCGGACGATTCCCCGGCGCCGCCGCCCGAGCCGGACACCCCGTCGCCGACCTCGATGGAGAAAACCTTCTCCTCCTCGGTCAGGACGACCCGCACCGGGGCGGTGATGCCATGCCCCCGGTGCAGCCCGACAGCTCGGCTGCACGCCTCACCGACGGCGAGTCTGACCTCGTCCAACACAGCCTCATCGACGCCCGCCCGACGAGCCACGGCAGCGGCCACCAGACGGGCCGTCCTGACGTGTTCGGGCTGGGCGCTGAAGCGGAGTTCAACGGTGGCCATGCGATCCCCCTCGAACGTACGAGCGTGCGAACTCACAGGCTCGGGCATCCGGGCGTGGCGCCCGGTGCCTCTGCCTCTTCCTCCGGAAGGCCGCGACCTCAGTCGGTGGCGTTCACGGCCTCGTCGACCGAGTTGTGGATCGGGAACACCTTGGTCAGACCGGTGATCCGGAAGATCTTGAGAATGCGCTCCTGGTTGCAGACCAGACGCAGCGAGCCCTCATGGGCACGCACACGCTTCAGTCCGCCCACGAGCACGCCCAGACCGGTCGAGTCCAGGAAGTCCACGCCCTCCATGTCCACTACCAGGTGGTAGCTGCCGTCGTTCACCAACTCGACCAACTGCTCGCGCAGCTTGGGCGCGGTATACACATCAATCTCGCCACCGACCTCGACGACCGTACGGTCGCCACCAGGGCCGGACACATTGCGAGTCGACAGGGACAGGTCCACGGATCCTCCAGCACCTTGCTATCGAGCGGTCGCCCCTCGGGTCTCCCCGACGGAGCCTGGGGACGTATCGCCAGCCGCGTTGGCATTCAATCACTTACCAGCAGTCATGCACGACGCCTTCGGACCATTGTCCGTCACACCAGTGACAGACTCGGTGCCGATGGCAACGAATCAGCGCCCCGGTGGACGCCCGGAGAGCGGGGGCGACAGCCCCTCCCCCAGAACGATCCTGGACCGGCTCGCCACGGGGGCGGGCCGCGCTGCGCGCATCACCCATACGGAGCACCTGCCCCCGCGTGAGGGACGTCATGCGGTCTGGCCCGATCGCATCCGCCCGGAAGTGATCAACGCCATTCGGCTGGCCGGGATCGACCATCCGTGGACCCATCAGGCGCAGGCCGCCGAGCACGCCCTCGACGGCGAGTCCGTCGTCATCGCCACGGGGACCGCGTCCGGCAAGTCCCTGGCCTACCTGGCGCCCGTGCTCTCCACCCTCCTCGACGGCTCGGAGGCCGCCAACGGCCGGGGTACGACCGCGCTCTACCTGGCCCCGACGAAGGCCCTCGCCGCCGACCAGCGCCGCGCCGTCAAAGCGCTCGCGACGCCACTGGGCAACGGCGTGCGCCCCGCCGTCTACGACGGGGACACCCCCGTCGAGGAACGCGAGTGGGTCCGCCAGTACGCCAACTACGTACTCACCAACCCCGACATGCTCCACCGGGGCATCCTGCCGTCCCACCCCCGCTGGGCCTCCTTCCTGCGCTCGCTGCGCTATGTCGTCATCGACGAGTGCCACACCTACCGGGGCGTCTTCGGCTCCCACGTGGCACAGGTGCTGCGGCGGCTGCGCCGCGTCTGCGCGCGGTACGGGGCGGAGCCGGTCTTCCTGCTCGCCTCGGCCACCGCCGCCGAGCCCGCCCGGTCCGCGGGCCGGCTCACCGGTCTGCCCGTCCACGAGGTCGCCGACGACGCCTCCCCCCGGGGCGAACTGGTGTTCGCGCTCTGGGAGCCGCCCCTCACCGACCTGCACGGGGAGAAGGGCGCCCCCGTCCGCCGCAGCGCCACCGCCGAGACCGCCGACCTCCTCACCGACCTGACCGTCCAGGGCGTCCGTACCGTCGCCTTCGTACGCTCCCGGCGCGGCGCCGAACTCGTCTCGGTCATCGCCCAGGAGCGCCTGGCCGAGGTCGACCGCTCACTGGCCCGCCGGGTCGCCGCCTATCGCGGCGGCTATCTTCCCGAGGAGCGCCGCGCCCTGGAGAACGCCCTGCACTCCGGCGAGCTGCTCGGCCTGGCCGCCACCACCGCCCTGGAGCTGGGCATCGACGTCTCGGGTCTGGGCGCCGTCGTCATCGCGGGCTACCCGGGCACCCGCGCCTCACTGTGGCAGCAGGCCGGCCGGGCGGGCCGCTCGGGCCAGGGCGCGCTGGCCGTCCTGGTCGCGCGGGACGACCCGCTGGACACCTTCCTCGTCCACCACCCCGAGGCGCTGTTCCGTCAGCCCGTCGAGTCGACCGTCCTCGATCCCGACAACCCCTATGTGCTCGCCCCCCATCTGTGTGCCGCCGCCGCCGAACTTCCGCTCACCGAGGCCGATCTGACGCTCTTCGGCCCAGAGGCCCCCGGCCTCCTCCCGCAACTGGAGGCGGCGGGGCTGCTGCGGCGCCGCGCCTCCGGCTGGTACTGGACCCGCCGTCAGCGGGCCGCCGACCTCGCCGACATCCGGGGCGAGGGCGGCCGTCCCGTCCAGATCGTCGAGGCGGGTACGGGCCGGCTGCTGGGCACCGTCGACGAAGCCGCCTCCCACACCGCCGTCCACGAAGGCGCCGTCCACCTCCACCAGGGCCGTACCTACCTGGTGAGGCAGCTGGATCTCACCGACTCGGTCGCCCTCGTGGAAGAGGCGGTCCCGCCGTACTCCACCACCGCCCGCGACACCACCGCCATCTCCGTCCTCGAAACCGACACCGAGGTCCCGTGGGGCGAGGGCCGTCTCTGCTACGGCTCCGTCGAAGTCACCAACCAGGTCGTCTCCTTCCTGCGCCGCAGGCTCATCACCGGCGAAGTGCTCGGCGAGAGCAAACTGGATCTGCCGCCACGGACCCTGCGCACCCGGGCCGTGTGGTGGACGGTCACCGAGGACCAGCTCGACGCGGCCCGGGTCAACCCCGAGCAGCTGGGCGGCGCGCTGCACGCCGCCGAGCACGCCTCCATCGGGATGCTGCCCCTCTTCGCCACCTGCGACCGCTGGGACATCGGGGGCGTCTCCGTGCCCCTGCATCCCGACACGCTGCTGCCGACGGTCTTCGTGTACGACGGCCACCCGGGCGGCGCGGGCTTCGCCGAGCGGGCCTTCCGGACAGCCCGTGAGTGGCTCACCGCCACCCGCGAGGCCATCGCCTCCTGCGAGTGCGAGGCGGGCTGTCCCTCCTGCGTCCAGTCGCCCAAGTGCGGCAACGGCAACGAACCCCTGCACAAACGCGGTGCCGTGCGCCTGCTGACCGAGCTGCTCAAGTCGGCCCCCGAGGAGGCGAAGCCGGTGGAGAAGCCGAAGGACGAGGCGGCGGTGGACGAGGCGGCGGCAGCGGACCTGGAGGGTCCGGTGGACCCGCCCGGGCCCTGACCATGGGCGCGTACGGCCCGAAGGCGGCGCGCGCCGTGACGTCGGAGATCTCCCCGCTCAGGGCGCACCGCACCACCTCACCGCCCTGGGCGGCCGCCACCTCCGCCGCCCGGCGGCACGCCTCGGCCGGTCCGGCGAGCGCGTGGTCCGCCGCCGCGAGCGCGGCCAGGTCGGCCACCGCGCCCGCCCGGTGCCGGGCGGCGACCGCCTGTCCCATGGCGAGCACCACCGCGAACACCGCGCACATCGTGGTCGCCGCCATGGCCACCCACACCGTCGCGGACCCCCGGTCCCCAGTGTTCCCAGCCCTGCTCGCGGCTCTGCTCCCGGTCATGGAGCCACCCCCACGGCCGGGCCTTCCGCTCCCGCCCCCAGGGCATCGGGAGCGTCCTCCGCCGACGCGACGGCCTGGGCCGTGAGCGTCAACGCCAGCGCCCCGGGCCCCGGCGTCGGCGCTTCCACCCGCACCCGCCACAGACCGCCTGTACGCCCCAGAGTGACCCTGGCACCCGCCGGGGCGGCCGAGCGGGCGACGGCCATCGCGGCGGCCTCCGGCTCCGACCTGGCCACCGCACGGGCCCCCGCACGCGCCGCGTCCACGCACTGGATCTGCGCGGAGGCCGCCGTCAGCGCCCAGACCAGGGCCATGGTGAACACCACCAGCGCCGGCACCGCCACGGCCGCCTCCGCCGTCACCGACCCCCGGTCGCCCCGGCGGCCGGCGCGTCCCACGGCCGAGAGGCCCGGCCCCTCGGCATCGGCACTCGCCCTTCCGTGCTCAGAACTGCGCATCGAGCGCCTTCCCGATGAGCGACTGCAATGCTCCGGACACGGGACCGCTCGTCACCACCTTGTACAGCACCGCCGCGAAGGCACAGGCGGCGATCGTCCCGACCGCGTACTCGGAAGTAGTCATTCCCGTATCGGCACCGAACCGGCGCGCCCATGCCCGGCGCGCTCGTCGCGTCTTCCTCCACATCCGCACGCACATCCGCATGTCGGCCTCCCGTTTCTTGGTTCGGAGGCCGGGCAAAGAGCCCGGCCGAAATGTTCAATCGCCGGTCAGCAGCGCGCTCGCCAGGCCGATGACCACGGGCGCCACGCCCACCGCCAGAAAGGCGGGAAGGAAGCACAGCCCCACCGGCGCGGTGATCAGCACCTGGGCGCGCTGGGCCCTGGCGACGGCGGCCCGGGAGCGCTCCGCTCTCAGGCCCTCGGCCAGCCGGGACACCGGCTCGGCCGCCGGCGCCCCCGTGGCACCGGCCCGTTCCAGACAGCGGGCCAGCCCCGCCGCTCCCGGTACGGTGCCGAGCCGCCCCCACGCCTCGGCCGGTTCACCGCCGAGGCGCAGCTCGGCCGCCGTACGGGCCAGCCGGTCGCCGACGGGGCCGCCCAGGGACTCGCCGACCGCCTCCGCCGCCTCGCGCGGGCCGGCGCCCGCGGTGAGGCAGGCGGCCAGCAGATCGGCGGCGAGCGGGAGCTGCCGCGCCGCCTCGGCGGCCCGGGGCCGGTCGGGATCGTCCGTCCTTCGGGTGCGCAGCCGGCGGCGGGCCACGTACGCGCCCGCAAGCCCCATGGCCCAGCCCGCGACCCCGCCGATCAGTACCCAGCCGGTGATCACCACGCCGAGGGGCGGCCCCCAGCGCACCCCCCACTGCCTCGCCCTCGTCCATGGCACGGGCCCCGCCCGCCCGTGACCGGCGTTCAGCAGAGCCGCGAGCCGTCCGCGCACCCGGCGCTCGCGACGCCGGGCCGCTATCGCGAGGGCCAGACAGCAGACGGCGGCGAGCAGCGGGAGAAGCATCCACAGCCTGGGGGCGAACTCTCCGCTCATGGCGCCTCCCCGCTCCGTACGACCCGGGCCGCCCACCACAGGCCCGCGGCCTCCAGCAGCCCGCCGACGGCCAGACATCCCAGGCCGGCCGGGGTGTGCAGCAGGACGCGCAAGGGATCGGCGCCCAGCGCCGCGCCCATCAGCAGCCCCACCACCGGCAGCAGCGCGAGGACCACCACCGTCGACCAGGCGCCCGCCAACTGGGCCCGCAGTCCTTCCCGCTGGTCCTTCTCCGCCCGGAGGGCGGTCTCCAGACGGTCCAGTCCCGCGGCGAGACCCGCCCCGCTGTCCACAGCCACCCGCCAGCAGGCCGCGAGCCCCACCAGGCCGTCCGCTCCCGGTTCGTGTGCCGCCCGCCGCAGCGCACCGGGCACGTCGCCGCCGAACCGCGCGGCAGCCAGCACCGCGGCCTCTCCGCGTCCCAGCCCGCCCGTGGGCCCGGCAGCGGTCAGCAGGGCCTGTACGGGCTGGGAACCGGCTCTCAGCTCCGCCGCCGCCACCCCGCACAGCGCGAGAACCCCGTCGGCGCGCCGCTCCCGCGCCCGTCTCAGCTCCCGGGCCCTGAGCCGGCGCCCCACCAGAGGCACCGCCAGGGCTCCCCCGGCCAGCGGCAGCACCGAGTCACCCCACAGGGCGAGCAGCAGCGCGGGCGGCAGACACCACCATTCCCGGCCCAGCCGCAGCACCCACGCACGCGCTCGCCACAGCCAGCGCTCCCAGGGAGGCGCTCCCGGCGGCGGCGCGCCCGCGGTCCCGGCCCCGGCGAACAGCGCCCCGGCCCTGCGCAGTCCCCGCTCATGACCGGCCATCAGCCAGGCCGCCGCCCCCGCGCACATCACCGCCGCGAGCACCACGGCCGTCATGGCCGGCGTCACAGCGCGCCCCCGATCAGTCCCAGCAGCCTCGGCCAGCCCCGCTCCCGCGCGAATCCCCCCGCGTCCCAGCGCAGCGCGGGTACCGGCACCACCAGCCCCGCGGCGTCCCGCTCCAGCACATGCACCTCGGCGACCCGCCGGAGCCCGTTTCTGTCCCGCACGAGATGGATGACGACCGACAGAGCGGCCGCCAACTGGCTGTGCAGCGCGGCCCGGTCGAGGCCAGCCGCCGTGCCGAGGGCCTCCAGCCGCGCGGGCACGTCCGCCGCCGCGTTGGCGTGGACCGTCCCACTGCCTCCTTCGTGGCCCGTGTTCAGAGCGGCCAGGAGTTCGGTGACCTCGTGTCCCCTGACCTCGCCGACGACCAGTCGGTCCGGCCGCATCCGCAGTGCCTGTCTGACCAGATCCCGCAGGGTCACCAGGCCCGCGCCCTCCTGGTTGGCGGGCCGGCCCTCCAGCCGCACCACATGCGGATGGTCGGGCCTCAACTCGGCCGAGTCCTCGGCCAGCACGATCCGTTCACCCGGCCCGACGAGGCCGAGCAGCGTCGAGAGAAGCGTGGTCTTGCCGGTGCCGGTGCCGCCACTGATCAAGAAGGACAGCCTGGCCTCGATCAGCGCTCGCAGCACCCGCTCCCCGCCGGGCGGCAGGGTCCCCGCTCCGGTCAGCTCGGCCAGCGAGAACGCCTTGGGCCGCACCACCCGCAGCGACAGACATGTACAGCCGACGGCCACCGGCGGCAGCACCACGTGCATCCGGGTCCCGTCGGGCAGCCGGGCGTCCACCCAGGGTCTTGCGTCGTCGAGCCGGCGTCCCGCCGTGGCGGCGAGTCGCTGCGCCAGCCTTCTCACCGAGGCGGCGTCCGCGAAGGACACCGCTGTGAGCTGCAAGCCGCCGCCACGGTCCACCCAGACCCGGTCGGGCGCGGAGACCAGCACGTCCGTCACCGTCGGGTCGGCCAGCAGCGGTTCCAGCGGCCCTGTCCCCACCAGCTCGCACCGCAGCTCCTCCGCGGCGCCGAGCACTTCCGTGTCGCCCAGGAGCCTTCCCTGAGCCCGTAGCGCCGCCGCCACCCTCGCGGGTGTGGGATCGGCGCCGCTCTCCGCGAGCCGCTGGCGTACGGCGTCCAGCAGCCCGCCCGCCGGCGCGCCGACGCTCATGAGGGCACGCTCTCTTCCCCCGCCAGCGCCTGCTCCCAGAAGGCCGTGCAGAACGCGGCCAGCGGCCCGCGCCTGCGGGAGCCCGGCGGCTCCCCGCCGTCCTGGGCCTGCGACAGGCCCGGTTCCAGTGGGAGTTCGCCCGCGAGCGGGAGCCGCAGCGCGTCGGCGATCCACTGCTCGTCGAGTCCGGCGGCGTACGGCCCGCGCACCACCGCCCGCAGGTCCGGGAGCACCATGCTCACCATCGAGGCCACCCGCCCCGCCGCCGCGACGGCGCGCAGCTCGGCGGGGACCACCAGAAGCCCCACATCGAGCTGGGCGAGAGCCTCCGCCACGGCCTCGTCCACCCGGCGCGGGAGATCCACCACCACGATGCCGCCGCGCCTGCGGGCGGCGGCCAGCACCGACCTCATGGCCTCAGGCCGCACCATCACGGAATCCCCGCGATCCCAGCTGAGCACGCGTAGTTGATGAAGACGCGGCAGCGACTCCTCCAGGGCCCCGCCCGCGACTCGTCCTTTGGAGGCGGCGAAATCAGGCCAGCGTCTGCCGTCCGTCTGCTCGCCGCCGAGCAGCACGTCGAGCCCGCCACCGAGCGGATCTCCGTCGATGAGCATGGTGCGCCGGCCCTCGCGCGCGGCGGTGACGGCCAGGGCACAGGCCAGGGTGGAGGCCCCGGCTCCGCCTCGTCCGCCGATCACGCCGACGGTCAGGGCCGGCCGTCCCACGCCCTCGGCGGCGTCCGCGATCCGGTCGACCAGCCAGCTTTCCGCATCGGGCAGCCGCAGCACGCAGTCGGCGCCGATCTCCACCGCCCGTCGCCACACGTCGGGGTCGTCCTGGTCCCGGCCGACGAGCATGACGCCCCGTCTGCGGGAGGCTCCGCGGCAGCGCGCCGCCGCGTCGTCCCCGACGAGGACCATCGGCGCTTCCTCCCAGGAGCCCTTCCGCTCCGGGACGGAGTGGTGCACCTCCGGCTCGGCGCCGGCCGCTGCGCACAGCCGCAGCAGATCGTCGAGCAGCTCCACGTCCTCGGTGACGATCAGCGGTCCCGCCCGGCGCTCTTCCGCCGGCGACCGATCGGATGTCGTGGATCCAGCCATGATGCCCGCCCCCTGTCTCTGCCTCGATCCGGTATCCGCGAGTGCCCCTATCGGAGATCTCGCGGTGATCCGGTATCCGTGATTCCGGCTTCCGCGAACTTCGCGGCCGGAATCACCCTGGACGGGAACAGGAAATCGTGTGGATCTTGCTGGAAAACTGTGGACAACTCAGCAGTTGTGAATATCCCGGTAGCTCATACCGGTGACTTCCGGAGTGCAGCGCATCGACTACTCGCAGTGACGGGCATGCTGGCGAAGACAGCAGCGGGCACGGAGATCGAGAAGAGGAGTGAGTCGCGATGCGAGAGCCGAAAACGGGTCCGGACATGCGACGACCCCCGCCGGGGGGGAGAGCGGGGGTCGTCCCCACGGCCGGCTCGGGGGGGGGGAGGAGCCGGACCGGGTGAGCACGGTCGCGAACGATCCGTGACTTCCATGGTGTACCCGACAGCCTTCTCAGGCAAACCCACGCGCCATGGCTTACGCCGAATGGTGGGCGCATATGCTCGGCATCGTGGAAAACCACTCCTTGCCGCGTACAGCAGCCTTCTTCGACCTGGACAAGACGGTCATTGCGAAGTCATCGACGCTGACCTTCAGCAAGTCCTTCTACCAAGGCGGCCTGATCAACCGCCGGGCAGTTCTGCGCACCGCATACGCGCAGTTCGTCTTCCTCGCCGGAGGCGCCGATCACGACCAGATGGAGCGCATGCGGGAGTATCTGTCCGCGCTCTGCAAGGGCTGGAACGTCCAGCAGGTCAAAGAGATCGTCGCCGAGACACTGCACGACCTGATCGACCCGATCATCTACGACGAGGCGGCGTCCCTCATCGAGAACCACCACACCGCGGGCCGCGATGTGGTGATCGTCTCCACATCGGGCGCGGAGGTCGTCGAGCCGATCGGGGAACTGCTCGGAGCGGACCGGGTCGTCGCCACCCGGATGGTCGTCGGCGCCGACGGCTGCTTCACCGGCGAGGTGGAGTACTACGCCTACGGCCCGACCAAGGCCGAGGCGGTCAAGGCGCTCGCCGAGTCCGAGGGGTACGACCTGTCGCGCTGCTACGCGTACAGCGACTCCATCACCGACGTCCCCATGCTCGAATCCGTCGGTCATCCCCACGCGGTCAATCCGGACCGCGCGCTGCGCCGCGAGGCAACGGCCCGCGCATGGCCGATTCTCGTCTTCAGCCGCCCCGTTCGACTCAAGCAGCGACTGCCCGCCTTCTCGATGCCGCCCCGCCCCGCACTGGTCGCGGCGGCAGCGGTGGGCGCGGCGGCCGCGACGGCGGGCCTGGTCTGGTACGCCAGCCGACGCCGGCAGTCCACGCTCGGCTGAACCCCTGCCACCTGCGCCTTTTGCCCTTATTTGAAGGCAAAAGTAAAGAAGTGGGGCCAGGGGTTCCGCATCCCGACGGACAGGAGTACAAAGGAGTCAACGGCCCGCGAGACCAAGGACATCCGAGAGGATCACCTGTTTACGCACCAGGCCCCACGGACCGAACATGAAAACCGGGCACCCACGCGACGTCGACCCGTCGATTACGGGCCAGCCGCACCAGGTGACGGGCCGAGTTCCCGACCTGATGGGCAAAATTTCGAGGACGCTTGGTAACCCGGTGGACATGTCAGCGGCGGCGCCAGGACGGCGTCGCCGCGACTCTGTCCGCGCCCGCGCGGGACTCGGATCAGGCCGCGCCGCGCTGAAGCGCCTCGCAGACGGCCGTCGATTCCCGCACTCCCAGCTCAACCGCGCGTCCACAGTGGGTGATCCACGCCGTCATGCCGTCCGGCGTGCCCGACAGATAACCGTCAAAGGCCGCCGCGTACGCCGCGCGCCCCAGCTCCGCGTGACCCACCTCGGCCGGGCAGATCGACTTGGGATCCAGCCCACTGCCGACCAGCACGATCCGCTCGGCCGCCCGCGCCACCAGCCCGTTGTACGAGCCGAACGGGCGCAGCGCCAGCAGTTCCCCGTGCACCACCGCCGCCGTCACCAGCGCCGGCACCGCACTCGTGGCGAGCACCAGCCGGGACAGCCCGTCCAGCCGCCCCGCCACCTCGTCGGCGTCCGGCAGCGGCAGCTCGGCCAGCGGTCCGGCCACTTCGGCACCGGGCGTCTCGGCCACCGGTTCGCCGGCCAGCCGGGGCCGCCCGACCGTCTCGTCGGGGATGCCGGTTCCGCCCGCGGCCACCAGATGGAGCCGGGCCAGCACCCGTAGCGGCGACTGTGCCCAGACGGAGAGGAGTTGACCGGCCTCGGCGTTGAGCCGGAGGGCGGCACCGACCGTACGGGCCTCGGCCTCCGAGCCGAAGTCGCTGCGCCGGCGCACCTCTTCGAGCGCCCAGTCCGTGCCGGAGAGCGCGGCGGAGCCCCGCGCGGCGCGCAACGCCGCTTCCGAGGTGACCTCGTTGCTGCGGCGCCGCATCACGCGGTGGCCGTACACACGGTCGACGGCCTTGCGTACGGAATCCACCGCGTCCGGCACCCCCAGAAGGGAGGCCAGCGCGACCAAGGGGTCCCCCGGCCGCGGCGCGGAGGAAGCGTCAGAGGCTGTCGTACTCATAGGTAGGGAGGCTACGCGCCCTGGACGCGCGCCCCACCTTGGAGTGGTCTTCCTCACCGAAGCCCCTCACCTTGCGCGAGATTGCCGCTACGGTACGTGAACATGAAGATCGCTTTCGTGGGCAAGGGCGGCAGTGGCAAAACCACGCTGTCCTCGCTCTTCATCCGTCATCTGACCGCCAACGAGGCCACCGTCGTCGCGGTGGACGCCGATATCAACCAGCATCTGGGGACCGCCCTCGGCCTCGACGAGGCGGCGGCCGCCGCGCTGCCCGCGATGGGCGCGCACCTGGGGCTGATCAAGGACTATCTGCGGGGCAGCAACCCTCGGATCGCCTCCGCCGACGCGATGATCAAGACCACGCCGCCGGGCGAGGGATCGCGGCTGCTCAGGATCGGCGAGAACAATCCCGTGTACGAGACCTGTGCCCGCGAGGTACGGCTGGACGACGGCGAGATCCGGCTGATGGCCACGGGCCCCTTCACCGAGTCGGACCTCGGGGTCGCCTGCTACCACTCCAAGGTCGGCGCGGTCGAGCTGTGCCTCAACCATCTGGTGGACGGCACCGACGAGTACATGGTGGTCGACATGACGGCGGGGTCCGACTCCTTCGCCTCGGGGATGTTCACCCGGTTCGACATGACGTTCCTGGTGGCCGAGCCGACGCGCAAGGGCGTGTCCGTCTACCGCCAGTACAAGGAGTACGCGCGGGACTACGACGTGCCGCTGAAGGTCGTCGGCAACAAGGTCCAGAACCAGGACGACCTGGATTTCCTCCGTGACGAGGTGGGCGACGACCTGCTCGTGGCCGTGGGCCACTCCGAGTGGGTCCGCGCGATGGAGAAGGGCCGCCCCCGGCGCTTCGAGCTGCTGGAGGCGGACAACCGCTGCGCGCTCCAGACGCTCCAGGACGCGGCCGAGGACTCGTACGAGCACCGCGACTGGGAGCGGTACACGCGTCAGATGGTCCACTTCCATCTCAGGAACGCCGAGAGCTGGGGCAACGCGAAGACGGGCATCGACCTGGCCGCCCAGGTCGATCCCGCCTTCGTGCTCAGCGAGGCACTCGCCGTCCCCCAGCCCTCCTGACCACTGCCCCCGGCGCCTTCCGCGCGGTCAGTGCTTCTCGGAGCGACCGGCCGGGTGGGCCGCCGGGGCCGCCGGTGAGGCGGCGGAGCCCGAGGACATGCCGGTGGCGGCGGTGAAGGACGGCCAGCCGGTCTTCGGCGCCTGGCCGACCCGCAGAGTCCGGAGCTTTTCCAGGGTCGCCGGGTCCTGCGCGTCGAGCCAGTCGGCGAGCTGGCGGAACGTCACACACTCGACGTCCTTCTGCACACAGACCGTCTTGATCGTCTCCTCGACGGCGCGCATGTAGGTTCCGCCGTTCCAGGACTCGAAGTGGTTGCCGATGATCAGCGGGGCGCGGTTTCCCTCGTAGGAGCGGTCGAACGCCTTGAGCAGGCCGTCACGCATCTGGTCGCCCCAGTACTCGTGCTGCGAGGGGTCGCCCTGGGTTGTCGTCCCCGACTGGTTGAACATGAAGTTGTAGTCCATGGAGAGCGTCTCGAATTCGCGGCCCGGCACCGGGACCAGCTGGAGCGGAAGGTCCCACAGGCCGTCCTTCTTCTTCGGCCAGACCTGGTTGCCGATGCCGCTGGAGTCGTAGCGGAAGCCCATCGTCCGGGCCGCCGCCATCATGTTCTTCTGCCCTTCCAGACAGGGCGTACGGCCGCCGACCATCTCCTTGTCGTAGTCGAAGGGCAGCGGCGCCTCGCCCGCCAGGCCGGTGTTGGTCTTCCAGCCCTTCACGAAGGACTTGGCCTGATTGATCTCGCTCTTCCACTCCTCGACGGACCAGGTGCCGACACCGCCCTCGTCACCGCAGAAGTGACCGTTGAAGTGCGTGCCGATCTCGTTGCCCTCGTGCCAGGCCGCGCGCACCTCCCGCAGGGTGTCCTTGATCCCCTGGGTGTCGTTGAAGCCGATGTCGGAGCTGCCGGGTGCGTGCTTCGGCGGGTCGTACAGCTTGGCCTTCTCCTCGGGGAGCAGATAGACGCCGCTCAGGAAGTACGTCATCTTCGCGTCGTACTTCTTGGCCACCTGCCGGAAGTGGGAGAAGAGCTTCTGGCTGTCCTCACCGGCGCCGTCCCACGAGAACACCACGAACTGCGGGGGCTTCTGTCCCGGCTTCAGACGCTGCGGGGTGGTGGTGAACGGCTGGGTCCCGGTGTACGCGGTCGAGCCGTCGCCGATGAGCCGGACGGCGTTCTCGGGGGCCTTCTTGGCGCCGGCGGCACCCTTCTTGCCCTCCCCCTTGGCTTCCTGCCCACCGGACCCGGAGCAACCGGCGAGACCGACGGCGAGCGCCGTGACGGCAGCGCCGAAGGCGATTCTCTTTGTGGCGGCCAGCATCCGCACACCCTCTTCCTTCAGGTTTCAGTACCGAAGTGCCGAGCGGCGACTGCCGGCACGGCGCCGAGCGCCGACAACCTCGCACTGAGACTGAAGATGTGAATAAACGACAAGCCGGACAAAATCACTAATCACCATCCCGAGTGAAAGCTTGCCCCATTTGCCCGAAAAGTAATGTCCCATTCTTTACTCTGCATTACGATCCATTTACCGAGAGTTGAGTTACGCATCCCGCCACTGCATGCCGTGACCCACGGCCGCGACCCACGTTCCGCGACCGCGCTGCCCTGGAGGAGACGGGAAATATGTCTGCCGGCGTCCCCACTCGCACCACTCCCCCCGTCCGCACGCCGCACGGCCCACCACCGGGCGGCCGCAGGTTCCGCATCGCCGGAGCCGACCTGTCCGCGTCCATCTCCGTCTTCCTGATCGCGCTGCCGCTCTCGCTGGGCATCGCACTCGCCACCGGCGCGCCACTCCAGGCCGGCCTGGTGGCGGCCGCCGTGGGCGGCCTGGTCGTTGGCCGGCTGGGCGGGGCTCCGCTCCAGGTCAGCGGCCCCGCCGCCGGGCTCACCGTCGTCACGGCCGATCTGATCCAGCGGTACGGCTGGCGCACCACCTGCGCCATCACCATCTGCGCGGGCGTCGCCCAACTGGGCCTCGCGGCGCTACGGGTGGCCCGCTCCGCGCTGGCCGTCAGCCCGGCGATCGTGCACGGGATGCTCGGGGGCATCGGCGTCACGATCGCGCTGGCCCAACTCCACATCGTTCTCGGCGGTACGCCGCAGAGTTCCGCCGTCGACAATGTCCGCGGGCTGCCGGCCCAGTTGGCCAACCCGCATCCGGGCGCGCTGTCGGTGAGCGCGCTGACCGTCGCGGTACTGCTGCTCTGGCCGCGTGTTCCGGGCCGCGCGGGCCGGATCGCACGCAAGCTCCCGGCGGCGCTCGCGGCCGTGGCCCTAGCCACGGCACTCGCCGCGCTCGCGGGGATCCGTCTGGAGTACGTCGACCTGCCGTCCTGGAGCAACCACGCCCTGCCCGAGCTGCCCGAGGGGCCGGTACTCGGACTGCTCGCCGCCGTCCTCACCGTCACCCTGGTCGGCAGCGTCGAATCACTGCTGTCCGCGGTCGCCGTGGACAAGCTGACGGCAGCGCGCAAGGAGCCGCACGTCCGGATCCCTCGCGCACGTCTCGACCGGGAGCTGGCAGGACAGGGAGCGGGGAACGTCGTCTCCGGGGCGCTCGGCGGGCTGCCCGTCACCGGGGTCGCCGTGCGCAGCGCCGCCAATGTCGCGGCGGGCGCCGTCAGCAGAAACTCGGCCATGTTGCACGGCCTGTGGGTGGCGGTCGCCGCCCTGTTGCTGGTGCCCGTGCTCGATCTGATCCCGCTGTCGGCGCTGGCCGCGCTGGTGATGGTGGTGGGGATCCAGATGGTGAACCTGACGCATATGCGCAGCGTGCGGCGGAACCGCGAAATGCTGGTGTACGCGGTGACCCTGGCCGCCGTCGTACTGACCGGCGTGCTGGAGGGCGTCATGATCGGGATCGCGGTCGCGGTGGCGGTGGCGCTGCACCGGTTGACCAGGACACGGATCACCGTGGAGGAGAAGGACGGGGTGCATCGTGTCCGCGCCCGGGGGCAGTTGACGTTTCTCGCCGTGCCGAGGCTCAGCCGGCTGCTGCACCAGGTGCCGCAGGGCGCCGACAGCGTGGTGGAGCTGGACGGGTCGTTCATGGACCACGCGGCGCACGAGACCCTGCACGACTGGCAGACCGCGCATGTCGCGCAGGGCGGCAGGGCCGAGTTCACCGGCCGGGCGGGCCGCCGGATCGCCGAGCCCACCGCCGAGGCCCACACCTGCTGCCGCCCCTGGACTCCCTGGCGCAATCACCACTGCGGCGCGCACCCGGGCGGGGAGCGGCCGATGGCCGGGGCGTCCGCCGCCTCGGCGCTGGAGGAGAGACACACCGCGGAGGAACAGGCCGCGGAACACCCGGGCGGGGCCGCCCTCCCGGGCATCAGACCGCACGCACGCGCGGACTCGGACGCGGACGCGCACCCGGAATCGAACACCGCCCTGGACGCGGACAGCGGCGCGGACAGAGACCGGGTCGCGGAGAGCGACACGACCGAAGGTGCGGATACGGGCGCAGTCGCCGGCCCGATTTCGGGCACCGGCATCGGCGTGGGCACGGGACAGGCGTCGAGGCAGCCGACGTCGAACACGTCCTCGGCACCGCCCGTCGGCCGGCCGGGCGGCAACGGGCTTGACGGCGCGGCCCGTTCGCCGGGCGGTCGTCAGCTGGCCAGCGGACTCAGCTCCTTCCAGCGCAATACGGCGCCACGGGTGCGCGGCGAGCTGGCGCGGCTGGCGCGCGAGGGGCAGCGGCCCTCGCAGCTCTTCCTCACCTGCGCCGACTCCCGGCTGGTCACGAGCATGATCACGTCGAGCGGTCCGGGCGATCTCTTCACCGTACGGAACGTGGGCAATCTGGTCCCGCTGCCGGAGGCCGACGGCGCGGACGACTCGGTGGCGGCGGCGATCGAGTACGCCGTGGATGTGCTGCGGGTCGCGTCCATCACCGTCTGCGGGCACTCGGGGTGCGGCGCCATGCAGGCCCTGCTCAACACCCCGGAGGACGCCGGGGAGCCCCGTACCCCGCTGCGGCGCTGGCTGCGCCACGGGCAGCCCAGCCTGGAGCGGATGAGGAACCGTCACCACCCCTGGGCCAGGATCTCCGGACGGCTGCCGGCCGACGCCGTCGAGCAGCTCTGTCTGACCAATGTCGTCCAGCAGCTGGACCATCTGCGAGCCCACGAAGCGGTGGCGCGGCGGCTGGCGGAGGGCAGCCTGGAGCTGCACGGGATGTACTTCCATGTCGGTGAGGCGCAGGCGTATCTCCTGGCGGACGGGGTCGCGACCGCCGGTGCCGACGCGGGCAGCAGGGGCGTGGGCGGGGACGCGGAAGTGTTCAACCGGGTGGCCCCGACCGCGTTCGAGGAGTCGCGCGCCTGAACCTTCCGCGTACCGCATCCGTGAGATTGTGTGGCCCCCTTTCCCGTCCGCTCGGGGAGAGGGGGCCGGAAAAGAGCACCTCATAGGTCTAAACCAATTTTTGGAAGCCCCTTGTCACCCGGGCATCCGACTGATGAGCTAGGGCCGGGACACCTAGGACGCCCTGGGAAAGGGAGATGTCGTGAGCAACGAAAGCCTGGCCAACCTGCTCAAGGAAGAGCGGCGATTCGCACCGCCGGCCGAGCTGGCCGCACACGCCAACGTGACGGCGGAGGCGTACGAGCAGGCCGCGGCGGACAGGCTTGGCTTCTGGGCCGAGCAGGCGAGGCGGCTCAGCTGGGTCACCGAGCCGACCGAGACGCTGGACTGGTCGAACCCGCCCTTCGCGAAATGGTTCGCGGACGGCGAGTTGAACGTCGCCTACAACTGCGTCGACCGTCATGTGGAGGCCGGGCACGGCGACCGGGTGGCGATCCACTTCGAGGGTGAGCCGGGCGACAGCCGCGCGATCACCTACGCGGAGCTGAAGGACGAGGTGTCACGGGCCGCCAACGCCCTGACCGAGCTGGGCGTCCGGGCGGGTGACCGGGTCGCCGTCTATCTGCCGATGATCCCCGAGGCGGCCGTCGCCATGCTGGCCTGCGCCCGGATCGGGGCCGCGCACTCCGTGGTCTTCGGCGGCTTCTCGGCCGACGCCGTGGCCTCCCGTATCCAGGACGCCGACGCCAAGCTGGTCATCACCTCCGACGGCGGCTACCGCCGGGGCAAGCCGGCCGCCCTCAAGCCCGCCATCGACGCGGCGGTCGCCAAGTGCCCCCAGGTCGAGCACGTACTGGTGGTGCGGCGTACCGGCCAGGACACCGCGTTCGACGATTCCCGGGACGTGTGGTGGCACGACATCGTCGGCCGCCAGTCCGCCGAGCACACTCCGGAGGCGTTCGGCGCGGAGCACCCGCTGTTCATCCTCTACACCTCGGGCACGACGGGAAAGCCGAAGGGCATCCTGCACACCTCGGGCGGCTATCTCACCCAGGCGGCCTACACCCACCACGCCGTCTTCGACCTCAAGCCCGAGACGGACGTGTACTGGTGCACGGCCGACATCGGCTGGGTGACGGGCCACTCGTACATCGTGTACGGACCGCTGGCCAACGGCGCCACGCAGGTGATGTACGAGGGCACTCCCGACACCCCGCACCAGGGGCGGTTCTGGGAGATCGTGCAGAAGTACGGGGTGACGATCCTCTACACGGCGCCGACGGCGATCCGTACGTTCATGAAGTGGGGCGACGACATCCCCGCCAAGTTCGACCTGACCTCCCTGCGGGTGCTGGGCTCGGTCGGCGAGCCGATCAACCCCGAGGCGTGGATCTGGTACCGCGAGCACATCGGCGCGGGCAAGACGCCCATCGTGGACACCTGGTGGCAGACCGAGACCGGCGCCATGATGATCTCCCCGCTGCCCGGCGTGACGGAGACCAAGCCGGGCTCGGCCCAGCGGGCCCTGCCGGGGATCTCGGCCACCGTCGTGGACGACGAGGCCCGCGAGGTGCCCGACGGAGGCGGCGGCTATCTCGTCCTCACCGAACCGTGGCCGTCGATGCTGCGCACCATCTGGGGCGACGACCAGCGGTTCATCGACACCTACTGGTCGCGCTTCGAAGGCAAGTACTTCGCCGGGGACGGCGCCAAGAAGGACGACGACGGCGACATCTGGCTGCTGGGCCGGGTCGACGACGTGATGCTGGTGTCCGGGCACAACATCTCCACCACCGAGGTGGAGTCCGCCCTCGTCTCCCATCCCAAGGTCGCCGAGGCCGCCGTCGTCGGCGCCAATGACGAGACCACCGGCCAGGCCATCGTCGCCTTCGTCATTCTGCGCGGCAGCGCCTCCGTCGACGACGGTCTGGTGGCGGAGTTGCGCAACCATGTGGGCACCACGCTCGGCCCGATCGCCAAGCCCAAGCGCATCCTGCCGGTAGCGGAGCTGCCCAAGACCCGCTCGGGCAAGATCATGCGCCGGCTGCTGCGGGACGTCGCGGAGAACCGACAGCTGGGGGATGTCACCACCCTCACGGACTCGTCCGTCATGGATCTGATCCAGACACAGCTGCCCAGCGCGAGCAGCGAGGACTGAGCAGCGAGCCCGAGGCCCCGCTCCAGGTCCGCTCCTGGGGCGGGGCCTCGGGCATCGCTCATGCCGGGTCCCGCTCCGCCGTGCCGGGGTGACCCGCTCTACGGGCGTCCGGGTAGTGTGGGCGACGCGTCAACAACACAACAAGCTTTTCAAGGTGCGCCGGGAAGTCTGGTCGGCAGGTGTTTCGTCCTGCCCGCAAAACGACCGGAGGCCGCTTCGTGCCCGCGCCCACCCACACCCCCACCCCTCGTAAGTTCCTCGGCCGGCTCCCGCTGCCCGAGCGGAACTACATCTCCGACGCGCTGCGCACCGAAACCGTCGGCGGCGTCCTGCTCCTCGCCGCCGCCATCGCCGCGCTGATCTGGGCGAACACCCCGCTGAGCGGCAGCTACGGATCCGTACGCGACTTCCACGCCGGCCCCGCCGCGCTCGGTCTCGATCTCTCCGTACAGCACTGGGCCGCCGACGGGCTGCTCGCCGTCTTCTTCTTCGTCGCCGGTGTCGAGCTGAAGCGCGAGCTGGTGGCCGGGGAGCTGCGCGACCCGAAGGCCGCCGCCCTGCCAGTGATCGCGGCGCTCTCCGGTATGGCCGTACCCGCGCTGGTGTATGTGCTGGTCAACACGGTCGGCGGCGGTTCCCTGGGGGGCTGGGCCGTGCCCGTCGCGACGGATATCGCCTTCGCGCTCGCCGTCCTCGCGGTCCTCGGCACCTCACTGCCCTCCGCGCTGCGCGCCTTCCTGCTCACCCTCGCCGTCGTCGATGATCTCTTCGCGATTCTGATCATCGCGGTCTTCTTCACCAGCGAGCTGAACTTCCTGGCGCTGGGCGGCGCCGTGATCGGGCTCGCGGTCTTCTGGCTGCTGCTGCGCAAGGGCGTCCACGGCTGGTACGTGTATGTCCCGCTGGCCCTGGTCATCTGGGGGCTGATGTACAACAGCGGCGTCCACGCCACCATCGCCGGTGTCGCGATGGGCCTGATGCTGCGCTGCACCAGGAACGAGGGCGAGTCGCAGTCGCCCGGCGAGCACATCGAACATCTGGTGCGCCCCCTGTCCGCCGGGCTGGCCGTCCCCCTGTTCGCCCTCTTCTCCGCGGGTGTCTCGGTCTCCGGCGCCGCGCTCGGCGGGGTCTTCACCCGGCCGGAGACGCTGGGGGTCGTCCTGGGGCTGGTGGTCGGCAAGACGATCGGCATCTTCGGCGGCACCTGGCTCGCCGCGCGCTTCACCAAGGCCGAGCTGAACGAGGATCTCGCCTGGCCCGACGTCTTCGCCGTCGCCGCGCTCGCCGGGATCGGCTTCACGGTCTCGCTGCTCATCGGCGAGCTGGCCTTCACCTCGGACCCGGGCCTCACCGACGAGGTGAAGGCCGCGGTGCTGACGGGCTCGCTGATCGCCGCCGTGTTCTCGGGCATTCTGCTCAAGCTCCGGGTCCGTAAGTACCGCGCGCTGTACGAGGAGGAGGAGCGCGACGAGGACCACGACGGCATCCCCGACATCTATGAACAGGACGATCCGGGGTACCACCTGCGCATGGCCGCTCTCCACGAGGCGAAGGCGGCGGAACACCGGAAGCTGGCGGAACACGCGGGGGCAACGCGCGAGGACGACGACGGTCCGGCATGATCGGACAACGAGTCCGTGCAGCGCGGGCGGGACAGTACGTCCGCGGCACGGAGTCCGTCGCACGCGGCCGTGGCACGAAGCCCCGTCGCGCAGTCCACTGGCCAGAAGAGCGAGAAGGAAGAGGGAGTCACCGATGAGCGACACCGGCACGCAGACCGCCGACGCCGTCCGGACCGGCACCATTGTCGAAGCGGGCAACGCCGAGCGGAGCATCGGGCAGTTGGTCGCGTCGGCGACCGCCGAGATGTCCGCGCTGGTGCACGACGAGATCGCCCTGGTGAAGGCCGAGGTACGGCAGGACGTCAAGCGTGGCGTCATGGGCAGCGCCGCCGGTGTCGTCGCGGGGGTGTTCATCCTCTTCTCGCTGCCGGTGTTCAGCTTCGCCGCCGCCTACGGGATCCACAATCTGGGCCTCGGTCTCGCGTGGTCGTTCCTGATCGTGGGCGGGGCGTTCGTGCTGCTGGGGCTGCTGCTCGGCCTGCTCGCCGTCATGAAGTTCAAGAAGATCAAGCCCCCGGAGCGGTCCATCGCCTCGGCCAAGGAATCGGCGGCCGTGCTCCAGAACGCGAAGCCCCACCCGCGCGAGACCGGGGAAAGCACGAAGTCTGTGGCACGCTCGACTGCATGACCGCCCCCGATTCCGATCCTGTCCGCACCCCCGGCCCCTCTCCCGGCACTCCCGGCCCCGCACCGGGCTCGACTCCAGGGGTGACGCCTGCCTCCGCCGTACGTCTCGACGGCCCCTGGACCCACCGCGACGTGGCGGCCAACGGCGCGCGCTTCCACATCGCCGAGATGGGTGAAGGGCCGCTGGTGCTGCTGCTGCACGGCTTCCCGCAGTTCTGGTGGACCTGGCGCCACCAACTGCCCGCGCTGGCGGACGCGGGCTACCGCGCGGTGGCGATGGACCTGCGCGGCGTGGGCGGCAGCGACCGTACGCCCCGGGGCTACGACCCGGCCAATCTGGCCCTCGACATCACCGGCGTGGTGCGCTCCCTGGGCGAGCCGGACGCCGCGCTCGTCGGCCATGACCTGGGCGGATACCTCGCCTGGACGGCGGCGGTGATGCGGCCCAAGCTGGTGCGCAGGCTCGCGGTGTCCTCGATGCCGCACCCGCGCCGCTGGCGCTCCGCGATGCTCTCCGACTTCTCGCAGAGCCGCGCCGGCTCGTACATCTGGGGCTTTCAGCGGCCATGGGTGCCGGAGCGTCAGCTCGTCGCTGACAACGCGGCGATGGTGGGGCGGCTGCTCCGCGACTGGTCGGGGCCGGGGCTGCCCGACGAGAAGGCGATCGAGGTCTACCGGCGCGCGATGACCATCCCGTCGACGGCACACTGCTCGATCGAGCCGTACCGCTGGATGGTGCGGTCGATGGCGCGCCCCGACGGCATCCAGTTCAACCGGCGTATGAAGCGCCCGGTACGGGTGCCGACGCTGCAACTGCACGGGTCGCTCGACCCGGCGATGCGGACCCGCAGTACGGCGGGGTCGGCCGAGTTCGTCGAAGCGCCCTACCGGTGGCGGCTGTTCGACGGGCTCGGGCACTTCCCGCACGAGGAGGACCCCGCGGCGTTCTCCGCCGAACTCATCAACTGGCTCAAGGACCCGGAGCCGGACCGGTGACACACGCCGCTGACGCGGACCGCTGAAACGCGCCGCTGACGTGGACGGGTGACACGAACGGCTGAAGCGGCGCGCGGGCAGCCATCAGCATCACCCTTTGAACGCTTGTCCTACGAACAGCCAATTGCCTTACGCATAGGCCAATTGGCCGTCTCCCCCGCGATTACCGACCATGGGCCACGGGCAAAAGTCGGGGTATGGGCTGGACGCACGACTACGGTGACGCAGCACGCAACCGCCGCTCGGCCGCTGGGCCGATCACCCGCAGAAGGGGCGGCCCCGAAGATCCGGGCCATGATCCCCGGCTCGGCATTTCCCGCATCCTGCGCCGCAGGGCCCGCTGGGTCACGGCCCGGCTGCGCCATCAACGCGGCTGAGCCACTCCCTTCGCGGCCGGGGCCCCGGCCGGGGCCCCCTGCACGGCCGGTTACAGCGCACACCCCTGGGTGTCGACCTGCTGGTTCGCGGTGCGGCCCGCGGTGATGTCGTCGCGGATCTCATCGACCGTCAGCGCGTAGCCCGTCTGCGGGTCGTCGAGCGACCGGGCGAAGATCACTCCGTACACCTTGCCCTCCGGGGTGAGGAGCGGGCCGCCGGAGTTGCCCTGGCGCACGGTCGCGTAGAGCGAGTAGACGCCACGGCGGACCTCACCGCGGCGGTAGATGTCGGGGCCATTGGCGTCGATACGGCCGCGGACCCGCGCGGAGCGCACGTCGTACGCGCCGTTCTCCGGGAAGCCGGCGACGATCGCGTCGCCCTCGCTCTTGGCGTCCTGGCCGGAGAACTGGAGGGGCTTCGCCGGAAGGTTGGGCACGTCCAGTACGGCGATGTCGCGCTCCCAGTCGTAGAGGACGACCTTGGCGTCGTACAGCCGGCCCTCACCGCCTATCTGGACCGTGGGCTCCTCCACTCCGCCGACCACGTGCGCGTTGGTCATCACCCGGCGGTCGGCGAAGACGAATCCGGAGCCTTCGAGCACCTTGCCGCAGCTCGGCGCCGTACCGACGACCTTGACGATGGAACTCTTGGCGCGGGCCGCGACGGCGCTGCCGGCGAGCGCCGGGTCGGGCGGGCTGACATCCGTGATGGGTTCGTTGGCGAACGGGCTGAAGACCTGCGGGAAGCCGTTCCTGGCGAGGACGGACGAGAAGTCCGTGAACCAGTTGGACGCCTGGGAGGGCATCACCTGGGAAACCCCGTGCAGCACCTTGGAGCTGCGGACCTCCTTGCCGAGCGTCGGCAGCGAGGTGCCGGCCAGCGCGGAGCCGATCAGCCAGGCGACCAGCAGCATGGCCACGACATTGACCAGCGCCCCGCCGCTCGCGTCGAGGGCGCGGGCGGGCTGCCAGGTGATGTAGCGGCGGAGTTTGTTGCCGAGGTGGGTGGTGAACGCCTGCCCCACGGAGGCACAGACGATCACTATGACGACCGCGACGACCGCCGCCGTGGTGGAGACCTCGGCGTCCGCGGTGAGCTTGGCCCAGACCACCGGAAGGAGATAGACGGCGACGAGACCGCCGCCGAGGAAACCGAGCACCGAGAGGATGCCGACGACGAAACCCTGGCGGTAGCCGACGATGGCGAACCAGACGGCGGCGAGCAGCAGCAGGATGTCCAGCACATTCACCGTCGATAGCCTCGCTTGCTCGCAGATGGGTCTCCGGTCCCCCGCCGGCTGGGGCACAGTCGTCCGGGGGCCGCCATGGGTACAGCACGTGCGTGGGTCAGCCTGTCATGCGCGCCAGTCGAGCGGCACGTGACGGGAGCGGTCCCACCGCCGCTCCCAGCCCGCGAAGTGCAGAATCCGGTCGATCACTCCGGCGGTGAAGCCCCAGACGAGCGCGGACTCGACCAGGAAGGCCGGGCCCTGATGACCGCTGGGGTGGACGGCCGTCGCGCGATTGGCCGGATCCGTGAGATCGGCCACGGGAACGGTGAAGACCCGGGCGGTCTCGGCGGGGTCCACGGCTTCGACCGGGGTGGGGCGGCGCCACCAGCCGAGGACGGGCGTCACGACGAAGCCGCTCACCGGGATGTAGAGCCGGGGCAGCACGCTGAAGATCTGGACCCCCGACGGATCGAGCCCCGTCTCCTCCTGGGCCTCCCGCAGCGCGGCGCGCAGCGGTCCCGTGGTCGCCGGGTCGCCGTCCTCCGGGTCGAGGGCCCCGCCGGGGAAGGCGGGTTGCCCCGGATGCGAGCGCAGGCTGCTGGAGCGCTCCATGAGCAGCAGTTCGGGACCCCTGGCGCCCTCGCCGAAGAGGATGAGCACGGCGGACTGGCGCCCGCCGCCGCTCTCGGGCGGCAGGAAGCGGCTGAGCTGCTCGGGCGCGACGGTCCGCGCGGCGCCCTCGACGGGCGCGAGCCAGTCGGGCAGCCCGTCGGTGGTGACGGCGATCCCGGTCGTCGGGCCGCCGAAGCTCTCTTTAGCGTGCGTCATGGGCACCCCCGTCGTACAACGCCTTCCGTCGGCCGGATCGTTCCGCCCGTGTCCCGCTCCACTCGTTCGCGCGCGACCGCCGTGCGCGCGGGTCCGCCGCCCGTGCCCTCATACGGCCCGGCCGCCCCGGCTACTCAACACGGGCGGGGGCGGGCCTGCCCGGATACCCGGCCGGCGGATTCAGCCGCTGGCCCGGGTAGCCGCCCATCTCGTACTTGAGGAGCTTGCGCGCCTTCTCGGGGTCGGTCTCGCCCTCGCCGTACGAGGGACACAGATGCGCGATCGGGCAGGCGCCGCAGGCCGGCTTGCGGGAGTGGCAGACCCGGCGGCCGTGGAAGATCACCCGGTGCGAGAGCATCGTCCACTCGCTCTTGGGGAAGATCTCGGCGATCTCGGCCTCGACCTTCTCCGGGTCCTCCTGCTCGGTCCACTTCCAGCGGCGGACCAGCCGGCCGAAGTGGGTGTCGACCGTCAGCCCGGGGACGCCGAAGGCATTGCCCAGAACGACGTTGGCCGTTTTGCGGCCGACTCCGGGCAGCGTGACCAGATCGGCCAGCCGGCCCGGGACCTCGCCGTCGAAGCGGTCGCGCAGGGCGGTGGACAGGCCGATGAGGGACTTCGTCTTGGCCCGGAAGAAGCCCGTCGGGCGGATGACCTCCTCCAGCTCCTCCGGCACGGCCGCCGCCATGTCCTCGGGCGTCGGGTACTTCGCGAAGAGCCCGGGCGTGGTCTGGTTCACCCGCAGGTCGGTGGTCTGGGCGGAGAGGACCGTCGCCACCAGCAGTTCGAAAGGACTCCGGAAGTCCAGCTCGGGGTGGGCGTACGGATAGATCTCCGCCAGCTCGCGGTTTATCCGGCGGGCCCGGCGGACCATCGCCAGCTTCGACTCCGGCTTGCCCGTCGCCCCTTTTGCGGCTTTTTTCGTTTTCACCGAGGGCTGTTCGCCCACAGCGGAATTACGCTCCACGGACACTCTCCCAGCCCCCTTCGGCCTGCGCTGTCACCGGCGAGTTGAACACCCGGCCAGCGTAAAGCCCGGCACTGACATCCGCCCCGGCCATGGCCGATCGCCACCCGAATCGGCCCCCGCGGCACGGATGGGCACGCCCGTACGTCAAACTTGTGACTGATCGCACGGTTTCGAACAACCGGAATCCGGCAGCGGGCGAAGAAGCCCGGCGATGCCAAGCCACCCGAGAAGAAGCGGCACGTACGGCATCATGGGGACCACGGTTCCTGAGCAGGTGGGGACCCCCGGTCCCCTGAGCAGGTCGACAAGGAGAGAACACGTGGACGACGTTCTGCGGCGTGCCCCGCTCTTCGCGGCGCTCGATGACGAGCAGGCGGCAGAGCTGCGCGCCTCGATGAGTGAAGCGACGCTCGCGCGCGGAGACGCGCTCTTCCACGAGGGCGACCCGGGCGACCGCCTCTATGTGGTCACCGAGGGCAAGGTGAAGCTGCACCGCACCTCCCCCGACGGCCGCGAGAACATGCTGGCCGTGCTCGGCCCCGGCGAGCTGATCGGCGAGCTGTCGCTCTTCGACCCCGGCCCGCGCACCGCGACCGCGACCGCGCTCACCGAGGTCAAGCTCCTCGGCCTGGGCCACGGCGACCTCCAGCCCTGGCTGAACGCGCGCCCGGAAGTGGCCACGGCCCTGCTGCGCGCCGTCGCCCGACGGCTGCGCAAGACGAACGACCAGATGTCCGACCTGGTCTTCTCCGACGTTCCCGGCCGGGTGGCCCGTGCGCTCCTCGATCTGTCGCGCCGCTTCGGCGTGCAGTCGGAGGAGGGCATCCACGTGGTCCACGACCTGACCCAGGAAGAGCTGGCCCAGCTGGTCGGCGCCTCCCGCGAGACGGTCAACAAGGCACTCGCCGACTTCGCCCAGCGCGGATGGCTGCGCCTGGAGGCGCGCGCGGTGATCCTGCTCGACGTGGAGCGCCTCGCGAAGCGCTCGCGCTGAGCCGCGGCGTCCGCGCCGCCTTCCGCGCGTACGTCCGGACACTCACGTCCCGGACACTCACGCTCTGCACACTCACGAAGGGCCCCGCCGGTCGGCGGGGCCCTTCGGCCTTCCCTGCGGCTCGCCGCGCGTTCCCCGTCCGGCCTCACGGCGGCCGGCGGACCCTGTTGTCAGACCCCACCGCTATCTTTTCATTACGCAGAGTGATGAGCGATCGGTGGAGGGGGAGACATGATCACGATGTCGTCGTGGGGAGCGGCGCTGATGCCGGACGGGCCGCTGCCGGACGGACCGCTGCCGGAGGCGGCATCAGATGAGTCCGTGCTCGCGCAGGTAATCCAGTTGGGCCCGTACGGAGAGTTCGGCGGCCGGCCACAGCGACCGGTCCACCTCCGCGTACACGTGCGCCACCACCTCGGGAGCCGTGCGGTGGCCGTTCTCGACGGCGGTCTCGATCTGGGCGAGACGGTTGGCGCGGTGGGCGAGGTAGAACTCGACCGCGCCCTGGGCGTCGTCGAGGACCGGGCCGTGGCCGGGGAGGACGGTACGGACCCCGTCGTCGACCGTGAGGGAGCGCAGCCTGCGGAGCGAGTCGAGGTAGTCGCCGAGCCTTCCGTCGGGGTGCGCGACCAGTGTCGTCCCGCGCCCGAGGACGGTGTCGCCGGTCAGCACCGCGCGGTCGGCGGGGAGATGGAAGCAGAGCGAGTCGGACGTGTGGCCCGGCGCGGGGACGACCCGCAGCTCCAGTCCGCCGGTGGTGATGACATCGCCGGGGGCCAGCCCCTCGTCGCCCAGGCGCAGCGCCGGGTCCAGGGCGCGTACATGGGTGTTCGTCAGCGCCGCGAAGCGCGCCGCGCCCTCGGCGTGGTCCGGGTGGCCGTGGGTGAGGAGCGTCAGGGCCACCCGCTTGCCGGCGCTCTCGGCGGTGCTGATGACCGCCTTGAGGTGGTTGTCGTCGAGCGGGCCCGGATCGATGACGACGGCCAGCTCCGAGTCCGGCTCCGAGACGATCCAGGTGTTGGTGCCGTCGAGGGTCATCGCGGAGGGGTTGGGCGCGAGGACGTTGACGGCGCGGGCGGTGGCGGCGCCGGACAGCACGCCGCCGCGCGGCTGGCCGGGGAGGGCGGCGGCGTCGGTCATCGGGGGTCTCCGGTCGGGTTGTGCTCGCCCGGGCACCGCTGCTTGGTCGGGCGCTGCTCGGCCAGGGGCTGCTGCTCGGCCGGGCGCTGCTCGGTCGCGTGCGGAGCGCTGTCGTGGTGAGCGTCGGCGTGGTGAGGTTCGTGGCCGGGCTGGTCGCCCGCGTGCTGGGGCTCGTGACCGGGTGGCGGCTCGGGGGTGTGCGGGAGGTAGAGGCTCTTGGTGAACTCGTCGTGGCCCGGCCAGCTGAGCACCAGCCGGCCGTCCTCCAGCCGCGCCCTGGCCAGCACGGGGGTCAGATCGCGGCCCTCGGCGCCCGCGAGCACCTCGGCGGCCGTGCCGTACGGCTGGAGCTGACGCAGCGTCGAGATGGTCGGCGGCATCATCAGCAGCTCGCCCCTGTCGTACCCCCCGGTCGCCTCGTCCGGCCTGATCCACACCGTACGGTCGGCCTCGGTCGAGGCGTTCCTCGTCCGCTGTCCGGCCGGGAGCGCGGCGGCGAAGAACCAGGTGTCGTAGCGGCGCGGCTCGAACTCCGGGGTGATCCAGCGGGCCCACGCGCCGAGCAGATCGCTGCGCAGCACCAGTCCGCGCCGGTCCAGGAAGTCCGCGAAGGACAGCTCGCGGTCGACGAGTGCCACGCGGTCGTCCTCCCAGTCATCGCCGGTCGTGTCGCCCACGACGGTTTCCGGGGTCTCGCCGGCGAGCAGCACGCCCGCCTCCTCGTACGTCTCCCGTACCGCCGCGCACACGATGGCCTGCGCGGACGCGGTGTCGACGCCCAGCCGTCGCGCCCAGACGTCGCGGCCAGGACCGGCCCAGCCGACGGGCCGGTCGTCGTCGCGCGGATCGACCCCGCCACCGGGGTAGGCGTACGCGCCGGCGGCGAAGGCCATGGAGGTCCGGCGCCGCAGCATATGGACGGCGGGGCCGTCTGGCCCGTCGCGCAGGAGCATCACGGTCGCGGCGCGCCTCGCGGCCACGACCGTCAGCTCACCGGCGGCGAGGGCGCGGATCCGCTCGGGCCATTCGGGCGGGTACCACTGACCATTGGGCATGGCCGGATGCTATGCGCTGGGGCGGCGATGTTCGAGGGGCACGTGGTGCGGTACGGCCCACAGTGCCGGCCGTTGCCCGGCCGGGTCCGCCGGCGCCGTCTCCGTGCGCGACACGCACGACATGCGGGCGCACGCGTACGGGGCCGGCGCTCGGCCGACCCCGTATCAAACACTCGCATGGGACAGGCGCGTAAGACGCCTGCGTCAGACGCCCGTGCGCACACTCGGCCGGTCGGATCCCTGTCGGTCGGTCCACGGCCTATCGGTCCACAGCCGATCGGTCCAGGGTCTATCGATCCACGGCCTCTCGCGGTCCACGGCCGGTCGGACCCCGGTCGCGGCTCCGGTCAGCTCTCGGTCAGCTCGACCTGGATCTCGACCTCGACCGGCGCGTCCAGCGGCAGCACCGCCACTCCGACGGCGCTGCGCGCGTGCACTCCCTTGTCGCCCAGGACCTGGCCGAGCAGCTCGCTCGCGCCGTTGATCACGGTCGGCTGGCCCGTGAAGTCGACGGCCGAGGCGACGAAGCCGGTGACCTTGACCACGCGGGCGATCCGGTCCAGGTCTCCGACGACGGACTTCACGGCGGCCAGGGCGTTCAGCGCGCAGATACCCGCCAGCTCCTTGGCCTCCTCGGGGGTGACCTCGGCACCGACCTTGCCGGTGACCTGGAGCTTGCCCTCCACCATCGGGAGCTGCCCCGAGGTGTAGACGTACGCCCCGGACCGGACGGCCGGCTGGTAGGCGGCCAGCGGCGGCACGACCTCGGGCAGCCGGAGGCCCAGTTCGGCGAGGGTCGCTTCGACGGTCCCGCTCACGCCGCTTTCTCCCGCTTCAGATAGGCCACCAGCTGCTCCGGATTGTTCGGCCCGGGGACGACCTGGACGAGCTCCCAGCCGTCCTCGCCCCAGGTGTCCAGAATCTGCTTGGTCGCGTGCACGAGAAGGGGCACGGTCGCGTATTCCCACTTGGTCATGGAGCCGACTGTAGTCGTACCGCGAGGCGGCCTCGTGCGTAGCCCGTGGCCGTACTGGTTAGGCTCGAATACGTGAGCAGGTTCCAGGTCGTCAGCGGCAAGGGCGGTACCGGTAAGACGACGGTCGCCGCCGCACTCGCGCTCGCCCTCGCGACCGAGGGCAAGCGCACTCTCCTCGTCGAGGTCGAGGGCAGACAAGGAATCGCACAACTCTTCGAGACGGAAGCCCTTCCGTACGAAGAGCGGAAGATCGCCGTCGCGTCGGGGGGCGGCGAGGTGTACGCCCTGGCGATCGACGCCGAGCGCGCGCTCCTCGACTACCTCCAGATGTTCTACAAGCTCGGCAGCGCGGGCCGTGCGCTCAAGAAGATCGGCGCGATCGACTTCGCGACGACCATCGCGCCGGGCGTACGGGACGTCCTGCTGACCGGCAAGGCGTGCGAGGCCGTGCGCAGGCGCGACAAGCAGGGACGTTTCACCTACGACTACGTGGTGATGGACGCGCCTCCCACCGGCCGCATCACCCGCTTCCTGAACGTGAACGACGAAGTGGCGGGGCTGGCGAAGATCGGCCCCATACACAATCAGGCGCAGGCGGTGATGCGCGTCCTGAAGTCGCCGGGGACGGCCGTGCATCTGGTCACCCTGCTGGAGGAGATGCCGGTCCAGGAGACGGCGGACGGCATCGCCGAGCTGAAGGCCGCCGAACTGCCGGTCGGCAAGGTCATCGTGAACATGGTGCGCCCCCACCTGCTGGACGAGGCGGCCGTCCGGGCGGCGGCCGGCGACCGGCGCAAGGAGGTCGCCAGGGCGCTGGCGACGGCCGGGGTGCCCGCGCCCACGAAGCTCGTGGGACCGCTCCTCGAACAGGCGGCGGAGCACGCCCAGCGCGTCGAGCTGGAGCGCGAGCAGCGGGCCGTCCTGGCGAAACTCGGGCTGCCCACGTACGAACTCCCGCTCGTCGGGGAGGGGATGGACCTCGCCGGTCTCTACCGGCTGGCGGGCGAGCTTCGGCGACTTGGGGAGGTCTTCTCATGACCACGCACCCGGTGACTGCCCCCGGACCGGAGGTCTCCCGATGACCCTGGACTCCGCGGCCGCCCCGCTCGACATCGATCCGCTCCTCGACGACCCGGACACCCGCATCATCGTGTGCTGCGGCTCCGGCGGTGTCGGCAAGACCACGACGGCGGCGGCCCTGGGCGTACGGGCGGCCGAGCGCGGGCGCAAGGCCGTCGTCCTCACCATCGACCCGGCGCGCAGGCTCGCCCAGTCGATGGGCATCGACGAGCTGGGCAACACGCCGCGGCGGGTCAAGGGCGTGGAGGGGCCCGGTGAGCTGCACGCCATGATGCTCGACATGAAGCGGACCTTCGACGAGGTCGTCGAGGCGCACACGGACGCGGAGCGGGCCCGCTCCATTCTGGAGAATCCCTTCTACCAGTCCCTGTCGGCCGGCTTCGCGGGCACGCAGGAGTACATGGCGATGGAGAAGCTGGGACAGCTGCGGGCCCGCGACGAGTGGGACCTGATCATCGTCGACACTCCGCCGTCCCGTTCCGCGCTGGACTTCCTGGACGCGCCGAAGCGGCTCGGGTCCTTCCTGGACGGGAAGTTCATCAGGCTGCTGATGGCTCCGGCGAAGGTGGGCGGCCGCGCGGGGATGAAGTTCCTGAATGTCGGCATGTCGATGATGACGGGCACGCTCGGCAAGCTGCTCGGCGGTCAGTTCCTGCGCGACGTACAGACGTTCGTGACGGCGATGGACACGATGTTCGGCGGTTTCCGTACCCGGGCGGACGCGACGTACCGGCTGCTCCAGGCGCCGGGGACGGCGTTCCTCGTGGTCGCGGCGCCGGAGCGGGACGCGCTGCGGGAGGCGGCGTACTTCGTGGAGCGGCTGGCGGCCGAGGAGATGCCACTGGCCGGGCTGGTCCTCAACCGGGTCCACGGCAGCGGGGCGGCGCGGCTGTCGGCGGAGCGGGCGCGGGCCGCCGCGGAAAATCTTGAAGAGGGCCGCATTGTGGATCAAGCGGCGGGGAAAGCTGAGAAGAGTGGCACTGCAGCACCGGTCGGCTCCTCTCCCGAAGCCGCCGAGGCGCATGAGCCCGTAGACCCCGAACCCGAAGTCGCTGTGGCCGAAGCCGAGGAATCCGCCGCGGATTCCGGAGCTTCCGATGCCACGGAGAGCCGCCGCCCGCAATCACCCACGCCTGATCCGTCCGGTCCGCCCGACCCTCCCGGGCTGTCCGGTCGGTCCGGGCCGTCCGGTCCATCCGGTGCGCCTGGTCCGTCCGACGTACCCGATCCGTCCGGTGTACCTGATCCGTCCGACGTACCCGAAGTGCCGGTCCCGTCCGCATCCGTACCGTCCGCCGAGTCCACCGACGCGACAGCTTCTGTCACAAGTGTGGAACAGCTGACGGCCGGTCTACTGCGCCTGCACACCGAGCGGATGCAGGTTCTCGCGCGTGAGCAGCGCACGCGTGATCGCTTCACCGCGCTCCACCCCGAGGTGGCGGTGGTCGAGGTGGCCGCGCTGCCCGGGGACGTTCATGACCTCGCCGGGCTGAGGGCCATCGGCGATCGCCTCGCGTCCGGCCGTACCGCCGAATAGCCGCCCGGCCGGGGCGTGGTGGCAGGCGTCCGGGGCGTGGTGGCAGGCGTAAGGGCGCGGCGGCAGCACAAGAGCAGCGGACATCCAGGCAGGGCGCGGCACGGCGCGATACGGCACCGCAATGCACTGCACTGCACTGCACTGCACTGCACCGAACTGAACTGGCCTGCACTGGCACAGCGCGACACGGCACGGCGACGGGCGCGCTGGACAGATGCCCCCGGACGTCCGCGGACCCCCGGGGAAAATCGCCCCGAACAGACGCCCGGACGGGGCGGACAGCCGCTCCGGCCTGCACGTACGGCTACGTACGCACGTAACCGCGCATGCACCGAAGCGCTTCCGCCCCACCGCCGAGACACGCCGACTGACCTGGGAGGGGTTACCCGCCGGGCCGGGGCCGGGGGCCGGCTGTCGGACCGTACCGGACCGACCCGGACCATCCCGGGAACTCGTGGTGACTACTGCCCCACCGGCTACCCCACCGCCGCGTACGTCTCGTACGTCTCGTCATCCTCCAAGCCCACGGGCAGCAGGCCCGCGCCGCGCTCGTACTCCGTACGCGCCGTCTCCAGCAGCCGCCGCCACGAGGTGACGGTCGGGCGCCGGCGCAGCAGCGCACGGCGCTCACGCTCCGTCATCCCACCCCACACGCCGAATTCGACGCGATTGTCCAACGCGTCGGCCAGGCATTCCGTACGCACCGGGCATCCGGTGCACACAGCCTTGGCCCTGTTCTGCGCCGCGCCCTGTACGAACAGTTCATCTGGATCGGTAGTGCGGCAAGCTGCCTGCGCACTCCAGTCGGTTACCCAGCCCATGCTGGCGCCGTCCTCTCCCGAATCGAGGCTCCCCCACGGCGGCAGCGGCATATTCACCGTTGCCAGTTGAGGACGTTACGGAAGGCGGGCACAGCGCAACACCCCCTTCGGGCCCAATCTTGAATGGCCCGAACGGACTATGCGTACGCGGCAGATCACCCAGGGGAGTGACCCGAGGGCATAAAGAACTAATCCGACAGAGTCGGATATTTCAGTTGAGCCACAACAGGACATTCACCAATGGAGAACAACGTTTCGGACATCGCTTCTCGCGACTTCTGGCACTTTCGGGTTCACGGGAAGTTCATCGGCGGGTCTTGATGCGCGACCGCACTGCTGTGACAGTTGGGGACAGCTTAGGCCAGAGCCTTGACGCGTGTCCGGCGATTGAGAACGTAGGCTGCCCCCATGCCAAAAAAGCGCTCGGGCGGGGGTCTGACCGGGACCCAGCAGGCCGCCAAATTCCTCGGTGTCAGCGTGCTCGCGGGAGCGGTGATGGCGGGAATCGCCATGCCGGCCTTCGGCGCCCTGGGGCTCGCGGCCAAGGGGACGGTCGAAGGATTCGACGAGATCCCCGCCAACCTCAAGACTCCGCCCCTGAGCCAGCGCACCACGATCCTGGACTCCACGGGCGGCAAGATCGCCACGGTCTACTCGCGTGACCGCACGGTCGTGCCCCTGAAGGACATCTCGCCGTACATGCAGAAGGCGATCGTCGCGATCGAGGACTCGCGCTTCTACGAGCACGGGGCCATCGACCTGAAGGGCGTCCTGCGCGCGGTCAACCGCAACGCGCAGTCGGGCGGTGTCGCCCAGGGCGCCTCGACCCTGACCCAGCAGTACGTGAAGAACGTGTTCGTGGAGGAGGCCGGCGACGACCCGGACAAGGTCGCGGAGGCCACCCAGCAGACCCTGGGCCGCAAGATCCAGGAGCTGAAGTACGCGATCCAGGTCGAGGAGGAGCTGGGCAAGAAGAAGATCCTCGAGAACTATCTGAACATCACCTTCTTCGGGCAGCAGGCCTACGGCATCGAGGCCGCCGCCCAGCGCTACTTCTCCAAGCCGGCCAAGGACCTGACGCTCCCGGAGTCGGCCATGCTGGCGGGCATCGTCCAGTCGCCGACCCGGTACGACCCGGTCAACGACGAGGAGGAGGCGACCAAGCGGCGCAACACCGTGCTCCAGCGGCTGGCCGCCGTCGGCGCCGTCTCCCAGAAGGAGGCGGACAAGGCGAAGGCCGAGCCGATCGCGCTGAAGGTGAGCCGCCCCAAGAACGGCTGCATCACGGCGGTGAGCGGCGCGGGCTTCTTCTGCGACTACGTGCGCAACGTGTTCCTGACCGACCCGGCCTTCGGCAAGACGCGCGAGGAGCGGGGCAAGGTCTGGAACCAGGGCGGTCTGACGATCCGTACGACGCTCGACCCGCAGGCCCAGAACGCCGCACAGGACTCGATCAAGAACCACGTCTACAAGACCGACGAGGTCGCGACGGCACTGACGATCGTCGAGCCCGGCACCGGCAAGATCCTGGCGATGGGGCAGTCACGGCCGTACGGCTTCAAGAAGAACGAGACGCAGATCAACCTCTCCGTCGACCAGCGGATGGGCGGCGGCGCCGGATACCAGCCGGGGTCGACCTTCAAGCCGATCGTCGCGGCCGCGGCCCTGGAACAGAACATCCCGGTCACGCAGTCCTATCCGTCCCCGTACGAGATGGACTATCCGAGCCCGATCTCCACGTGCGCCGGGAACTACGTGAACTCCAGTAGCGAGCAGGTGGAGAACGAGGACGAGTCCGAGGTCGGTCCGTACGCGATGAAGGAGGCGATGGCCAAGTCGGTCAACACCTACTTCGTCCAGATGATCGCCCAGACCGGGACCTGCCCCGTCTCCAAGCTGGCCGGGAAGCTCGGCGTCAACCGGGCCGACGGGAACAAGCTGAGCACCGGCCCGGCCATCGCGCTGGGTACGGAGGAGATGTCGCCGCTGACCATGGCCCAGGCGTACGCCACCTTCGCGTCCCGGGGCACGCGGTGCGCCCCGATCGCCATCCAGTCGATCACCGGCCCGGACAAGAAGTCGATCCCGGTGCCGAAGGCTTCGTGCGAGCGCGTGATGTCGGAGAAGACGGCCGACACCATCACCGCGCTGCTGAAGGGCGTGGTCGAGGACGGTACGGGTACGGCGGCGGGCCTCAGCGACCGGCCGAGCGCGGGCAAGACCGGTACGACGGACGGCCGTTACGCGGCCTGGTTCACCGGCTACACGCCGAACATGGCGACGTCCGTGTGGGTCGGCGACCCGGCGCACAAGAAGCGCATGATCGACATCAACATCGGCGGTCAGTACCACGACAAGGTGTACGGCGGTGACACTCCGGGACCGATCTGGCGTGACGCGATGAGCGGGGCGCTGTCGGGACGTACGGTCGAGAATTTCAACGACATCAAGATCCCGGACCCGCAGAAGGACAAGGACCGGAACAAGCCGGGCAACGACCAGAGCAGCGACCCGGGCGGTGACCAGAGCGGTGACCAGGGCGGTCAGGGAGACAACCAGGGCGCCGCGCAGGGCGGGGACAACGGGGGCGGTGGGAATTCGGGCGACAACGGCCCGTCGCTCCCCGACTTCCCGGGGTTCCCGGGCGGCACGAGTCGCGGGAGCAACGGCAGTGGGGGCGGGGGGAACGGTCCCTGACAGCCGGGTGGCCCGGAGGTCAGGGCCGGGAGGCCGGTGACGGGCCGGTGACGGGGCCTGCCGGGCTCGGGAGCCGCGGTGACGGGCCTTTGACGGGCCTGTCGGCTCCGGGCCGGCCGGTGTAGCTGTCCGGTGTAGCTATCCGGTGTAGAGCGGGAAACGGCGGCGGCCGGTGGGAGTGTCCACCGGCCGCCGTTGGCGTGTACGGGGGCGGTGCGGGGTGCGGGTGTAGGGGCTGCGGGGGTACGGAGGGGCGGCGCGTGGCCCCCGCACTCCGTACACCCGTACACCCGTGCACATGCGCACCGGCCCCCGTACAGCCACGGCGCGTACAGCTACGGCACGACAGCCACGGCCCCTACCCGGGTGGCGGCGGCGGTCAGCCCGCGAGCGTCCGCTTCACGGTCGCGGCGACCCGGCCGCCGTCCGCGCGGCCGGCCACCTTCGGGTTCACGATCTTCATGACGGCGCCGATCGCGCGCGGCCCCTCGGCCCCGGCGGCCCTCGCCTCGCCCACGGCCTGGGCCACGATCTCGCCCAGCTCGTCGTCGCTCAGCTGCTTCGGCAGATACGCGTCGAGGAGCACGCCCTCCGCCTTCTCACGCTCGGCCTGCTCGGCGCGGCCGCCGGCGGCGAACGCCTCGGCCGCCTCGCGGCGCTTCTTCGCCTCCTTCGCGATCACCTTCTGCACCTCGTCGTCGGAGAGCACGCGCGGCTTGGTGCCCGCGACCTCCTCCTTGGTGATCGCGGTGAGGGTCAGCCGGAGCGTGGCGGAGCGCAGCTCGTCGCGCGCCCTGATGGCTTCGGTGAGGTCTTCCTTCAGCTTGGACTTGAGGCTGGTCATGGGCCAAGTGTGGCAGGTGCGCGGCCGAACCCGCCCGCGGATTTCACCGCCGTACGGTGTCTGCGACCATGGGCGGATGCGCGCACGCTACGGGGTTCCCCTGAAAATCACCGCAGGCATCGCGGCAGCCGGCGCGGCCGGCCTCGCCTACGCCGCCGGATTCGAAGCCCGCTCGTTCCGGGTGCGGAGGATCTCCGTACCCGTCCTGCCGCGCGGAATGCGTGACCTGCGAGTTCTCCAGGTCTCCGACATCCACATGGTGAGCGGACAGCGCAAGAAGCAGCGCTGGCTCCAGTCGCTGGCCGGGCTGCGTCCCGACTTCGTGGTCAACACGGGCGACAACCTCTCGGACCCGGACGCCGTACCGGAGGTGCTGGACGCGCTGGGGCCGCTGATGGAGTTCCCGGGCGTCTATGTCTTCGGCTCGAACGACTACTACGGCCCCAAGCTCCGCAACCCGGCCCGCTACCTCCTCGAAAAGACCCAGGGCCGCCACGGCCTGAACGGCAACGCCCCGGCCGTGTCCGCCGTCCACAACCCGTGGGAACCGATGCGGGACACCTTCGACGCGGCGGGCTGGGTGAGCCTCAACAACGCGCGCGGCCGGCTCAAGCTCGACGGCCGCGAGATCGCCTTCACCGGCGTCGACGACCCGCACATCAAGCGGGACCGGTACGACCGCGTCGCCGGCGGCCCCGCCCAGGACGCCGACCTCTCGATCGGCGTGGTCCACGCGCCCTACCTGCGCTCCCTGGACTCCTTCACCGCCGACGGTTACCCCCTGATCCTCGCGGGCCACACCCACGGCGGCCAGCTGTGCATCCCCTTTTACGGCGCCCTGGTCACCAACTGCGACCTGGACACTGACCGCGTGAAGGGCCTCTCCACCCACCACTCCGGCGGCCACACCTCCTACCTCCACGTCTCGGCGGGCTGCGGCACCAACCGCTACACCCCGGTCCGCTTCGCCTGCCCGCCGGAGGTCACCCTGCTGACCCTGACGGCCCGGGCCTGACCCCGGGCCCGCCCCGGCCCGGACACCGCCCCTGACCGCGCCCCTGACCCCGGCCACGGCCCCCGAAACCGGATTTCGTCTCCGGCCAGCGGTGGGCTAAAGTAATCGATGTCGCCGCGACACGGGCGGCATCGGGGTGTAGCGCAGCTTGGCAGCGCGCTTCGTTCGGGACGAAGAGGTCGTGGGTTCAAATCCCGCCACCCCGACAGCTGAAACACCAGGTCAGGGGCCTGATCCGCATCGCGGGTCATGCCCCTCCTGCATCTCTGGTGATCGTTTGGGAGAAATCTGGGAGAAGATCTTGGTCATAGTCTCCCAGCGGGCACCTGCTCTCCTCCCTTACGGTGAGGTGCGTAGCAGGGATCGCCGTATGCGTATTCGTGAATCGGCGACCCCAAGACCGGCGCGGTTGGAACCGAGCCAACCAGGGGGGCAAGTGGAGCCGAGAAGTGCAGCAGCGGTGGGAATCGACTTTCCGTACACCGCGCGTACCACCTGCTATATCGAGGTTCATGATGACGGCAGAGTCACCCATGGCAACGATCGGGCCGCCTACGAGCGCGCTGTCGCCGGAAAGTCGCGGCTGTTCGCCGTCTGGCCCGGCGAGTGGTCGAGCGACCTGTTCATGATCGACGACCTCGACGAGTACGCCAAAGCTCAGGGGATCAAGCATGACCAGAACCGGACCGGGCTGGAGGAACACGTCCACGACGTGAAGTGGACTGAGGCGACGGGCCGCAACCCCAATCCCCGGAGTCCGTACATCAGCATCCGGCTCACGCTGACATGCGGGTGCGAAATCCGTGACTTGGGCACCTTCGCGAGCCAGATGCAGGAGCAGCGGGGATGGGCCATCGCGACCAGTGTTGGGTGGGGCAGCAGCAGTGGCCCCGAAGGTACGTCCTACTCCCTGCGGGTGCGACGGAAGAGTCTCGGCATCTGAGTGCCTGCAGCAAGGGCAGGGGCGCGGCGTACTTACGCGTGGTCTCCGGTGCGCGCCGCCCCCTCGGGTTCGTCCGCCGCGGACGGGTGGACGTACCTGCCCTCGCTAAACGGGGTGAACCACGCCTTGAACGCCATCGGTGTCACGCCGAGAGCCTCTCCGACGGCGCTCTCGTCGATGCCGTCCATGGAGTCGTCGTAGAGCCACTCGTGATCCATGTCCTCGTAAACGTTGTCAGCGAACGAGTCGAGTGCGGCCGAGACGCCGTCGCCGAGCAGCCCGAAAGTTTCCAGTGTCACGTTGGTCTCAGTCAGCAATAGCTTCAGCGCGAGTTCCTCAGCAACACAGCTGAGCTGCTGGAAGCTGCCGTCTGTGAACCGGGTGGTCATGGCGATGACCGTTACCAGGAAGCGGCGAGCGAAACGAGCGTCGTACTGGAGGGCGTATCGCTCGGGAAGGTCCTCGAAGTGCCACAGGGGACCGCCGCATTCAGCAGTGGTGGTGTCCTCCTGCGTCAGGGTCTGCACGTCTTGGAACAGCTCGTCCACCAAGATGTCGGTCGCGTACACCAAGGCACCGGCAGCAAGTTTGGCGTCCTCCGGCGAGACGGCGAACTTGATGGCGTCTTCTTCCTCCTCGTCGCCTTCGGCGTCCAGGACGCCGAACATCACTGGCGGGAAGGAGCGCAGGTCATCTGCCAGCGCCAGCATCTGACCGCGTACCGCTTCAGCTTTCGCCTCGGCGTCGTAGCCCTCCCTGTCGTCCTTGGCCGTGGGGCTCTCGGTATGCCGCGCCTTACGGTCTGCCAGACCATCGGGCGGGGCATCGGGACCGTCGGCAGCGGCGAGACTCTCCTGGGCGAGCTCCGGGTGCAGTTCGACCTCACATCGCTCGATCTGCCAGTCGGCCAACAGCTCCGATCTTTCCAGCAGTTCACCCACGACTGACCGGACAGCCTCCTCCGCGAACTCCAGAGCCGCCGCATCCACGAACACCTTCAGAAGCGCGCCGCCTGGATAGACGGCCACGACGGTGTCGAGAAGATCGACTTCCATGCCATCGGGCCCCTCAATCGCCTCGACCGAGGCAAAACCATCTTCGATGAGGGCCACCGCGCCAGTGCGTTGAAGTGGGTCCATCTCCGGAGTGTTCTTGGGTATGAGGGCGTCCACAGTCACTACGTATGTCACGCCCCTGATCCTGGCAGCAATATGCCGCGCGATGGGGAAGAATCCACTTAAACGCCCGCAGTGCCCCGCAGTGGCGCTGCGGGGCACTGCTGAGTCGCTCAGCGTACGCACAGGAGGTCGTTGAGCACGCGCACGGGGGATGAGGGACGCATCGTGTGTCGGACGTCGAGCGCCGCCTCCCATCGCTCGGTCAGACCAGACATGAGGCGCCGACGCATGCCGGGCGTGACGTGGGCGTAGCGCGCGGAGACCGAGCTGTCGATGTGGCCCATGCGTTCGTCCATGAGGACCTTCTCGGTGCCGAGGTCCTCCATCATCGTTCGATGAGTATGGCGAAGGCCGTGCGGCGTGAGGCCCTTGGCGATCGGGAGCCAGCAGGCGTCCGCCCGAGCGGCTGCCCCTCGACCTCGGGTCGGGATGCCGGGCCACGGCTCGCCGAGTATCGGTACCGGGCGGGCCTCCTGCGGTGCCTTCTTGGGGTACCAGCCGGAGGTCGCCGGGGTGAACAGCCACGTGGCGAAGCCGTTTCGGCGCCAGTGAGCTGCGTGCTCCGACATGGCGCTGCCGCGTACGAACCCGAGCTCTGCGATGGCGAGTTCGACGCGTACGCGGGTGTCCTCGCGTACGCGGTCGGGGTGGTTGAGGACGTTCGAGACCGTGCCTGTGGAGACTTCGGCACGGCGGGCGACGTCGACGAGCTTCGCGCTCTGGTGGCCTCCTGTGCGCGCCTTACCTTGACCTCGGAAGACGTACGTCCTGCCATGGCAGGGGCAGGGCGTCGGCTTCGTACGGGCGATGTGGTTGAAGACCAGGGCCGACAGCCAGTCCGTCGAGTCGATGTCGCGGTAGCTGTCGTCCTTGGGCGGGCAGCGGACCAGTTCTCCGGTGTCCAGTTCGTACAGCTGCCACTCGACGCGAAAGGCGGCGGTTCGGACGAACTCCGTTTCCAGGCCGACGATTTCGCCCCACCGCTTGCCGGTGCAGCCCTTGAGGACAGTGGCGACGAACTCGTCGTCGCGGCCGGAGAGCAGGGCCGCCCGCTCAGCGGTAAGCAGGATGCCGAGCGCGTCGGTGACGACCTTCTCCGGGCCGCGGTCGCGAGAGCGGCCGGCGCGCTTGCCCCGTCCGCGCCGCCTGGCCGCCGGGTTCGACGTGATCAGGCCCTCGTCGATCGCGTCCTCGAAGATCAGGTGGAGCGTCGCGCGCCACGTCTTGACGCTGGAGGCCGCGTACGCCGCCCGCTCCTTCTTCTCCCACAGCTCGACGTCCGTGCGCAGAATGCTGGCGAGCGCCTTGTCCTCGAAGTCGGGGAGCAGGTGCTCCTCGATGTGGCGCTTGTAGTTCTGCATGGTCGAGGCGGCCAGGTCCTGGGCGGCGTACCAGCGGCTCGCGTACTCGCCGAAGGTTTCCTGGCCGAGGCCCGGATCGCGCCACTGACCACGGCGAACGGTCACCTCTTCGGCGTCTGCGGCCTGCTTGGCCTCGCGCTTGGTGGCGAACTTGACCACGGTGCCCATGGAATCGGCGACGGTGCCGTACTTGCCGTCCTCGATCTTGTAACGGCCACGCCAGTAGCCACTGCGCTTCTCTGCGTACCCCACGGTTTTCCCTCCCTTCCGTCGTGTGGGGCGCGTTAAGCAGCAGTTCCGTACTGGGACTTGGCCATCCGGCGCGGTGGCCGGGCCTGGAGCCGGACGGTGGGTACAGCCACATCGGGCCGGTGCCGAGCGGGAGGCTTGCGCGTCGGCGCAGGAGCGCCGCCGGTGCGCTGCGCATTCACGGCGGGGCGCTCTTCGTGCATGCGGATGATCTCCGCGAGGTGCTCGTCCGAGAAGCGGTAAGCACGGCCGACGCGGGTGAACGGGATGAGCCGACGGCGAGCGCGGTCCTTGACCCACCAAACGGAGCAGCCGAGTACGGCGGCGACTTCCTCGGGGACGTAGAGGCGCGGCAGGCCGACCTCGGCGGGCAAAGTCGGTTCGGAGGCAGGGGTTATCGGGGGTTGACGCAAGGGGTGGGTCCTCTTCTGGCGGGCATGGGGCGCGGCAACGCCTACCCGCCGGTTGATCACTAGGGATGTGGGTGAGCTGCCCGGCCTGGGGGTTTGCGGCTCCAGGCCGGGAGGGGGTGCCGGAGGCTATACCCCGTCGGTGGAGTGACCGTCACGGCCACCGGGCGGAGGGCCGTGCATCTTCAGCATGGTCTTGTTGGCCTCTTCTGCGATGGCGGACTGGACCATGAGGTCGGCCTCCTCGCGGATGTCAGGGTGCCCGGTCAGGTAGGCGTCGAGAGCGTCGCGCGCCTCGGTGAAGGCCATGTTGGCTCTCTGCGTCGCGCGGAAAGCGTCCAAGACCTCGTCGATGAGCTCCATAGCTCGGGCCTTGGCCGCCAGCTGAGGTGGCCCGACGAGGTTGCGCAGGCCAATGCCGAAGACCTCGGCGAAGCCGATGGCGTCATCGAGGTTGATGCGGCGCTTGCCATTTTCGATCCGCCAGACCGCGGATGGGTTCATGTCGAAGCCGGCCTCGTTGAGCCGGTCGGACAGGGCATTGGTACTCCAGCCACGCGCCTCGCGTTCCACCCTGATGCGGGTCGCGACGTTCGCCTCACCGCTGAGCAGAACGCCCTCGGACGACTCCTCCTCCGCCACTGACACGCCCTTCCGTTCGTAGCAATGCACTGCGGTTTGCAGCACAGCCCAAACAGTAGCATCGTTACTGCGAGACGCAAAATACTTCTGCGATCCGCAATTCGTGTGGCATAGTGGTGGCCCCCCACCCCACTGACCTCAGGAGTCCGCACGCCCACACGTCACATGAAAGAAGCCCCCGGCGATGCCGGGGGCTCAAGCGCAAACCTCTCAACCGCCATCCCTAGCGATCAACCCGCGGAGTCCGGGATTGCCGTCCCATACGGCCCGCAAGCAGAGGAGCTGATGCCCAGTATGACCGATGCCCAGCCGAATACGCCATCCCTCCCGGACGACTCCGGCACGTCGTGGCCCCCAGTCGCCGTCCCCGGCCAACCGTCCGGCGCTGCTGCGCCTCCAACAGAAGAGGACCCCGACGACACTGCCTCGCCTACGCCGCTATCCGAGGGGGTGCAGATCCTGGATGACCTGCGGGCGCAGCTGAAGCGGTACGTGGCGATGCCGAGCGAGGAGGCCGTCACAGCGGTGGCCTTGTGGGTCGCGGCAACGCATCTTCAGCGTGCGTGGCAGCACGCGCCGCGCCTGGCGATCGTCGCGCCGGAGAAGCGGTGCGGCAAGTCCCGCCTGCTGGACGTGGTCACCGAGACCGTGCACAACCGGCTGATCACGGTCAACGCCAGCGCGGCGGCGATCTTCCGGTCGATCGACGGGAACGACCCGCCGACTCTCCTGGTCGACGAGGCCGACACCATGTTCAGCACCACCAAGGCCGCGGAGAAGAACGAGGAGGTCCGCGGTCTCATCAACGCCGGACACCAGCGCGGCCGGCCGACACTGCGAGTGTCCGGCCCCGAGCACCAGGTGCAGGAGTTCCCCACCTTCGCCATGGCGGCCCTGGCTGGGATCGGCGACCTGCCGGACACGATCATGGACCGTGCGGTGGTCATCCGAATGCGCCGCCGAGCAGCGGGCGAGAAGGTGGCGTCCTTCCGCACTGGCCGGGACACACCCGCCCTGAACGCGATCCGCGATCGCCTCCGCGCCTGGCTCCAGCCGCTCTATGAACTGGCCATGGAGATGGAGCCACCGATGCCGGTCGAGGACCGCGCGGCGGACACCTGGGAACCGCTGGTCATCGTCGCCGATCTCGCCGGAGGTGACTGGCCCGCGCTGGCCCGCACCGCCTGCCGCACCACGACCGACTACGAGGCCGGCCAGGACGAGGAAGGCGGTCTTCGCACCCGCCTCCTGGTCGGCATCCGCCGCACCTTCGCCGCCGTCGGCGACCCTGCCGTGCTCAGCACGAAACACCTGTTGGAATCCCTGAACGCAGACAGGGAAGCACCGTGGGCGGAGTACGGCGCAAACGGCCTGACCCCGCGCGGCCTGCAACTGCTGCTCAAGCCGTACGGCATCGGCTCGGCCAACCGCCGCTTCCCGGAGGGCACCCAGGCCAAGGGCTTCGCGCGCAACCAATTCCTCGACACCTGGGCGCGCTACTGCCCTGAGCCGAAGGCGGCAGACGCGTCCGTCTCGTCAGCCGACGGTCCCCTTCCCGGCACCCCAGCCTGACCCGACTTCACTCGCACCACTCGTCCCCGCGCAGGTCAGCACGGGGACGAGTGAACGCCTCGCAACGAGTCGTCTCGACATCGCCACGCCACTCGTACCTGTGCTGACCAGGCACGCGACGAGTGGTACGAGTCCCCGCACCTCACGGCGGCCACGCCCTGCCCTCCCCCGCACCAAGGCCGCCGTCTCAAGCCCACCTGGAGCACCCCCGCTTGCTTGCACGCATCACCGCCCTGCTCAGCCGAACTGATTCGCATCAGCGTCGCCCCGCTGCCGATCCTGGAAGTGGACGCCGGGCGGGCGCACGCGCCACCCTCGTCCTCGGCCTGATTGCCGTCGTCCTCATGGCCTTCCGAGTCTCGTGGAACGCGCTGTCCGACGTGGCCCGCGCCATCGGCGCCGATCCCATCGCCGCCCTGCTCTACCCGATCGTGGTCGACGGGCTCATGGCCCTCGCGCTCATCGCCACACTCGTGCTGACCGGCCCCGATCGGACATTCGCGCTACGAGTACTGGCGACCTACACCATCGCCAGCCTCCTGCTGAACTACGTCCACGGCCTCATACCGACCCTGCACACCGAGTCGACCCGGCTGGGTCGACTTACCAGCTGGGACCCTGCGAACTGGGCCCTCGTACTGCTGGCCACGTCACTCCCAGTCGGGTCGATCTACTTCGGCTCGGACCTCGTGGCAAAGGTGCTGCACCACAAGCACGAGTCGGCCGACTCGGCCCAGTCGGTCACCCGGCAACGAGAGGAATCCGCTGGCCAGCGCGCCAGTGAGCAGGCCGCACCGTCGGTGGCCGACCGAGCCGAACCGGTCCCCGAGGAGCCGCCCGAGTCGACCTCCGTGAAGGTCGACGAGGCACACATGACCGGATCCACCGGAGCCGAAGAGTCGGCCCTCACTGCCCGACCGCCCCGGTCGACCACCATGGCGAAGTCGACCGAAGCCGCCCCGCCGGAGAAGGCCGGTAGGCGTCTCACCAACGCTGAGTCGACCACCAATCGCCATCGCACCGACGCCGAAGTGCTCGCTGAAGGCCGCCGCCTGACCGCCGACTGGAGCGACGACCAGTTGACCGCCAAGCGCCTGCGCAGCGAACTGCGGATCGCCCAGACGCGCGCCGGCGCCGTGCGCGACCGGCTGCGGGCCGAGCGCGCCAGTCGGCCCGAGCCTGTCGCGGACGATGGCTTCGGGGGCCAGCGTCTCGGCACGTACGACGACGCCAAGTTCCAGCAGAGGGAAGCCGCCGCAGCCCCCTCCGCCACCGCCTGATCCAGCGCACGCCCTGGCCGCCCCCCTCCATGCCGACAAGCACGAGGGGGGCACCCACATACAGCGAACACTCGCCCCCAGCACTCCACGGAGAACCAGCCCATGCACGACCCGCACCACGAACTCGCCATCCCGCAGCAGGAGATGACCACCGGCCTGAACAGCGCAGCAAGGTATCCCGCTGGACCGTCCAAGGGCCGGTCTCACGGGGAAGCCTCCGCCACGGGGGTGGCGGAGGCACGCGGGCACCAGGGGGTGCCCGAGCAGGAACAGCCCACCGCCATCGCCGACAGCACTGCTGCCGTCGAGATGCCGTTGCCGCGTGCAGCAGAAGAAGCCGCCTTGCACCGCGTCGCCCAACGTCGCAAGCCCGACCCCAACGGCCGTCGCGAGGGACGAGTCGACGTCCGCTACAGCGAAGAGGAAGAGGCCGTCATACGCGCCAAGGCAACGTCGCTGAACCTCAGCGGTGCCCACTACGTTGCCGCAGCCACTCTGGCCCACGTCCACGGCGACCTCACCCTGGCCGGCCAGCGCACCCAGCTCGACGACTACATCGACGAGATCAACGCCCTGCGCGAGCAGGTCACCGCCATCGGCCGCAACGTCAACCAGATCGCCAAGAAGCTCAACTCCGGCGGCCATCCACACCCTGGGGACAGCGCTCTCCTCGCCCAGACCGACCGGACCCTGGACGCGGTCGGTGAGACGGTGAGCCACATCGCGGCCGCCGCGAACCAGGCCGTCAGCCACAAGGCGCCGCGATGATCGCGAAGATCACCGGAGGCAAGGACACCGCCAACCTGATCCGCTACCTCTACGACACGAAGAAGAAGGGCCACACCGACCCGCACCTGGTCGCCTCCTGGGACGGCTTCGCCCCCGACCCCGGCCGCACCAATGATGTCGATGCCACGAAGCGGGCTCTCGTCGCCGACCTCGACCTGCACGTCAAGCAGGCCGAGCGGCTCGGCCGCGCACCCGAGAAGCACGTGTGGCACTGCTCGATCCGTGCCACCAAGGCCGACCGCCACCTCAGCGACGACGACTGGGCTGACATCGCCCACCGCATCGTCGCCGCCACCGGCATCGCACCCGACAGCGATCCGGACGGCTGCCGCTGGGTCGCCGTCCGCCACGCCCCCGACCACATCCACATCGCCGCCACCACAGTCCGCGCCGACCTGCGCACCGCCCGGCACTGGAACGACTACCTCACCGCCGACCGCGAACTCGCAGCCTTCGAAAAGGAGTACGGCCTCTTCCAGGTCGTACGCGGGGATCGCACAGCCGCGAAACGGCCTACCCGTGCCGAGCAGGAGAAGGCCAAGCGCGCCGGCCAAGCCCGCACCGCCCGCGAACACCTGCGCACCACCGTGCGCACCGCCGTGGCCGCCGCCACCAGCACCGAGGAGTTCGTCCACCTGCTGGAGCACACCGACGGCATCCTCGTGAACATCAAGCACTTCCCGTCCGGTGATGTACGCGGCTACACCGTCGCCCTCGACGGCGACGTCAACGCCCAGCAGGAGCTGATCTGGTACTCCGGCTCCGAACTCTCCCCCGACCTGTCCCTCCCCAAGATCCGCAAGCGTCTAGAAGCCACCGAACCCCAGCACAGCCCCCGTCGGGTGAACCCGTGGCACCAGGCAACCGCCGCCGCGGAGCGCATCCCCCACCACCTCGACGGCGATGACGATGCAGCCGCTCAGGCCCACCTGGCCGCCTTCGGCGAAGCCCTCGACGCCCTGCCCATGCGCGCACCCCAGGAAATTCGTCCCCAGCTATGGCAGGCAGCCGAGGCGTTCGAGCGCGCCACCCGCTCCCGCGTCCAGGCCGAGCACCAGCCCGCCCGCGCCCTGCGTAGCGCCGTACGAGCCATGGTCCGCGAGCCCGCCCCCAAGGACGGCGCGCTGCTGGCGATGCTCCTCGACGCCGCAATCCTCGCCGTCATCGCCGCCGCCCGCTGGCACCAGCTCCGCCGCCACGACCAACAGGTGGCCGCAGCCCAACAGACCCTGATCCACCTGCAGGCCGCTTACGAGCAGACAGCCACCGCACCACTGACCGTCCTCGCCCAGCACCGGCCACCCCAGCAGACGGTGGAACGGCACATCCTCCTCATCCGACAGGCCATGCCTGTCCACGCCGAGCAGGTGGTCAGGGACCCGGCCTTCGACGCCCTCACCGCCGCCCTCGCGACCGCCGAGAAGGCCGGGCATGATCCGAAGCAGCTGCTGCAGCAGGCCACCGACGAACGGGCACTCAACGACGCCCGAAGCCCCGCACGGGTAGTGACCTGGCGCGTCGAGCGGCTCAGCACCAGGCCAGTTCCGAGCGACCGTGCACGAGTGGCACGGATGCGGAGCGCGGCACGGCGGCAAGGCACATCGGTCAGCCCGGCAGCGGTCGCGCCGGCCTCCCAGCCACAGCCGCCACAGGCACGTCGACGTTGATCACACCCGCTTCCGTACCCGAAGCGGGTGTCAGGCCGCGCACCCCAGCGCATCGTGGGCGAACGCGAGAGCCCGAAACCGAGCTCCCACAGCGTCGGGGCCGCGGAAGGCCAACGCCCGCAGAGCACTGACCTGTCGCCCCGAGGCCCACAGACCAGTGGCCGGCGAGAGAAACGGGACGACGGCTACGCCCAGCTCGGTGAAGGGGGCATGGTCCAGGTAGGTCATGCCGCCGGTGCCGCACAGGTACGCGCGTGCGCCGGTGGCGTCGGCCAGGTCGGCCAACCGCTCGGACCGACCCGTGCGTGCGGGCAGGGCGCTGCTGGTGAAGATCTGCCCCCGCCAGCCGAGCAGTTCGAGCAGGGCGCGAGTCGAGGCCGCGGCGACCGGCGCGCCCCTTCCTGTGTCGAACGCATTCCAGGCCGGCTGAAGGGCACGGTCAAGTGCGGGCCAGTGAGGACTGGTCCCGTACTGCTGGCGCAGGATCGATGAGGCTCTGCGTCGGGCCGCGGCAGGGTCGGCGATCAGGGTGTCTCTGATAAGGGTGGCGCGCCCGGAGGGGCGGTGAGTGGGGATGGTCAGCCACCGGTTCGGGCCAAGGCCGTCGAGTGTGGCGATGCGGGCGCGATGCTGGTAGTCGCGGCGGGCGAACTGCACGTCGTCCAGGACGATCCAGTGGTCCGACGCGAACAGCTTGGCCAGCGTGGTCAGCCGGGGCATGAAGTTGGGCTGGTGGATGGCGCACAGGCTGCCCGGGGAGGAGAGTTCAGGAAGCGATGAGGCGGCTGGTGAAGCCGGCGTGGATGAGGGATTCGTACGCAGCATGCACGTCCTCCGGGACCTCCTGCTCGATGGCGAACCCGAGCTTCGGATACTCGATCACCCGCTGGAGGTCGCCGACGAGCATGTCCACCACGAGCTTCTCGTCGCCGATGGACTTGAGGTAGTCGTCGAACTCCAGGGTTTCCGAGGCGCACACCATCTCGACCTCGGGCCACAGCTTGCGGGCGGTGGCGTACGACCGCCGTTCCATGTAGGGCTTGGAGACCAGCAGCACCTTCTCCGGGGTGATGCCGGCGTCGGCCAGGACCTCGCGGGCGAGGGTGATGTTCTGCCCGGTGTTCGCGGCGTGGGGCTCCAGCAGGATCGCTGAGGCGGGGACGTCGAGGTCGATGGCGTGCTCGCGGAAGTGGACCGCTTCGCCGCGTGGGAAGACCTTGGCGGTGGTCGGGCTGTTGCCGCCGGTGAAGACCAGCGTGGGGAAGAGACCCGCGTGGTACAGCTCGGCGGCGCGCGTGGCCACCCCCAGGTCGTGGCTGCCCAGGCCGATCGCCACGTCCGCGGGGTGGGCCTGGTGGTGCATCTGGTGGTAGTCCCAGATCGCCTTGGCCTGGTGCCACTGGTCTTCGGTGATGACCTGCTGGCTGTCACTCATGCGTTCGTCTCCCTGATCACCGTCGGCGGGGCCCCGGGCGGCCCCTCACTGCTGGCCTTGACGCTCTCGATACTGCGCAGTTGGTGCACGAGGCCGTACTGCGCGGCCGTCCGAGCGGCCTGGCCGAGAACGCGTATCCCATCATCGCGGGTCGCCGCGTCGGACAGCAGGATGTGGCCGTGAGCGGTGTCCAGCCGTACGCGTTGCATCGGTGAGTCGCTGCTCCCGCTGCTTCGGGCGATGTCGATGAAGTGCAGGGCTTGGGTGAGGTCCCCGACGCCCCGGCGGGCCAGGGCGAGCTTCTGATGGGCCACCGACCAGTCGTCGGGTTCGGTGAGGTCTTCGAATTCACGGGTCGCGGCCTGCATCACGCGGGTCGCGTAGTCGTGGTTGCCGTCCTTGCTGAGTGCGGTGCCCACCCACAGGCGGGCTCTGGCCCGGTCACGGCGAGAGAGCCGGTCGTCGACGGCGAGCGTCTCGTAGGTACGGGCCGACGTCTCCAGGTCACCGGACATCTCCGCGACGACCGCGAGGGACAGATCGAGCTGGGCGACACGGCGGGGAATGTCGAGCTGGGTGAAGATCGAGCGCGCGCCCGCGTAGGAGTGGCGTGCGGACAGTGGTCCGAGCACCGCGCCCTGATCGCGCTTGAGGTCTCCGAGTAACGCGGTGGATCGGGCGTAGAGGTACAGGCCCTTGTCATCGAGTTCGGCGGCCGTGAAACGGTTGAGCCATCGGCCCAGCAGGCTGTCGGCGAAGGTGAAGTTCTGCCGGGACAAGGCGACGACGGCACGGTCCAGGTCGTCGGTCCACGACTCGTACTCCCAGGCTCTGGGCCCGGCAGCCGTCACCCGGCGTCCGGCTGCCACCTGCCCGGGGTCGGCCATCTCCGACAGGAGCGTTTCGAAGCGCAGGTGCACGGAGGCATCGGCGCGACCGAGCGCGGTGTCCAGAATGGCCTGCGTGTCGGGGCGGGGCTCGGTCGCGGACCGGAGCTTTTCCCACTTCGAGATGGTCGCGACGGCGAGACCGAGGCGCTCGGCGAAAGCACGCACGCTCAGGCGGAGGGCGAGCCGTAGGGCTCTGGCCTCCAGGCCGGTCCAGTGGTGCACGGTCGCCACGCGTCGCTCCCTTCCACCAGCCATGGAAGCAGAAGCGTGCGGCCGGTGGGGCGGAAGTAGAGCGCAAGTGGAACAGCCGGTGATTCCCTGCGCATTGAGGTACGGCGACGCTCAAGGGGTCTCTTTTCGCCGAGTCCCTTGGACGGTCACCAGCATGGAACTCCTTACCGAGCACCGCCCGGTCAACGGGCCCGTCGTCTACGGCTTCCTGCGGCTGGCCGGAGTCTCGGCAGCCCGTCAAACGGCGTTACAGGCGTCACTGACGGAGTACTGCCGGATCCACGAGCTGCAGCTCTCCGGCGTCTTCAAGGACAGGCTCGCGACGACCGAACCGAGCTCCACCGCGTTCACCGGCCTGCTGGACGCGTTGTCCCTTCCTGACGTCTACGGCGTCATCGCCCCCGCCCTGTCTCATCTGGGGCCGAAGCACCTCGCCGCCGAACGCACCCGCCTTATCGAGGCCGCCGGCGCCCGCCTGCTGCTGGCCCGCCGCCCCCGCATCGGGCCTGGCCACGTACCTCGTCAGCAGACCGCCCACCGCCGCTTCCCCGCGCCACTCCTCCTCCTGAGCACGGAGTCATGAGGCACCCCATGCCCGAGTCGCTTCAGCAGTTCTTCGAGGCCCGCCGCCAGTCCGTACGCAAAGCACGGGAGTTCGCCACCAGAGCGCTGGACGGCTGGGGCCTGACGAGCCGCACCGAGGACATCCGCCTATGCGTCTCCGAACTCGCCACGAACGCCGTTCTCCACGGCACCGCCCGCGGGCACGGCTTCCTCGTCCGGCTCGACATCGACGACAACTGCGTACGCCTGGAAGTGCACGACAGCCGTCGCCAGCAGCCCGTCGTACGCGAGCCGACCGCCACAGACATCTCCGGGAGGGGCCTGACGTTGGTGGCCGCGCTTTCCGACGAGTGGGGAGTGAGGGGCCGTACGCCGCTCGGGAAGATCATCTGGTCCTGCTTCAAGACCGCGGACGACGCCACACAGTCGATCGGCCCTCCCGTCCCAAACCACGACGACCGCCCTCTGGAGGTCCGATGACCGTAACCGGCACACCGGATCGGGCGGCGTCTGCCGCGTCAAGCACGCTTCTCGTGGCCAGCCCGTTCCTCGCCCAGCACCTCCTTCTTCAGCCAGGCCGAGCGGTCGGTGTGCGCATTCCTGGGAGTCGCTATGAGGAGCTGCGCGCCGCGAGCCACGTCGGAGGCCCTCTGCCGGCTTGGCTTGTTGATGCCGCGCGGCAGGCGTGGGGCACCGAGCTGCCTGACGGACCGGTCGGCGATTTCGTCCTCGTGCGCGAGCGATCGCCGTACGGGTACGCGAAGGCGTCCTGGGAAATCAACCTCGGCTGCGACTACGACTGCGAGTTCTGCTACCTCGGCGAGAAGCGCTTCGAGGGCCTGGACTGGGCGGGCAAACAGCAGCTCCTGCGGACGATGCGCGACGCGGGCGTGCTCTGGCTGCAGATCACGGGCGGCGAGGCACTGATCGACCGCGAGTTCGGCGCGGCCTACGAGTACGCCCACCAGCTCGGGATGATGGTGCAGGTCTCCTCGAACGGTTCGTCCCTGCGCAAGCCGCCGATCCGCGGGCTGTTCGCACGCCATCGCCCTTACCGGCTCACGCTCAGCGTCTACGGCGCGACCGCGGACACGTACGACAAGGTCACTCGCAATCGCGGCGCGTTCGGCCGGTTCATCCAGGGTCTGGACGCGGCCCACCAGGACCGGCTGCCGGTCCGGCTGAACGTGATCGTGTCGGACGACAACGCCCATGAGGTCGACGCGATGGTGGCTCTGTGTGAACGCTACAGCTTCCCGCACCAGGTCTTTACGAATATGTCGCCGACGATCGACGGTGAAGCGAACCCGCTGGCGACGCAGGCCAAGGGCCACATCAAGGCCCGGAGCGTCTTCACCGGCTGCAATGCCGGCCGGACGTTCTTCCACGTCAACCCGCACGGCATCGCGTCCGTCTGCAAGGTCGGCCGCGACCCGAGCGTGAACCTCGTGACCGAGGGCGTCGCCGCCCTCACCCGGCTCGGCGCTATCGCCGAGTCCCTACAGCTCCGCACCGGTGGATGCTCCGGCTGCACGAAGGTCGGCACCTGCCGTACCTGCCGGCCGCTGGCCAAGCTCTACCAGGATGCGGGGGACCGACGAGAGCTCTACTGCCAACACGGAGGCTACGGATCATGACTCCACCCACCACAACCCTCACCCCGCCGCGCGAACCGATGCTGCTCACCATCGGACGGCGCCCCACCGATGGTGCAACCGGCACCCTGCCCGTGCCACTGCCGGCCGGGGCCATCCGCGACGACGAGGTCCAGATCATCACCGACCTGGACGAGGCCGCCGAGGGCGCCGAGTGCAGCTGCTCGGCCGGCGACGACCAGCCGTACTAGATACACCGCAGGCGGGCGCCGCACCGCTCGCGTACGCGCCCCATGAGTGCCGCCCCGGTCGTACCCTGGCCGGGGGCGGCACTCCCTTGTCTCCGAGCCCCATGAGGAACCGCGCGTGTCCATGTCTCGCATTCCCTTCGATCAGCTCCCAGCCGACGTCCGCCAGGCTGTCACTGACAAGACCGGCCCCGTGCATCAGGCGGTGACCATGACCGGCGGCATGAACTCCGGCGTCGCCTCCGTCCTGGAGACCGAGAGCGGCAGCGTTTTCGTGAAGGGCATCGCGAGTGATCATGCGCAGGTCGCAGCACAGCGCCGCGAGGCGGAGATCGCCCCCCACCTGCCCACGTCCTGTCCCCGCCTGTACTGGCACCTGGAAGTCGATGGATGGAGCCTTCTCGGATACGAGGTCCTCAGCGGTCGCCACGCCGACTACAGCCCCGGCTCCGCCGACTTGGTGCTCGTAGAAGCCGCGCTCACCGAACTGCAACGGATCACCGCTCCGGCCGACGTCGAGATCAAGGACGCGATGGACCGCTGGGCGGACTACGCTCCGCCTGGAACTCTCCAGCACTTCAGCGGCAACACCCTGTTGCACACCGATTTCGCACCGCACAACGTCCTGATCGCCGACGGGCGTGCTCGCCTCATCGACTGGGCGTGGCCAACGCGCGGTGCGGCGTGGATCGATCCAGGCACCTTGGCACTGAGGCTCATGGACGCCGGCCACCCGGCGGAGAACGCGATCGCGTTCGCAGGCCGCTTCCCGTCGTGGCGGAACACCGATCCGGAGGCGCTGACGGCATTCGGTTCCGCATCTGCCGCGCTGTGGCAGGAGATCGCCGAGGAGGACCAAACGCCCTGGAAGCAGAGGATGGCCAAGCGGGCCGCTGCGTTCAGGCTCGCACTCCTCTGAGAGTCCATGCCCGCCGTCAGACCTACCTCGTCTTGAACTCGATCTTTCCGGTACTCATACGGAAGTTCCCACTCGAGTACAGCGTGGGTCGGGCCTCAACGTGGTTGCCGCTGTACTTCTCCACATGCCGGATCTCCACACCGCCTGGAACAGTGAAGTCGATCAGGGCAATGGCGACCCAGTAGGACAGGTTGCGATTGTTGAACAAGGGCACCGTCACCGTGGACCCGCGCCCATCCGTGACCACCACCTGAGCGCCGTACGACTTGAAAGAACCTGTTCCGTTCTCCACCGCGCTGTAAGCGCATAGCAGGACGTAGCCCTGGAGGTCTGGGCGACGGATGGTGATCGTCTCTCGACCTGGCACTTTGGAGTCGCCGTCGAGTGCGATGTAGGGGGGCGCTACTGACGATCCGAGTTGCCGGTAGTAGACGGCCTGGTCCGTCTTGACCGGGCGCTGCCCGGGTGAGGTGACCAGACTCCGGGGGACGTAGAGGGCGTAAAGATCCAGGTCCGCTCCAGCCCTTCTTCGTGCCGCACTTCCGCCGTTCCACTCAAGAGTGGCTGTCACTACAAGGCTCGGGTCGTCCTTACGCATGTCGATGGTCGCCTGGCCGGCCTTGGTGAGGAGCACTTTGCCCAACGGCGCAGGGAGCCGGGCAGGTGTTGTCACCGGCCTCGGCGGCGACACCCCAGGGGACAGCTGTCGGCTTCGCGCGGGTGTGACGGTTGGAGGGGCCGCTGCGGTAGGGCCCGGGTCATCTACAACGATGCCGAAGTCCGACGCCAACCCCGCCAGACCCGTGTCCCACCCCTGGCCCACTGCCCTAGCCTTCCAGCTGCCCGCCCGCCGGTACAGCTCGACGAGCACAGCCACTGTCTCCCGGTGCATGAGCGGCGGCGGCTCAAAGGTACTTCGAACACCGCCACACTCGATGACCGCATGCGGGGTGCTACTCGCGTCGAAATACCTCACCCGCAGCTCCGGATCGATGCTGGCGACGATGGCAACGCGGTCCACCGTCTCCGGGATTGCGGCAAGATCCGCGACGATGGTCTGCCCGCTCAGCCTGACCCCGTCCTGCGCAGCATGGTTGTAGAAGATCAAGTCGTCATCACTCCGCACCCTGCCGTCCTGGCCGAGCAGGACAGCGGACACATCAATGCCCGTCGTAGGGGAGCTGAGGGTGACGCGGCAAGCCGCAGCAGTCAGGACGGTATTGCAGCCTTTGGCAAGAGCAGTAGTCATGGATCGGCCTCTCTCCGAGATCCGTACATGGTGGTGCCCCTGGCCGTTCCACGCAGTACAAACACGGATTTGCTTGCCGACCGCATCAGGCTGTAGACGCGGCTTGGGAGCACCGAAAGTCCCAAAATAAGCCGGGATCACTGTGCACCCGCTCTACACGCTGGGTACCGTCTGGCGAGGCGGCGCCGGGCCGAGTCCGAACGTGGCACGGAAGCCGGGGAGTGCAGGTGCCCGACGTACGGCCCAGCCAGCGCATGCGTGACCCTGGAGTCGTCCAGCGCAGCGTCGGCGTCCTGGGCGAAATGGCCCCGCTCTTTCAGCCTGCCCGCCGAGCGCGACGATGCTGAGCGCATCACCGACGAACTGTTCGCCGGTCGGACCACATCACCCAGGTCCACCACTTCGCCAAAGGCAGGGGCATCGCCGCCTCGTAGATCGGCATCGGCAGGGCCGCAGCCGTTGTGCAGCCCCGGCGAACACCCCTGCGGCCAACCTCCGAAGATCACCGTTCACTCGGAGAAGACCGACGAGCACTACGAAGGCTGCCTCATCCACCACGAGACCGGCCATCTCGACGGCCTGGTCTACACGGCCCGTATGAACATTGGGGTCGTCCAGATTTCGGTCGAGGAGTATCGCGCGCTTGCCTTCGCCTGAAGCAAGCAGTTCCTGCCTATCTGCTACGCGGCGGGTGGCGTCCAGTGAAACGTCCAGAGGCGGCTAGCCCGCGGCGAGATCGCCGGAGAGGCTGATCTCGATGGGGCGCTTCAGCTTGCTGCCGTATTTCCAGTCCAGGACGCCGTCGTGCTGGAGGCGACCGACAACAATGCCTGGGGCGATGCCAGCCCGACGGGCGAAGGCTGTGATGTTGGTAAAGGGCATGGGGCGCTGGGCAAGTTGCTTGTAGGCGGCCGCATGCTCGGGCGGGATGAGGGTTTCCCTGGCGAAGTCGTCTGCCTCGTCCTCACTGCGATCTCCTTCGGGGGTCGTGTCGTCGTCACGGCTCGTGTTGTCGATGAAGGTGAGGCGTTTGCCGTGCAGGAGGACATGGCCGAGCTCGTGGAAGACGGTGAACCAGAAGTGGTCGTCCTTCTTGAACCGGCCGCTGAGGGCGACTCCGACCTTCTCAGGGGTGAGCCATCGGGTGACGCCGGACACGTGACTATTGGGGGGCGCGGCAACGAACACCACCGCGACGCCGGCTCGGGCGCAGAGGCGCGGGATTTCGGTGCGCCAGACGGCGGGTTCCTCGACGGTCAGGGCTCGCAGCTGGGGAAGTAGCTCAAGCAGGACCGCGCGGTCGTAGGGTGCGCAAGGGATTTCACGTGCTCGGAGTTCAGCCTGGCGCAGCCAGACGGCGGTGGCGTAGTCGTCCGGCGTGAGGACGGTGGAACGCCGGAAGGCAGTTCGGTAACTGCCCCACACGTTCTCTGCAACCTCTGGGTCGGCGACCCCGAAGAACGCCAGCAGACGCTCGAGATTGTCCACCGTGCGCTCTTTCGTCTGCAGGATGCCGCGTTTGACCAACTCCTGCAGGGAGAAGCGGTCGAGCCAGTCGAGGCGATGGCTAAGGGCTTCACGGCTCTGGGTGCGGCTGACATGGGTGCGCCAGGCGGCCTCCATCTGGTTCCACAGCGAAGCCGGGATTCCGACGGCCCGCTCCAGCAAAAGGGCAGTGTCGGGGGTAAGGACAGCGCTGCCCTGGACGACCTGGTTGACGTGCTTGGTCGACAGCCCGGTGCGGCGGGCAAGGTCCGCCTGGGGAATGCCAAGGGCGTCGAGCTGTTCTTTCAGCGTGTCACCAGGAGGCAGGACTTCATCCGGTGCGAACGGGTGCGGGGCGGAGGGCGGAGTCACGTGAGTGCCTCTCGGTCGGCGAGGCTGCGGGGCGGGCATGGTGGCGAGATCAGGGGCGGTGGATCGCTGCGACGATCACAGCGCGTACGGCGTGCTCGTTGAGGGTGCCGTCGTCGAGGGTGCGGGGCGGGTCGTCACGCGGGCGGACCACGAGATCGCCGTGATCACCGAGCGACACCAGCAGAGTGAAGCAGTCCCCGTTGGCTGCGGGCCGCAGCCGCGCGGCTGCAACGTGGCGCAGGTCGGCCAAGTGGTGGGCGGCCGCCATCTGGCCAAGACGCCGGAGCAGGGTGGTCGCCCCATCGGGGCCTAAACGGTCCCTGCGGGCACGGCCGCTGTTGCAGAGACGGGCGAGCTCGGCGTCCTCGAAGACGATCTCCACCAGCGACCCCAGAATCCATTTCCGTGTACCTACTGCCTCCATGCTATCCTCCCGATCAAGGTCTACGAGATTCCATGCACCTACTGGGTAAACGAAATCCATAGACAGGATGTGGCGTGTGCTACCGCAGGCCACCGCAGAAGATCGGAAGGACAGCCCATGGCGGGCAAGAGCAGCGCATCCAACGGCAAGCGGGGCCGCAGTGCCATCACGGGCCGGTTCGTGAAGCAGGCCACCGTGAAGCGGCACCCGAAGGCAACGACCAACGAGAGCACCGGCAAGGGCAGCAAGAAGAAGTAGGCCACCAGTCCCTCGCCGACGGACCTCGCATTGCCATTGGTGCGAGGCAGGCTCAGCAGACCAATGCAGTCACGACCAGACCGGAGGGCCCGATGGCTCACCTCAAGCAGCAGTTCAAGGGTGCGTTGAGCTCCATCGAGCCCGGCGACGACAAGACCAACGCGCCAGAGGCGCATCGCCTCGTCCGTGACGCCCTCAAGGCTGATGCCAAGCTCGTCGAGTACGGCGTCAGCCCGGTACTGATCGGCTCCTACAAGCGCAATGTGTCGATCCGCAGGATCAAGGACGTCGACGTGTTCGTGCGCCTGCCCGATGTCCCGAGCGATGTCACGTCGGCAGACGTCCTCGACAGGTTCTTCAAGGTCCTGCATGCGGAGTTCGCCACCGACGCAGACGGGCACCGGCGCACCAAGCGCCAGGACCGGAGCCTGCAAGTCTCCTTCCCGGAGTACGACCTCTACGTCGACGCGGTGCCTGCCCGCCCCTACGGGGACGGAACCTGGGAGATCCCCCAGAAGGGCGACGAGAACGAGTGGGTGCGCACCAACCCAGACGGGCTGACCGAACTGTCGAGCACGATGAACGCGGACCACGACGAGTACTACGTACCGACCGTCAAACTGCTTCGCCAGACTCGTCGCGCCCTGCTCGGCACGAAGAAGCCGGGCGGATTCTTCATCGAGATGGCCGCCTACCAGGCGTTCGCCTCAGGCACAGTCTCGGGCAACGACCAGGCGGAGTACTACGTCTCGGCTCTCCGGGAGGTCAGCAAGATCATAGAAAACTTCGTGACCTACGGCATCGCGGTGACCGACCCGACCCTGTCTGGACACACCATCCACATCCGCGCGACGGACGATGAACTGGACACCGCGTGTACGCGGTTCAACGACGCCGCGACGTCGGCAGCAACTGCGCTCGCCGAGGAGGACACGGGCAAGGCCGCGCTGGCGTTCCGGAAACTGCTGGGAAAGAACGGCGATGGAGATATGGTCTTCCCAATGCCCCCCGACTTCAACGAGGACGGCAGCAAGACGGCATCCGCGATCTCGCCCGGTGCCCGCGTCGTACCTGCCGGCAAGAGGACTTTCGGGTGACCTCTGCCGAGTTCGACGAGTACGTCGCCTACGCGCGGCTGCACTTCGAGGAGGGCCTGATCCGCGCCGGGTTCCAAGAGATGGAAGCTGGGTGGGAAGGGCCTGTCCCGCACTTGGCGGGCACGACTCGTGTAGTGATCGACCTGCAGCCCCGCTTCCCGTTTCGGCCGCCGAGGGTGGTGCCGATCGATCACGACACGGTGCCCTGGTCCTGGCACCGTGACCCGGACGGCGCGCTGTGCCTGGTTGCTGAAGAAGATCACGACGAGCTGTGGTGGACGGAGGCACCTGCATTCCTCGAACACGTCACAGCATGGTTCGATCACGCGGACACCGGATGGACGGACGATCGGCCCGACCTCGACCTCGACCGGTACTTCCATCAGTCCGCGGACCGGCGCCTCTACCTCTACGACGACCTCGGCCAGTACCTCAACCGCTCCGTCCGCTTCAGCCCGGCCAGCAACAACACGATGCGTATCAGGCACGGCATCCGTCCCAGGAACGCCCTTAAGCACAGCAAGGACCGCTTTGGGTTCGTGGCCGATCTCGGCGAGGTCGACGTGCCGCCGCGAACCTGGGCAGACATCTGTGCCCGGCTCGGCTCGAACGCGGATCTGGACCGCAGAATTCGCCAGCAGTCGGTCGCGGTCGTCGTGCTGGTTTACCAACGAGGCACCCACGAGGGCGCGATCGTGCTGGACGTAACGCCCACGAAGGAGGGCGGCACGGCCGTCACACGTCTGCGCTCGGGCGCAGACACCGAGGCCGCCCGGTCCGCTCGCGCAGGCGTCCTCGTTGCCGATCTGCGTGAATCCAAGGTTGCCGTGGTCGGCGTCGGCGCTTTGGGCTCGTTCATCGCCGACATGCTGGTGCGCTCCGGTGTCCGTCACCTCACTCTCATCGACGACGATGTGGTCATGCCGGGAAACCTCGTCCGCCACCTCGTCGGCCCCGACGCAGTCGGACTGCCGAAAGCCGAAGCGGTCAAGCGGCACCTCGTCAGGCACAACGAGGCACCGGCTGCAGGCATCGACACCATTAATAGCGCCCTTACCTCGGGTGCCGACGCGGTCGACCATTTGCGGAACCACGACCTCGTCGTGAACGCCACCGCCGACTTCGCCACCACCGCGCTCCTGCATGTAAGCGCCCTGACACTGGGCACACGGGTCCTGTCTGCGGCGCTTCAAAACGACGGCAGGACCTATCGCATCGACGTACTGCCACCGATCGGCGCCGCAGCACCGCTGTCGCCTTCGACGACCAGAGCCGACGCCGAGGCACCGCAACTGTTCGAAGCAGGCTGCGGAAGCCCGATCTCCCAAACGCCGCCCCACGCGGTAATCGAGGCAGCAGCGGCAACCGTCCGCCACGCCGTCGGACTCCTCGTGAACCGCCCCCTCCATCCTGCAGGGGAGACGTGCCACCTCCACTCCGCACAACAAGGCAGCCACCACCAGTGACCCGGTCGGCACCACGCATCGAGCTGCGCCAGGCGGCATACGAGGTCATCGGGTCCGCGACCGCGCAGCAGCTGCCACGGGAAACGGGTGGCATCCTCCTCGGCTATCAGGAAGACGCCAACGTCGTTGTCACCCATGCCCTAGTGGTCGAGGGACAAGGAGCGACCACCCACAGGTACGTGCGCGATGACGTCAAGGCGAACACGCTCCTCGCAGAGTTCCTGGCCCAGCGAGCGGACGACGATCCAACCGGCTACGTCGGCGAGTGGCACAGCCATCCCGCACCGTCCGGACCGAGCCCGACGGACCTTGCCGCGATGCGGGCAATGGCCCGGGAACACGACGGCCCGATCGCACTCCTCATTTACGCTCCCGGCGGGACGACCCCCTTCTCCGGGCTGATCACCCGACGCCCACGATGGGGACGCGTCACCAGCAAGGCAGCAACGGTCCTTCCGCCACCACAGAGATTCAAGGCGCTAGGGCCACTGCCCAAGGGCGCGGTCCGGCCTGACGGCGCGGTGTTCATCTCCTACCGGCAGTCTGACGGGTCCCCGCAGGCCGAGTCGATCGAGAACCTGCTGAGGGCCGCCGGTCTCGTCGTGTGGAGAGACCGTACCGACCTGCGCGCCGGCACAACGACCGATCGCCTCGAGCAAGCCCTGACCCAAGGGCTTTCAGCAGCCGTGCTCGTCGTGACACCGGACATCGTCCACAGCGACATCGTTCGAGAACGTGAGCTCCCTCGGCTGCTCCAACTGGACGAGGACCCCGCCTTCAGCCTATGCATCGCGAACAAGACCGCCAGAGCGGGAAGCGATACACGGTGCGACTACGACGCACCGGACCGACTCCTAAGACTCGCTCCCTCCCGGACCCTCGCCGACAAGAAGCAAAGCAACATGGTCCAGCCGTCCGGCGAGGGCGAGATCGTGCGCGACCTGCTGATGCACCGAGTCGAACAACGCAAGCCCGCCATTCACAGCCAGAACCGCGCCTTCACGATCCGAGTCCAGACCCGCCCCGCGCCCTTCGCCATGGACGCGGGCGAGGACGACCTGCACATCCGCATCAGGGCCGCCAGCGACGGGCGTCTGCCGTTGCGAGAGGGACTTCAGCTCCTGCAGACCACACTGCCCCTGACCAGCGATGCCGTCTATGCCGCCAGCGCGCAAACCGTACGCGTCTTTGGCGGAGCTCACCTGTCGGTAGCCCTGGCCTTGGGAGCCGCCCTGCCCGAGACCAAGATCGGAAATGTCGAGGTGGTCGACACTCGCGGCGCTCAGTGGACGTCTGCAGAAAATGGTGACGACCCACTGACCAGCGAACTTCATACGCAACCAGTCGACCTCGAACAAGCGCAGACACCCAACAGCCACGACCGCGTCGCGATCTTCCTCAGCCTGACTGCCAATCCAGATCAGACCGCATTCAAGCAGCTCTCGCACGAGTCCAGCGACGGCTTCGCCGCGGCCGCCGTGATCTCCGTCGCCGGGGCAGACCGACTCGACCCGCGCGAGGCCGCACGCCTCAGCACGGCTGCCGCACAACAGATCAAAGCGCTTGCCGCACACAGCGGCCGTGCGGAGGTGCATCTCGCTTTCCACGGCCCCTACACGATGGCTCTGCTCGTAGGGCGATACCTCAACACACTGCGCACCGTCGTCTACGAGTGGGACGGTGCTACCCCTGGGAGGCCCAGCTACACGCCAGCTCTCGTGCTTGAGCCAGGTGTCAACGGCGGACCGATCACAGAGGTCATGCTCGGCCAATAGGCGTGGCGATGCACGCGCAGCATGCCAGCCTGTCTTACTCCGCCTGGCTGGAGCTGGAGCGGAGCGCCACGGGATTGTTGCTGAGCCAGGCAGTGATCCGAACGAGGTTGATCGCGGCTCGGGTGAGCTGGTGCTGAAAGCTGGTATTGGCCATGCCGCAGAAGCGAGATCTACGAAGACTCGATGGGTTGGTCCTCGTCCCAGTAGAGCCAAACAGGCCGGTCGTCGTGGATGTGGTCGTTCCGTTCTCCGTCTTGGCCGATCACCGCGAAAAAGCCGCGCATCTTCACGGATTCGGACGTCATCCGATCCTTCTCGCGTCGGAACGCCGAGGACCGCGAAAGCCCGCGCCGTCACAGCGGGACGAGGAGTCCGCCGACGGCGAGTTGGTCCCAGCAAGTTCCGGGGAGGTCCCACATGCCGACGGCGGCGATCATGCGGCAGTAGGAACTGAACTCCTCGGCACCGAGAGCACCGTCCCCCGTGACCACGCGGAGGTCACCGTATCGGTTCGCGTCCAGCATCAGGCGGGCGTAGGCGGTCACGTCGGGGGCAATGTCGCACGTGGGACCTGCACGGAAGGTCCGGCGAGGTGTTTGAGCAGGGCGGCGTTCACGCGCCCAGACCCTGCGCGGCCCAGGGCGGCTGCCTAACCTGGCGAGTCACTAGAGCCGGTCCAGGTCCGCTCCTCGACGTCGTAGTCGATGTGTGAGACGTTCGGGACGAGGGCGGCAGGCTGCACCGCGATAATGCGGGACATAGGGGGCTTCCACCGCCCAGTCGACGACCGTCGCCATCCGGATTGGCTGCCCGCCTCAGATGTCACTGGCCTGACTATTAGCGTTTCTGCGTGCCGCGCGGTTCACGGGCACATTGCGTCTACGGTTTCCACCGAAGCGCCACTTCTTTGACTGCTGACGGGCCAGTGCGGTGAGCATGTCTGCGGCTTGCTTCGTCTCGTAATGGTTGATGCCGAGCACGTCGCGGCGAGCAACGAGCACCTTCCTCATCTCCGCACGGGCCACAGAGGGAGAGCCGAGGACCGCCCAACAGAATGCCCAGTTGTAGTGAGTGCGGAGGGTGGACGGGTGCCGCGCGCCCAGGTTGCGTTGCTCCTCATTGAGGATCCGGCGCCACCCTTGATGGGCTTCCACATGCTGGCCGCGCTGTGCCGCGATGTGCACCCTCTCGTGCCGGGTGGACAGTAGATCGGTGAGGCGACCTTGTAGTCCCTGTGTTTCGTACTCCGCTTCCACCTCGCTGAGAAGCGGCTCGGCCTGATCGATTTCCCCGATTTCCACCAGAATTTGACCCACCTGATGCCGGGTCTGTAGCGTTTTATAGTGATCTTTCCCTAGTAGATCCTGCTCGGCAAGCCAGATGTCCATGAAATCCGTGAAAGCCCTGATTGAGTTTCCCTGCAGGCTGTGGATGGACGCGATGTCATATCGAGTGACAAGGACTGACGGGTGCCAGGCAGGCAGGAAGGAGCGCTGCTGCCTCAGCACCTCCGACAGGACAGTAAGCGCCCGGTCGAGATGGCCGCGATGCCACAGAATGACGCCTAGTTCGTGGCGGATGATGGCCTGAGTGAAAGGGCCAGGCTCCAGGCAGTCCGAGGACTCGACGGCTCGCCGAGAGTGATTTTCCGCCTCGTCTAGACGCCCTGACTGACGCAGAATGGTGGCGAAGTGATGATGGGCCTGCATGCCGAGGTACGGGAGATGCGGCTTATCGTCCATGTCCGCGCACAGCTCGCGTGCCATTTTCGCTCCCGACTCCAGGGAGCCAAGCTCCGAATGGATCGCGACGGCCAGCGCGCGGGCCACATAGAATTCGATGCTATCTGGTCCGAGCGAAGAGACGGCTAGGCGGCACGCGGCCGCAGACATGGTGTCGGCCTCATCCAATCGTGACATGTTCCAGGCCCACTCCGCCGCGTTGAGTTCGACCAGGTAACGGATTCGGTCATTGGGCGTGAAGGTGGCTAGTCGCGCACGAAGAGCCATAGCGCACTTGTGGGCGATGTCGTACCGGCCGACCATTCTCAGGTAACGGCTCAAGTACATGTGCGTATTGACGACGGTCTCGAACAATTCCTCGAGCGATGGGGGGAGTCGCCCGGCCACTGCCATCATGTGAGGAACCGCGAAGGGCCATTGGGCAGTGGCTTCTTGGTCCTCGGTGTCTCGCAGAGCCCCAAGGCAGCGGACTGCGGCGGCCCAAGTGCGGGCGCGGTGAGGGGACCGTTCCAGATGCGCTGCGTTCACCTCGGCGACCAGCGGATGGACAATGACGCACCGGCGCCAGCTCATGTCACTCCTGCGGTGGTAGAACGCGTCGGCTTCCGCGGAGGGACCGTCGGAGTTCTCGTCTGCGACGTCGATCAAGCCGACGGCACTGAGAGCATTCAGTGCACGCTCCACGGCAACGCTGTCCCACCTGCCGGCTTCCAAGCGGTGGGTCCTTGCCAGCACTTTGGGCGACAGCAGGGCCACCGGTACTGGCCGGGATGCCCAACACGACAGGGTCCGCATGATCGGCCTGACCTGAGGTAAGCCCTGCTGTTCCAGCGCGTCCAGAGACACCTCCCAGGTCTGCATCACTAGGCTCCGGGCGTCTTCGATCGTGGACGAGTGCGGTGAAGTGGTGGCGGCCCGATCAACCACATTCGGGAAGTCACGGTCGAGCGCCTGTCCGAAGGCTTTGAGGTCTTGGATGGGAGAGAAAGGCTGCGCCACGCAGAGTCCAGCAGCCCGCAACGCGAGGGGCACGCCGCCCAACCGCTCGGCCAGTTCCCGTGCGGCGCCACGCTCCGCAGGATCCGGTGCGGAACTGCCGGACAAAGCGAGCAGCATATCGGCGCCGGCTTCATGGTCAAGCGGGCCGAGCCTCTTCAACCGCGTACCGGGTGGCCAGACGTCCAGGTGCGCTTGGCGGGTGGTGACCAAAACCGCCCCGGACGCAGATGGCTCCAGCCAGTTGGGCCCCAAGTCCTGATGAAGCCGTGCGGGGTCATCTGCATTATCGAAGACCAGCAGCCAGGGCTTCTCGCTGGCATGGAGGGCCTCCCAAGCGAGGTCTGCAGTATTCAGCCGATCCAGCAGCGTCTCGCCGCCCTCTGAACCCTGCGGGCAGAGCTTCGTTGCAATCTGCCGGAACGCTTCGCTTACCTCAGACCCGCCGGAAGCGTGAACCCACAGCACAGTCGCTCCGGCGCTCCGCGCGTAGTTGGCAATGGTCAGAGCCAGAGCGGACTTCCCAATGCCGCCTAGGCCGCTGAGGACGGTAATGCAGCCCATCAGTGCTGCCAAGTCTCCGCCGCCCAGGTCGCGGAAGGCGGATTCTCGCCCGTGCAGTTGCGGCGGTCTGAGATTGACTGGTGGCCGCAGCGATACTGGAGGGGCGCTGGGCGACTGCAAGCCATTGAAGTGGACATGCACTGTCCCTGAGTCGAACACAAACTGGTCGCGACCCGCCTGAATGTTGGTTCCGCTCCCAGCGGACTCCGCGTTCTGCCTGATGTAGATGAGGCCGTCATCGCGATACCGCATTGCTTACTCCGCTTATCCGGCGCAGGACTCTGCAGGAGCCAGCCTCACAACCTGCGCCCTACTTGTTGACCAGTCACCGAGGTCAGTGACCAACGACGTTGTACTGGTCTCGCCCGGCCTGGAAGTTAGTGCCATGATTAGCCTTAGCGATCATCCGAATGCTCCTAGCTGGCAGTCGCTCCTGCACCGGATCATCCGTGCTGACCGCAGCCAGCGCACGGCGCAGGGCAGCGGCGTCTGATTCGACGGACAGCAGTGGTGCGAGCCGTTGTTGCCATGCATATGCGAGATTCTGGACGGTCAGGGCATCTGATGCTCCCTGAATCAGGGTCGCTCGTGTCGCTTCCAGATCCGCAGCGATCGTCGCCATCTCGCCGGGGCGCAGACGGGCCCACAGTCCGAGAACAGCGTTTTTCGCGCTACTGAAAGCGGTCGACGCCATAAGGGCCACCACGGTGGTTCCCGCCGTTTGAATGAAAATGGACAAATCGTCTTCCATGGCTAATCCCGGCGCTCGCTCTATACTGATCTTGCAGCATATTCTGATAGGCCGAAGCGGATGTTCCGGGCATTGCGCCATCTCGCGCCGTGTCGGCGCGGCCTGATGTTCACCCCGCCGTCGGATTGTTGCCGGATCAGGGGGCGACTGTGAGGGCGCGCTAACGAGGTGGTGCGTGATAGCGGGTGAGGCGTCGTTGCTGGCAGGTGGCATGATCCGGTTGTGGCGATCAGGGTCAATCGGGCGGTCCTGGCGCATCGGCTGTTCACCGGAATCTCGCGGCATCATCTGGCGTGCTTGGTCGAGGAGTTGGCCGCGCCGTGGCAGGCCGGACTCGAGGGCCGACGCCATGCCGTACGCGGAGGAGTCCGGAAGCGGGCCGCGGGTGCCGGCGCCCGTCACCAGCTGGTGTTCGTCGACCGGTTGGTGGCCACGCTGATACATCTACGGCACGACCTGCCGCACTCGGTCCTGGGCCTGCTGTTCGGCGTCGACCGCTCCACCATCACCCGTGCGATCGCAGAGGTACGCACGCTCCTTGCCGAGCGGGGGTGCGCGGTTCCCGACCGTCCCGGCCTGCGTCTTCGGACGCTGACGGACGTGTTCGCGTACGCCCAGTCCGAAGGCGTCGAGCTGCGGCTGGACGCCACCGAAATACAGGTCCGCAGGCCGCAGGCCAACCACGGTGGTCGCCGTGCGTTCGTCTCGGGCAAGAAGAAGCAGAACACGATGAAGGCCACCGTGATCGCCGACTGGCGTGGCCGCACAGTATGGACCGATGCCCTGCGACCTGGTCGTATGCACGACGCGACGCCCGCCCGCAACGAAGGCATCGCCATCTGCTTCCAGCACTTCCCCGACATCGAGGTCCTCCTGGACGACGGCTACCTCGCGGCCTGAGCCGCGACCACCGAGGACAAGCGATCACACCACCCAGAAAACCGCGTCCGGGAGCACTGCCGGACAGGGTTGAACAATGGGAACGCGACCGTCACGGCCACTCATCCGGCCGCATCACCGTCGAACACGCCCTCGCCGACCACAAACGCTGGAAGCAACTGACGCGCTGGACCCACCGCCGCGACCGCCTGCCCGACACCTACCGCGCCATCGCCGGCCTCGTCTCCGACCGCACCCACAACAACCGAGAACAGGCCACGACCAGGTCAAACACGCCTCACCCGCCATCACGCACCAATTCGTAAGGAGCGTGCAAACTCGCCTCTGCGAAGCGGCCGACGGGAGCGGCGCCGCTTCGCGAGGCGGTCACAGCATCAGGGCTTGGGAGAATTCTGGGAGATGATCATCCTCCGCAGGCCGACCGAGCCCTTGTCACACCAACCCGAAACTTGGCCCTGACCTGCACCGTTAGCAAGGCGACCAGGTGCCGGTCCTGCCCGACCCTCGTTCGGGACGAAGAGGTCGTGGGTTCAAATCCCGCCACCCCGACAGCTGAAACACCAGGTCAAGGGCCTGATCCTCTCAGAGGGTCAGGCCCTTCCTGCGTCTCCGGTGATCCTTTGGGATAGATCTCTGGCAGAAGCTCCCTGGAATTGCTGGCGCGGGATATTGAACGATCCCCGACCGGCCTACCGTGGCACCGTGCTCACCGACATCGAAACCTTCCAGCAGACGCTCGCGGCCAGCGGGCTGCCGCCCGTGCTCAGCAGGCGGCACGACAGCGGGGAATTCCGGGCCGACGTCGTGGCGCGCGACCTCGGGCCTCTCAAGCTGATCGAGCTGGTCACGCCCGAGGGCGAGTGCTTCCGCGACGCTCGTTGCAGCCGCGCCGACGACGAGGAGCTGTGGCAGATCGACCTGGTGACGCGGGGCCGGGCGCGCGTCGAGCAGGGCCGGGACACCGCCGATCTCGGGCCGACCGACCTGGTTCTCATCGACCCGGCGCGGCCGGTGCGGTTCACCAGTACCGCCTGCACGCATGTGACCATGCTGGTGCCCCGACGGGAGCTGCGGCTCCGCCCCGGTGACGCCGCCCGCCTGGCCGGCGTACGCATCAAGGGCAATCGCGGCCCGGGAGCGTTGGTGTCCTCGCTGGCGCGGGACATGGCCCGGTCGCTGACAGGGTTCCGCACCGGCGAGGCGCACCGGCGAGGCGCACCGGTCGGCGGCCGCGGTGATCGAGCTGATCTCGGTGGCGCTGGAGGCCCAGCTGGGCGACGCGCGCCCGTGCCCCGACGAGGCGTTGCGCGATCGCGTTCTCGGCTATATCGAGGCGCGGCTCTCCGACCGGGATCTCGTTCCCGCCGGGATCGCCGCGGCACACCACATCTCCGTACGCCGGCTCCACAAGCTTTTCGAAGACCAGCCGCTGACGGTCGCGGCCCTCATCCGCCGGCGTCGCCTGGAGCGGTGCCGCGCCGACCTGACGCACAGCGACCGGACGGTCGCGGCCGTCGCCGCACGCTGGGGATTCGGCGATCCGGCGCATTTCAGCCGGCTCTTCAAGGCGACCTACGGCTACGGTGCGGCGGCGCTGACGTCCAACGACCGTGCACGCACAGTCAAGGCGCCCGCCGCCCGGCACGGCAAGGATGGTGGTGCACACGTCGTAGAAAGGTGATCACATGGAACAGTCGGTCGAGGCGATGAGCGCCATTCCGGGCCGGATGTACGAGGCGTGGAACCGCGGGGATGTCGCCGGTTTCTTCGCCGACTTCGCCGAGGACGTCCTGTTCGCGGAGCTTGAGGGAACCGTCTACCGGAGCCGCGCGGAGGCGGTCGCGGCACACGAGCAGATCCTCGGCACGGTGATGAAGGGTTCCCAACTGCTGCGGGGCGAGGTGGTCTTCGCCCGGATCGTGAGCCCGGGCGTCGGCGTGGTCCACAGCCGCGTCGGCATCCAGATGCCGGGCGAGGAGGAGCCGCCCTCGACGCGCTTCTCCATGCAGCTGTTCGTCACGGTGTGGCAGAACGACCGCTGGGTGGTCACGGCTCTGGAGAACGCGCGCCTGCTCTCCCTGGAGTCCATGGCTCATCTGGAGTCCATGCCCGCCGGATAACGGGAATGCGCGGGTCGCGCAGCCGCTCCCGGACACCTTGTTCCGAGCCGTACGCCGACGTGCCCCGCGCCGCGCCGCTGCGGGGGCTGCCGGATGCCGGACGGGGCCGACCGTTGCCCGTCGTGGGAGAGCGCCTGCCCGGGCCCCCTCAGTCGGAGGTACGGGTGAGAGGGACTCCGACGCGCCGTTCGGGGTGCAGTGTCACCGGGCCCAGGAGGCCCGAGATGGCCGCGTCTCCGTGTGCGTTGGCGCCGGTGTTGGTGACCCGTACGCGTATGGAGTTGGTGCCCGCGCGCAGGGCGGTGGTGACGTCTGCGCGGTAGGGCGCCCAGAGGCGCGCGGGCAGTTCTGTGCCGTTGACGGTGATCTCGGCTACGTCGCGCACCTCCCCCAGGTCCAGGTGCCAGAGGCGGCCGGACAGGGTGCGGGCGTCCAGGGTGATGTGGCGTTCGTACACGGCGGAGCCGGAGTGCGCGGGGGCCAGATCCGTCCAGCTGCCGAGCGGGCGGCTGGTGTCCCGCTCGCCGTCGCGGTCCAGGCGGAAGCTCCAGTCGCCGTCCAGCGGTACGGGGGTGAGCGGGTCGGTGACGGCGAGGGTTCCGGTGTAGCGGCGCTCGCCGTGCCGGGCCTCCACCCGGACCGTCGTCGGGGAGGTGACGCGTACGGTGGCGGTCCCGGTCCCGGTGCGTCCGTCGACCGTCAGGTTCTCCACCGGTGCGTTCGACTCGACCGCGTGCGGGGGAGTTTCGCGCGTCGGCGGGCGGAAGACCACCGCCAGCGACGCCTTCGCTTCGAGTGTCAGGGGGATGGCCGTACCGTTCCCTGATCGCGTCGCCGCCGTGCGCCATACGCCCGCCGTCGTGGTCCCCCCGGTGTCCGGGTCCCAGATCTCCGGCACGCCCAGGGCCGGGAAGGTCGCGGTGAGCCGTACCGCCTCCGGCCGCTCGTTGTGCAGGAGGAACGCCTGCCGGCCGACGCGTTCCAGCCGCAGCACCCGGACGTCGGGGGTGGCTGGCGCCAGTGTGGCGGCGGCCCCGCCCGCCGCGGCGACGATCGCCGCCGCCTCGGCCGGGTCCTTCGCCCGGTGCGCCCCGGAGGCCCGGCCGCCGTTGAAGAGTCTTGCCAGGGACCGCGCCAACTTGTCTCCCTGGCCGGACGGTTCGCGCTTCGGCAGTTCGCCGACCGCCACCAGGACGCCGCCGCCCTTGACGAAGGCGGTGAGTGACTCCACGGCTCCTACCGACAGCACGGGCGTGTGCGGCAGGACGACGATGCCGTACTCCTGGCGTCCCACGGCCAGCCGGGAGCCGCGTGGCCGGGCGTGCTCGATCAGTGCCGGGTCCCGGTCCAGCGCGCCCTCGTCCAGGAGGTCGAAGTCGATCTGCACGTCCTCCAGGGCGTGGACGGCCGCTGTGAACTCCTCGTCGAAGCGGCTCTGTTCGGGATGATCCTGGAGCAATTCCGCTGCTCGCTGCGGCTGGAGGAGCGCGGTACGGGCCCTGGCCGTGGCCCGGGCCGTCTCGACCAGCCGGCCGATCCACTCGTTGAGCGGCCGGGAGAGGTCCCACCACGGGTTGGCGGGCTGGAAGGGCGGCGGGAAGACGATGTCGTTCTGGTCGGAGAACCGGGCGTGCAGCAGAACCTTGTTGACTCCGCGGACGACGAACGCCCCGATGACCTCGCGGGTCAGGGCCGGGGTCACACTCCACCCCGTACCGCCCATGGCCTCCAGGTAGACGCGGGTGTGCCCCGTCTGATGGGCCGCGCTCGCCGGCCAGCGCGGCAGGATCCGGTGGTACCCGCGCTGGTAGTGGTCGAAGATCAGGTCGGTGCCCGGCACCTGGGCCCACTGGTGTGCGGTGTTGAGGTTGCCGGTGCTCTTGACCTGCTCGGACGGTCCGTACTCGTCCCACAGCGGGTTGGAGATGACGTCGAGACCGCGCTCGCCCATCCACGCGCCGAGACGCTGGTAGTACGCGGCGGAGAACCGGTTGGAGACCGCGCGCCAGAAGACACCGCGCAGCCGGTCCCCCTCGTCGCCGAGGTCGTCGAGGACAGCGGACAGCACGATCCCGAGGCCCGCCTTCGGGGCCAGCCCGCCGATCTCGGCCGGGAGGCTCGGGGACCAGGGCGGCAGCCCCCATCCCGCGTCCGCGGAGGCCACGAACGGCTCGTCGTCGGCGAATCCGCGCAGGACACCGCCCACGGCCCACGGGAACCTGCGCAGGTACTCGCCGGGCACGATGTCCATGAAGAGATCCACCGCCTCGTCGTCGAGGAGGTCGAGATAGTTCCGCCTGCTGCCGGTGGCATCGGCGAGCGGCCGGGAGGTGTGGAGGTCGACCTGCCACCGGCCTGCGGGCGCGGTCCAGACGCCGTCGGCGTGTACGGCGGCGGTGAGGTCGATCATCCTGGGGACCGTGCCGTCGCCGAGGGCGCCGACGGGGCGGGCCGCGGCGGCGACGACCTCGCCGAGGGCGGCCGGTGTCTCGAACTCGTCGACTGCGGACGGGTCTTGGAACGTCTGGTCATACAGCGTGGCGCCGGCCGGGTCGGTGACGGTGAGGCTGTCCCAGGAGGAGCGCTGGGTGGCGGTGGCGCGTACACCGACGGTGCCGGAGGCGTACGCGGTGTCGGTCACCGGCGGGTGGGCGGCGCCGTCCAGCGACGGTGTGATGACCGGCCCGCGCAGGGAGAGTGCGAGTTCGTGGTCGGCCGCGGCGTCGAATCCGGCCGTGGCGTCGCCCCGGTGCAGCAGTGTGAAGCCGCCGTCCTTCTGACGCCAGATGTCGATGCCGCCGTCCGCGCGCAGGTCGGCCAGGTAGCCGTTGCGGGCATCGGAGCAGCGCACCATCAGACCGGCGGCGGCCCTCTCGACGCGGACGGTGGCGGTGACCGTGCAGTCGGCCCAGTCGGTGCCCTCCTTCAGGACCTGGACACCGTCGTACGCGGCGGCGTCCACGGTCAGCCGTCCGTCGTCGACCGACAGCGCGCGGGCGGCCAGCCGGACGACCGTACCGCCGGTGACCTCGACGCTGCCGCGGGTCAGGTTCTTGGCCCGCAGGTCGGGGCGTGGCCGGTAGACGCGGTCGCCGACCCGGCCGCCGTTCACCACGAACCCGCCCGCCCGGCCGCTCGGGAAGAAGTCGTCGTCGAACAGCCACAGCCGCATGTGGTGGCGGTCCGCCTCGCGGAGCGTGTGCTCGATGATGTCGAACCATGCCTCGGTGAAGAACGAGGGGCGCAGGGCCGGGGTGTCGAAGGGGAAGACCAGGACTTCGGTCACTCCCTTGTCCCGCAGGTCCGCGAGGGTGGTGTCCACGAGGGCGGGGGTCACCGTGCCGTTCCAGAACCACAGGATGAGCGGCATGCTGCCCGTGCCGGGGCGGGCGAACCGGGCGGGCGAGTAGGCGGCGGGGTGGTCGGAGGCGAGGCGACCGGGGGCGAGACGGTCCGAGGCCGGGCGATCGGAGGCGAGGGCCGCCGGATCGCCGGGCGGCGCGGCGTACGCGGGCCCCCAGGAGGTGGCCCCGCCGCTGGCGGCGGCAGCTGCCGCCGCCGCGCCGAGTTGGAGGACGCGTCTGCGGCTGTGCGTGCCGTCGTTCATCGAGTCTCCCTCGGAGGGCCGATACGCGTCCCTGTCGACCGTTGAAAGGTTTCAATCACGTCGATGGGGACGCTAGGGCAGCCTTCCACCGACCGTCAATGACTCGGATAGAACGTTTCATGCCGGGAGTTGGGGTGGCGGGTCTTCTCCGCATGGCCCGCCGGCCGCGGCGGTGGGAGCGGTGAGATCGAGGGGGGGGAGCGGTGGGAGCGGTGGGAGCGGTGTTCCAAGCCAAACCACCCCTGCCCCTCTATCCCCACCCATGGTCAGTGGCACACAATCGCCCCACCCAGGTTGCGTGCTGACTCGGGCGACACCCACACAACTCCGCCCAAGCAGCCGGGGGTTACCTCTCCATCCGCTGCCTCTAGGAGGGCCACGTGAAAGTTCGCACCAGAAGCTCGGCGATCATCGGCACCATCTGCCTCGTCGCTTCCCTCGCCTTGACCACAGCGTCTGCTGACGAGGCGACAGCCCCACGTCAGGCGGCAGAGGTCACACTGAAGGAAGTGGCCAGAGCCCAGAACCCCATCGCCGGCGCGGCCGGTCCCGGAGACACCGTCTGGATAGCCGAACGCGCGGGAACCGTACGGGTTCTGGACGATCAGGGGCTCGGCGAGCCCGTCCTCGACATATCCGGCGAGACCACCACCGACGGCGAACGCGGCCTGCTGGGCGTTGCGTTCGACAAGGAGTTCGCGCACTTCTACATCTCGTTCACGGACCGCGAAGGCACCAGCAACGTGGACGAGTTCGCCGTACGGGACGGCGAGATCCAGCCGGACACCCGGCGCACGGTTCTCACGCAGACGCAGCCGTACTCCAACCACAACGGCGGCGACATCAGGTTCGGCCCCGACGGCTACCTCTACATCGCCTTCGGCGACGGCGGCTCGGGCGGCGACCCGCACGGCAACGGGCAGAACCTCGGCACACTGCTCGGCAAGCTGCTGCGGATCGACCCGGGCGGCGGTGAACCGTACGCGATCCCGCCGGACAACCCGTTCGTGGACGACCCGAACGCGAAGGACGAGATCTGGTCGTACGGGCTGCGCAACCCGTGGCGCTTCTCCTTCGACGCGGGCTCGGGTGACCTGCTGATCGGCGACGTCGGCCAGAGCGCCTGGGAGGAGATCGACTGGGCCCCGGCGGACAGCGAGGGCGGCGAGAACTACGGCTGGTCCCAGATGGAGGGCAACCACGCCTTCCGGGGCGGCACGGAGCCCGCGAACCACGTACCGCCGATCCACGAGTACGACCGCAGCGGTCTGGGCTGCTCGGTGACCGGCGGATACGTCTACCGCGGCGAGGCGATCCCGGCCCTCCAGGGGCAGTACCTGTTCAGCGACTACTGCGACGGCACCGTCCGCGCGCTGGAGGTGGAGAACGGCCAGGTGACCGGCGAGAACGACCTCGGAGTCAGCGGCGGCCAGGTCATCTCGTTCGTGGAGGACGGTGACGGCGAGCTGTACGTGCTCGACATCGCCGGCAGCATCTCGCGCATCGACCCGGCGTAACGGGCGGCGGTCGAAGCGTAGGAGCCGAAACTCCGGCTCGGGGGCCTGATCCGCATCGCGGGTCGGGCCCCTGGGTGGTTTGCGAAGCGGGCCAGCGCGGTCGTGGCGTGCGGGCGGCACCGCGCGCGTGCGTACCCCCGCTCGGTGGCGGGGAGGCTGGATACGATGTGGGGTGGCTCGCCGGATTCGGGCTGCCGCTTTGCCAAGGGCTTTGACAAGGAAAGGGATTCCTGCACATGTCGACCGAGACATTCGAGTTTCAGGTAGAAGCTCGTCAACTCCTCCAGATGATGATCCACTCGATTTACTCGAACAAGGACGTCTTCCTCCGGGAGCTGATCTCCAATGCCTCCGACGCGCTGGACAAGCTCCGCCTGGAGGTTCTGCGGGACGACGGGCTGCGGGAGGACACGTCGGATCTCCATATCGCCATCGAGGTCGACAAGAAGGAGCGCACGCTCACCGTGCGCGACAATGGCATCGGGATGTCGCACGCCGATGTGGTGCAGCTGATCGGGACGATCGCGAATTCCGGGACGGCGAAGTTCCTGAAGGAGCTGAAGGAGAGCCAGGACGCCGGGACGTCCGAGGAGCTGATCGGGCAGTTCGGTGTCGGGTTCTATTCGAGTTTCATGGTGGCCGATGAGGTGACCCTGCTGACCCGGCGTGCCGGGGAGAGCCAGGGGACGCGCTGGGAATCGAGCGGCGAGGGGACGTATACGGTCGAGTCGGTGGACGACGCGCCGCAGGGTACGGCGGTGACGCTGCGGCTCAAGCCGGAGGACGCCGAGGACCAGCTGTTCGACTACACGTCCGGCTGGAAGATCCGGGAAATCGTCAAGCGGTACTCGGACTTCATCACCTGGCCCATCAAAATGGCCGCCGAGTCCTCCGACGACGAGAGCGTGGACGGGACTCCGCGTGAAATCGAGACCATCAACTCGATGAAGGCCCTGTGGGCGCGGTCCAGGAGCGAGGTGACCGATGCCGAGTACAACGAGCTGTACAAGCACATCAGTCACGACTGGACCGATCCGCTGGAAACCATCCGTATGCAGGCGGAGGGGACCTTCGAATATCAGGCACTGCTGTTCATTCCGACCCACGCCCCGCAGGACCTGTTCATGCAGGGACACAAGCGCGGGGTGCAGCTCTATGTGAAGCGCGTATTCATCATGGATGAGTGCGAAGCGCTCATGCCGGAATACCTCCGCTTCGTCAAGGGAGTGGTCGACGCGCAGGACCTGTCGCTGAATGTGTCGCGGGAGATCCTCCAGCAGGACCGCCAGATCCAGCTCATGCACCGGCGTCTGGTGAAGAAGGTGCTGTCCACGGTGAAGGACATGAAGTCCGCCCACCCGGACCGCTATCTGACGTTCTGGAAAGAGTTCGGCCGGGTCGTCAAGGAGGGGCTCCTCAGCGACTTCGAGAACCGGGACGCGATCCTCGGGATCTCCTCGTTCGGGACCACGCGGGACGCGGAGGAGCTGACCAGCCTGAGCGAGTACGTGGAGCGCATGAAGGAGGGGCAGCAGCACATCTTCTACATGACCGGTGAGTCGCGGTCGGCCATCGAGAGTTCGCCGCACATGGAGGCGTTCCAGGCCAAGGGGATCGAGGTGCTGCTGCTGACCGATCCGGTGGACGAGGTGTGGGTGCAGTCCGTGCCGGAGTTCGAGGGGAAGCAGCTGCTCTCGATCGCCAAGGGCGAGGTCGACCTCGACACCGAGGAGGAGAAGAAGGAGGTCGAGGCCGAGCGCGAGAAGCAGCAGCAGGACTACGCCGGGCTGCTGACCTGGATGACGAAGGAGCTGGGTGAGGACGTCAAGGAGGTACGGCTCTCGTCGCGGCTCACCGTCTCGCCCGCCTGCATCGTCGGGGACACCCACGATGTGACCCCGGCGCTGGAGAACATGTACCGCGCCATGGGCCAGGAAGTGCCCCGCATCAAGCGCATCCTCGAACTCAACCCCTCGCACGGGCTGGTCAGCGGCTTGCGGAAGGCCCACGCGGATCAGGCGGCGCCCGTCACGAGCGACGCTGCGCCCGCCGAGGGTGAGGCCGACGCGACGGACGACTCGACGGCCGACGCGACGGACAACTCGACGGTTGACACGACAGTCGACGCCGGACTGTCCGAGGCCGCCGAACTCCTCTACGGCATGGCCCTGCTGGCGGACGGCGGCGAGCTGAGCGACCCGTCGCGTTTCATCAAGCTGATGGCGGACCGGCTGGCGCGCACGCTTTAGCAGCGCACGCTCTCACAGCGCACATTCCAGGTACACCCACGCGTCACTTCCACCTCTCCCTCACCACCGAGCGTAAGGAAGTTACTACAATCAGGTCACCCTCCCCCTAGCCACACGCGACTCTGCTCAACCATGGTGGAAGCGCGCGCACAAAAGAAAAAACGGGGGGAGGGCGGCATGGTAACCATGCCGACGGAACGGCCACAGGGTGTCAAGTCCGTGGTCCGTCTGTTCAACGAGTGCCGTACGCGCACGGGCGGGGGCCGGGAACTTCCGGTCATCACCCTGCTCGGCAGACGGGGCAGCGGCAAGACCACCACACTCCGCTGGCTCGGCTATCTGGCGTCCAACAGACCCAACGCCCTGTACGACTTCGCCTCGGCACCGGCCAAACGACCGCACGAAGTGGCGGCGCGGCTCGCGCTCGGGCTCTCGTACCGCTTTCCGCGCCAGCCCGCCGTGCTCTTTCCCCGGCTGGCACTCGGGCTGCTCGTGGCCCACACCGCGATCAACCTCAACGGCGCGGACGCCCGGACCGTACGGACGGAGCTGAAGCGGGCGCTGCGGCAGGCCAAGGAGAGCACCGAGGCGTACGAGAGGGGCCACGGGGCCGTCGAGGCGTTCGGCGTGCTCCAGGACCTCAACCTCGTACCGCTGCCGGGCCTCAATCTCGTGCTGAAACTCGTCCAGTTCGGCCTGCCGAGGCTGCCCGTCACCGTGATGTGGCGCACCGGGCTGAGCTGGTACGCCGACGGTCCGCACCGGCCGGTCGACTCGCTGATGCGGCTGAACGAACTGGCCGGCAGCGAGGCGCCGGAGGACGCGGAGCAGGTCGACCGGGTGCTGTGCGGGGCCTTCGTGGAGGATCTGCGCGACCACTTCGTCCGGCATCCGCGCGACAAGGAGTGTGTCGCGCTGCTGGACAACATCGACGCGCCGCGGGGCCGGGAGTTCCTGGACCTGCTGGTACGCGTCAGGGAGGCGAACTCCGCGCTGGGCCGGGGCCACGACCCGCTGCTCGTCGTCGCGACCGCCGCCAACGCGCGCGCCGTGCCGGGCCCCTACGCCCCGGACCTGCCGGCCGAGCTGCGCCTGCGCGCGCCGGAGGAGGTCTCGTACGAGGACTGGCGGAGGAGCATCCCGCGTCCCGTGTCGACCTCCAAGTGGCATTGGTACCCCGTGCGGTTGCGCGATCTCACCGAGCCCGAGGTGACCACCCTGGCCGAGCGGACGGCGGCCACGCTCGTCCACACCACCCCGCTGATCCACCGGCTCTCGTACGGGCACCCCTGGAGCGCGCGCGCCCTGCTCGACGCCGCGTACGCCATCGTCGTCGAGCGCGGCGGCGGGGCGGCGGAGCTGCGCCACATCCTCGACTCCGCCGCGCCGGTGCCGGGACCGCCGGAGGACCCGATGCCGCTGGACGTGGCGGCCCGGCGCTATCTGCTGCGCGATCTGTCCGAGGGGCAGCGGGCGGCGCTCCAGGTCTGCGCGGCGGCGCGGGCCTTCGACTCGGCGCTGGACGCGGGGGTGCTGGAGGAGTTCGACCAGCTCACCAAGGACACACTGCGCCGGGACATCGACGCGCGGCTCTGGCTGGTCCCTCCGGTCCCCGAGGACGCAGGCTCGCGCGGCGGGCGGGGCAGCGGCTATCTGGAGCACTGCCGGGAGGAGGGCAGACCGGCGGTCGTCCTCCAGCCCTGGCTGCGGCTCGTGCTCCTCCAGGCGCTCTCCCACGAGGTGCCCGACGACCCGTCCGGCTGGGTCACCACCCATGAGGCGCTGCGGAGCTGGCACCAGCGCGAGCAGTGGCCCCGAAGACATCTGCTCGACGCCCGCTACCACGCCCTCGCCCTGAACGAGCTGGACCGCACCGTCGCGTATCTCGCCGAGCGGTTCAGCGAGCTTCCCTCCACCGATCAGTGGCTCTACGAGCTGTACGCCATCACCGCCGCCCCCATGCGCGTCCCGGTCGCGCCCGCGGGCCCCGGGCGGCGCGGGCCCTCGCCCTCCGACCGCGTGCGGGAACTCGCCCGGCAGCTGGCGCCCGCGTCCCTCGACGAGCACTGGTCGCTCACCATGCTGGTCACGGCGCTGTGGCTGGCCGCCGATCCCCGTAATCGTGTCGCTCATTCCGCCCCCGAACTCAATTCCACCATCGCGGCGATGTTCCACCGGCTGGCCGCCCTGCCCCACAGCGGCGCCGCGGGTCTCCTCCGGGAGGCCGAGAGGTACGAGCCGCGGCCATGACCGCGCCCCCGCCCCGGCCGACAGAGACCAGCCGACAGAGAGCAACAGGCAGAGAGCAGCGGCACGCCGAGAGGAAGCAGCAGCGCCATGACCACGTCGCTCGCAGACGATCTACCCGACGCCAATCCGCCCATTCCGCGATGGCGTTATGTCGCCATCGGGTTTGTCCTCGTCCTGCTCGTCGGCGCCGGTGCCGTCTGGCTCCTGCGGCCGGAGTCCACCGACTGCGCCGAGGGGGTGAAGCGCGTCGAGGCCGGCGACGCCACGCGCTGCGTCGGCCTGACCGACGGCGCGTACCCGTTCACCAAGGATCTGCGCGCTCTGTTCCAGCTGGTCGAGAACGAGAACCGTGAGGTCGACAAGGAGGCCGCCAAAACGGGCGGCACGCCGTACGTCAGCGTCGTCTATCTGATGGGCATGAGCCCCGGTCCCGGCGACAGCAAGAACACCGAGTCCGTACGGCACGAGCTGGAGGGGGCGTACACCGCGCAGCACGAGGCGAACCACGGCCGTTCCCAAGGCCGTTCGCCCAGGATCAAGCTGCTGCTCGCCGACACCGGCAACCGGCCCGAGCAGAACGCGTACACCCTGGGGCAGATCGAGGAGCGCCTGGACGGGGACCGGATCGTCGCGGTCGCCGGGCTCGGCACCAGCCGCATCGACACGAAGGGGATGGTCGCGCGGCTCAACAGCTGGAACATCGCCTCCTTCGGCTCCGTGATCACCGCCGACGAGCTGGAGAAGTCCGACGGTCTGGTGCGGGTGGCGCCGCCCAACGCCGACGAGGCGGCGGCGGCCGTGCAGTTCCTGGGGACCGGGACGTACGCGAAGACGAGGGTGCTCATCGTCAAGGACTCCAACAAGGAGGACCTCTATACGAGGACGCTCGCGGAGAAGTTCGGCGCCGGGTTCCCGGAGGGAAGGCTGGCGGCGGCGGAGCCCATGCAGTACGACTCCTCCAAGACCCGGCTCGCCACCTACTTCAGCAACCAGATGCCGAACCTCTGCCTGGAAAAGCCGGACGTCGTCTACTTCGCGGGCCGGGGACGCGATCTGCCCGACTTCCTGGCCCCGCTCGCCGAGCGCCAGTGCAGCCGGTCCGAGCTGACGGTGCTCTCCGGTGACGACACCTCACAGGTGTTGCAGGCGGACGGTTTCAACGAGGTCAAGCGGTCCCTGCTGAAGGGGAACATCAAGCTCGTCTACACCGGTCTCGCCCACCCCGGCGCGTGGACCAAGGCCCCCCGGTTCTTCGACGTCAACGCGATCGGACCGTTCCTGACCGGCGGCACCTTCAGGACGGCGTTCCGCGACGACAAGCTCGACGACGGCCAGGCCATCATGGGGTACGACGCGGTCCGCACCGCCGTCAAGGCGATCAGGAAGGCCGTCCCTCTGGAGAACTCGAACCAGAAGATCGAGCGCAAGGACGTCATGCAGAACCTGTCCCTTCTTTATGACGCCAACGCCGTGGCCGGGGCGAGCGGATGGATATCCGTGAAGAACAACGGCAGCCCCATGGCCAAGGCCATCCCCATCATCGAGATAGACGGCACCGGCAGCACCACGACCCTCGCCGTCGTCTCCGGCAACGGCACGGGCACTCCGTACGTCCCGAAATCCGCGAACCCCGGATGAGCCGACCGGGCCGGTGAGATGGTCATACGGTCGCGGAGTGTGCGGTTCGCGGGCGCGCGGTGTGGGGTGAGGAAGCCGTTCGCGACTGTCAGTGGCACTGCGTAGCCTCTTCGTCATGCGGGAACCAGCGGCGGACAGCGACGGCTCGTGGGAACGGCTGACCGCGTACACGTATCTCAGTGCTCCGGAGCGGCTGGAGTACGTCGCGGTCATGCGCGTGTTCTGCTCCACGCTGCTGGCGGACCTGGCCGTGCCGGACGTGCTGGCGAAGCTGGCGGACGGCGCCCCCGGCCCGGCGCGGGAGCTGGGGGCCGAGACGCTCACCGCCCGGCTGGAGCAGCTCGTGCGCTGGGGAAACCTGCTGCGCGGCAGCCATACGGTGAAGGCGTCGAGCATCACCGACTACCAGCGGGCCCGCTCCCGCTACCAGTTGTCGAAACTCGGCGAGCGGATCCAGCGCGACGCGGACGAGGTCCTGGCGGGGGCCGACGCGGCGCGCGAGGTGAGCAGCGAGCTGCTGGCGCTGGTCGAGCGCGGGCTGCGCGAGCTGGCCGAGCGGGTGGCGGGTCCGGAGGGCGTGGAGCCGCAGGACGCGCTGGAGCGGGTCAGCACGGTCTTCGTCCAGTTCAGCGAATTCGCCGACTCCGTCAGGGACTTCTACGCGTACCTGGGCCAGGTGCTCGCCCGCTACGACCTGGACGGCGCGGAGTACCAGGGCTTCAAGGAGCTTCTGCTCGACTACGTCGAGGCGATCACGGAGGACGTGTCCTTCCGCGCGCCCCGGATCGCGGCGGTCCTGGAGCTGCTGTGGCCGGAGCTGCCGGGGCTGCTGAAGCGTCTCGACGCGCACGCCGGGGGGCTGTCCGGGGTGGCACCGGGAGGGGGAACCGAGACGCGGGTGCTGCGCAGCCGGGGACGTGAACTGGCCGACTGGGAGGGGCTGCGCGGCTGGTTCACCGATCAGGACGGCATGGGCAGCCAGGTCGACCAGTTGCGGGACGCCACCCTGCGCGCGTTGCAGTCGCTGCTCGCCAACGCGAAGCGCATGCTGCGCTCGGCGTCGGGCGAGATGTCACGGCGCAAGGACCTGCTGCGGCTCGCCCGGTGGTTCGACGAGGCGGCGCCGGAGGAGGCGCACGACATCGCGGTGGCCGCCTTCGGGATGTACGGCGCCCGGCATCTGGGGGTGCCCCCGGCGCCGGACGAGGCGCTGCCCGCGTACACGAGTTGGTGGACGGGACCGGTGGTCGAGGTGCCGGTGGCGCTCCGGGAGCGCGGCAGCCGCGCGCAGCGGGGCCGGGCGTCGGCGGTGGAGGACCACTCGGCGCAGAAGGACCGGCTCCAGCGGGCCGCCCGCGCCGAGGCGGCGGACCGGCGGGCGGCGGCGGACGAACTGCGCAGCGCCTCGGGCCGGTTCGAGAGCGTGGAGCTGACGTCGGCCGCCCTGGCGCTGCTGCTGGAACTGCTGGCGACGGCGCTGGGCAACGCGCGGCTGCACGGCCCGCGCGGGGCTCCCGACACTGCTGGGACTCCGGACAGCGTGGAAGGCACGCACCAGGAACATGGGGAGCACCCGGAATACCGGGAGTACGGGCAGCACGGGCAGTACGCGGACGGGTTCGCCCTGGAGGCGGCCCGCAGCGAGGACGCGGCCCTCGGCGTACGGCTCACCGTCCGCCGGGTCGCGGACACCCGTACGGTGCTGCGCTCGGTCGACGGCGAACTGATCCTGGACGAGCTGGAGCTGAGCGTCGAGGGGACCGTCGACACCCGGGCCGGGGCGGGTTCCTCATGACGCTCCCCTCCGCACACGACGTCGCCCTCGCCGCCGAGCGCCGCAGCGCCGGGCGGCTGCTGCTCGCCCACCCGCTGGTGACGGCCGACGGCCCGTACGCCGAGCTGTTCCCGCTGATCCGCAGGCACGCCGACTGGCTGGTCGGCCGCTTCCAGCAGGTGCTCGGATACCGGCTGCTGGTGGACACCTCGTACGCCCGGCTGTTCAAGGCCGGGCTCGGCCCCGGCTCCGGGCACCGCCTGGAGCGGTCCACCGGGACGCCCTTCACACCGCACACCTACGCCTGTCTCGCCCTGGCGCTCTCCGTCCTGGTGACCGCGCCCGAACAACTGCTGCTGTCCCGGCTCGTCGCCGATGTCAAGGCGGCGGCCGCCGACGCCGGGGTGGAGCTGGAAGGCACCGGCCGGGCGGCGGAGAAGCGGACGCTGGCCGCCGCGCTGCGCCGGCTGGTCGACTGGGGCGTGCTCACGGAGACCGAGGGCAGTGTGGGCGCGGCCGCGCTGGAGGACGGCGGCGAGGCGCTGATCACCGTGGACCGCGAGATCGCCCGCGCCATCGTCGCGGGCCCGCTCACCCAGGCCCGGGACGGCGCCGATCTGGTGCGCCGGGCCGCCGATCCCGGCTTCGGCGGCCCGCGTACGTACGTACGCCGGATGCTCGTCGAGACGCCCGCCGTCTATCTGGACGAGCTGACCGACGCCGAGCGGGACTGGCTGCGGACCCGGCAGCGGCGCGAGGCGCAGGCGTTCTCCGAGCTTCTCGGGCTCGAAGCGGAGATCCGCGGCGAGGGCGTGGCGCTGGTGGATCCGGAGGAGGAACTGACCGATCTGCGGCTGCCGGGCACCGGTACGGTCGCGCAGGCCGCGCTCCTGCTGGTCGAGCGGCTGGTGGAGCGGCTGCGGCCGGACGAGCCCGGGCATCCGGCGACCGGCGGCCGGCTCACCGTCGGGGTGGCCGTCCCGGACGGTCTGGCGGACGCGCTGCTGGCCGAGGTCGTCGCGGAGTACGGCCGGGGCGGCAGCTGGCAGCGCGGCTATCTGGAGGATCCGGCCGCGCTGCGCGAAGCCGTCCTCGACCTCCTGCTCCGGATGCGGCTGATGGCCCGCGCCGGTCCGCCTGAGTCGCTCAGGGCCGGGGGCCACGGTCTGCCGGAGGGGTACGAGGGCGCGCTCCCCGAGGGCCGTTCCGTCATGGAGGTGCACGGCGCCCGTCCGCACGGTGACCGTCCCCTCGGCGCCGAGGGCGCCCCCGACACCGGCTGGGTGCTGCTCGCGGCGGCGGCCCGCTACGCGCCGCGCGTCACCGTCCGTAAGAAGGCGACCGGGCCGGGACCGGACGCCGCCGTACAACAGGAGCTGACGTCATGACCCAGGCCCCGCCGCCCGCGAACACGCCGCCGAGCCCCATCCCCGCACAGCGCTCGACCGGCGCGGACGGCGCGGTCGCCGCCGCCCCCGCCCGCTTCCGGCTCCACCGCGCCGGTATCCGCAACGTCTGGCAGTACGACGAGCAGGAGTTCGCCTTCGGCGACGGGCGGCTGCTGCTGCGCGGCAAGAACGGCGCGGGCAAGTCCAAGGCCCTGGAGATGCTCCTCCCGTACCTGCTGGACGGCGACTCCCGCGCCCTGGACGCCACCGGCACGGGCCGGACGACGCTCGCCTGGCTGATGCTCGACGGATTCGAGCGGACGAACCGGATGGGCTACCTCTGGGTCGAGTTCCGCAGGGCGACGGCCGGCGGCGGCGACAGCTATCTCACCCTCGGCGCCGCCATCCGCGCCTCGCAGTCCACCAAGAGGGCCGTGCCGTCCTTCTTCGTCACCCCGATGCGGGTCGGCGCCGACCTTCATCTGGTGGACGGGGGCAGACCGTTGCCCCTCGACCGTCTCAAAGAGGCCGTCGGCGCGGAGAACGTCACGGACCGCGCCGTCGAGCACCGCTCGCGGGTGGCCCGGGAGCTGTTCGGCATCACCGACACCGCGCGCTACCGCAACCTCACCCAGCTGCTGCACCGGCTGCGGCGCCCCACCGTGGGCGACCGCATCGAGTCCGGCGGGCTCGTCCCGCTGCTCAGCGAGACGCTGCCGGGGCTGGACGACGAGGTCGTGGAGAAGGTGGCGCGCAATCTGCACGACCTGGACGCCGTCCGGGAGGAACTGGGCAGGCTGGAGCGGACCGACACCGCGTTGCGCACCTTCCTCACCACCTACAGCGGCTATCTGACGGGCGTTCTGCTGCGCGGTTCCGAGGGCGTGCGCCAGGAGCTGGACACCCTCGTACAGCGCCGCCGCGAGGCCGGGGACGCCGCGAAGCGGACCGCCGGGCTGCGCGCCCGGGAGGCCGGGGCGGACGAGCGGCTGCTCTCCCTGCGGGAGGAGCGGCGGGCCGCCACCGCCGAACTCGACGCCCTGCGCGCGAGCGAGGGATACCGGAGCGTCGAGGAGCTGTCGGAGCGCCGGAGCACGGTCACGGCGCTGGGCTCCGCGGCCGGTACGGCGTTCGCCGCCCTGATCAGGGCGCACAGCGCCGAGGAGGACGCGGCGGAGCGGCTGGAGCGGGGCGCGCGGCGGCTGGGCGGCAGGCTCGGTGAGCTGGCCACCGAACACCGGACGCTGCTCGCCCAGGCCGAGCGGGCCGGGCTGCCCGTCGCCCACCTGGGCGAGCCGGTCGCCCTGGCGCGTACGGATCTCGCCGGGGCGACGCGCGAGGAGCTGACCGACCCCGACGGCGGCACCAGGACCGTCCGGCACGCGCCGGCCGGCGGGGTCGACGCGGTCGCCGCCGAGCGGGCGCTGCGCGCCTGGCGGGAGCGGCTGGAGGGCGCCAGGACCGTGGCGCGCAACCGGAGCAGGACGGTCCAGGACGTCGCCGGACTGGCCGCGCTGGCGCGCGAGGCGCAGGCGCGGGCGGCGCGCGCGGACGCCGACCGCGAACGGCTGGAGGAGGAGACGGAACAGGCCGCGGGCCGCCTCGCCGAGAGCCGCGAGGCGATCGCCGAGGAGAGCCGCCTCTACGCGCGCGAGGCCGCGTCCTGGGTGCGGCGTGCGGCGGGGGCCGCCGGTCCCGACTGCCCTCCTTTGGAGGGCGTCCTCGCCACCGTGGCCCACGAGACTTCCCCGTACGCGCCGTTCGCGGAGCGCGTGCTGCCCGCCGGGGCGGACACGGCCGTCGAGGAGGCCGCCCGCGCCGCGCTGGATCCGTACGGCGAGGAGCTGACGGCCCGCCGGGACGCGCTCGCCGTCACCGTCAGCCGGTACGAGGAGGAGCGCGACCGGCTGAGCGGGGAGAAGGCCGACTGGGAGCGGCGGACGGATCCGGAGCCGTCCGTTCCGTACCACCGCGCCGCCGGGCGCGCCCCGGGCACCGGAGCGCCGCTGTACCGGCTGGTGGACTTCGTCGAGGGCCTCTCCCCCTCCACCCAGGCGGGGCTGGAGGCCGCTCTGGAGGCGAGCGGGCTGCTGGACGCCTGGGTCCCGGCGGACGGCGCGCTCATCGACCCGCTGACCTGCGACATCCTGATCCGCCACACCCTGCTCCAGCCCGGGGTGCCGGCGCACGGGGGGCCGACGCTGGCCGAGGCGCTGCGGCCGGCCCCGCATCCGGAGAGCGGCGTCAGCGCGGAGCGGGTGGCCCGGGTGCTGGCCGCCGTCGCGCTGGTCCCGGCGGAGGACACCGCCAGGGCGACGGCCGCGACGAGCACCGCGTACTACGACGGCAGTTGGCGGCTCGGCGCCCTGCGCGGCCGCCATATGAAGGACGCCGCGCAGTACGTGGGCGCCGCCGTGCGCGCCGAGACCCGCCGCCGCGGAATCGCGGAGCTGGCGCGGCGGCTCGCTGAGGTGGACCAACTGCTGGCCGCCGACCGGGAGCGGCTGGCCGAGGCCGAGCGGCGCCGCCGCGAACTGGCCCACGCGTGGCGCGAGTTCCCCCGTACCCGACGGCTGGCCGGGGCCTGGACCAGGGCGGAGGGCGACGAGAACGCCGTACGGGAGCTGACCGGCAGGACCGGCCGCGCCGCCCGCGCCGCCGAGGAGGCGCGCACCCGCGCCGTCGCCGCGCGCGGCGAGGCGGAGGCCACCGCCAGCGCCCACGGCCTGCCGACCGATCCCGACGGCCTCGCGCGCGTGGGGACCGCGCTGACCGCGCTGGCCGGCGGCCTCGACCAGCTCGGCCGGGCCGTCGGCGGCACGGCCGAGGGCCTCGGCGGCAGCCGGACCGAACAGGCCGGGTACGAACGGGCCCGCGCGGACCGCTCGGAGACCGAGGGCGAGTACCGGGCCCGCCTCGACGAGCTGCGCCCGGCCCGGCAGGCCCTCCGCACGCTCGAAGAGACCATCGGCTCGGCCAAGGACGAGATCCTGGCCCGCGAGGAGCGGACCGGGCGCCGGATCGCGTCCGCCGTCCGCGCCCTTCCGGTGGCCCGCGCCGCGCTGGACGAGGTGCGCGCGGAGCGGGTGCGCGCGGAGGAGAGCGAGAAGCGCTGCCGTGAGGTGCTGGTGGGCCAGGAGGCCGCCGTCATCGAGGCGGGCGGCCGGCTGCGCGGCGCCCTCGCCCGCCCGGAGGTGGTGCGCGGCGCGGGACTTGAGGGGGTGTCCGGCGCCGGACTCGGGTCCATCGGCGGTACGGCGGCGGGCGCGGCGGAGGGGGCGGGCGGACCGGTGCCGCCGGACGACGCCCCGGGCCGGGCCCTGGACCACGCCCCGGGCGCCGATGTCCGCAGCCGTGTACGGGCCCTGCGCGAGCTGGCCGACACCGTACGGGAGCGGCTGACCCCGCCGAGGCGCGAGGTCTCGGACAGCACCCTGCTCAACCGGCACACGGAGCTGCGCGACCAACTGGCGGGCGGCTACGACGCGCAGCTCGACGAGCGGGACGGGATCAAGATCTGCCGGCTGGTGGACGACCACGGCCACCACGACGTGGCGCTGGTCGGCACGCTGATCGCCGACAAGGCCGCCGAGGCGCGCGGACGGCTCACCGACCGCGAGCGCGAGGTCTTCCGGCGCTTCCTCACCGGCGAGCTCGGCGACCATCTGTCGACCCAGGTGATCGCCGCCGCCCAGCTGGTCGCCGCGCTCAACGACACCCTGCGGACCGTACGGACGTCGCACGGCCTGGGGGTGGAGCTGCGCTGGAAGCTGGACGAGGACGCGGACGCCGACGTCCGCGCGGCGGTCGGACTGCTCAGCAGCCCCTCGGGGCTGCGGACCCGCGAGCAGACCGAGCAGCTCCGCGAGGTGCTGCAACGCCGGATCGAGGAGGCCCGCAGGGCCGATCCGTCGGCCGGTTACGCCGCGCATCTGCGGACCGCGCTGGACTACCGGGACTGGTTCCGCTTCCACACCTTCGTGGTCGAGGACGCGGCCCCGCGCCGCAGGCGCCGGCTCACCGGCCGCACCGGGCTCAGCCAGGGCGAACAGCGCGTGCTGTCCTACCTGGTGCTCTTCGCCGCCGCGGCCGCGCACTTCACCACCCTCGGCGAGTCGGCTCCGCACGCGCCGCGGCTGATCCTGCTGGACGACGCCTTCGCCAAGGTGGACGAGCCCACCCACGGCAGGCTCGGGCGCATCCTGGTCGATCTGGACCTGGACTTCGTCCTGACCAGCGAGCGGCTGATGGGCAACTGGCCGCAGGTGCCCTCCCTGCACATCTACGAGTGCCTGCGCGACCCGCACGTGCGCGGGGTGGCCACACTGCACTACACGTGGAACGGCCACCGGCGGCACCTGGTGTCCTCATGAGCACCGCCCCGGACGGAACCACGCCAGCGCCCGCCTCGCCCGAAGGAACCCCGCCCGCGTCCGCGCGCGCCCTGCCCGACGGGACCCGCGCCTGGCTGGCGGGCCCCGGCCTCGCCCGGCTCTGGGAGGCGGCGCGCGCCCGCCTGGAGCGCAACGGCCTGCGCGCCACCGGCTCGCTGCGCCTGACCGAGCTGGGAGCCCAGGAGAGAACGGCGCTGTCGCAGCTGGTCGGCAACGGCAAGGTCCTCACCGGTACGACGGCCACCGTCGGCCTCGCCGCGCTCGACACGCGGTTGCGCGCCTCGGCCGCCGGGCTCGGCCTGGTGGAGACCCTGGGCGCGCTCGGCCCGCCGCTCACCGACCGCCGGGCGGTGCGGGCGGACGCCGACGCCCGCCGCGCGCGGATCTGGTCGTCGGTGGCGTCGGCCCTGGACGCCTCGCCGCTGGCCGGTGAGGTCTGGGCGCGGGAGTGGTACGAGGGGCTGCGGCGGGCGGGCGTCCCGGCGGGTGTCGAGCCGGACACGGCGACCCGTACGCTCCTCCAGGCGGTGCGGCTGCTGACCGTACTGCTCGCCCCGGCGGAGGCGGTCCCGGCAACGGCGGCCCCGAAGGCGGCGCTCCCGGAGCAGTCCGGGGCCGGACCGGCGCGCGATCCCCGGACCGCCCGGACCTCCCCGGGCACCCGGACCTCCCGGGGCAGGGGTGAACTCGCCGCCGAGGCCACGGGATCCGCGCACGGACTGGACGACGGCACCTGGCTCTCCCGGCTCGTCCAGCGCGGCATCGCCCTCGCCCACGGCGCCGCCCTCCCCGACAGCGCGGCCGAGCGGCGCGCGCTGTGGCGCCTGGCGGGGGTGGCGCCGGACGAGATATCCAGCACCGTGCTCGCGTACGGGCTGCGCCCAGAAGGCGGCGGCTGGCGCGAACAGGCGCTGCGCGAAAGGGCCGTGCACCACGCGGAGGCCCAGCTCACCCTGCGCGAGCTGCGCGCGCTGCGGCTGTCGCTGCCGGCCGGCACGCTGGTCCGGATCTGCGAGAACCCGCGCGTGGTGGAGGCCGCCGCCGACGCGGGCTGCGGCCGGCCGCTCGTCTGCACCTCCGGCAGCGCCACGACGGCCGTCCTCACGCTGCTCGACGCGCTCGCCGCCACCGGCTGCCGCTTCGCGTACCACGGCGACTTCGACTGGCCGGGGATCGCGCTGGCCAACCGGATCATGCGGCGGTACGACGCGCGGCCCTGGCGGCTGCTCGCCGGGGACTACGAGCTTCTGGCGGCCCGCGCCGCCGAGCGGGGCATCCCGCCGCTGCCGCTCGCGGGGCCCCGGGTCGGCGCGGAGTGGGATCCTGACCTGGCCCCGGCGATGTCCGCGCACGGGGTCGCGCTCCACGAGGAAGCCACCCTCGAACCGCTGGTGAACGATCTGAAGTGGCTATAGTTCAAAGATTGCGCAACCTTTAAAGTGTTGTCATGGGATATGAAGCCAGGGCGCACACGACGACGCAAGGGCAGCAGACACACGGATCGTCGGGAACGACGACGACAGAGACCGCATGGGAGATCGCCGTACTCGACGGCGGCCCCGCGGACGGGGTACGGATGCGGGTCGCCGACCGGCCGTCCGTAGTACAGGTGACGTACCCCTGCGAACTGGACGGACCGGCGGGCGGCGCACAGGTCGACGCGCTCTTCGTCTACCGGCGCGACCTGCGCGTGCAGGGCGAGCCACTGCGGTACGGGGTAGACCTGGCCAGCCCTTGACGCGCACCGCCGGACCGGGCGCGCGGCTTCAGCGCTGCGCGCCCGGGGTGACGGGAGCGTCGGTCACCACGGCGGTCACAGGAGTCACGGGGGCCGCGGGGGCCGCGGGCGTCGTCACGCCCGCGGACGATCCGGGAGCGTCCGCGGCCACGGACGCCTCAGCGGCAGCAGCGGCGGGAGCGGTCGGAGCGGGGGCAGGGGCGGCAGCGGGGGCAGGCGCGGCAGCGGGGGCAGGGGCGGCGGCGGATCCGCCGCCCTCCTCCTTCATCGCCATGGCCTCGCTCTTGAGGATGCGCATGGACTTGCCCAGGGCACGGGCGGAATCCGGAAGCTTCTTCGAGCCGAACAGGACGATGATCACGACGGCCACGACCAGCAGGTGCCATGGCTCCAACCCGTTACGCAACATTTTTCGCCTCGCCTTCCTCTCGTTGAAACCTGGAGGCAACCAACCCAGCGGCCGCACCCATCAATAAAGTTGCTACATTGCGCAACTGTACAACCATGGGGTCGGCCGGAGGGATGAGGGCGCACATATGGCAGGCAGCCGCCAGGACACGGCATCCGCGCGTCGCGGCGACGCTGGACGCGCCGACGCGCGCCGCGCCAACGCCCGTTCCGCGGCCTCCCGCAGACGAAAGAAGCGCGGCGGCAAGCTCCGGCTCACGCTCGCGATAACCCTGTCCCTTCTCGTGCTCGCCGCGTCGGGGGCCGGCTGGGTCTACTTCAAGCTCAGCGGCAACATCGAGACCTTCAGTGCCGACGGCCTCTCCGACAACCGGCCCGAGGCCACGACGAAGGGACAGAACGTCCTCGTCATCGGCTCGGACGCGCGGACCGAGGGGAACAGCGCGCTCGGCGGCGGTGACAAGGAGGATGTCGGCCGCTCCGACACCGCTTTCCTGCTGCATGTCTACGCGGATGGAAAGCACGCCGTCGCCGTCTCCGTACCGCGCGACACGCTGCTGGACATACCGCCCTGCCAGCTGCCCGACGGGAGCTGGACGAAGGAACAGACGAACGCCATGTTCAACGCGGCGTTCTCCGTCGGGCAGACCGCCAAGGGAAACCCGGCCTGCACCCAGAACACCATCGAGAAGCTCACCGGACTCCGCGTCGACCACACGATCGTCGTCGACTTCAAGGGCTTCGCGAGGATGACCGAGGTCGTCGGCGGTGTGCGGGTCTGTCTGCCGACGGACCTCTACCAGCGGGACCTCAACCCCAACCGCGCCACCAAGGGCGACCTCATCTTCAAGCAGGGCGTCCAGAAGGTCTCCGGCGCCAAGGCGCTGGACTACGTGCGGATCCGGCACGGCATCGGCGACGGCTCCGACATCGGGCGGATCAAGCGCCAGCAGGCGTTCGTGGGAAGCCTGATCAAGCAGGTCAAGGACGACGGACTCACCCCGACCAAGCTGCTGCCGCTGGCCAACGCAGCCACCGAGTCCATGACCGTCGACCCGGAGCTGGGCACCGCCGACAAACTGATCAGCTTCATGATGGGGCTGAAGAGCATCGACCTGCACAACACGAAGTTCATCACGATCCCCTGGCGCTACCAGGGCGCGCGCGTCGCCATCGTCGAACCGGACGCCTCGCAGCTCTGGGCGGCGCTCAAGGCGGACCGTACGGTCGACGGCACGGACGCCAGCGGCAAGGGCAAGAAGTCGAAGTCGTCCACCGAGCCCTCCCCCTCGCAGAGCACGTCGCCGAAGGTGTCGGGCGACGGTGTCGCCGTCGCCGTCTACAACGGCACGGAGGTCACCGGACTGGCCGCGCGCGGCGGCAGGATCCTCATGGACCACGGCTTCACGCTCACCGGAACCGCGACGGCGAGCACCCAGGACTACGACGCCACCGTGATCGAGTACGGCCCCGGCGAAGACACGCAGGCCAAGACGACGGCGCGGCTCTTCCCCGGCGCGAAGCTCCAGCAGGCGACGGCGCCGGGCATCAACGTCATCGTCGGTTCGGCGTTCGCCAACGACCCGACGGCCGGTCCCGCCGCCGCCGAGCCCGACCCGAGCGAGAGCGCTTCCGTGCCCTCGGCCGTGGCGGACGACGCGCGTTCGGCGGACGACGACCCGTGCTCGAACCTGTCCTACGGCTGAGCGGAGGAAGCGGAGGACGCGGAGGACGCGGAGGATATGGAGGGCGCCGAGCCGGCCGGGGCGCCCTCCCGTATCGCCGCCCCGACCGCCCCCACCGCGTCGACCGCACCGGCGTCCCCGGCCGACCCGATCGCCTCGGCGGCATCGGCCGCCTCCCGAGCCGCGTGGCGCCGTTCGTGGCGCCCCTTGGCGACGACCAGCCCGACCGCGTACAGCGCGAGCACGGCGGCCAGCAGGACGTAGTACACGGCGGGCAGCGCGGGCATGCCCAGCGCCGGGCCGAACGGGGACAGCGGCAGCAGGATCCCGGTCACGGCGAGCCCGGCGGCGGCCCAGCGCACCGGGCTCGGCGCCCGGCGCCGCTCGGAGCCCTCGCGCGGGCGCCCCAGCACCGTACGCCGCACCCCCGTCCGCAGGAGCAGCATCACCAGGGCCTGGGTCAGCAGGTTCTCGGTGAACCAGCCTGAGTGGAAGGCGGCCTGGCTGTCGATCCCCGATCCGGCCGCCGTGTGCAGCGCCAGCGCGAGCACCGCGAAGGTCGCCATGTCGGCGGTGGCGTTGATCAGACCGAAGCGGGTGATGAAGCGCAGGAACGCCCGCGAGCGCAGCTCGCTCGGCCGGCGCAGCGTCTCGGGCGTGGGCCGGTCGTAGGCGAAGGCGAGCTGCGCGGCGTCGAAGCACAGGTTCTGTACGAGCACCTGGACCGGGAGCATCGGCAGGAAGGGCAGCAGCAGCCCGGCGACGAGCATCGCTATGACGTTGCCGAGGTTGGAGGAGAGCGTTATCCGCAGATAGGTGGCGATGTTGCCGCTGGAGTGGCGTCCGGCGGTGATCGCGTGGTCGATCGCGGTGAGGTCCTTCTTCGCGAGGACGACATCGGTCGACTCGCGGACGACGTCGACGGCGTCGCGCGGACAGATTCCGACATCGGCGGCGTACAGCGCGGGCAGATCGTTGACGCCGTCACCGAGGAACCCGGTGGTGTGCCCGGTGGCGCGCACCACGGCGACGATGCGGGCCTTGTGCTCGGGGGTGCAGCGGGCGAAGACGGTGGTGCGCCGGGCGAGGGCGGACAGTTCGGTGTCGGTGAGCGCGTCGGTCCGGTCGGCGGTGACGACCTCGCCGGGCCCCAGACCGAGGTCCAGGCAGGCGCGGGCGGCCGTGCCGGGGTGGTCACCGGTGAGGATCTTGACGCTCACGCCGCGCTCGTCGAAGACCTTCAGCGCGTCGGCGGCGGTGGGGGCGAGGGCGTCGTGGAGGGCGACGAAGCCCAGGAAGTCGAGACCGCGCTCGTCGGCCGGCGTGTAGTCGCGGTGGCGGGCGGGCCGCTCGGCGACGGCGACCGCGAGCAGCCGCAGGCCGCTGTCCGCCTCGCGTGCGGCGAGCGCGGTGAGCCGGGCCCGTTCCTCCTCGTCCAGCGCGCACCGCTGGAGTACGTCGGCGACCGCGCCCTTGACGACCAGGGTGTGGGTGCCGAGGCGGCCGGGCCGCCGGACGACGGCGGTGGACAGCCGCCGCAGCGGATCGAAGGGGAGGGCCGCGACGCCCTCGGCGCCCTCGGTGGCGGCGTCCTCGCCCACGGCGGCGAGGATCGCGCCGTCCAGGGCGTCGGGGGCGGGCAGGTCGGCCAGTTGCAGCGTCCACCAGGCGTTGACCGCGGCCCAGCGCAGCACCTCGGGATCGGGATTGCCCTGCGCGTCCATCGCACGGTCGACCACGGGCCGGTCCTGGGTGAGCGTGCCCGTCTTGTCGAGGAACAGCACGTCGACCGCGCCCAGATCGTGCAGCGCGGGCAGGCGCTTGACGATGACGCTGTGGGCGCGGGCGAGGCGGGCCGCGCCACGGGCCAGGGCGGTGGTGACGATGACGGGCAGCATCTCGGGGGTCAGTCCGACCGCGACCGCCACCGCGAAGGGCAGCGTCTCCAGGCCGCGCCCGCGCAGGGCGGCGTTGGCCATGAGGACGAGGGGCGGGGTCAGCAGCATGAAGCGGATGAGGACCCATGAGATCCCGTTCACCGACCGGTCGAACGCGCTGGGCGGGCGCCGCCCCGGCCGCCGGCGCGCGGCGCCGAACCGCGTGTGCGCCCCGGTCGCGAAGACGACGGCGGTGCCGCTGCCCGAGGCCACGCTGCTGCCCTGGAAACACAGCTGGGGCTGGGCGAACACCCCGGCGAAGGCGGAGGAGGGCACCGGAGCGACCGGTTCCGCCGGACCTGCCTCGCCTGCCGCGCCTGCCGCGCCTGCCGGTCCCACGGGTCCCGCCCGGCCTGCCGGTTGGGCCGGTTCCACGGGTCCCACGGGTCCCACGGGTCCCGCCGGTCCCACCAGTCCCACCGGCCCTGGCGCGTCCACGGCGTACTTGGCGACCGGGGCCGACTCCCCCGTGAGCGGCGCCTGATGTACGGTCAGGCCGCTCGCGCGCAGCAGCCGTACGTCGGCGGGGACCAGATCGCCGGGCCCGAGGCGGATCACATCGCCGGGCACGAGCTGGTCGACGGGGATCTCCCGGGGCTCGTCCCTGCGCGTCACGGTCGCTGTCGTCGCCACCAGTTCGCGCAGCCCGGCCATGGAACGGTCGGCGCGGTGCTCGCCGGACGAGCGCAGCAGGCAGCTGACCGCGACCAGCGACAGGATGACCAGGGCCGTGCCCCAGGCGGCCACACCGGCGGACACCAGACCGAGACAGAGCAGTACGGCGGTGAACGGGTCCCGCAGGCTCCACAGGAACCGGCGCGGCCAGGACGCCGTACGCCACTCGGGCACCGCGTTCTCGCCGTGGCGCAGCAGTCGCTCCTCGGCCTGCGCCTCCGTGAGACCGCGCGGGCCGCTGTCGAGGTGCCGCAGTATCTGGAGGGCGGTGAGCCCGGTCAGATCCGGTGTGCCGTCGGGGCTGCGGGGCCATGCCCGCCGGTCGTCAGGACCGGCGGGAGCGCCGGGCGGCGGCGCGCCGGTCCCCGGCACCACAGGTTCGGGTACGGCGGACTCGGGCACGACGGACTCACACGCCGACGTCGCTGATCCGGCGCGGGCCGGGGGTGTGCGCGGCGCGGTCGGTGAGCTGTCCGACCATCAGCCGGACCACGGTCACGACATCGGAGTCGTCCACGAAGTAGACCTGCCGGCGGCCCTCGCGCCGGGAGCGGACGAGCCCGGCCAGCTTGAGCTTGGTCAGATGCTGGCTCACGGCGGGCAGCGCACCGCCGACCCGCTCCGCGAGCCCGGTCACATCGCTCTCGCCCTGCGACAGCACCCAGACGATGTGCAGCCGCGCGGACGACGCCAGCAGCCCGAACGCGGCAGCCGCCTCCGCCAGCACCTCGACGGGGGGATCCCCGAAGCCGCCGACATCTGCCGTCACATCGCTCTCCCGTTCCCACGCGGACCGTCGGCCCGTATCCGTATCCCTGAATCCTGCTGAACCAGGCGATTCAGTCTAGGGGCACCCTGTGCGCCGGAAGCCGCGCATCGGCCACAGCGGGCGACGGACCGACCCCGGCCGGTGGCGGGGGCGGCGGCTTTCAGGGACGGGCTTTTCGAAGAACGACGCTTTCAGGTGAGGTCAGGAGGAGCGCGTGGGCGGCTGGTCCCGGTCGACGATCGTGCCGGTGACGATACGGCGCCCGGCCTGCGGCTCGCCCGGACGCACGGAGCCCGTCGGGACGCCGTCGGCCTTCCCGTCCTCCTTGAGCGCGGCCTTCTCGCTCTTGAGGATGCGCGCGGCCTTGCCCGCCGAGCGGGTCAGCTCGGGCAGCTTCTTCACCCCGACGATCACGAAGATGACGAGAAGAATCAGGGCCAGCTCACTGAAGCCGAACATCAGGTCTGCTCTCTCCCGGGGACGGACGGGGTCCGGTGAATCCGATGGATCGCACAAACCTCATGGATCTCATGCGGAAACATCAGGTGATACCCCTCAATGTCTTCATCTACCGCGCTATCCGTATCTACAGCGCTGTAGAAGTATCCCGCACGACCTCCCCGGCCAACAAGCCCGCTTCCGGTCGGGCTACCGCGGCCTACCGCGCCCCTTCCAGCTCGGAGACGCCGAGCGCCCTCTTGACGGATCGGTAACGCGCCAGCAGCACCGGGCGCAGCAACCGCACGGACGCCGGGAAATTACTCATCAGGGCCGTGTGGCCCGGCAGCCGGTCCGGGTCCTCCAGCAGCCCGAACACCAGATGCGGGCCGGTGCGCGGAGCGCTCTGGAGGATCGCGCAGCGCAGTCGCGCGACATCGCGGTCCGGCACCCTCGGGATCAGCTCCAGCAGAACCGGCTCCTCCTCGTCGAAGTGCCTGTTCACCAGGGTCTGTACGCGCTGCGCGGAGGGCAGCCCCGACATCGTGGCCTGGCTGATGATCGCCAGGGCCTCGGCACGCCCGCCGGTCACCTCGCGGGCGGCGATCGCGTTGACCGACCGGTCGAGCGCGTGCAGCTCGGCTTCGAGCGCGTCGCGCTCGGCCACCGTCCGGTCGAGTTCGGCGACGGGACCGGGAAACAGCTCGCGCAGCACCGGCCAGAAGAGCCTGACCTCGCTCGCGCGCTGCCCGCCGACGAAGTCGATCAGCCAGCGGGTGGTCGCGATCAGTGTTCTGACGTCGACGGGCTCTCCGTCGGCGAGACGGGTGAAGGCGGTGACGACCAGGGCGGCACCGCGGCGCATGAGCGTATGCCCGGCCACCAGTTCCTCGTGGATACGGGAACGTTCGGCCTTGAGCGCGGGTGAAACAGCCATCATGTCCCTTCCTTCGCGCGGTACGGCACGAGGAGGCGAAAGCGCTCCGGGACGAGGGCACCTCTCTCCCCCAGAGATGCCCGGTGAGAGATCACCTCACACCTCGATCGCACGTCGAACGGGCCGGTGGGAGCGGGATCGCCGAAGTTATCCACAGGCTGGGGCCGACGCGAACGCGATGTCAGGCCCCGGGCGCAGAATGGGGTCATGACTGAGATCACCGATGCGACGCAGGATCCGATGCCGGAGTGGGAGAAGCGCTTCCGGGCGCCGCGGGTTTCGCTGCCCGACTGGGCGGAGGACGCGCCCGCGCGGTCGCTGTTCGTGTCCAACGCGACAGGGACGTACGAGCTGTACGCGTGGGATCGCGCGACCGGCGAGCAGCGCCAGGTGACCGACCGGCCGAACGGGACGACGGACGGCACGCTCTCTCCGGACGGCGAGTGGATCTGGTGGTTCTCGGACACGGACGGGGACGAGTTCGGCGTCTGGATGCGCCAGCCCTTCCTGGCCGAGGCCCCGGCCACCGGCCAGGACGCCACCGCGCCCGAGGACGCCACCGGCCGGGACGAGCCGGCGACTCCGGGGCTCGCCCCCTCCTATCCGGCCGGACTCGCCCTCGGCCGGGACGGCACGGCGGTCGTCGGGCGGTCGACCGACGAGGACGGCTCGACGGTGCATGTCGTGCGGCCCGGGGAGCAGCCCGTCGAGATCTACCGGCACCGGCAGTCGGCCGGGGTCGGGGACCTCTCCCACGACGGCACACTGCTCGCGATCGAGCACACCGAGCACGGGGACGCGATGCACTCCGCGCTGCGGGTGCTGCGGCTGGACGGCTCGGTGGTGGGCGAGCTGGACGACACCGAGGGCGGCACCCGTGAGCTGGGCCTTGAGGTGCTGGGCTTCGCCCCGGTGGACGGGGACCCCAGGCTGCTCATCGGCCATCAGCGCCGGGGCCGCTGGGAGCCCGCCGTCTGGAATCCGCTGACCGGCGAGGAGACCGACCTCGCTATCGAGCTGCCGGGCGACGTCAACGCCGAGTGGTATCCGGACGGGTCGGAGCTGCTGGTCTCGCACAGTTTCGAGGCCCGTGGCGAGCTGTGGCGCTACGACTTCGCCAAGAGCGCGCTGATCCAGGTGGAGACCCCGACCGGGACGGTGTCCGGGGCGACCGCCCGGCCGGACGGCAGCGTCGAGTATCTGTGGTCGTCGTCGGCCAGGCCGCCGGAGGTGCGGTCCACGGCGGGCGGGGTCGTCCTCGATCCGCCGGGGATGCGGGCGCCCGCCTCTGTGCCGGTGGAGGACGCCTGGGCCGAGGGGCCCGGCGGCCGGGTGCACGCGCTGGTGCAACGGCCGGCCGGCAAGGGGCCCTTCCCCACGGTCTTCGAGATCCACGGCGGCCCGACCTGGCACGACAGCGACGCGTTCGCCGCGGGCCCGGCCGCCTGGGTCGACCACGGTTTCGCGGTCGTCCGGGTCAACTACCGGGGGTCGACGGGCTACGGCCGGGAGTGGACGGACGCCCTCAAGCACCGGATCGGGCTGATCGAGCTGGAGGACATCGCGGCGGTCCGCGAGTGGGCGGTCGACTCCGGTCTGGCCGACCCGTCGAAGCTGGTCCTGGCGGGCGGCTCGTGGGGCGGCTACCTCACGCTGCTCGGCCTCGGCACCCAGCCGGACAGCTGGGCCGTGGGGCTCGCCGCGGTCCCGGTCGCCGACTATGTGACGGCGTACCACGACGAGATGGAAGCCCTGAAGGCGATGGACCGCACCCTGCTGGGCGGCACGCCCGAGGAGGTGCCCGAGCGCTTCGAGGCGTCGTCCCCGCTGACGTACGTCGACGCGGTGAAGGCCCCGGTCTACATCTCGGCGGGCGTCAACGACCCGCGCTGCCCGATCCGCCAGGTGGAGAACTACGTGGACCGGCTCGCGGCCAGGGACGCGGTCCACGAGGTGTACCGCTACGACGCGGGGCACGGCTCGCTGGTGGTGGAGGAGCGCATCAAGCAGGTCAGGCTGGAGTTGGACTTCGCGAGGAGGCACCTCGGACTGGACGGGTGACCCGTCCCCGACCGGTCCCCGCGACGGCCTCGGGGACCGGTCGGGGTACCGGTCGGGGTACCGGTCGGGGTACCGGGACGTAAGGGCGGTCCCGGGGCGTAAGGGTGGCCCCGGGACCGGGCGGCGGGGCGGCGTTCCGTACCGTGGAGGGGTGTACCGGTTCCTGGTGACTCCGCGCTGGTTGGGGATCAACCTCTTCGTCCTGCTGGCGATCCCTTTCTGCATCTTCATGGGGACATGGCAGCTCGGACGTTTCGAGGCCCGTGTCGCGAGCCATGAGGCCGCCAAGACGCGGCCCGATCCCGGGGAGCGGCCCGCCGTCGCGCTCGCGACGCTGCTCCCCGTCGACCAGGAGACGTCGGGGCGCCATGTCACGGCGAGCGGACGGTACGAGGACCAGTTCCTGGTGCCCAACCGGAAGCTGGACGGCGCGAACGGCGCGTACGTTCTGACCATGCTGCGCACCGACGACGGCGAGGCGCTGCCCGTGGTGCGGGGCTGGCTGGCCGAGGGCAGGACGGCGCCCGAGCCCCCCAAGGGCGAGGTGACCGTCACCGGATCGCTCCAGGCGTCCGAGTCCACCGGATCCACCGGGGTGACGGCGGGGGGCGGTCTGCCGCAGGGACAGCTCGCCATGATCAGCGCGGCGTCGCTGCTCAACGTCGTGCCGTACGACGTGTACAACGCCTGGGTGACCCTCACGGACGCGCCGGACGGGCTGCGGGCCGTGCCGGCGGCGGCGCCGCAGAACAGCGGGCTGGACCTCAAGGCGTTCCAGAACCTCGGCTACACCGGTGAGTGGTTCGTCTTCGCCGGGTTCGTCGGCTTCATGTGGTTCCGGCTGGTCAGGCGCGAGGCGGAGACGCTCAAGGACCGGGCGCTCGGCCTGGAGACCGCCGCGTAGGACCGCCTGCCCGCGCGCGTCCCTCCGTCATCTGCCCGCGTGCACCCGGACCTACGAGGCGCTGAGCAGCCCCGTCCGGTAGACGGTGCCGGCGCAGGCGTTGGGGATCGTCGCCGACGCGGTCGGCGCGCCCGCCGCCGTGGTGTGGGAGACGTAGACGCTGCCGTCCAGCGTGCCCTCGTCACCGCCGAGCTGGGACTCGGAGCCAGCGCCACCGTTGTCCACGGTGCCGCCGTCACCACCACCGGGCACGCCCCCCGAGGTGTCCTCCGAGGTCGAGGGGGCGGGTGAGGCGCCGGAGGTCGGGCAGGTGTCCGAGGGCACCCAGGCGAACTTCACCTCGTACGAGCCGTTCGGCGCCAGCGACAGCGACGCCACCGCGAGCGACGGGTCGGGAAGTCCGGTGGCCTCGTCGCCCGCCATGTGCGACGCGACACCGACCCTGGAGCCGTCGGCGGCGCCACCGGTACCGATACCGACCGTGCCGCTGCCGGTGACCGTGCAGGCGGAGCCGGAGACGTTGGTGATACGGAACGTCCCGTACACCTTGCCCGACGCGTCGGGGGCTCCCGCCTCCTGGGCGGTGACCGTCAGCTGGCTCGCACCGCAGCTCATCGACTTCGCCGTGTAGTCGCTCGCGGCGTCGTCCCGGCTGGAGGTGCCGCCGCTCCTGCCGCCCTCGGCGGAACCGGCCGAGGCGGTGGCCGGCTTCTCCGACTCCTCGGGGTCGTCCTGGGCCTCGGACACCTTGTCCGAGGGGTGGTCCTTGTCCTTCTTGCCGCCGCCGGAGTCCTTGTCGGCGCCGGTGCCCCCCTGCGCCTCCTCGCCGTGCCCGGCGGCGATGGGACGGGGCCCGTCGGTGCTGGTCGAGTTCGCGACGTGGACGAACGCGGGGATCGCCGTACCGAACAGCAGCGCGGCGGCGGCCATACCCACGACGGCCTGGCGCTTCCTGGCCCGCCTGGTCGGTACCGCCTTGCGCAGATGGTCGAGGGCGCCCTCGGAGGGCTTCAGCTCGCCCACGGCGCCGAGCATCAGACGGCGCAGCGCCAACTCGTCGCCGTCCAGCAGACCGTTCAGATCGTTGTGCGCGTCCTGAGCGTCGTCCGCACCGTGCGTGTCATCCGGGGCCGCGGCCGCGGCGATGGCCGGAAAGGCGCGGGTGACGACGGCGTCGTCCTCACCGTCCGCGGCGCCGTCACCGGCCGCGTCGCCGCCGGCCGCGTCGTCGGCTCCGGCATCGTCGCGGCCGTTCAGCTCGTTCTCCGGCCCGTTGTCCACAGTTCCGTTCCCAGTCACGTCACGCAACGGCCCGATATCCGGACCGTCCTGATCCTTCTTGTGGTTCTCGCGGCTCTCGTGGTTCTCGCGGTTCTCGCGGTTCTTGTCGGCCCCGCTCATGTCGTGGCCTCCATGGCGACGCGCAGCGCCGCGATACCGCGCGACCCGTACGCCTTCACCGAGCCCAGGGATATCCCCAGCGTCTCGGCGACCTGCGCCTCGGTCATGTCCGCGAAGTACCGCAGGGACAGCACCTCACGCTGCCTGCGCTGCAATCCCCGCATCGCCTTGATCAGCGCGTCCCGCTCCAGCAGGTCGTACGCGCCCTCCTCGGCGCTCGCCATGTCGGGCATCGGCTTCGACAGCAGCTTCAGCCCGAGAATCCGGCGGCGCAGCGCGGACCGGGACAGATTCACCACCGTCTGGCGCAGATACGCGAGCGTCTTCTCCGGCTCGCGGACACGATTGCGCGCGGAGTGCACCCGGATGAACGCCTCCTGGACGACGTCCTCGCACGAGGCCGTGTCGTCCAGCAGCAGTGCGGCGAGACCGAGCAGCGAGCGGTAGTGCGCCCGGTAGGTCTCGGTCAGATGGTCAACGGTGGTCCCCGCGGCCACCGTGTCCTCAACGCCCTCGCGCTGGGACGGTATCCGGGCCGGGCGGGCGGCGGGCATGGGCGCGATCACCGGCATACCACCGCCCGGCGCACGGGGCCGCCGCACGGGGCGTACCGCCGGGCCGCGCATGGGGCCGATCGCTGTGATGTCGAGAACCTCTGCCACGCCTGTTGGACACGCTTCCCCCCGCCAGGGTTGTACGCGCACGTCACCCCGTTTGACGTTGCACCAAATACCCTCATGCGTTACCGCTCTCCCCCTATGCCCCATTTGTGCGGCACCGCACAGGGGCGACCGCAGAGACGCTTCCCGGTCAGCCAGCGGTTGCAGTGCAATCACAGAAAGGCGCACACGCATCGTCGAACAAGACAACGTCCCAGTTCAAGTGGCATAGACAGGCGACTTGCTCACAGGACGCTCACAGGGATCTTACAAAGTTTTGAGCTTTGACGGCTTCCGATTTCGGCCGACTACCGTTCCACGGCCCGGAGTTACCGACTTGGGCGGAGTTGCGCCGCCCGCGCACCGCCCGCGCACCGCCCGCGTACCGGCAGGTACCGCCCAAAGGGCGCGTTACGGCTCTGCGGTCAGCTCGACGGCGACGGCCTCGGCGATCTGGGCGGCGTTCAGGGCCGCGCCCTTGCGCAGGTTGTCGCCGCACACGAACAGCTCCAGCGCCCTGGGGTCGTCCGGCGACCGCCGCACCCGCCCCACCCAGGTCGGATCGGTGCCCACCACATCGGCCGGCGTGGGGAAGTCGGCGGCCCCCGGGTTGTCGAACAGCACGACACCCGGCGATGTCGCCAGGATCTCGTGCGCCCGCTCGACGGTGACCTCCCGCTCGAAGCGCGCGTGTACGGACATGGAGTGCGCGGTGATCACCGGCACCCGCACGCAAGTCGCCACCACCGGCAGGCGCGGCAGGCCGAGGACCTTGCGCGTCTCCTCGCGGATCGCCAGCTCCTCCGAGGACCAGCCGTCCGCCTCCAGGTCGCCCGCCCACGGCACCACGTTGAGCGCCAGCGGTGCGGCGAAGGGCCCGGTGGTGTCGCCCACGGCCCGGCGCACATCGCCCGGGCGCGTGCCCAGCTCCGTACCCGCGACCAGGGAGAGCTGCTCGCGCAGCGCGCCGACACCGTCCCGGCCCGCCGCGCTGACCGCCTGGTACGACGAGACGACCAGCTCGGACACCCCGAACTCCGCGTGCAGCGCGCCGACCGCCACGATCATCGACAGCGTGGCGCACCCCGGACTCGCGACGATGCCGCGCGGCCGGGCGCGTACGGCGTGGGGGTTCACCTCGGGCACGACCAGCGGCACGTCCGGGTCCAGCCGGAAGGCGGCCGACCGGTCGATGACGACCACGCCCTTGGCGGCGGCGACGGGTGCCCACTGGGCGGACACCTTGTCCGGTACGAGGAACAGCGCGACGTCGACACCGTCGAAAGCGGCCTCGGAGAGCGCGACGATCTCGGTCGGCTCGCCCCGTACGAGCAGCGTGCCGCCACCCGGACCCTGACCCGTACCCCCGCCGTCCGCGCGCGGCTCGGCGATGAGCCGGATCTCGCCCCAGACATCCGCGTGCTGCGACAGGATCTGAAGCATGACGGAGCTGACGGAGCTGACGGAGCTGACGGAGGCGACGGAAACGGCAGAGCCGACGTCCCCGGTCGCACCCACGACCGCGAGCGTCGGCATGCCGTCCATCGCGTACTCCCGCCTACGGGCCGCTATCGCCCGGTGCCGCCGTACACCACGGCCTCGTCCGAGTCGCTGTCCAGACCGAACGCGGTGTGCACGGCACGTACCGCCTCGGTGACCTCGTCCGCGCGCGTGACGACCGAGATACGGATCTCGGATGTCGAGATCAACTCGATGTTCACGCCCGCGTCCGACAGCGCCTCGAAGAAGCCGGCGGTCACGCCCGGGTTGGTCTTCATACCCGCGCCGACCAGCGAGATCTTGGCGATCTGGTCGTCGTACCTGAGCGAGTGGAAGCCGATCTTCGGCTTCAGCTTCTCCAGCGCGTCGATCGCCTTGCGGCCCTCGGTCTTCGGAAGCGTGAAGGAAATGTCGGTGAGACCGGTCGAAGCGGCGGAGACGTTCTGCACGATCATGTCGATGTTGATCTCGTTGTCCGCGATGGAACGGAAGATCGTCGCGGCCTCGCCGGGCTTGTCGGGGACCCCGACGACCGTGATCTTCGCCTCGGAGGTGTCATGGGCGACACCGGAGATGATGGCCTGCTCCACCTTGCGGTCCCCTTGCGGTTCGTTGCTGACCCATGTGCCGGGAAGCCCCGAGAAGGAGGACCGTACATGGATCGGAATGTTGTATCGGCGGGCGTATTCCACGCACCGGTGCAGCAGCACCTTGGAGCCGGAACTCGCCAGCTCCAGCATGTCACCGAAGGAGATCCAGTCAATCTTCCGGGCCTTCGTCACGACCCGGGGGTCGGCGGTGAAGACACCGTCCACATCGGTGTAGATCTCACAGACCTCGGCGTTCAGCGCGGCCGCGAGCGCGACCGCGGTGGTGTCCGACCCGCCGCGGCCCAGGGTGGTGATGTCCTTCTTGTCCTGGGACACCCCCTGGAACCCGGCGACGATGGCGATGTTGCCCTCGTCGAGGGCGGTACGGATCCGGCCCGGCGTGACATCGATGATGCGCGCTTTGTTGTGGACCGAGTCGGTGATGACGCCCGCCTGGCTGCCGGTGAACGACTGGGCGTTGTGCCCCAGGTTTTTGATCGCCATGGCCAGCAGGGCCATGGAGATCCGCTCTCCGGCGGTCAGCAGCATGTCGAACTCTCGCCCGGCGGGAATCGGGGATACCTGCCCGGCGAGATCGATCAACTCGTCCGTCGTGTCGCCCATCGCCGACACCACGACGACCACTTGGTGGCCGTTCTTCTTGGCATCGACGATTCGCTTGGCGACCCGCTTGATGCCCTCGGCATCGGCTACGGAGGAGCCTCCGTACTTCTGCACGACAAGGCCCACGTGCGCTCCTCGCTCAGTCCCTAGTCACTGTCGGCTCAGTTTAACGAGCGGCCGCTGTTCGACCGGGTAATACCACATCGTGAGATGTCCCGCTCACTCCGTGATCACCACCGCCGCCGAACACGGCCGCTCGGTGGGGATGCATGCCCCCGATGAGGACAAGCACGCGGAAACGTGGTCCACGTCACGAACGCGGCCGCTTCGCGGGGAGGCCGGGGCGGGAGCGCGCGCGGGACCGCGCTGACATCGGACGTGGTCCACCGGACGTCAGTCCACGTAGTCCTTGAGCTTCTCCGTTTCGAGCGTGATCCCGACCGGGTCAGGAAGCTCGACGACGGCGCCGAAGGGGCGCGTGGTGACGGCGCGGTAGACGCCGTCCTCGGGCTCGGCATGGACGGTGACGGAACAGGTCTCGCCATCCGGCACCGCTTTGACCTGGACCTTTCCATTGAGGAACTCAAGCCGCACCATCTCGGGTGCACGGCGCTCAAGCTCTTCGAACTCCTCGATCGACATCTGGGGCTGGGGCCGGTCAGCGGTCCTGGGGGTCATGGTGTCGCCTCCTTCCCTCCATGGTGCCCTGACCAGCATCTCCTGCACGCTCATTCGGCCTCCGTCGCTCGCGCCCGCCGCACGCGCGCGGCGGGCGCGATTGTCGCGGTCGTCGCGGTCGTCGCGGTCGCGTGTGCGCGTACGGCTTCGCTGTGCACCGGTTCGGGGATCGGGCGGGACTTGAGGCCGGCCAGGGCGCGCAGCTGGTCGGCGCGGCGGGCCACCTCCACCTTGGCGGGGACCGCGCGGAAGGTGTCGGGGACCGCGTCGATGATCTCCCCGGTCTCCTCCGCCGCGTCGTACGCCTCCATCTCCTCCCGGCAGTCGACGCACACACCCCGCAGCAGCAGCGTCGTCGTCTCGTCGCTGTCGCAGGAGATGCAGGTCATGACGGCGCGGCTGATGTAGGCGGGCTCGCTCGCGCTGCTCGGCAAGGGCGGCATGTGGTTCTCCAGTCGGACCCGGGCGATCGCGCCGGGGCTGTGCAGGGGCTGGGGCAGCCCGGCGGTCAGGGATCGGGTGATGTGGTCCGGCGTCGCGCCACGCGCCAGCCACTCGGCGGCGAGCACTTCGAGGGCGGAGCATTCGGCGGCGGACAGGGTCATACGGGGCTCGGTACGCCCGAGCCGGGCGAGGACGCGGTACGCGGGTGCGGTACGGGTGTCGGTGGGGGCGGCGGCGGGGGCGGCAGTGGGGGCGGCAGTGGGGGGCTGCTCGGGTTCGTGCTGAGGCTCTTCGCGCTGAGGCTCTTCGCGCTGAGGCTCTTCGCGCTGAGGCTCTTCGTGCTGAGGCTCTTCGTGCTGAGGCTCTTGGGCTTCTGCGGGCCGGGGCATCGACTCCGGTCCGCCGTCCATGTCGGCATCCGCGTCTGCACGCGTGTCGGCATCCGCGTCTGCGCCCGGTCGTGGTTCCGCCCTCAACCGCCGCTCCAGCTCGGTCAGATCGACCCCGCGCAGGCCGCCCACGTACGCCTTCCACCAGGCGTCGTCCCGCGCCGTACGCGAGAAGTAGGTGCGCGTGACCCAGCGGTAGCTGTTGTCCTCCAGCACCAAGTGCTCCTTCACCCGGCGCAGATGACCGGCGTCCGAGAGGAATCTCAACGCCTTGCCGCACGCCTGCTGCCCGTAGTCGGCGAGGTTCGCGGCGAGCGGCTTGTACCCGATCGCCGCGCCCTCGGGCAGCCGGTCGATGTACGCGGCGATCGCCGCTTCGCGGGGGCGCAGATGTACGAAGTCCGCGCTGCCGCGCGGGGCTTGGTCGGGGGCGGAGCGTTTTCCGTACCCCGGTTTGGCGTGGGGGTGGGCGGAGACTGCAAGGGCAGGACTAAAATCCGTGGAAGCCACGATCGACTGCTTTCGATTCGCTGGTCAGGTCCCGGTTGGTGTGGGTAGCACTGCCGGGGCCGCTTTATGCGGCAAGTGATGCGAACGCTAAAGGTTCACTGCGTTATGTGGCAAGCCGATCACGGATTGTCATACTGTCTGCTCAGAGCGGGTTTCGAGAGAGCCCGAGGGGACCGAGCGGACGACGGAGAGAGGGAAGGGAGGGAGGGTTTACCTCAACCACCCACTCCTCTGGAGAGGGCTCGAAGCCCAGAGCCCGGGGCTCGGGGCTTGAGCCCCGGGGACGCCTCCGCCCGGCGGGCCGGCGGGGCCGGGGATCGTACACGACAGGGCACTTGAAGAATCTTTTCTCCCTCAAGCTTTTCGCACCATGGAGGCTAATCACCTTCGTCCCGGCCGACCGCCCCCGAAGTGCGGGTACCTCTTCTGTGCAGGATCAAATCGCCCTAGCACAGGAGAATCTATGCGGAATCGCTTCAAGGCGTTCTTGGTGACGTGCGCGGTGGTCGCGCCGAGTCTGGCACTGGCCGCACCGGCCCACGCCACGTCGTGCGGGGGCGGGGCATCCAGCGTCGGCCCGATCTCCGTCACCGCGTGCGTGACGAAGTCCCTCGGCAAGGGCACTGTCTCCGTCAGGATCGCGAAGAGCCGGGACGGGGAGCGGAATCTGACCGTGCACTGGCGCTACTCGATCTCGGACCGCGGCAAAGGAGGCAAACCGGCGGGGTGGGTACCGCAGAACTGGTCGATCAGCGAGGCCACAGTGTCGAAGTCGTCGACTGACGGGAAGCTGAAGGGAGACATCGGCGCTGAGTGCCTCCGATTGGAGCTGTTCGTAGTGCACGGCGGGAAGACAGGGCGGACGGTGTCGAACTACACCTGCCAGAAGAGCGTCTGACCGGACCCCGGCACCGGGGGGAACCGTGCGCGCCGGGCACTCCCGGCCCCCCGTAGAGTCGTCGTGATCACGTCACGTCGCCGTGATCACGACGAGGTGGGCCTCATGCGGATCCAGAGTGACAGAGCTGACGCGGCCGACCGGCCGCCTCACCGTACGGGCTTGTCCGCCGCCCCCGTGGGGAACTCCTCGACGCCGAGTACCCGCAGCAGCTCCAGCCGTTCGCGGGCCTCGGCGTTCGCCGGAGTGAGCACCAGCAGCAGCTGCCCGTAGTCGGGCGTCATCAGCGTCTCGCAGTCCATCAGCAGCCGCCCCACCCGTGGGTGCGCGATGGTCTTCCGGTCGGCGCGCCGGACCGCCACCTCGTGCTCGGACCAGAGCCGCCGGAAGTCGGCGCTCTCGGCCCGCAGCCGGTCGACGAGCCTCGCGACGGTCGGGTCGCCGGAGCGGCGGCCGGCGGTCGCGCGCAGGTCGGCCACGAGCTGGCGGGACTGGTGCTCCCGCTCCTCGGGCACGCTGGCGGCGCGGGTGGCGGGGTCGGTGAACCAGCGGTACACGGCATAGCGCCGGTCGCCGGAGAACCCGTCGCTGTCGCCCGTCAGCAGCACCGACGTCCGGTTCTGGGCGAGGATCTCGCCCAGGTCGGACAGGACCAGCGCCGGGGTGTCACCGAGCAGATCGAGCATGCGCACCAGACCCGCGCGGGCCAGGCGCGCCGTCCCGTCTGCGGGCGGCGGCTGGTGACCGGCCAGGTGGAACAGGTGGGCGCGCTCGTCGTCGGAAAGGCGCAGCGCCCGCGCCAGCGCGCCGAGCAGCTGGGTCGAGGGCTGGCTGCTGCGGCCCTGCTCAAGGCGTACGACGTAATCCACCGACATGCCCGCGAGCATCGCCACCTCTTCTCGGCGCAGTCCGGCGGTGCGGCGGCGGGGACCATCGGCGATACCCACCTCGGCCGGGCGGATCGCCTCGCGGCGGTGGCGCAGGAAGTCGGCGAGCTGCTCACGTTCCATGGCTCCATGGTGCATCGCTCCATGCTCCCTCCCGGCGGACGGCCGAGCCAGGGAGCGCCGCTCCCATGATGAACGCTCCGCTTTCGGAGGTCGCGGACCCGACGCAAGGTGGGAGGTAGTTCGACGACGAAGGAGCATGTGATGCGCACACGAACCCTGGGCAACACCGGACCTGCCGTCTCCGCGCTGGGCCTCGGTGCGATGGGCATGTCCGATGCCTACGGCGAGACCGACCGCGCGGAGAGCATCGCCACCGTGCACGCCGCGCTGGAGGCAGGCGTCACCCTGATCGACACCGGCGACTTCTACGCCATGGGCCACAACGAGCTGCTGCTCGCCGAGGCGCTGCGCGGCCGGGACCGGGACAGCTACCAGCTGAGTGTGAAGTTCGGCGCGCTGCGGGGGCCCGACCAGAGTTTCGGCGGCACAGACGGCCGTCCCGAGGCGGTGAAGAACTTCCTCGCCTACTCCCTGACCCGGCTGGGCACCGATCACATCGACATCTACCGTCCCGCCCGGCTGGACCCGGCGGTACCGATCGAGGAGACGGTGGGCGCGGTCAAGGAGATGATCGACGCCGGGTACGTACGGCACCTCGGCCTCTCGGAGGTCGACGCGGCGACGATCCGCCGGGCGCACGCCGTGCACCCGGTCGCCGACCTCCAGATCGAGTACTCGCTGATCTCCCGCGCGGTGGAGGCGGAGGTCCTGCCCACGCTGCGGGAGCTGGGCATCGGCATGACGGCGTACGGCGTCCTCAGCCGCGGCCTCATCTCCGGACACTGGTCCGCCGACCGCGCCGGGGCGCCCGGCGACTTCCGCGCCTTCAGCCCGCGTTTCTCCGAAGGGAACGTGGCGCACAACCTCACCCTCGTGGAGGCGCTGCGCCGCGTCGCCGAGGCGAAGGGGTGCACCGTCGCCCAGCTGGCCATCGCCTGGGTGGCCGCACAGGGCGAGGACATCGTGCCGCTGGTCGGCGCCCGCACCCGCGACCGGCTGGCCGAGGCGCTGCCCGCGCTGGAGCTGGAACTCGGCGCGGACGAACTCGCCGAGATCGAGAAGGCGGTGCCGCCGGGCGCGGCACGCGGCGACCGGTACCCGACGGCGTTCATGTCGAGCCTCGGCGTGGGGAACTGAGCCGGGCGGACCGAGCGGGGCTCCACTCCGGCATCCGCACGCTGGCGCAGGGCGCCCCGTCAGCCCCTACGACTCTCCGTTCTCCGCGTTCTCCGCGCACGCGTACGTGAGGAAGGCGACCCATGCGGCGGCGGGGACGGCGAGTTGGGGGGCGCCGGGGGCGGGGACGTGGCGGAGCTTGGAGTCGCGGACGTGGATGGTGGTGGGGCGGGTGGCCACCTCGACGCAGGCTCCGCCCTCGCCACCGCTGTAGCTGGACTTGAACCACATCAGCTGATCGCTCATAGCTCATTCACCATCTGTTCCAGGAAGCGGGTCGAAGCCTCGGTCCCGAGGGCTTCCATGCGGATCATGCCAAGCCGCTCGATCGCCAGACTGACTTGCTCAGGATCGGACGTCAACTCACCCGTAAACGGGCCTTCCGTATACACACTGTGCGCGTGATCGCCCGCCTCAAGCAGCACCATGGGGCCGTCCATAGCCACCGGAATGGCCCTCTTGAACGGGAGCACTTGGAGCGAGATGTTAGACGCCTCGGACGTCTTCAGGAGGTGGAGCAATTGCTCTCGGTCCACCTGCGGACCGCGCAGAGCTGATTCGTACAGTACGAAACAGCACGCCACAGTCGGCTTACGGGTGAGGATCTCCTGACGCTCCCGGCGGGCTGCAACCCTTTCTTCGACCACGTCTTGGCCGAGTGGCGGCGCGAAACCGCCAATCAGCTTCCTCATACACGCATCCGTCTGCAACAAGCCTGGGATCAAGGCAACTTCGTACCACCACAGGCTGATCGCCTCACGCTCATGCGCCATGAAATCCTGCGCCCGCGCCGGGAACTTCTCCCGCCGCAGATACTGCTTCGCCGCGCTCAGCAGCCCCTCCGCACGAAACAAGTCATCCGCCGCGTCCAGCAGCTTCGGCGTCGGCATCCGTACGCCCTGCTCCATCGACTTGATCGTGTCCGGCGCGTACGCGGCGGCCCGGCCCAGTTCCTCCCGGCTCAGGCCCGCCTTCGTACGCCAGCGTTTCACCTGGTCACCCGCGTATCGCCAGGCAATGGGGGTCTGCGTCTGGGACTGCTGTCGCGGCTGAGGGTTCTGGTTCTGAAGGGACACTTCCGACACCTCCGATAGATACGCCACCTTGGGTACCCGGCTCGTCCCTTCCGAGCGTAATCAGACATCAGCACGCTGTGACCATGAACACAGGAATCCGACCCCACCGGGTTGAGTGGTGACCACCGCCATGTCCACCACCATCGTCATGCGCTTCGCCCGCACCGCCGCCTCCGTGCCGTCCGCCCGTTCCTTCACCCGGGGCGTTCTGCGCGACGCCCGCCTCGACCGTTGCGAGTTGGACGACATCCTTCTCTGCGTCTCGGAGTTGGCGACCAACGCCCTGCGGCACGGCGTGCCCGTGGGCGGGGCGTTTCTGCTGCGGGTGCAGCTCGCGGACGCGCACGTGCGCGTCGAGTGCCACGACGCGAACCGCCGGCGTCCGCGCCTACGGCATCCCGCCGACGACGACCAGGGCGGGCGGGGGCTGTTGCTGGTGGAGGCGCTCGCGTCGCGGTGGGGTACGGGGGAGAGACCGTTCGGGAAGTTCGTGTGGTTCGAGGTGGACCACAAGCGGTGAACCCGGACTCCCCGCGCGGCGCCGCCGTCTGCCTGACCGCTGCCGCCGCGCTCGTCGTCGCGGCGATAGGCGTCAGCGTGTACGTCGCGCTGGACGACGCGCGTCCCCGCCCGTACCCCTCGTACCCGTACCCCTCGCCCCCGTACGCGCCCCCGTACGCACAGGAGTCCGGGAGCCCGGGGAGCTACGGGGCCGAGTGACGAAACGGGCCGTGCCTCGGCAAGAGCCGGAGCCACGGCCCGCGTCCGGGCTCCCGTACTACGTGTCGGCGCCCGGGGCCGCGTGGGTGAACAGCGCCTCGGCCTCGGCCACATTGAGCGCCCGCTCGAACCACATGTCGAGGGTGGCGAGGTCGGTGCAGTCGGTGACGCGTGCGCGAATGTCGTCGGACACAGGGAGCGCCCGCAGGTCGAGCAGACGCAGGACCATCTCAGCCCTCGCCTCTACCTTCGCTTCAGCCTTCGCCTCGGCCTTGCCTTCCAGGTATGCCTCCTCGCGGAGCGTTCCCCTGCCCGGGAAGTGCGTGACGAACGTCATCATGTCCCTCCATTTTTCACGGTCCTCGCTGTCCGCGAGACCGATGTCCAACAGGTCGCCGTAGTACTCGGCAGATTTCACATCCGTCGCCCGCAGGGCCCGAGCCAGTGCTTCCAGTATCGCCGGGGCATCCCGGCTGCCGCTATGCGTCATGGCCGAGAAGGCGGCCATTCCGAGATCCCGCGCCGCTACCGAGGCATCCGTGATCACAGGAACGTTGTCCGGCCCCAGCACCAGCGGATGCGTGCTGAGCGCCGTCCAGCCCCTGGCCCCGCACTCGAACGGCCCTGCCGCCCATGTCGCGGTCGACCGGTCTCGGCAGACCACGAGCAGGAGCACCGGAAGCTTGTACTTCGCCTGTAAGTACGCGACGTAGTACGCCCAGCTCGTGGCCTTGTCGTCGTCCCGGCGGCCCTGGGCCTCGATGGCGACAGGCCGGATCGGGAAATGACCGGCGTCAGCCCTGTACTTCGCCCGTACCGCTCGGGGATTCACGACCCCTCGGGCAGGTGGATCAGAGGTCGGCCGGCGGCAGGCCCCGGTGGTCGTGCCACGCGCGGCGACCGGAACCCGACTACCGCCCCCTCCACGAGAATCGCCCTGCGAGAATGGCCGCATGGCTGACGACCGCACGGACCACGGCTATCTGCTGGACAACCGGCAGTCGGAGGCGGGAATCCGCTTCGACGCCCTCAGCGAGCTGTTCGATCCGGTGACGTTCCGGCACGTCGACCAGCTCGGGATCGCGACCGGGATGCGGTGTTGGGAGGTCGGCGCCGGTGGTCCGTCCGTACCCCTCGGGCTGGCCGAGCGGGTCGGGCCCTCGGGGGCGGTGGTCGCCACCGACATCGACGTGTCCTGGACCCGGGACGTCGCCGGTGGCGTGATCGAGGTGCTGCGCCACGACGTGGCGGCCGACCCGCCGCCGCCCGGCAGCTTCGACCTCGTCCACGCCCGGCTGGTCCTCATCCACATCCCCGACCGGACCGAGGCGCTGCGCCGGATGGTCCAGGCACTGCGGCCCGGCGGGTGGCTGCTCCTGGAGGACGCCGATCCGGGACTTCAGCCGCTGCCGTGTCCGGACGAGTCGGGCCCCGAGCAGCGGCTCGCCAACCGGCTGCGGTCCGACTTCCGCGCCCTGATGACGGCGCGCGGCGCCGATCTCTCGTACGGGCGGACGCTGCCCCGGCTGCTGCGGGAGGCCGGTCTCGACGACGTACGGGCCGACGCGTACTTCCCGATCACCTCGCCGGCGTGTGCCGTCCTGGAGGCCGCGACCGTACGGCAGACTCGCGGGCTTCTGGTGGCGGAAGGGCTCGCCACCGACGAGGAGATCGACCGGCACCTCGCGAACGTCGCCACCGGACGCCTCGACGTCGGCACCGCGCCGATGGTCTCCGCCTGGGGACGCCGCCCGTAGATCTCACCCGATGTGCGGGCCCTACCGCACCGTCCGCAGCCCCAGCGGGCCCGCGATCTCCTCCGCCATGACCCTGCCCGCTTCCTCCGCGAGCACCGCCTCGGCGTCCTCCGTCAGCTCCTGGTCCGTGTCCAAACCGTCGAGCGCCGGCAGGGGCTGGTCCAGGCGGACATGGGCGACCAGGGACTGGAGGGCGCGGAGGGTCGCGGAGGCGGTGGAGCCCCAGTTGGAGAAGTAGGAGAACTGCCACCACCACAGTGCCTCGGTCGTACGGCCCGCCCGGTAGTGGGCCATGCCGTGGCGCAGGTCCGTGACGACGCCCGCGATGTCGTCGGAGATACGGGAGGGGACGGGGGCCTTGCGCGGCTCGTACGGGTCGAAGACCTCGGAGTAGACGTCGATCGGCTCCAGGATCACGGCGAAGCGCTCGCGCAGGTCGTCCACGTCCGGCTCGGGGCCGAGATCGGGCTCGTACCGTTCGTCGGGAAGGATGTCCTCGTGCGCGCCCAGCCGGCCGCCGGCCAGCATGAGCTGGGAGAACTCCAGCAGCAGGAACGGTACGGCGCTGTCCGGCTCGTCGCCCTTCGCCACTTCCGTGACGGCGACGATGAAGCTCTCGATCTGGTCGGCGATCTGGACCGCGAAGTCGTCCGGATCCTGGTTGACGGCGTGCAGCGTTGCGTCAGACATCGAGAAGTCGTCTCCCCTCGAAGGCCCGCCCGAGCGTGACCTCATCGGCATATTCCAGGTCGCCGCCGACGGGCAGACCGCTGGCGAGTCGGGTGACCCGCAGCCCCATCGGCTTGATCATGCGGGCGAGGTAGGTGGCCGTGGCCTCGCCCTCCAGGTTGGGGTCGGTCGCCAGGATGAGTTCGGTGACCGTGCCGTCGGCGAGACGGGCCAGCAGCTCGCGGATCCGCAGATCGTCGGGGCCGACGCCCTCGATGGGGCTGATCGCGCCGCCGAGCACGTGGTACTTCCCCCGGAACTCGCGGGTCCGCTCGATGGCGACGACGTCCTTCGGCTCCTCCACCACGCAGATCACCGTCACGTCGCGGCGCGCGTCGCGGCAGATCCCGCAGCGCTCCTCCTGCGCGACATTGCCGCACACGGCGCAGAAGCGGACCTTGTCCTTGACCTCAAGGAGAGAGTGCGCGAGGCGGCGGACGTCGGTCGGCTCGGCCTGGAGGATGTGGAAGGCGATCCGCTGCGCGCTCTTGGGACCGACGCCGGGCAGCCTGCCCAGTTCGTCGATGAGGTCCTGGACCACGCCTTCGTACAACGGATTGCCTTCCTGATGCTGCCGTGAAGTCGGCTACTTACGTACGCTAGTTGGTGCGCGCCTTCCTTAGAAGGGCAGACCCGGCATGCCGCCCAGTCCCTGCGCCAGCGGGCCGAGCTTCTCCTGCTGAAGCTGCTGCGCGTTGTCATTGGCCGCGTGGACGGCGGCGACGACCAGGTCCGCGAGGGTCTCCGTGTCGTCGGGGTCCACCGCCTTCGGGTCGATCACCAGGCCGCGCAGCTCGCCCGAGCCGTTGACCGTGGCCTTGACGAGACCACCGCCCGCCTGGCCCTCGACCTCGGTCGCCGCAAGCTCTTCCTGGGCTCGCGCCAGGTCCTGCTGCATCTTCTGGGCCTGCTGGAGCAGATCCTGCATATTGGGCTGGCCACCACCGGGAATCACGGTCGCTCCTGAGCGTTCAGACGACGATTTACCTGTAAGCCGAGCCTACGTGGTCCCGTCCCGGCGCGCCCTACCCCGCTGGGACGAACTCTTTCGAGTGAGACCTCTCGGCGCCTCTACCTGATCACGGCCCTCAGCTGGGGTGAAATGCCGAGATTTCGATCACACAGCCCACCATTTGGCGGTAGGAAGTGCATGCGGAAATACAGCGGGAGCACAGCGGCAGTACGGCGCGAGTACCGCGAAAGCACCTGTCCCGCACGCGCCACCCGTCCGACACACACCGTTCACGCAGCGTTACACCAGACCGTAGAGGAGTGCCCAGGTGAGCCAGCCGGAGATGCAGCCCGGAGGCCCTGCCCGGGAGGAGGGCCCCTCGTCCGGTGCCAGGTACGGGGAGGGGCCCGGCGAGAGCGCCGGGGGCGCGGGCACGGAGGGCGCGGAAGGCGCGGGGGACGCCACCGGTGAGGCCGAGGGCACCACCGTGTACGGCGACCTGACCGGAGGCCCCTTCCCGCTCGGCGACTGGGGCGAACCGGCGGAGCGGCTCGACGAGCTGTACCGCTGGGTCGAGACGGGGGCGCTGCGCACCGTCGACTGGTACCTGACCGACCGGTTACGCAAGCGACGGTTCGCGCGCGCTTTGCGGGCCACCACGGCCGTCGCCGTGACGGCGGGGGCGGCGCTGCCGCTGCTGGACGTGACGGGCGCGCTGTCCGGGGCCGCCGGCTGGGGGTACCTGTCGCTGATCCTGGGCGCGGCGTGCGTGGCGTGCGACCGGTACTGCGGGCTGTCGTCCGGCTGGATGCGGGCGGTGGCGACGGCGCAGGCGGTGCAGCGGCGCTTGCAGACGCTCCAGTTCGACTGGGCCTCGGAGTGCGTGCGGGAGGTGCTCGGCCCGACGGAGGGCACGGCGAGCGAGGCCGCCGAACGGTGCCTGGCGGTGCTCAGGCGCTTCACGGAGGACGTCACGGAGCTGGTGCGGGTGGAGACGGCCGACTGGATGGTCGAGTTCCGCTCGGGCCCCGCGCCGCTGATGATGCAGTCGCTGCCGCTGGTCGGGACGCGGAACGAGGGCCACGTACAGCCCACGGGCCGCTTCCCGCTCCCGCCGGGCGCCCGGCCGAACATGCCACGGCAGAGGCCGCCGGAGACGCGGTAGGGGAGGGACCGGGGTACGGGGGCGATATCTCTCGCTCCCGTACCCCGTACCCCGTAGCCCCGTACCGTCCCGGGGCGCCTCAGCTGAAGATGATCATCGAGCCCTGGGCCAGGCTCCGGGTCGCCGCCGCGTGCAGACCAAGCCAGACGTGCCGCTCGCGGGCGAACGGGCTGTCGTCGTACGGGACCGAGATCGCCGGTTCCTCCAGGGACGTGGGCCCCTGCGGCGGGGCCGGGGCGGCCGGCGGGTTGGCCGGGTCGATCCCGATCGCCGGGGCGACGATGGCCAGTTCGCGCAGCAGTCCCTGGGTGGAGCCCAAGGGGCCGCCGCCCGCGAGGAGTTCCTCGTTCGAGAGGGGCGCGTCGAAGTCCACGGGGACATAGGCGCCCGCGTGGTCGTAGTGCCAGACCAGGTGCGACTCCTGGGCCGTCGACTCGAACATCTCCAGCAACTGCTCGTAGTCACCGCCCAGTTCGCCGACGGGCGTGACCGCGAGACCGCAGAGCTGGAGCAGATACGCGCGCCGCAGGAAGTGCAGCGCGTCGTAGTCGAAGCCGGCGACCGGGGCGACGTCCCCCGACAGGCCGGGCATATAGGCGAAGACGGGAACGGACGGCAGCCCGGCGTCGCCGAGCGCCTTGTCGTAGACGGCGATCTCTTCCGCGAAGGGATTGTCGGGGCTGTGGCACAGCACATCGACGAGGGGGACCAACCACAGGTCACAGGCCAAGGGAGGCTCGCTCTCCAACGGGTTCGTACGCGTGCGCGCGATGGTCGGGACAGCGTAATGCGGCGGACACGTTCGGCGAAGGGGCCCGGTCGTCCGTCGTCCCCCGATACCGGCCGCTACCGGTCGGCACTCGCGTCCCCCTCGTCTCCCACGTCCCAGATCCAGACCCCGCCGACCCGCTTCCCCGGCCGCTCGAACAGCTTCTCCAGCGTCTCGTACAGCGCCGCTTCATTGGGCCCCGGCGCCAGCACCACCACGCCCGCCTTCCAGAAGTCCAGGTCGTAGCGCGCCTGCGCGCGCCACTGGGCGCCGATCGCCGGGACCTGGCCGCTGTAACGCACATCACGGAGCAGATTGGAGGTGTAGCGGGCCGGAGCGCCGTAGATCCCCGTCCGGTCCTCGCCCCACGGGCCGTTGAAGTACCCCCGGGGCACGGAGAACCCGAAGCCGCTCGCCGACTGCCAGTGCAGGGCCTCCGCGTCGCCCGGGTCGGGCAGGGGTACGGGGACGACGGACTCGCCCTTCGCGACGTACGACCGGTACAGGCCCTGGGAGATGAAGGCCGGGACGTCCGGCCGGTCCCGTACCGGCAGCGACGTCGGGACGATCGGGAGCAGGGCGGCGGCCACCGCCGCCAGGCCGACGATCCGGTGTACGTACCGCTGCGCGGCGCCGAGCCCGGCGAGATCCCCGGGCGCGCCGAGGCCCCCGAGATCCCCGAAGCCACGGCCTCCTTCCGGGCCCCGCTCCCCCGCCGCCGCCCGCGCGTCCACCAGCCGGTCCACCGCCAGCGCCAGCAGCGCGCCCAGCGCCGGGGCGCAGATCATCGCCACCCGGGACTCGATGACCGACTCGAACAGCGGCTGGTGCGCGAGGGCGCGCCACGGTCCCGGCAGCACGACGTCCGTGAAGGGGATACGGACCTTCGGCCCCAGCGACAGCAGCGCCGCCGCCAGCGCCGTGCAGGCCAGCGCCCTGACCACCGCCAGCCGCCACAGCCAGACCACGATGCCCAGGGTCAGGGAGATCAACGGCCAGCCGTAGAAGGCGTTCTGCTCGGTACGGTTCATCGCGAGGCCGTCGGCCGTCGTCTCGTCGCCGAACAGCGCGCGCCCGGAGAACTCCAGGAAGGCGAGCGGGCTGTTGCCGGCGTTGTCGCCGTGCAGCACGCTGTGGTAGCTCTGCGGGCCGAAGAACTGCCAGCCGAGCGGGAAAGCGACCAGCGGCAGACAGACCAGCAGCCCCCACCCGACCCCGCGCAGCAGGGGCCGCAGCGCCGCCCGCGCCACGTCGCGCCGTACGACGCCGTACGCGCAGACGAAGAGCAGCGTCCCCATCACCGCGATCAGCAGCGGCTCCTCGCCGAGGAAGATCTGATACGTGGCGAAGAGGCCGAGCAGGACCCCGTCCCGTACGACGTTCGTCCCGCCTCTCTCCCCGCCCGCCTTTCCGGTCGGCTTTCCGGCCGGCTTCCCGGCGTCGCAGAGCCGCAGGGTCCGGTCGATGATCACCGGAATCATGAACAGCACGAGGAAGTTGGGGTGCGCGTTCGCGTGCGAGATCATCGGCGGCGCGAAGGCGGCGAGGGCCGCGCCGACGGCGGCGGCCGGGCGGTCGCGGGTGAGACGGCGCGCGAACAGCCAGTACCAGGAGCAGGCCGTGGCCGTCAGCCCGAGGGTGAGGACCAGCGCCCAGGTGACGACGGGGCCGAGGGCGAGCGTGACGGGCGCGAGCGGGACGGAGAGCCCGAGCATGACGGTGTTGGCCATGAGGTTCACACCGTCGGGGAAGTTCTGGAACGTCGTGAACAGCGGGTTCCGCAGATGCGCGACGTTGTCGGCGGTGACCGCGAAGAACCACTCCCACTGGTTCTGGTCCGAACCGGCGTCGGCGAGATACGCGTGGTCGAGGTCCGCCCACAGGCCCTTGTAGAGGAAGAGGGAGGCGAGGAGGAAGAGGCCGACGACGGCCAGATCGGTACGGAGGTGGGGGCGGGCGGTGACGCGGTCGGCGGTGCGGCGCACCACGCCCCGGGGGCGGCCCCCGGCGGGCAGTCGCAGCCTCAGCCGTATCAGCTCCAGCAGCACCCTGCCGTAGTCCAGCGGCCGTACCTTCGACCCCGGCTGGTGCGACCAGCGCACCGGCACCTCCGTGACCGGCCGGCCCGACCGCCGGAAGAAGCGCAGTATCTCGACGTCGATGCCCCAGCCGTCCAGCCGTGAATCCGCGAAGGCCGCGCGCGCCCGGTCGCCCTCGAAGAGCTTGAAGCCGCACTGGGTGTCGCTGATGCCGTCAACGGCGACCCGCTGTATCAGCCGGTTGCCGAGGCGTCCGAGCCACTCGCGCACGGCGAGCTGCCGTACCTCTATCCGCGCGTCGGGGTGCGCGCGCGAGCCGATCGCCGCACCGTCGCCGCCGTCCGCCGTGAGCTGCGCGTCGAGGCGGTCGAGTTCGGCGATCGGGGTCGCGAGGTCCGCGTCGGTCAGCAGCACGCGCCGCCCGCGGGACGCCAGCACGCCCTGGCGCAGGGCGTGCCCCTTGCCGTGGTTGCCGTCGCCCGCCAGCACCCGGACGCGCGGCTCGTCGGCGGCGGCCTCCGCCGCGATGGCCGCCGTGCGGTCGGTCGAGCCGTCGTCCACGACGATCAGCTCCCAGCGGCCCCAGCGGTCCGGGGCGGCGCGGAGGTGGGCGACGACGGCGTCGAGGGTGGGGCGGAGCCGGTGCTCCTCGTTGTAGGCGGGGACGACGACGGTGAGGTCGATGCCGGTGAGGTCGATGCCGGTGAGGTCGATGCCGGGGGCACCCGCACCCGCATCCGTACCCACGCCCGTACCCGTACCCGTACCCGTATCGCTCCCCCTGGCTCCCTTGGCCCCCGTACCGCCTTCGGTATCCGCGTCCGCCGGTCCCGCGCCCCTCGCGTGCTCCGTCACCGCCGTGAACGCTCCAGCCTGTCCGCCCACGAGAGCGAATGATCGTCGTACTCGGCGATCACGGTCCGTACCGCCGCCGCGTCGCCCAGGGTCAGCGCGTCCACCAGCCGCTCGTGCCCGCTCCACAGCCACTTCCCGCCCTCGGCGTCCGCACGCAGGAACGGTACGGAGAACACCCACGCCTGGACGCGCAGCCGGTGCAGGAACTCCGCGACGTAGCGGTTGGCGACCAGAGAGCCCAACTCGCGCCAGAAGCGCAGGTCGTAGCCGATCAGGATGTTCAGGTCCCCGCTCCTGGCCGCGCGCGCGGCCTCCTCGGCCCTGCGCCGTACGGAGACCAGCACCGCGCCGTGCGCCCTGGCGGCCAGCCGCTCGCCCGCCAGATCGCGGAAGACGGCGTCCACGATCAGCGCGCGGGCCTCGACCATGCCCCGGAAGTCGTCCACCGAGAACTGGTGGACGCGAAAGCCCCGGTGCTGGTCGGAGTCGAGCAGATCCTGCGCGGAGAGATCGACCAGCGCTTCCCTGACGGGGGTGGCGGAGACTCCGTACTGCTCGGCGATCTGCTTGACGGTGAATTCCTGGCCGGGGAGTAAACGCCCAGCGAGCACTTCGTCACGCAGCGCGTCGGCGATCTGCTGCCGCAACGTATTGCGGGTCACAGGTCCGCTCGCGCGCATGGTCGTTCCGTCCCCTCATCCGGCTCTGGGACACCTTAGACCGACCGGCAGAAGGGGAACGGGAGGGACAGGGGAGGGACGGGTGTGAGCGAAGAGACGGAAGGGGTCGGTTTCCCCGGGTTCCGTCTCTCCGTCTCTCCGTCTCTCCGCCGCTCCGCCGCTCCGCCGCTCCGCCGCTGCGCGAGCGAACGCCGCCGCGCGTTACACCGTGTGCTCGTCCGCGACCGTCAGCGCGGCGTCCAGGATCGCCAGCCCCTCCTTCGCCTCGGCCTCGGTGATGTTGCAGGCCGGGACCACGTGCGTACGGTTCATGTTCACGAAGGGCCACAGGCCGCCCTTCTTGCACGCGGCGGCGAAGGCTGCCATCGGCGCGTTCGCCTCGCCCGAGGCGTTGTACGGGACGAGCGGCTCGCGCGTCTCCGCGTTCCGTACCAGGTCGAGCGCCCAGAACGCCCCCGTACCGCGCACCTCGCCCACCGAGGGGTGCCGGGCCGCCAGCTCGCGCAGCCCGGGGCCGAGGACGGTCGCGCCGAGGTGCGCGGCGTGCTCGACGACCTTCTCGTCCTCCATCACCCCGATGGTGGCGACGGCGGCGGCGCACGCCAGCGGGTGGCCGGAGTAGGTCAGCCCGCCGGGGTAGGGGCGGGTGGCGAAGGTGTCCGCGATGGCGGCGGAGATGGCGACGCCGCCGAGCGGGACGTAGCCGGAGTTGACGCCCTTGGCGAAGGTCAGCAGGTCGGGCACGACGTCGAAGTGCTCGGCGGCGAACCACTTGCCCGTCCGGCCGAAGCCCGCCATCACCTCGTCCAGGACGAACACGATCCCGTACCGGTCGCAGATCTCGCGCACGCCCGCGAGGTAGCCGGGCGGCGGCGTCATGATGCCCGCCGTGCCGGGGATGGTCTCCAGGATGATCGCGGCGACGGTGGCCGGACCCTCGAAGCCGATGGTCGCTTCGAGGTGTTCGAGCGCGCGGGCGCACTCCTCGGCCTCGTCGGCGGCGTAGAAGGGGGAGCGGTAGAGAAACGGCGCGTTGAAGTGGACGACGCCGGCCGTCCCGCTGTCGGACGGCCAGCGGCGCGGGTCACCGGTCAGGTTGATCGCGGTGTGGGTGCCCCCGTGGTACGAGCGGTACGCGGAGAGCACCTTGGGGCGGCCGGTGTGCAGCCGGGCCATCCGGACGGCGTTCTCGACGGCCTCGGCGCCGCCGTTGGTGAAGAAGATCTTGTCGAGGTCGCCGGGGGTGCGCTCGGCGATCAGCCGGGCCGCCTCGGAGCGCACGTCGATGGCGAAGGCGGGCGCGAAGGTGGTGAGCTTCGCGGCCTGCTCCTGGATCGCGGCGACGACGGTGGGGTGCTGGTAGCCGATGTTGGTGAAGACGAGACCGCTGGTGAAGTCGAGATAGCGGTTGCCGTCGTAGTCCCAGAAGTACGCGCCCTCGGCGCCGGCGACGGCGAGCGGGTCGATCAGCTCCTGCGCGGACCAGGAGTGGAACACGTGCGCGCGGTCGGCGGCCTTCACGGCGGCACCGGCCCGGGGGTCGGCGTGCGGGGTGGCGTCAGGGTTCATGGTGGTCAGGGTAGAGAGGAGCGGAGGCGGGGCGATATGGCCACCTTGTATGGCGTGAGCGGCTCAGGTGGGCATTCTGCCGAGCGGACCGGTACGGTCGCGGCCGGTTGATCGACCGATCGACCGTCTGTTCGCCGACGCTCCGTTCGAGATACTCGACGAGTCGGACCCGGCATGCGAGATGATCCGGGGCGACACAGTGCTGGTCTGGTACGGGAGGGGCCGCGCGGCCATGGAAAAGCTGGCAGCAGGAGATCCACGACGCATCGGTGCCTACCGGCTGCTGGCACGGCTGGGCGCGGGCGGGATGGGCCAGGTCTATCTGGCGCGCTCGGACCGGGGCCGTACGGTCGCGGTCAAGCTCGTACACCGTGAGCTGGCCGAACAGGACCAGTTCCGGGGCCGGTTCCGGCAGGAGGTCGCGGCGGCGCGGCGGGTCGGCGGCGCGTGGACGGCGCCCGTGCTCGACGCCGACACGGAGGCCGAGGTGCCGTGGCTGGCGACGGGGTACGTGGCGGGGCCGAGCCTGGCCACGGTCGTGGCGGGCGATCACGGTCCGCTGCCGGAACGTTCCGTTCGTATCCTCGCCTCGGGTCTCGCGCACGCGCTCCAGGACATCCACAAGGCCGGGCTGATCCACCGCGACCTCAAGCCGTCCAACGTGCTGGTGACCATCGACGGCCCGCGCGTGATCGACTTCGGCATCGCCCGCGCGCTGGAGACGGTCGCCGACGAGGGCCTGACCAGGACCGGCGCGCTGATCGGCTCGCCCGGCTTCATGGCCCCCGAGCAGGTGCGCGGGGACCGGGTGACGGCGGCGTGCGACGTGTTCTGCCTCGGCTCGGTCCTGGCGTACGCGGCGACGGGCCGGCTGCCGTTCGGGGGCGCGGAGACGGGCGCGCACGCGCTGATGTTCCGCATCGCGCAGGAGGAGCCGGACCTGTCCGCGCTCCCCGACGCCCTGGTCCCGCTCATCCGCGCCTGCCTGAAGAAGGACCCGGCCGCGCGGCCGACGACGTACGACATCCTGGCCAAGGTGGGCGAGGCGGCGGACGCGGGGGCGGGCCCCGGCGGGGAGCCGTGGCTGCCGGGCGGGCTGCTGGCGCAGCTGGGGCAGCACGCGGTGCAGCTGCTGGAGCACGAGGATCCGGCGACAGGGCAGATACGGATACCGAAGGAGATGAGGACGGAGCGGGCGGCGGCGGAGGCGTCGAAGGGAGCGTCGGAGGAAACGCCGACGGAGGTGAGCGCGGTGAGCGCGCCGGAGCCTTCGGAGCCTTCAGTGACGCCGACGACGCCCGTGACGCCGAAGGGCCCGGAGAGCACGGAGAGCCAGCAGGATCCGGTGAACCCGACCCTGGCCCTGCCACGCGTCAAAGCAGTCAAACCCGTCACACCCGCTGCCACGCCCCCTGCCACACCGACCGCACCGACCGCACCGACCGCACCCATGGCGCAGGCGCGGCCCCCGGCCCCCGGCCCGACTCCTGGCCCGACTCCTGGCCCGGCCCCTTACGGCTACCCGCAACCGGGATACGGCGGTCCGGGCGGGCCGGGCGGGCCGGGCGGGCCGACCCCGCTGCCTCACGGCTACAGCAGCGCCCCCGTACACCCGACGCCCCCGCCGCCCCCGACCTTCGGCCTGACGCCCCCGTACGATCCCACCCCCGAACAACCGCGCCGCAGCGCCCGGGGCACGGCGGCGCTGATCGTGGTCGCGGTCATCGTCGCGGTCTGCGCGGGCGCCTCGGTCTACGCCTTCATGGGCGGCAAGGGCGCGACGAGCGCCGCCGGGGACGACAAGGGCGGCCGGGCGACCACCTCGCAGCCGCCGAAGCCCCCGGCCGAGGACGCGGACGCCTCCCCGTCCCCCTCGCCCACACCGTCACCGGACGCCACCGAGGAGCCGGACGGCACTGTCCCCAAGAAGTATCTCGGCACCTGGAGCGGCGGCCTGGACACCGCCTCCGGCTACAGCACCCGGCTGCTCGTCATCAAGCAGGGCGAACTCGGCGACACCGTCATGACCTTGACGGCCGAGGGCCCGCTGGCGGGCGGCGGCACCTACAAGTGCGTCTTCCAGGCCCCCCTGGCCACCGCCCCCTCCCCCGACGCCCCCCTCCGCATCGGCCCGTCCCAGGTGACCTCCGGCGCCCCCGCCTCCTCCTGCTCCCCCGGCCCGGAAACCAGCCTCACGCTCCAGGCGGACGGCAGGCTGAGCCGGGTGACGACGAGCGGCGAGTCACTGACGTACGAGAAGAACGGCTGAAGCCGCCCGCTTATGAGGTCTGCCCGTCCCGGGTTGAGGCCGAACGGACCGTGGCCGTGGCCGTGGCCGTGGCTCAGTCCGTGACGGTCGGCGGCGGGAGCGGGGCGATCTCGCGGTCGAAGAAGTCGGCGTACGTCTCTCCCCGCGTGTAGAGCTCGTCGAAGCCCGCCGAGGTCTCCGCGATCAGCTCCGGGTCGGTGTAGTGGTCGGCCCCGGCCGCGTTTCCGTCGCTGTCGTACCGCACCTCGAACATCGCCACACTGCCGAGGATCACCACCTCGGGGACATCGCGCTGCTTCTCGATGTCCGCGATGGTCCTGGCGTCGAGCAACCGGATTTGGTCCCCCACCTCGACCCGCAGGCGAAGCACGTGCAGTTCCCACTGCACGTAGGGCGTCACCGGGAATTCCACCACGCGGAGGCGGCGCTGCATCACTCCGAGCCGGTCTGTTTCCTCGACCTGCCGAATGTAGGCGTCGCGCTTCTCCTCAATGAGTGAAAGCGCCTCGTCCCAGCGCCCGGCCGCGAATGCCTCCCAACTCGCGAAGCCACGTTCCTTGAAATTCTGGCCACGCTCCAGCTTATTGAGGTGCCCAATTCCACTCCTGAGTGTGCGGTAATACTCCTCGTGGTAATGAGGGCGGTCCAGTCGCGTCGAGATTCCCTGGGGAAATGAATCAAACATGGGGGATGTCCGGCTTCGCCGCGATGAGCATGCTCCGAGGGATCACCACGAGCCGCTCGTCGGGGCCGATCGAGACTCCGGCAGGCAGTCTCGCACCGAGAGAACCCGACAAGTCCCGCCCGATGATGGCCACATCGCCATTGCCCAGCTCCCATATGTCGGGGCAGTCGGGGGTGTCCGAAGTGACGCCCAGCTCCTGCGGTGATGTGCCGATCCGCCGCAGGAATGTCGTCTCTGGATCCGCTTCCCATGGTCTTGTCACGGCTACCTCCCTCTGTTCGGGCCCGAATAAATTACGCTAGCAGCGTGAGTGAGAATGGCGATCGATTTTCGCACAGAATTCGAAAGAAACAGGCCATCTCGACCCGCGCGCAACCCGCGAGCGGTTTCCGTGACCCGGTATCGCGGTATCGACGCGTGGGGGATCTCTGCGTAAAGTTGCCGCTGAGCCTCCTGGTTCGAGGGAGAGGATTCGGGGGGGGAGAGGCATGGATCCGGAGATCAGTTCACTGGCTCAGAGCGGCGGCGCCACGCTGGTCGCCTTGATGGCGACGGACGCCTGGCAGGCTGCCCGGCAGGGATTCGTCGAGCTGTGGCGACGCGTACATCCGCAGCGCGCCGAAGCGGTCGCCGCCGAACTGGACGCGGGGTACACGGAGGTACGTGCGGCCGCCGTGACCGGCGACCACGAGGTGCTGAGCGAGGTGCGCGCCGAGTGGCAGGACAGTCTGCGACGGCTGCTCGTCGCACGGCCCGAGGCCGCCGCGGAGCTGCGCCGGCTGCTGGACGGGATCGCGCCGCCCGCGTCGGCGGCGGACGCGTCTGTCACACAACGTGCCACCGCCTCCGGGCACGGCCGTGTCTACCAGGCCGGGCGAGATCAGCACATCACCGAACCATGAGCGGTGAGATGGACGGTCGCGCCCAGGACCACGGCCGCGTCTACCAGACGACAGGCGATCAGCACATCACCGAGCACCATCACTACGGGAGTTACGGTCCCGCCGACATGGGCGGACCCGATTCCGTCCGCCGCCCGGCGGTCGGCCAAACGCCCGTGGCCCTGCGCGACCGCGGCGAGGTGCTGGCGCGCTTACGGGAAGGCCTCACGTCGGGCCGAGGGGCTGAGGTGTACGTCCTGCACGGCATGGGTGGCTGCGGCAAGACCGCCGTCGCCCAGGCGTTCTTCGACATCGCCACGGGGGAGTACGGGCGGGTGGGCCTGTGGGTCAACGCCGCCGACCGGGCCACCCTCCGGGCCGGCATGCTGGCAGCTGCGGCGGACCGAGGCGCACGGGACGGCGAACTGCTCGCCGCCCACCAGGGGCATCGCCCCGCGGCGGATCTCGTGTGGCACCACCTGGACCGGTCGCCCGAGCCCTGGTTCCTGGTGCTCGACAACGCCGACGACCCGGCGATCCTCCGCGACGGCAGCTGGTTGCGCGGCAGCCCGCGCGGCACCGTTCTCGTCACCACCCGCCGTGCCGCCGCCCGTTGGTGGCCGGGCGCGGAATTGCAGCACATCGGCGTGCTGCCACGTGAGGACGCCGCCCGCGTCCTGTGCGACCTCGCCCCCCACAGCGGCACGATGGAGCAGGCGACGGAGGTCGCGGAACGGCTCGGGCGGCTGCCCCTGGCGCTGACGCTCGCGGGCGGCTTCCTGGCCCACCAGGTCATCGACCCGTGGACCATGGACCTCTACGGGCGGCGGCTCGAAGAGGACAAAGCGGCGGAGCTCCTCGATCAGGGAGCGGATGTCCTGGCCGAGGAGGATCCTCGGCATCTGGTGCGCCGGACATGGCAGTTGACACTCGATTCGTTCGAGGAGCGCGGACTGCCGGAGCCGGTTTCCCTGTTGAGGCTGCTGGCCCGCCTGGCGCCCGAGCCGCTGCCCCTGTCCGTGCTGAACCGTCCGGAGATCGCCGCGCTCCTCCCGCTGCCGCGCACGGAGGCCGCCCTGCGGGTGCTGGTCGACCACTCGCTGACCCAACTGGTCGACCTCGGCGACCTGCGGTGCGCACACAGCCACGGGGTACTTCTCGACACGGTCGCCGCCGCGACACCTCCGGCGGACCTTCCCCAGCTCAACACGACCGCCGTTCGGTTGCTGGACGCGGCCGTGCCGGCGATCCCGGCCGCCGGACCGTACGATCCCCGGCTGCGACTGCTCGCGCCGCACGCCCTCGCTCTCCTGCGGAAGACCACCGAACCGTCCGGCACGTCGGACGCGCTGGCCGTCGCCACGCGCCTGGCCACGGCACTCCACCGCACCGGGGACTACCTGTCCGCCTGGGAGACCGCCGGCGCGGCGGCCCCGCTCGCGTCGCGGACGCTCGGCGAGGAGCACCGGCTGGTACTCGCCGCCCACGCCAGGACAGGACGCTCGCTCTTCCGGTTGGGGAGGTACGAGGAGGCGGAGCCGTTGCTCCGCCGGGTCCGCTCCACACAGCTCAGGCTGTACGGAGCCGACGACCCCGACACCTTGGACACGGGCCAAGGGCTGCAACTCGTACTCGGCAACAACGGCAAACGCGAAGAGGCCGTCGCGCTCCTCCGGTCCGTCGTAGCGGGCCGCCGGGCCGCGCTGGGCCCCTGGCACCCCGCGACTCTGCGCTCGCGGGTCAGCCTGTTGGCGATACTCACCGCAGGCGAGACAGCGACCGAGGCCGAGGCGGACGAGACGTTCCTGTCGCTGCCCGACGCCTGTACCCAACGCCTGGGCCCCGAGCACGCCGTCACCCTGAGCGCGCGGCACAACCATGCCCGCGCCCAGTTCGTACTCGGCCGCTACCAGCTGGCTGACGACGAAATCCGTCGGGTTGTCGAGGACTACCAACGGGTGCTGGGCCCCGGTTACCCCGCCGTCCTCGCGGCAAGGCAACTGCACGCCCGGACACAAGCCGCACTCGGGCACCAGGAAGCCGCTGTCGTGCTGATGGCCGAGGTGGTCGCCGGACGCGAGCGCGCCCTGGGTCCGGACCACCCCTTCACGGCGTCGGGCCGGGACCTGCTGAAGGAGCTGAGATCCGGACGATGGACCCCGCCTCGACCGCCGGAGTGACGGCACTCCGACGGGGAACGGTCGGCCCGGTCGGGCCCGCCCTTCGGACCGAGTCCTTCGTGGCTTTGGCTGTGCACGTGTAGTGCCCCGGCCGCTCCGACCGGTTCAGCCGCTTTCTTCTCTGCTCCGGCCAGGAAGGAGCGCGGTGCCGCGCGGGCCGAATCCTCCGCCCCGAAGGCGTACTCCAGGCCCAGCTCAAGCGCGTACCGCCGTCATCGCCTTGTCCAGCGTGGTCAGTTCCCGCAGCGCCTCCCGGGCGACGGCCGGATCCTCGTTCTCCAGGTCGCCGCTCGCCCGGTAGTGCCGGGCGCACAGGCCGGGACGGCGGGCGATCCCGATATCCCGGGCCCAGGCCGGCACCGAGCCACGGACCGGGCTGAGTGTGTGTGGTCGGCCTGGCTGCTCATGGTGTCCGGGACGGCTCGTGGTCGGGGGCCGGGGCAGGGGCCGCTGTGGGCGTGGCGGTGTGGCAGGCGCCGCAGCGGCCGGGTTCCGGGGCGCGGAAGGCGCGATCGCAGCGGTCGCAGTTCTGGAGGGGATGCCGGACGGGCGGTGCGGCGGCCGGTGCGCGGAACGGGGGCGGGGGTGGTAGCTGGGCGGTCAGGCGGTACGCCAGCAGCGCGGCCGGACGTCGCAGTCCATCGGGCGGCAGGTCGGCGGTGAGGGCGTGGTGTACGGCGGCGGGCGCCGCATCGCGCTCCAGCCAGGCGGCGACGCCGGGGGCCAGGTGGGCGGTGTCGCAGGCGGAGAGGAGAAGGCGGGGGTCGAGGGCGCGCAGGCCGGCGAGGACGTCGGTGGCCGCGCGGAGGAGGTCCGGGGAAGAGTAGCCGGGCTGCGGTACGCCGGGCAGGGGCCGCTTCTTGCGGGGCGCGGGGCGTGTGGGCTCGGGGCAGGCGGCGGAGGCGGCGGGGCCCTCGTCGGGGAGCGGGGCGTCCGCCGAGGGCGCCGGGGCGGCCTGCGGGCGCGGGCTGCGGGCGGGCTCGGTGGTACGAACCGTCGCGGTGGCGCGATGCCGGGCCGACGCGGGCTGGTTGCAGGAGATCGTACGGGTGACGATCCGGCCGCCGGGGGTGCGCTCGCGGACCCGGCGCAGATAGCCGTGCGCCTCAAGTTCCCGTAACCCGGCGGCGATACGGGTGGCGCCCTCGGGGAAGCGGCAGGCGAGCGTCTTGATGTCGACGCGGGCCCCGGTGGGCAGCGACTGGATGTGCAGACCGAGGCCCAGGGCGACCAGCGACAGCTCGTGGTGCTGGGCGAGGTGGTTGCCGATCACGGTGAAGCGGGCGGTGTGGCGGGAGTTGTCGTGCTCGACACCGGCGGGATGAACGGCCGACGCGGCTGAGGCCGCCCGGGCCGTCGAAGCCGACCGCCGAACACGGGGACGCCGGTTACCCCGTGAGGGGCGCTGACCGCCCGGTAAGGCTGACGGGGCGTGCGGGGGCACGCTAATGTCGTGAGTATCCATCGGGAAGCTTCTTTCTTCCTTGGTGGTCAGGCCCTCGATCGGGATCGTTACTCCCGGCCGGGGGCCGACATATGTCTGGGGTGATGTGGCTTTCTCCCGCAGAGCGTAAGCCAGTCACAGCACCCGAAATCCACCAGAATCAGGGATGTTCACCCGCCCGAGTGAGTGTGAGCGACGGGCGGGTGGGGTGGGGCTTGGTGGGGTTCTTTCTCCCCTCATGTCCTTTGGACAAAGAGCACCGGAGCCGCCGGAACGCGACGGAACGGGTTCCGGTCGCGCGAGACGCAGTTCGGCCCAGACGATCTTGCGCGGGAACAGCCCTGGCCGCGGTAGGTGGGCAGCGGTTGGCGGTAGCGATGGTTCCGGCTCGCGCGCCGCAGAAACGAAAACCGGTTGTGAGAGCCGTTGTCGCCGGCCGGCGCCAAGGCCGCTCACCCAGGTCAGTTCTCGCAGAGCCCTGTCAGGCGAGAACCTGGCCGAGGAGGTCTCGGGGGCGGCCGGCGAGGGCCTGATGGAGGACTTCGGCCCTGGACCGGATCAGGCCGTCACGGTAGGGGCCTGGGAGGCGGTCGAAGACCCCCGCCGCCATACCGGCCGCGGCTGAGGGGTCGCCGTCGAGACGCAGGCAGGCGGCGGTGTCCATCGCGATCAGGGCCCGGGTCATCACCGAGGGAGAATCGGTGAGGTCGAGGGCGTCGTCCTGGGCCGAGTAGGCGGCCTCGGTGTCCCCGAGCAGGGTGTACGCCTGGGAGAGGTGCACGAAGTGCTTCTGTCCTGGGTAGCCGAACCAGGTGTCGGCTGCTTCCTGCCCGTCGAGGCGCTCGACCAGGTCCCGAACGTCGGTGACCGCCGTCCTCGCGCCCCGGTGGTCGCCGATGGCGGCGAGCGAGCGGGCGGTGACGGCCGCCGCCAACGCTCCGGCCGCGGTGGGCGTCCGGCCGGCTGCTCTGCGGGCTCGGGCGGCGATGCGCACGGCCACCTCGGGGGCGCCGTAGTTCAGCGGCACCATCGCGTGCCGTGCCAGCACCCAGGCGGTCATCCTGCGGTCACCGGATTCCCGGGCCGCCTTCTCCGCCGTTGCGAACCAGCGGAAGGCGTCCCCCTTGTCGCCCCGGTCGTGCTGAACGATGGCGACCAGACCGGCGATCCCGGCGGCGGTGCGGGCGAGATCGGCTCGCGCGCCGGCCGGGTGGGGCTGGTTGAGGACCTGGCCGAGGAGGTCGAGATCCGCCTGCATCTCGCCCAGGACGTCGTCAGGTGCCCGGCCGTGGTAGCCGCCCCGGTGGCGCTCGAACGCCGACTCCAGGTAGGCCAGATCACCGGCCCCGGACCCAGCGAGGGCCCCGTCGATGCCCTCGCGGGCCTGCGCGATTCCAGGCAACGCGGTCGCGCCTACCGCGGCGGCCGCCACCCCGAAGAACCTGCGTCGTTTCACGTCCTCTTTCTCCCTGTACTGGCTACGTCGGTGCTGTCGCGATGCGGCGACCGCCCGCTGCACGTCCGCGACGCTCAGCCCGTACGCGCGGGCGATCGTCTCGTGCCGGTCCGGGACCGGTAACCGCTTCTCCAGTTCCCACCTCTTGATGTTCTCCCAGTCGAACCATCTGCCGTTCTGGGCCCGTTGAACGACCTGGGCCTGCTCGTCGCGAGTACGGCCGGCGTCTTCGCGGATCGCTCGCAGTAAGACGCCGATGCCGTCCGGGGTCACCATGACACTTCCCTCCGTCGCCGTCGGGCAAGGACTTCATCCTGGCCCCCCGGAGCGGCCCCCCACCGGAAAATGCACCCCTTCCTGGCCCCTCATTCCTTGTGTTCCCCGGCAGTTCAATGGACGAACACCGGGCGCCACCCGGACAGAGAGACCACCTGGAGGGGATCATGGACACCGAAGCACCCGTGGAACGGCTGCCGGCTCGCGCCGCGTGGGAGGAGACGGGAACGGCTGTTGTTCCCGGTGTCCTTGAGTCGGACCGCTTCAAGGCACTGGCCGAGGAGGCGCACGGCAGGCTCGACCTGGTCACGCCCCACACCCACGAACACACGGCCGCACACCGCGACGGCTCGTTCGCCTCCCCGGTCCACTGCGGCTTCCTCCCGCCCGGCCCGGTGCTGGAGGCCCTGGCCTACGACAGAGCCCTGCTGATGGCTCTGCGCGGGACCACCGGCATTCCCCGGCTGGTCCCGCGCGGGGGCGCCGTGGTCCTCTACCGGGAAGGCGACTTCCAGGGCCTGCACACGGACTCGGTGAAGTCCACCGTGACCGTGGCGCTCGCGCTGACCGAGAACCTGCCGCCGATGGGCTGGGCCCCAGACCTGCTGGGCGCGTTCCCCGACCGTCTCGGAGAGGTCGTCACCGAGCACGGCATCTTCCCCGAAGGCGAGGGCTTCACCACCCTGACCCACCCGTACGGCGACGGCAGTGTCCGGGCGTTCGCCGGGTACCACGTGCCGCACTGGCGCCGACCGATGAAGTCGACGGGCCTGCTGGTGACCATGTCGTTCATGGACCTGTGATGGCCATGACCCCGCGTCAGCTCTGGCTGACGGAAGGCCGGGCGGTCGTTCCCGAGGACGTGGTCGAACCCGGACTCTGGGAGGAGATCGCGGAGGAGGCCGACCGGTGCGAGCCCCACGCGGTCGTCCGCCACAACCAGCGGCCGGGGCCGCTCGTGATGCGGGACGGATCGATCACCTCCCCCCAGCGGTGCCGGGTCCACACCGGCGGAGACGCGCTCAGCCGGCTGGCCATGTCCAAGTGCCTGGCAGAGGTTGCGGGCGAAGCGACCGGCCGCGCCCGCATGACCCCGATCCGTTTCGGCCTGAAGTTCTACGAGCCCGGCGACTACATGCATGTCCACCGCGACGACGGGAAGTGCTCGATCACCTTCTCGTGCGGCCTGACCCCCGGCCTCGCCTCGATGGGCTGGCTGCCCCGCCTGCGGTGGCTGACCACCCGGCAGGTGGCCGACCGCCTCGGCCACGCCCCTTACCCCGACGGCGGCGAGAGCTTCCCGGTCCGCCACCGCGTCCTCACCGGATTCGACGGAAGCCGAATCCCCCACTGGCGTACCCCGCTCGACTCTCCGTCGCGCGAGGTGCTGATCACCATCTGCTTCACCGACCTCTCGGTGTAGCGGCTTCCTTCCCGAGACCCAGGAGGAACGACCATGTCCCAGCAGATCCCGTCTGCCACGACGCAGGCCGTGGACCCGGCCGACTTCGTGGCCGAGCTGCACGCCGAGGGCAACATGCCGCAGAACTCCGGCGGCGACCCGGCCGTGCCCGACTCCGCCTTCCCCGACACCCACACCTACCCGCTGCCGTCCGCCTGACCGGCGCCGTGGGCGGTAGCTGAACCCGCCCGGCCGTTCGGGCACCCTCCGGTGACCCGGGTGCCCGGCGGCCGGGCTTCGTCATCTGCGAAGGGAAGAGCCCATGCGCAAGGCGTACTTCGACGGCACCCACCGGACCCGCCATCCCGATCAGACCTGGGAGTCGATCCGGCCGCTGTTGATGGCGTACGGCATTACCCGCGTCGCCGACGTGACCGGCCTGGACGACATCGGTATCCCGGTGACCATGGCCGTGCGGCCGCTGGCCCGCACGCTGTCCGTCGCCCAGGGCAAGGGGGCGACGCCGGCCGCGGCCCGGGTCTCGGGGGCCATGGAAGCGATCGAGGCGTGGCACGGCGAGCGGGCCGTCCCGACCGCCGAAGTGCGGGCCCCGGCCGACGGCCTGGAGCTGTCCTATCCCGTGACCGCCCTGGAGAGCCACCCCGGCTCTCTGGTCACCGGCCGGACGGTTCTGGACTGGATCACCGCACGGTCGGCACTGGACGGCGAACCCGTGCTCGTTCCGGCGGCGTGCGTGCGGCTGGGCCGTGAAGTCCACAGCCAGTGGCGGTTGCACCTGCCCAGCGCCTCCACGAACGGTCTCGCCTCCGGCAACACCCGCGCCGAGGCCGTCGCCCACGCTCTGGCCGAGCTGATCGAGCGCGACACGATCAGTGCTCTCGCCGACGGGCGGGACCACGGCCGGCTCATCGACCCCGACAGCGTTGAGGACGAACACTGCGCGGCACTGGTCAGCCGGTTGCGGTCGGCCGGGGCCTGGCTGGAGCTGTGGCAGCTGCCGAACCGTTTCGGGGTGCCCGTCATGAGCTGCTACCTGTGGCGCGAGGACCAGCCGGCCCTGCTGGTCTCCGGCTCCGGCGCCCACCTGGACCCCCACGTGGCGCTGTCCCGGGCGATCACGGAGGCGGCTCAGTCCCGCCTCACCCAGATCTCCGGCAGCCGGGAGGACATCCACCCCGCCGCGTACCGGCCCGCCGTACACCATGGCCCCCGGCCCACCGCGAACCCCGGCGCCGGGTGGGCGGAGGTCGCCGCTCAGCACACCACCGGCTTCGCCACGGACGACGGCGAGGCCGAGCACCTGGCCGCCCGTGTCGCGGCTGTCACCGGTCACTCCCCGCTCGTGGTGGACCTCACCCACGGACTCCACCAGCGGCGCGAGTTCGCCGTCGTCAAGGTGCTGGCCCCGGCCCTGCGGTACGACGCCCGGCACGTCATCCCCCGACCGACCCCGGAGGCGGCCGCATGACCGTTCACGTCTTCTCGGGGCCCACCGTGCCCGGAGCACGGGTCCGGGAAGTGCTCCCCGGAGCCGTGACGCACCCCCCGGTCCGCCACGGCGACCTGATGCGGCTCCGTACCGGCCCCGGCGACACCCTGCTGATCATCGATGGCCTCTGGCACCAGAGCGCCCCGGTGCGGCACAAGGAGATCCTGGCGCTGCTGGCCGAAGGCGTCGCCGTGGTCGGCGCCGCCAGCATGGGAGCCCTGCGTGCCGCCGAACTCGCCCCGTACGGGATGGTCGGCATCGGCCGGATCTTCGAGGACTTCCGCAGCGGCGCCCTGGACGCGGACGACGAAGTCGCCGTGCTCCACACCGACGACGGCCTCCCGCTGTCCGAAGCCCTCGTGAACCTGCGGGCCGCCCTGACCCGGGCCGCCGCCGACGGGCAACTGGACGATGCCGAAGCGGACCTGCTCGCCGATCTGGCCCGCTCCCTCCCCTACACCTCCCGGTCGTGGACCGCGCTGGGCCGCATCGCGGCCGGGGAGGGGCTGGGGCCCGCGTTCAGCCGGGCGGACACCTGGCGCCGTACGCATCCCTGCGACGCCAAGAGGGAGGACGCCGAGCGGGCTCTTGCCCTCCTTGCCGCCGGCCTGCCCCCGGCCCCCGGCGCCGGCGCGTGGGCGGGCGAGGCGTGGCAGACCAGCTTCGTCCGGTACTGGCAGGCGGCCTTCCGGCCGGGTGCGGTGGCGTGCGGGCAGCCCGTGAGCTTCCTCGCCCTCCTGCACCATCAGCAGCTGTACGACCCGGGGTTCCCGGCCCGTTGGAGGACGCGGGTCCTGGCCGCCATCGCCCATGAGAGGTGCGACGACGGGTGCCGCCCGGTGGGATCCGCGGCGGTGGAGCGGTCCGCCCTGCGGTGCGCCGCTGCCGCAGGTGTGGAGGTGGGCAGCATGTCGGGCGACCAGCTGGCCCACTGGCTCACCGAGGAGGAGGTGAGCCGGCTTCCGCCCGAGGAAGCACTGGTACGGGTCGTCGTCCGCTCCGCCCGCTTGGACGGGGCTTGGACGGTGTGGCCCGCCACGATGGCCGAAGCGGGCGACCTGCTCGGTTCCGTTCCCCCGGCCGCTGAAGCCGTCGTCGCCGCCTTGGTCCGCAACGCCGAGATCGAGGCGGCCGACCCCCACCACACCACGGCTCACCTGCGCGCCGGGCGCATCGCCTCTCACCTCGCCCAGTGCTGGGGGCTACCCGAGGGATACGGCCGGGCCATGCTCGACGCGGCGGCCCGGGACCGGGCGTTCCGCGACGTCACCGGCGCCATCGAGGTGGCCAGGGCGTTCTACCTCTCCGCCCGTGCCGTGGGCACAGGCCCGCCGGTGTCCTTGGTCGCTCCCGGCGCGAGGTAGAGCCCCCGGACCTGAGCAATGGCCAGCGGTACGACGGAGGCGGCCGTGATGATCAGGGCGCCTGTCGCCAGGGTGGTGCGGAGCCCGAACAGGTGGGAGGCGGGACCGGCGAGGAGATAGCCGAAGGGCACGGGCAGGATCTGTCCGAGTGTCGAGTAGGACAGGGTCCGGCCCAGCCGGTCCGCCGGAATCCTCTCCTGCACCAGCGAAGCCCACACGGTCATACTGACCGCCAGCCCCGTGCCCGCCACCCCCGTGGCGACCACGAGCACGGGCAGCGGCACGGCCGTGGCCATTGCCGCCAGCGGCACCGCCATCGAGCCGGTGCCCGCACAGACGACGACTCCGACCTGGCGTGGCTTCCACATCAGGGCGAGCGCCGCCCCGGCCACCAGCCCGGCGGTGAAGCCGGACACCACCAGTCCCCACGGGGCAGCGCCGCCGAGAACCTGCTGCCCGTACACCGGGCCGAGGAGCTGGTAACCGACCAGCCACACAGGAACGATCACGGCGGCCTGGCAGACCATCACCCACAGCCAGCGGCGGGAGCGGAAGTCGTCCCAGCCCTCGCGCAGGTCGGCGGTGAACCCGGTACGGACCTTGACCGCCTTGGCCTTGAGGCTGATCCGGGAGAAGAGGAGTGCCGAGGTGGCGAACGTCAGAGCGTCCCACCCAAGGGCCCAGCCGGGGCCGGCCACGGCGACCAGGACGCCGCCCAGGGCCGGTCCGGCCACCTTCACCATGTTCTGGCCGATCTTCAGTAGAGCGTTGGCCGCGTGCCGGAGTTCGGCCGGGACCACCTCCACGACGATGCCCCCGGCCGCCGGGGTGAAGAAGGCTCCCGCCGCCCCGCAGACGGCCGACATCGCCACCAGGTGCCAGACCCTGGCTGTGCCCGAGACCAGCAGCAGCACCGCCGCCACCTCCGCGACCGCACAGACGACGTTGGACCACACCATGACGCGGGACCTGGACAGCCTGTCAGCGACGACCCCGCCGACGAGCAGAAGCAGGATCTGCGGTACGACGCTCGCCGCGAGGACCGCGCCCAGCGCGCCAGGCCCGCCGCCGATCCGGAGGACCGCGAAGGCCAGACCGATGGGCGCCACGGCCGAGCCGGTCCAGGAGAGCAGACGGGCGGTGAAGTGCAGCCGGTACGACCTGATGGACAGTGGAGCGCCCGCCTCCCGGACCCGGGCCGCCCAGCTGATACGTGGAACGGGCCCCGCTGGATTCCGATCGTGCAGCAGCACCTTACGCAAGATCCAACTCCGCCCGGAGAACACGAAATCCCGGCAGCGAGACGCCACCGGGAAGGTTGTCCCGACTCTAGAGCAACCCGAAGATCGTGTATCGCAGACGCACCAGCAGGCAGTTGGCAGAGCCGCCACGCCGATGCCCGAACCGGAACTTCTTCTTCTCGCGGGGCTGGACGACTCGACACCGATCGAGGTCGTGGTGCCCGCGGGGCCGAGTGCCGAGTGCCGAGTGCGGGATCAGTAACGAGCCTCCGCTGATCCTCACCGGCGACTCCGGGAACTGAACAGTGGACTCGGAGACGGGCCGGCCGAATCTCAACGGGCGCCACATGCCCCGGACCGGACCGGGCTCTCCGGGCGGCACAGGAGTGAAGCGGCGGTTCGGGCTCCCGGACCGCAGCCCGTGCCGCAGCACACCAGGCATCCGACGGGTGGGCAGGTGGGGGTGGGACTTGGCGGGGTTCTTTCTTCTCTCACGTCCTTTGGAAAAGGCCACTGCAGCCACCGGAACCCGCCGGAACGGGTTCCGGTCACGCGAGACGCACTTCCGCCCAGACGATCTTGCGCGGGAACAGGCCCTCGGTGACTCCCCAGCGGTCGGCGAGCGCGTCCACGAGCAGCAGCCCACGCCCCGACTCGGCGTACGGGCAGAGCCGTTGAAGTACGGGCAGGAGTTCACGGCGCGTGTCGGCGACCTCGATACGGAGGACGTCACCGACGAAGCGGAGTGTGAGCCGGAAGTCGCGCCCGGCCACCCGTCCGTGGGAGGCGGCGTTGGCGGCCAGTTCGGCCGCGAGAAGGCGGCCGGGATCGGAGGGGAGCCCCCAGTCACGGAGTTGACTCTCCGCGAGCAGGCGGGCGAGGCGGGCACCCCGGGGCGTGGAGGAGAGCAGCACGCTGAAGGTGGGCGCGGCGGGGTCGAGTGGGGCCGTGGTCTCGGCGGTTTCCTGAATCACCTCACTCACAGTGGCCGAAAATGCCTACCCTGATAAGTGACGAAACGATTGCGTACGGTCACTGTCCAGTGCTTGTCCGGTGCTGTCTTGGCTGTCGGCGCAGTTGGCACGGGTAGGGCGAGGGCGCCGGGAAAAGCCAAGGGACGGCGCGGGACTACGGAGGAGTGCGGATGTCGGTGGACGGCGAGGCGGTACAAGCCAGGAGCGAGGCGGACGAGCCCGGGTGGGAGGTGGACCCGGACGACGAGTGGGGCGTGGCCGTTATCGCCACGGTGGGACGGCAGTTGAAGCTGCGCCGCGAGGCGGCGGGGATGCGCGCCGGCGAGTTCGGGAGAACGGTCGGCTACGGCGAAGACATGGTGTACAAGATCGAGGCGGGAAAACGGATTCCCCGGCAGGACTACCTGAGCAGGGCCGATGAGGTGCTGGAAGCGGATGGTCTGATCGCGGCGACGTGGGAGGACGTCAAGAAGGTCCGGTACCCGAAGAAGGTGCGGGCGCTGGCCAAGTTGGAGGCCGAGGCGGTCGAGATCGGCATCTACGAGAGCAACGGCATCAACGGACTTCTCCAGACCGCTGACCACGCGAGGGCGTTGTTCATGGCCATGCAGCCCCCGTATTCCCCGGACGAGGTGGAGCGGATGGTGCTCGCGCGCGTGGCTCGTGCGTCGGTCTTCGAGTGCTCCCCCGCACCCGCGCTCAGCTTCGTCCTGGAAGAGGCGGCCGTGCGGCGCCCGATCGGGGGCACAATGGTGTGGCGCCAGCAGCTCGAACGTCTGTTGGAGGTGGGGCGATTGCACAACGTCGTTCTTCAGGTGATGCCGTTGAACAGCGAGACGCACTCCGGCATGGACGGCAAGATCGAACTGCTGAAATTCGCAGACGGCAGGGCCGTGGGCCGCTCCGATGGCGCGTTCAGCGGTCGGCCCACTTCCGAACTCAAACACCTGCGCATCCTTGAGCTGCGTTATGGCACGATCCGGGCTCAGGCGCTCTCGCCCCGGGAGTCGCTGGCCTTCATCGAACAACTGCTGGGAGTCCCAACATGATCCGCAAGACCACTGCCGGGGACGCCTCCGAGCTGGCGTGGTTCAAGAGCAGCTACAGCAGCGGTAACGACGGCACCTCCTGCGTCGAGATCGCGACCACCCCCGGCACCGTACACATCCGCGACTCCAAAACCCTCGAAGGCCCCCGCCTCACCCTCACCCCCGGCGCCTGGGCGAACTTCGTGACGTACACGGTCGAAAGCTGACGCCTCGCGATGCCAACGTGCCCGCGCATGGTCACACCGGGCGCGGGCACGCACGTCGGTTGCGGCTCAGGCGCTCTCGCCCCGGGAGTCGCTGGCCTTCATCGAACAACTGCTGGGAGTCCCAACATGATCCGCAAGACCACTGCCGGGGACGCCTCCGAGCTGGCGTGGTTCAAGAGCAGCTACAGCGACGGCAACGACGGCACCTCCTGCGTCGAGATCGCGACCACCCCCGGCACCGTACACATCCGCGACTCCAAAACCCTCGAAGGCCCCCGCCTCACCCTCACCCCCGGCGCCTGGGCGAACTTCGTGACGTACACGGTCGAAGACTGACGCCTCAACGGGCCGTGGCCCGCGCATGATCGCACCGAGCGCGGGGCACGTGCCGGGCCCGACCGGCAGACCGTGCCATACGACCGGCGCCCCGGCACCCCTCGGTGTCGAAAACCCCGCCCGGAGACGGCCGTTCAGCCTCCTTCCAGTTCCCCGCGCACGGTGGCGGCGACGCGGGTGAGCGCGGCCTCGAAGTGGCGGCGCTGAGCGGCGCTGAGCGGATCGAACACGAGCCGCTTCACCTGCGCGACGTGTTCCGGCGCGCTCTCGGCGAGCTTCTGCCGGCCGGCGTCGGCCAGGGCGGCGAGAGTGTACCGGCCGTCGGTGGGGTCGGGCCGGCGGGCGACCCAGTCGCGGGCTTCGAAGCGGTCCATCACCTTCGACAGGCGGGGCTGGGTGCTGTCGCAGACCCGGGCCAGGTCGCTGAGCCGCATCGTGGCCTCGTCGGCCATGGACAGCTGCGCCAGAACCCCGTACTCGAAGTTGGAGATGCCCGCGTCCCGCTGCAACTGGCGGTCGAGGGCCGCCGGGAGGGCGATGACGACCGTGAGAAGCGCCTGCCACAGGTCCTGCTGATCGTCGTCGAGCCAGGGCGACTGAGTGTCCATGCACCCCATCATACTTGCCCGGGCAACTCGCATCACTTGCCTGGGCAACTCATGATGCGCTACTTTTTGACTTGCCTCGGCAAGTCACAACACTTGCCCAGGCAAGTGAAGGAGCTGATTTCGATGACCACCACGAGCAGCCCGGTCTCCCCGAACGGCCTGACTTCCCCCTTCCCGTCGCGCACACCGGCCGCGGCCTACGACGACCTCCTCGCCCGGGTCCTGCCACAGGCGCGCGAGCAGCGGGTGTGGAACCCCTCCGACGGGCCCCTGCCCAGCCTCTTCGTCAGCCACGGCGCCCCGTTCACCCTCGACGATCCGCAGTGGCTCGGCGACCTCTACGACTGGGCCCGGTCGATGCCCAAGCCCCGGGCCATCGTGGTCGTCTCGGCCCACTGGGAACGGGCCCCGGTCGCGATATCCGCAGCCGCCGCGGCCACCCCGCTCTACTACGACTTCAGCGGCTTCCACCCGCGCTACAAGACCCTTCCCTACGCGACCCCGGACGCCACCGACCTGGCTCGGCGGCTCACGGGTCTGCTGGGCCGGACGCCGGTGCACGAGTTCGCCGACCGCGGCCTCGACCACGGCGCCTTCATCCCGCTCATGGCCATGTATCCCGCGGCCGACGTCCCGGTCGTGCAGCTGTCGATGCCCAGCCTCGACCCCGGCGCCCTGCTCGCACTCGGGGCACGCCTGCGGCCCCTGCGCGACGAAGGCATCCTCGTCCTCGGCTCGGGCTTCATGACGCACAGCTTCGCCGTCTTCCGCAGGCCGGAGCTGGCCGCCGACACCACGGCCTTCGACGAATGGGCCGTCGACGCCCTCGCCCGGGGCGACGCCGACGCCCTCACCGACTACCGCGACAAGGCACCGAGCGCCGCGGTCGCCCATCCGACGGCCGATCACTTCGTACCGCTGCTGCTCACCGTCGGCGCCGCCGACGACCCCGCCAGCGCCGTGAGCGCCATCGACCGCATGGTGATGGGCAACTCCACCCGGTCGGTGCAGCTGACCTGACCTGAGCGCCTCGTCACCTCGTCACCTCAGCGCCTCAGCACCTCAGCGCCTCATCGCCCCATCGCCCCATCGGTCGGCAACGACACCAAGTACCCCCCTGGAGGAAAGTGCCATGAAGGCAATACGTTTCCACGAGTTCGGCAGCAGCGAGGTCCTGCGCTACGAGGACGTCGACCGGCCGGTCCCCGGCACCGGGCAGGTGCTGGTGCGGGTGGCTGCCACGTCGTTCAACCCGGTCGACGACCACATCCGCGCCGGTGCCCTGGCCGCGATGCTCCCGATCACCCTCCCGTACGTGCCGGGGATCGACCTGGCGGGCACCGTCGCCGAACTCGGCGCGGACGTGACGGGCCTGGAGGTCGGCGACCGGGTCGTGGCGATGCTGCCCCTCGACTCCGCGGGCGGCGCCGCCGAGTACGTGCTCGCCCCGGCCGGGTCCCTGGCCCCGGCGCCCCGGACGACGGAGCTGGTCGACGCCGCGGCGCTGCCGCTGACCGGCCTCGCGGCCTGGCAGACGGCGTTCGAGCTGGCCGAGCTGAAGCCCGGTCAGAGCGTCCTGGTCAACGGGGCGGGCGGCGCGGTGGGCAGCCTCGTGGTGCAGCTCGCCGTCGACGCGGGAGCGCACGTGACCGCGGTGGACGCGCCGCGGCACGCCGACCGCCTCCGGGGCTACGGCGCGGACCGGGTCGTCGGCCGCCTCGCCCTCGCCGCGGGCCCGGCCGCCGTGGACGGTCCGTTCCAGGTCGTGGTGAACCATGTGCGCCTCGCCCCGGAGCAGCTCGCGCGGCTGACGGACTACGTCGCCGACGGCGGGGTCGCCGCCAGCACAGCCGGTCCGATCCCCGAGGACCCCGCCCGGGGGGTGCGCAGCGCGAGCCTGTGGGTCCGCAGCGACGGAGCCCAGCTGACCGAGCTGGTCGCCAAGGTGGATGCCGGCAAGCTCCGGCTCCACGTCACCGCCCACCGCCCGGTGGCCGAGCTGGCCGCCGTACACGAGGACGCCGGTGCCGGCCGGCTGACCGGCAAGACGGTCGTGCTCGCTCCCTGATCACACCCTGACCGCACCCGACCGCCCTTTCCGACCATGCCGAAGGGCGGCAGGCCCGTGGCCCGCCGCCCTTCGTGACTCGCTCGTACCGGACTGCTCGTACGTACCGAGCCGCTCGTACCGGACTACTTGATGATCGTGATCCGGTCCGCCGCCGGCGGGGCCAGCGGGTTCGTGGCCGACGAGTTGGCCTTCAGGTAGGCGTTGAACATGTCCAGGTCGGACGCGCCGACCAGCTTGTCCGTGCCCTCGGCCAGGGCCGCGAAGCCGTCGCCGCCGCCCGCGAGGAACTCGTTCATCGCGACGCGGTAGGTCTTCGACGGGTCGAGCGGCTCATTGTTCAGCTTCACCGTGTCCGTGACGACCCGGGCGGCGCCCGTCTTCGTCATGTCGAGGGTGTAGGTGAGGCCCCTGGAGACCTGGAGGATCTTCGGGGACGCCTCGTTCGAGCCGCTGACCTGCTGCTGGAGCGTGGTGATCAGCTGGGCGCCGGTCAGGTTCACCGCGTTCATCATGTTGGTGAACGGCTGGACGGTGAACGCCTCGCCGTACGTCACCACACCGTCGCCCTCGCTGCCCGACGCCTTGTGGACCAGGTCGGACCTGATCCCGCCCGGGTTCATGAAGGCGATCTGCGCGCCGCCCTTGTCCGCCGCCGCCATGCCGTCGAGCTGCGCGTCCGCGATCAGGTCGCCGAGCGGGGACTCGGGGGTGGTGGCGCCGCGGCCGTTGATGTCCGCCGAGATGTAGCCCTGCGGGGCGTTGGCGATCGGCGCGGCGATCTTGTTCCACCGCTCGATCAGCGAGGTCATGTCCTTGGCCTTGGCCTGGTCACGGCTGACGATGTGGTTCGCCGACTTCACGCTCGTCCGCACGATGTCCTTGGTGCGCAGGTCGTACGTCAGCGTGGTGTCCGTGTACAGCTTGCCGAACGACGACGCCGAGGTGACCAGGCGCGGGTTGCCCGCCGGGTCCGGGATGGTGCAGGCGTACGCCTGGTGCGTGTGGCCGGTCACCAGCGCGTCGACCTTGGGCGAGATGCCCTTCGCGATGTCGACGATGGGGCCGGAGATGCCGTCACCGGCGCCGGGGCTGTCGCAGTCGTAGTTGTACGAGGTGGAGGCGGGGGCGCCGCCCTCGTGGATCAGCGCGACGATCGACTTGACGCCCTGCTTGTCGAGTTCCTTGGCGTACTTGTTGACGGTCTCGATCTCGTCGTGGAACTTGAGGCCCTTGACGCCCTCGGCGGTCACGATGTTCGGCGTGCCCTCCAGGGTCACTCCGATGAAGCCGATCTTGACGCCGTTCTTCTTCCAGACCGTGTACGGCTTGAGGATCGGCTTGCCGGTCTTCTCGGACGTCACGTTGGCCGCGAGGTAGGGGAAGTCGGCGCCCTTGAACTTCTTGCCCTTCTCGTAACAGCCCTCTGTCGGGTGACAGCCGCCGTTCTGGAGCCGGGCGAGTTCGACGGCGCCCTCGTCGAACTCGTGGTTGCCGACGCTCGTCACGTCGAGCTCGACCTTGTTGAGCGCCTCGATGGTCGGCTCGTCGTGGAAGAGACCGGACAGCAGCGGGCTGGCGCCCACCATGTCGCCGCCCGCCGCGGTGATCGAGTACGGGTGGCCCTTGCGCGCGGTGCGCAGCGAGGTCGCCAGGTACTCCATGCCGCCGGCCGGTATCGCCTTGACCGTGCCGTCGGCCTGCGTCTCGTTGACCGAGCCCGCCGAACCGGCCGGGGGCTCAAGGTTTCCGTGCAGGTCGTTGAAGGACAGGAGCTGTACGTCGACGGTGCTCGGCTTCGGCTTGGGCTTCGGCTTCTGGTGGCCGTGGCTCTGGCTGCTGCCGTGCGCCGGGGCCTTGGCCTGCGTCTGGCTCTGCGCGGTGGCCGGCATCGCGGCGACCAGGGCGCCGACGGTGGCCAGACCAGCGGCAGCGGCGAGCACCCGCCGTGCCGCGCGGTTCTTCTGCGGTGTCGCTGACATCGATCCCCTTGGATTGTGCGTGTGCTGGGTGAGGTGGGCCGCCGTGGGGGGCTCGCGAAGCTCCGGAAACCGCAGAGGTCCGCGTGCGGCAGCCTAGAGTCAACGCGCGTAGCTCAACAGGGGGGAACGGGTTACGAGCTGGTTGCCATTACGGTCCGGGGTGCGGGCCCCGGCACGCGGCTCCGGCACGCGGCTCCGGCACGCGGCTCCGGCACGCGGCTCCGCTACTGACCTCCGGTACGGGCACGAGCCGGGCCGGCGGCCCGCAGCCGCGCCGTCGCCGTACCCTCGACGCATGACTGACGCAGCAGCCCACGAGCCCGGCCGGCAGATCCAGACCCTCGACGCGCTCACCCCCGAGCAGGCCGAGGAGGTCCTCGGCCTGCTCGCGGAGGCGGCCGACTCGGACGGCGTGCAGGCCGTCTCGGAACAGGGCCGCCTCCAGTTGCGCGGCGGCCACCGGGAGGGCGTTCGGCACTTCCTGCTCAGCGCCGACGGCGAACTCGTCGGGTACGGACAGCTGGAGGACACCGACCCCATCGAGGCGCCCGCCGCCGAGCTGGTCATCCGCCCCGGCCGCCGGGGCCGGGGGCACGGCCGGGCGCTGGGCGCCGCGATGCTGGCGGCCTCCGGGAAGCGACTGCGGGCCTGGGCGCACGGCGGGAAGTCGGCCGCGCGCCACCTGGCGCAGGTGCTCGGGCTGACGCTCTTCCGCGAACTGCGCCAGCTGCGCCGCCCGTTGAACCCGCTGGCGGTCGCGGAACCGGTACTGCCCGCCGGGGTCACCGTCCGTACCTTCGTACCCGGGCAGGACGACGCGGCCTGGCTCGCCGTCAACGCCGCCGCGTTCGCGCACCACCCCGAGCAGGGCGGCCTGACGCAGCGCGACCTGGACGACCGTACGGGCGAGCCGTGGTTCGACCCGAAGGGGTTCTTCCTGGCGGAGCGCGACGGCGAGCTGATCGGCTTCCACTGGACCAAGACGCACGCGCGGGAGCGGCTGGGCGAGGTGTACGTCCTCGGCATCAGGCCCGACGCGCAGGGCGGCGGCCTCGGCAAGGCGCTGACCGCGATCGGGCTGCGGCATCTGGCGGCGGAGGGACTGCCGACGGCGATGCTGTACGTGGACGCGGACAACTCGGCGGCGGTGACGGTCTACGAGCGCCTCGGCTTCGCCACGCACGAGGTGGACCTGATGTACCGCACGGAGTCCTGAGCCCGCGACGTACCGCACGGAGTCCTGAGCGCGCGACGTACCGCAGGGAGTCCTGAGCGCGCGTACCGGTTGCCGGTCGGTCGCGTGGGTCCGACCGCCCCGTACCGCTCACACCCCCGCCGCGAACGCCGCCGCGCCCGCCAGCATCGTCGCGGCCACCAGGCCGTCGAGGACGCGCCAGGACGAGGCGCGGCGGAAGAAGCCTGCCAGGAGGCGGGCCCCGTAGCCGAGCGCGGCGAACCAGCACAGGCTGGCCAGCACGGCGCCGGCGCCGAACTCCCAGCGCAGCGTCCCGTAGGTGGCCGCGACGGCGCCGAGCAGCAGCACCGTGTCCAGGTAGACATGGGGGTTCAGCCAGGTCATGGCGAGGCAGGTCAGCACGGCCCGGCGTCCCGAGCGCACCTCCGGTCCCCCGCCGTTCAGGCCGGAGGGCCGGCAGGCCCGGCGGACGGCGAGCGCCCCGTAACAGAGCAGGAAGAGCGCGCCGACGACGCGCACCGTCACCAGCGCCGACGGCCAGGCGGTGACCAGCACGCCGAGGCCGCCGATTCCGCAGGCGATGAGCAGCGCGTCGGAGAGCGCGCAGATCGCCACCACCGGCAGGACGGCCTCGCGACGGATGCCCTGGCGCAGGACGAAGGCGTTCTGCGCGCCGATGGCGACGATGAGCGAGAGGCCGGTGCCGAATCCGGCGGCGGTGGCGGTGAGCGCGGTTCCCATACGGGCACGCTATGGACCGGGCGGCACTTTAGACCAGCTAAATTTTCTTATGTGCCATTAGCCTACGTAATGAAACGAGGAGTGCCGCCATGATGTCCGAGCTGCCCCACGATCTGGTCCGCACCCTGCTCACGGTGGTCGACGAGGGGACCTTCGACGCCGCCGCCACCGCCCTCCATGTGACGCCCTCCGCCGTGAGCCAGCGCGTCAAGGCGCTGGAGCAGCGCACCGGCCGGGTGCTGGTGACCCGTACGAAGCCGGTGAGGCCGACCGCGTCCGGGCAGGTCGTGGTCCGCTTCGCGCGCCAGCTGGCCCGGCTGGAGGGCGACGCGCGCGACGCGCTCGGGATGAACGACGCCGGGGAGCACCCTCGGCTGTCCATCGCGGTCAACTCGGATTCGCTGGCGACCTGGTTCCTGCCCGCGCTCGCGACGCTCGCGCACGACGCGCGGATCTGCTTCGACCTGCGCCGCGAGGACGAGGCCCACACGACGGAGCTGCTGCGCGAGGGCGAGGTGATGGCGGCGGTGACCTCCTCGCCCGATCCGGTGGCGGGCTGCTCGGTGCGCCGGCTCGGCAGTATGGGCTATCTGCCGGTCGCCGCACCGGAGTTCGCCGCGCGGTGGCTCTCCGGCGACGATGTGGAACGGCTGCTGCCGCCCGCGCCCGTGGTCTGCTTCGACCGCCGCGACGAACTCCAGGACAACTTCGTCCGCGAACTCACCGGCGGGCGCGGCGCGAGCGCCCTGCGCCACCGCATCCCCTCCAGCGAGGGCTTCGCCGACGCCGTGACGGCCGGGCTGGGCTGGGGGCTGGTGCCGAGAAGCCAGGCCGAGCCCCGGTTGCGCGCGGGCGCGCTGGTCGGCTTCGCGCCGGGCCGGACCGTACGGGTGCCCCTGTACTGGCAGCAGTGGCGGCTCGACTCGCCCGCGTTGGCGGCGGTGGCGGAGGCGGTGGCAGCGGCGGCGGCGCGGTCGCTCGAATGACCCCCTGAACGCGGTGCGCGGGTACGGGCGCTTGACGCCGCCGCCTCCGTACGCCACCCTTTCACTACTTCCTTAGTGAAAGGGTGGTTGCGCGGTGATCGAGTACCGCATCGACCGGCGCAGCGGGGTGGCCACCTATCTCCAGATCGTCCAGCAGACCAAGCAGGCCCTGCGCCTGGGCCTGCTGGAACCCGGCGACAAGCTGCCCACGGCCCGCGAGGTCGTGGAGGCCACCGCCGTCAACGCGAACACCGTCCTCAAGGCGTACCGCGAGCTGGAGCGCGAGGGGCTGGCCGAGGGGCGGCGCGGGCTCGGGACGTTCGTACGGGGAACGCTCGGCCGGGGCTCCGAGGACAGCGCGCTACGCGCGGAGCTGGCCGCCTGGACGGACCGGGCCCGCGCCGAGGGTCTGGACCGGGACGACATGGCCGCGCTCTTCACCTCGGTGATGGACGAAGGCTCGAAAGACGGCGCCGCAGCCGGTTTCACGGACGGCAGCACGGACGGCTCCACGTACGGCACCAAGAACGGCTTCGAGAACGGCTTCGAGAACAAGGGGGACGACCGATGACAACGGCCGCGATAGAGGCGACCGGCCTCGGCAAGCGGTACGGACGGGCCGGCCGCAAACACCGCTGGGCGCTGCGCGACTGCTCCTTCCGCGTCCCCGCCGGACGCGTCTGCGCGCTCGTCGGCCCCAACGGCGCCGGCAAGTCCACGCTCCTCGCCCACGCGGCCGGGCTGCTGGCACCCACCGAGGGGGCGCTCCGTACCCTCGGCTCGGCCGAACCCGCCACCGTGCGGGAGCGCGTCGCCTACGTGGCCCAGGACAAGCCGCTGTATCCGCAGCTGACGATCGGCGAGACGCTGCGGATGGGCCGCGAGCTGAACCCCGGGCGCTGGGACGACGCGATCGCCGAGCGGGTCGTCGAGGGCGGAGGGCTCGGCCACGCCCCGCGCGTCCGCTCCCTCTCCGGCGGCCAGCGCACCCGCGTCGCGCTCGCCCTCGCGCTCGGCAAGCGCCCCGAACTCCTCCTGCTGGACGAGCCGATGGCCGACCTCGACCCGCTGGCCCGGCAGCAGCTGATGGGCGTCCTGCTCTCCGACGCGGCGGAGCGCGGCACGACCGTCCTGATCTCCTCGCACATCGTCACCGAGCTGGAGAACGCCTGCGACTATCTGCTGCTCGTGAACGGCGGGCAGGTACGGCTCGGCGGGGAGGTCGAGGACCTTCTCGGCGCGCACACCCTGGTGACCGGCCCCACGGCCGACCTGGCACCGCACACCGTCGTCGAATCCCGCCCCTCGGGACGCGGGTTCACCACGCTGGTACGCCCCGACGGCCCACTGGCCGACGACTGGCGGACGGCCGATCCGTCCCTGGAGGAACTCCTGCTCGCGCATCTGCGCTCGCCGGAGGCGCCGGTACTGCTCACGCCGTCCGCCACGACGAAGACGGAGGTGGCGGCATGAGCGCGCCGACCCTGCGCGGCCGGGCGCCGGCCCTGCGCGGCCCGGACTGGGTGACCGGGCGGCTGCACCGCCGCTCGCTGTGGGCGGCTCTGGTGATCCTGGTGCTGCTGGTGGGGGCCCTGCTCGGCCTGTGGTGGATCACCAACGCCGCGCACACCGACTTCGCCGCCACCGGATGCCCTGTCAACGACGGCCCGGCCGAGTGCGACGTACCGACCCGGCACTACTGGGACGCCGAGTACCGTTTCCGCGCACTGCTCCAGATCCTCGATCTGCTGCTGCCGGTCCTGCCCGCGGCCGTCGGCGCGTTCGTATCGGGCCCGGTCATCGCCCGGGAGCTGGAGAACGGCACGTACAAGCTCGCCTGGACGCAGTCCGGCTCCCCCGCCCGCTGGCTCCTGTCGCGGCTCGCCCTGCCGACGGTGTGGGCGGTGACGCTCACGGCGGCGTTCACCGTGGCGTACCGGCTGGCCTGGGTGCACGGACCGCACCTCGTCTACGAAGCGCACTGGTACGACGACTTCTACTACCTCGGGCTCGGTCCGGTCCTGGTGGGGTACGTGGTCCTCGGCATCGCGGCCGGCGCGCTGGTGGCGCTGCTGACGCGCGGGACCGCCGTGGCGATGGCGGTGACCGCGGTGGCCGTGGAGGCGATCCTGCTGGCCTTCTCGATCGAGCTGCGGGGCCTGCTGCTGCCGGTCACGAGAGTGACGGGCGAGGAGCAGCGGCCGGACAACAGCTGGGTGGTCGACTGGGGCAGGGTGGAGGTTCCCGGCGCGCCCGGAACCCACACCACGTACCACGAGTACCACCCGTCCTCGCATTTCTGGCCGCTCCAGCTCATCGAGACCGGCGTTCTGCTGGCGCTGGCGGCACTGGCGGTCCTCGCGGCGTTCCGGGTGCTGCGGCGACTGCACGCCTGATCGCGCGCGTACGCCCGGCGGCGAGGACGAGAGCCGGCGGGGGCGGCACCGGTACGGGGGTCCGGTGCCACCCCGCCCTCGCCGTACCACCCCGCAGGTCCCCGTACGCCCCCCGCCGGTCCCCGTACCACCCCCGCCGGTCCCCGCTCCGCTTCCTTATACGTCATGTCCCCGTTACCGGCCATTCAGCCGCCCTTGCGACCCTCTCCCAATGCAGCCCGCTGTGCCCCCCACACCGAGGAACGGCAGGATCCACCTCACCCCGGCTCTCTCCGACGCGCCTGTCGTCCCCTCCGAGCGGCACCATGGAGACATGAGCCAGCAGCAGCCCGCCGGGGTACCGGCCCGCAGCCCGCACCCCCAGCCCCAGCCCCCGCAGCAGCCCTCCGTGGGCTTCATAGCAGCGCGCCGGCCCCATACGGTCGCGGCCACGGGCTCGGCGGGCGATCTCGAACCCGATCTGGACTCCGACCTCGACGTGTACGAGGAGAGCGCGCACCCGGACGGTACGGAGCTGCCCCAGGGCCGGTTCCTGGACCGGGAGCGCAGTTGGCTCGCGTTCAACGAACGCGTTCTGGAGCTGGCCGAGGACCCGGCCACCCCACTCCTCGAACGGGCGAACTTCCTCGCGATCTTCGCGTCCAACCTGGACGAGTTCTTCATGGTCAGGGTCGCCGGCCTCAAACGGCGTATCGCCACCGGAGTGGCCACCCGCTCCGCCTCCGGCCTCCAGCCGCGCGAGGTGCTGGACCTGATCTGGACCCGCTCCCGGGAACTCATGGCCCGGCACGCCGCCTGCTACCAGCAGGACGTCGCCCCCGCGCTGGCCGACGAGGGCATCCACATCATCCGCTGGCCCGAGCTGACCGAGAAGGAGCAGGCGCGCCTGTTCACCCTCTTCCGCCAGCAGATCTTCCCGGTCCTCACCCCGCTCGCCGTGGACCCGGCCCACCCCTTCCCGTACATCTCCGGCCTCTCCCTGAACCTGGCCGTCGTCGTACGCAACCCGGTCACCGGCCACCGCCACTTCGCGCGCGTCAAGGTGCCGCCGCTGCTCTCCCGCTTCCTCGAAGCCTCGCCGCAGCGCTACGTGCCGCTCGAAGACGTGATCGCGGCGCATCTGGAGGAGCTGTTCCCGGGGATGGAGGTGCTCGCGCACCACATGTTCCGGGTCACCCGCAACGAGGACCTGGAGGTCGAGGAGGACGACGCCGAGAACCTCCTGAAGGCGCTGGAGAAGGAGCTGATGCGGCGCCGCTTCGGGCCGCCGGTGCGCCTGGAGGTCGAGGAGTCCATCGACCCGTACATCCTCGATCTGCTGGTACGCGAGCTGAAGGTGTCCGACGCCGAGGTCTATCCGCTGCCGGGGCCGCTCGACCTCACGGCGCTGTTCGGGATCTCGGCGCTGGACCGGCCCGAGCTGAAGTTCCCCAAGTTCATCGCGGGCACGCACCGCGATCTCGCCGAGGTGGAGTCCGCGTCGGCGCCGGACATCTTCGCGGCGCTGCGCGAGCGCGATGTCCTGCTGCACCACCCGTACGACTCGTTCTCCACCTCCGTCCAGGCGTTCCTGGAGCAGGCGGCGGCCGATCCGGACGTCCTCGCCATCAAGCAGACGCTGTACCGGACGTCGGGCGACTCGCCGATAGTGGACGCGCTGATCGACGCCGCCGAGTCGGGCAAGCAGGTCCTGGTACTGGTCGAGATCAAGGCCCGCTTCGACGAGCAGGCGAACATCAAGTGGGCGCGCAAGCTGGAGGAGTCCGGCTGCCATGTCGTCTACGGCCTGGTCGGGCTGAAGACGCACTGCAAGCTCTCGCTGGTCGTCCGGCAGGAGGGCGAGAACCTGCGCCGCTACAGCCACGTCGGCACCGGCAACTACCACCCGAAGACGGCGCGGCTGTACGAGGACCTCGGGCTGCTCACGGCGGACCCGCAGGTCGGCGCGGACCTCTCCGACCTGTTCAACCGGCTCTCGGGCTACTCGCGCCGGGAGACGTACCGACGGCTGCTGGTCGCGCCGAAGTCGCTGCGCGACGGGCTGGTCTCCCGGATCAACAAGGAAGCCGCGCACCAGCGCGCCGGGCGTCCCGCCTATGTCCGTATCAAGGTCAACTCGATGGTCGACGAGGCCGTCATCGACGCCTGCTACCGGGCGGCGCAGGCGGGCGTGCCGGTGGACATCTGGGTGCGCGGGATCTGCGCGGTACGGCCGGGGGTGGCGGGGCTCTCGGAGAACATCCGGGTGCGCTCGGTGCTGGGCCGCTTCCTGGAGCACTCCCGGGTCTTCGCCTTCGGCAACGGCGGGGAGCCCGAGGTGTGGCTCGGCAGCGCCGACATGATGCACCGCAATCTGGACCGCCGTATCGAGGCACTGGTACGGATCACCGACCCGGCCCACCGCGCGGCGATCACCCGGCTGCTGGAGACCGGGATGTCCGACACGACGTCCTCCTGGCACCTGGGCGCGGACGGCAACTGGACCCGGCACTCCACGGACGCGGAGGGCCAGCCGCTGCGGCACGTACAGGAAATGCTCATTGACGCGCGGAGGCGCCGGCGTGCAGCACCATGAAGTGGACACCGACCGAGCCGCCGCCCCGGTGAGCGCCGACGAACGGGCCGAAGGGCTGAGCGAAGGACTCGGCGGGAGACTCAGCGGAGGCGACCTCCTCGCCGGGTATCTGCACTCGCGCGCCGGTGACTTCCTGCGCGGACTGCGGGTGTACGGGGAGAGCGGCGCGGACACCGCGTCGGCCGAGGCGGCGGCCCGCACGCTGCGCGGCGCGGCGCGCAGGATCGGCGGCGGGCTGCACACGTTCCGGCCGCTGCTGGACCCCGGCTGGGCCGACCCGTTCCGTACGGAGCTGGGCTGGCTCTCCGGCACCCTGGCCCAGGAGCACGCCTGCACGGCGCGGCTGCACCGGCTGCTCGGGGCGCTGGCCCGGCTGTCGGGCGGCGGGACCGGCGGGGCGGAGCTGCCGGGGGCCCGTACGGAGACACCGCCGGGCGGTCCGCTCCTGGCAGGTCAGCCAGCGGCTGGTGCTCCCCTGTCCGGCCCTCCCCCGGCCGGTCCGCCGCCGGGCGCGCTGACGGTCGGGGCGTCCCGCGCGGGCGCGCTGCTCGAACGCCAACTGACCCTGGCCCGTACCCGCGCCCACTCGGCGACGCTCCAGGCGCTCGGCTCGTCCCGCTTCCACGCGGTGGCCGACACCGTGGCCGTACTCGCCTCCGAAGTCCTGCTGTCACCGCTCGCCGAGGCCCCCGCCGCCGAGATCCTGACCGCCTCGGTGGAGGCCACCGAGCACCGGCTGCTGGACGCCGTGGCCGCCCTCCCGCTGGCCCGCGCGGCCCATCCGTACAACTCCGACGCCCTGGTGCACGGCCTGGCCACCGCGTCCGACGGCGAGGCGCAGGACGCCCCCTGGCACCACGTACGCCGGCTCCTGCGCATGCACCGCTACGCCCGGGAGGTCTGGTGCGAGGGCCTGCCCCCCGACCCGGCGCTACGGGCCGCCGGCCAGGCCCTGGACCGCCACCGCGACGCCGCCGAGGCGGCCGCCGCCGCAGCGAACGCGGCCCGCACCCCCCGTATCGCCCCCGCGACGGCCTACGCGCTCGGCATCCTCCACGCCGACCAGCGCCACGAGGTCGAGGCCGCCCGCTACGCCTTCCAGCAGCTCTGGCACCAGACGGCGGCCCACCGATGACGGCCACCCCGGGCACCCCGGGCACCCCGGGCACCCCGAGCCCCGGCCCAGGCCCCGGCCTCGTACGCGCGGCGGGCTGCGTCCTGTGGCGCCGGGCCCCCTCCGCGACGGACGGGATCGAGATCTGCCTGGTCCATCGCCCCAAGTACGACGACTGGTCCCACCCGAAGGGCAAACTCAAGCGCGGCGAATCCCCCCTGACGGCGGCGGTCCGCGAAGTACGGGAGGAAACGGGCCACCCCTGCACCCCGGGCCCCCTCCTCGACACCGTCCGCTACCTGGCCCAGGGCCGCCCCAAGGAGGTCACCTACTGGGCGGCCGAGGCGGCCACGGGCACCTTCACCCCGAACCACGAGGTCGACCAGGTCCTCTGGCTCCCCCCACCCACAGCCCGCCCCCGCCTCACCCAACCCAGGGACCGCCTCCTGCTGGACGCCCTGCTGGCCTCACCGCACACGACGTGAGCGGACACCCGCGGCTCGGACGCCGGCAGCTCGCACGCCCGCAGGTCAACGGACCTTGGAGCCGTACACGTTGTCGACCGTCAGCGTGATCAGCACGCGTCGGTCGGACACCATGACCGACCGGTACTCGTCCCAGTCCGGGTGCTCGCCGGCAGTGGCGCGGTAGTAGTCCACCAGTGCCTGGACCTCGGGACCGTGCGGGTCGGTCCCCGGCCCGATGAGCGTGACCGAGCCCTCGGCAGTGGCCCACGCCCAACCGTCCGGGCTGGTCACCTCCAACGCGGCCCGAGGATCACGGCGCAGGTTGGCCGTCTTGGCGGTCGCCTCGGTCGAGGACACCCGGATGACACCGGCGTCCCGGTCGTACGACGGCATGACGGGCGAAAGCTGAGGGCGGCCATCGGCCTTGATCGTCGCGAGCACACCGAGGCGGCTGTCCGCGAGCAGCGCGTGCGGGTCAAAAGAAGTGTCTGCCATGTCCGGCCCAACCCGTAACGCGGTGACCCGTATTCCGGGATTCCACCGCCCTGGTCCCGGTCCGCCCGTACGGCCCAAGCCGACATGCGGCCGACCGGCCGGAAGGTCGGGTCAGCTCAGGTACTCCAGCTCCGTCCTCGCGGCCCGGCGCACGGCCACGGCGATGTCGTCCATGTCCAGGGCACCGAGGTACCGCACAAGGGCGTCCCGGGTCTCCCGTACCCGCTCGGCCAGCGCCGCACCGGCGATGTCGCCCGGCAGAACGATCCGGCGGAACGCCGGCTCCTCGATCGCTCCCGCGATCAGCTTCTCGGCCAGCCACAGCGGGGTGCGCTCCCGGATGGCGAAGGTCAAGTGGACGCTGTGCGCGTCAGGATCGGCCACGTACGGGTTGTGAACCCAGCCCCTCGGCAGCAGGAGCGACTGCCCGGGCCGAAGGTCGATCTCGATATCCGGGCCTGCCGCGTCCCATCCCGGGATGTAGTCCTCCCGCCACACGCGCCAGCTCTCGTTGAACTCCCGCATCGGTGCTTCCACCGGAGGAAGCCACAACTGCCACCGCTTGATGCCCGAGATCTGCGCGATCACAGCCAGCTGCTGGTCCCAGTGGTGACGCAGGCCCTGATTGCCGGGCGGGGTCATGAAGGCGTGCACGTAGTTGGAGTAACCCGTCTCCTGCTGGATGTCCCGGGAGACCGCTGCCAAGAAGGGAACGACCCGTTGCAGATTGCCCAGCCTGATGGTGTGGCCACGGTCGTGGAGCGCGCGCAGTTTGGCGGGGTCCGTACGCCCGTGCGTCATGAACGCGTCCCGGTTCAGCGACGGGCCGGGCGCCTTCACCACGGCGATCTCGCTCGCGGGCACGCAGCCGCTGTCGACGTAGTCGTTCAGGAACACCGAGGTGATGATGCGGTCCAGTTCGGTGGCGCCGCGCTCGTACACTCGCGGCTCCTGTGGCCAATGAGTCAGAAGATCAGCGACGCCGTCCTCGGAAAGGAGCAGGCTGAGCGACATGGCGGCCTCTCGACGAGCGACGAATACACGGACGGGCCGGTCAGGCCGGTGAGAGCGGGCACGGAATCCCGGAATGGAAGCGGTGGGGACAGCAGACCACCGCGAACGACACCAGGTTCGTCGATTTGGTGTAGTGGACCCACACGACATCGTTTCCGCGCGGAAGGTCGTCCTCCGCGTATGCGGCCTTCGTGCCGAGATCGGTGTAGGCCTGACTGCCGTCGGCACGGTCGAAGGGCTGGTGCGCGCCGTGCGTCTTCTTCAGCCAGTCGACCGCATCGACGGCATCTGTCCAGGTCAGGTGCGCCTCAGCCTGGTCTCTGCGCATCAGCCAATGCCCCGTCTGCATGGGCGGCAAAGGCGAGGCGAGGAACGCCCGGGTCTGCTCGTCGTTGGGGTGTGCCCCCGGGCGGCGTAGTCCCTCCTGCCCGTAGGTGTGCCTACTGCCGGTCCACGGACCGTACCCGTGCCAGTGTCCTGACCAGTTCACCGATCAGCCCGCCAGGCCCTGCCGCTTGACCCATCCGGCGGCGAAGCCGTTCAGCTCCGCTTCCGTGAAGCGCAGTTCGCGACCGGCGCCCTCGGGCTTGCTGTCCCGGAGGACGTACGCGAACGTCGCGCCGGGGACAGCGGCGATCTCGACGCACGACTCGTGCTCACCGCCGAGGTTGCCGCCGCAGAAGCTCTCGAACGCGGCTTCCTCCGTGGGGAGGCTGTAGAGACCGCTCATGGATGGTCCTCCTGAGACGTCCGGTGTGCGGGGATCCGATGACTGGAGCATCGGTCCGCGGCATCGTGGGCCTCAAGGGACTTCTACGGACTTGCGTGGATTCACCCGAGTGCGTCGATCGCCGCGGTGATCAGATTGCGGGCGCCCGCTCCGTACACCGCGGCGCCGGCCAGCACTTGGAACGTACGTGTGTACTCGGCGACTTCACACGGCTGTGTCACCGTGAGGTTCGCGGACACCAGCTCCACGGAGACCTGTTCGTCGTCGAAGACACAGAAAGACTCGGTCGGCCAGGCGTTGCCACGCTCGATCCCCATGGGAATGACTCCGAGGCTAACGGAGGGCAGGGACGCCACCGTGATGAGGCGATCGAGCTGCCCGGCCATCACGCGGGGGTCACCGATCACGGTGCGGAGGACCCACTCCTCGATGAGCATGGCGAATCGCTGACGCCCCGAGTGAAGGATCCGCTGCCGTTCCATACGCACCGCGACGGCGGCGTCCACGTCGTCCGGAGCCCCCCGCAGGGCCACCACCGTGCTGAGTACAGAGCGGGTGTAATCGGGAGTCTGGAGCAGACCGGGTACGACCCACGACTGGTAGAAGTGGAAGCGCCGGGTTCTCTCGAAGAGAGGGCGTACCGACTCCTGCACGTGTTTCAGGCCGCCCCGCTCCAGCCGCCGCCACTCGACGTACATCCCCTCGATGCCGCGAGCGGTCGCGACGAGGTCGGCGTTCCGCTCCTCCGCCCGGCACAGCCTGGTCCAGACGCGAATGTCGGCATCGGACGGCGTGGTCCTGCCGTTCTCGATGCGCGACGTCTTGGACTCGTGCCACCCGGCCGCCGCCGCCAGAGCGCGCGCCGTCATCCCGGAGTCCTTCCGGATCTCGCGCAGGCGCGATCCGAGGGCTTCCTTGGCTCTCCGCACGTTGGACGGCGACGACTGGGCCACGGGTCCGCTGTCTCCGCCTCACTCGTAGTCGCGGAACGATTCAGGACGGCTCGTACTCCTCGTGCGGAACCGCCCGCTCCCACACCGCCTCGAAGGCTGCCGAGCAGAGCCGTACAACAGCGGGATCGGCCGTACGCTCCTCGTCGCCTTCCGGGGACAGCTCCCCTTCCCCGGTGAAGTGGAGGAAGACGACCAGGCTGTCGTCGAACAGCCAGAAGTCGTTCCCCGGGAGGGCCAGCTCCGAAGCCCGGCGGCGGGGAAGCCAGCGGACCAGTTCGCCGCCCGCGCTGTTCCCGGCCGTCAGGTGGTGCTCGAACCGGATGTAGTCACTGATCGGCTCGGAGACGATCCGAGCCCGGCGAACCTCGACCCCACGGCCGGTGATCTCCCGCATCAACTCCAGCCAGGGCCGCTGATCCGGATCGTTTTCGGCGCAGACACTGCTCCGGTCCTGCTGCCAGGCGGCGAAGCGCGGATCCGACCGCATATAGCCGTCCCGCATCTCCAGGTGCACCGCCGACCGCTTGGCCAGGCGGAACAGCTCGTCAAACGTCGGTTCCACTGTCACCGCCGGCCTCCGGGAAGAACTGCGCCATGTACGTGGGAATCTCCACGACGGTCTCGTGGCCGGGCAGATCCAACTGCGACAGCCGCTCCTCGTCAAGCACCTTCAAGCCCTGGACCAGGTACTTGTCCGCCACGTCGTCGTAATACACGGTCGCTGACTTGCCTTCGGGAGAATTCGGGTCCTTGCCCAGCATGTGCAGGGTCATGATGACCTCCAGTGCCGCGTCGGACGATCAATGCGTCTCAGCTTGCGTCGTACTCACTCGCCAAGACAGAGACTTGCGTGAACTTGCACCGATTCACGCTTCGGAGACGGTCGGCGAGCGCCTTCCGGAGCCCCCGGGCGCTCTCAGGTGTGCGACTCGGGGAGGAAGAAGTCGGCGGACTCCGCCGGAAAGCTCGTCCCGCCGCGGCATGCGGGGGGGCATCGCCGATCTTGTGCCCCGAGGGACGCCGCCCCCTCCCCGCCGGTTCCCGCGGGTTCCCCCACCTGCCGGTTCCCGCCGGTTCCCGCCGCGCGGAGAGGCCCGCACCAGGCCGCCCGCCACGGTTCACCTCCCGTTCACTCGTCCCCGTCGACGGCTTCACCTGTTCTGCCTAATTTCGGCCTTACACGGTGCGCGGATGGCCGCCGCACCCACCACCACCTCGCACGCCGCCGTAGAACGAAAGACACCGGCGGCTTCTGGAAGGAACACCCGAAGTGAAGCTTCAGCGCAAGAACGGGCTGCGCGCCACCGCGCTCGGTGCCCTCGCCGTCTCCGGCGCCCTGGTTCTCACGGCGTGCGGCTCGGACAACAACACCGACGGTTCCGGCGACGCGGCGAAGCAGACCACCGCGGCTTCGAGCGCGATGTGCAAAGACGCCAAGGGGGAGCTGCTCGCCTCCGGCTCCAGCGCACAGAAGAACGCCATGGACCTCTGGGTCAAGAACTACATGGCCACGTGTTCCGGCGTGCAGGTCAACTACCGGTCGTCCTCCTCCGGTGAGGGCATCGTCGCGTTCAACCAGGGCACCGTCGGCTTCGCCGGTTCCGACTCGGCGCTCAAGCCCGAAGAGGTCGCCGACTCGAAGAAGACCTGCACGGACGGCGGCCAGGGCATCAACCTGCCGATGGTCGGCGGCCCCATCGCGATCGGCTACCACCTGGAGGGCGTGGACAGCCTGGTCCTCGACGCCCCCACGCTCGCCAAGATCTTCGACAGCAAGATCAAGAACTGGGACGACGCGGCGATCAAGAAGCTCAACCCCGACGCCAAGCTCCCGAACAAGCCGATCCAGGCGTTCCACCGCTCCGAGGACTCCGGCACCACGCAGAACCTCGGCAAGTACCTGAACGCCACCGCCGCCTCGGACTGGAAGTACGAGGCCGAGAAGAAGTGGCCGGCCCCGGGCGGCCAGGCCGCGTCCGGCTCGTCCGGCGTCGCCACCCAGGTGAAGCAGGTCGACGGCTCGATCGGTTACTTCGAGCTGTCCTACGCCACCTCGCAGAAGATCTCCACCGTCAAGATCGACACCGGCGCCAGCGCCCCGGTCGAGGCGACCTCCGAGAACGCGTCCAAGGCCATCGCCGCCGCCAAGATCAAGGGCACCGGCAAGGACCTGGCGCTGGACCTCGACTACACCACCAAGGCCGACGGTGCCTACCCGATCGTCCTGGTGACGTACGAGATCGCCTGCGACAAGGGCAACAAGCCCGACTCCCTCGCCACGGTCAAGTCCTTCCTGACCTACACCTCCAGCGACGAGGGCCAGAAGCTGCTCTCCGAGGCCGGCTACGCGCCGATCCCGGCGGAGATCAACGCCAAGGTCCGCGAGACGGTCGCCTCCCTCAGCTGAGGACCGGCGACACCGCACGGCAGACGGCTCCTCCCGGGGGCGGGTCCACACCACCGCCCCCGGGGTCAGCCCCAAGCCCCCCGGCCCGGCCCGGCCGAACCAACCCGGACCGGCCGACCCCGGCCCGACCGACCGACCACCCGGCCCGGCCCAACCGGCCGACCCGCCCCATCCCCCCCCATCCGGTGCACCGCCGCCAGGGGAGCCCCGCTCCCCCACACAGACCGGAAAGACATGGCTTCCACCACACCGATAGACACCCCGCCGGCCCCGCCGGCCCCACCCGGCCCCTCCCTCAGCGGTTCCACCGGGCGCGCGGGCGACAAGATCTTCTCGGGCCTCTCCAAGGGCTCGGGCATTCTGCTGCTCGTGGTCATGGCGTCGATCGCGGGGTTCCTGACCTACCGCGCCGCCATCGCCATCTCCAAGGACCAGGGCAACTTCTTCACCACGTTCGACTGGAACCCCTCCGCGAACCCGCCGGTCTTCGGCATCGCGGTCCTGCTCTTCGGCACGGTCGTCAGCTCGATCATCGCGATGGTCATCGCGGTTCCGATCGCTGTCGGCATCGCGCTGTTCATCTCGCACTACGCGCCGCGCAAGGTGGCGGCCCCGCTCGCCTACGTCGTGGACCTGCTGGCCGCAGTGCCGAGCATCATCTACGGCATCTGGGGCGCCCTCGTCCTCGTCCCGTACCTCGGCGGCCTCAACGTCTGGCTCGACCAGTACTTCGCCTGGACGTACATCTTCGACCAGACGCAGCCCGGCGTGGCCCGCAACATGCTCACCGTCGGCATCCTGCTGGCGATCATGATCCTGCCGATCGTGACCAGCGTCAGCCGGGAGGTCTTCCTCCAGGTCCCGCGGATGAACGAGGAGGCGGCGCTCGCGCTCGGCGCGACGCGCTGGGAGGTCATCCGGCTCTCCGTGCTGCCCTTCGGACGCTCCGGCGTCATCTCCGCGTCCATGCTGGGACTCGGCCGCGCGCTCGGCGAGACGATGGCCGTCGCCACGGTCCTCTCCCCGAACTATCTGATCTCGCTCCATCTGCTCGACCCGGGCGGCGGCACGTTCGCCCAGAACATCGCGGCGAAGTTCGACGAGGCCAACCCGCTCGGGCGTGACGCCCTGATCGCCTCCGGCCTGGTCCTCTTCGTCCTCACCCTGCTGGTGAACGGTGCGGCCCGGCTGATCATCGCGCGCCGCAAGGAGTACTCGGGGGCCAACGCATGAGCCACACAGCCATGAAGGACGCGCACACCCCGGTGGAGCCGTCGGGCGGCGGCCGGGGAAGCCTCAGCCAGCGCAGTCTGCCGCGCTGGGCACCGGCCGGGTTCGCGGCGGCCGGCCTCGCCATCGGCGCGGGCGTCGGCGCGGGCGCGGGCCTGAGCAGCAAGGTCCAGTGGGGCCTGATCGCCGTCGTGGCCTTCCTCGTCATCTCGTACGCCGTCACCACGGTGGTGGAGAACCGCCGCCAGGCCAAGGACCGGCTCGCCACCAGCGTCGTCTGGGTGTGCTTCGTCCTCGCCGTCATCCCGCTGGTCTCGCTGCTCTGGACCACCATCAGCCGCGGTGCGCACTCCCTGGACTTCCACTTCCTGACGCACTCCATGGCGGGAGTCATCGGGACGGATCCGAACGGCGGCGTCTACCACGCGCTGATCGGCACCCTGGAGCAGGTCGGCATCGCCACCGTGATCGCCACGCCGATCGGGCTGCTCACCGCCGTCTATCTGGTGGAGTACGGCAAGGGCGCGCTGGCCAGAGCCGTCACGTTCTTCGTGGACGTCATGACCGGCATCCCGTCCATCGTCGCGGGCCTGTTCATCCTGTCGATCATGCTGATGGCCAAGATCGGCCCGTCCGGGCTGATGGGCGCGATCGCCCTCAGCATCCTGATGGTGCCGGTCGTGGTGCGCTCCACCGAGGAGATGCTCAAGCTCGTACCGAACGAGCTGCGCGAGGCCGCGCTCGCCCTGGGCGTGCCGAAGTGGCGCATGATCCTCAAGGTCGTCCTGCCGACCGCGGTCGGCGGCATCTCCACCGGGGTCATGCTCGCCATCGCCCGCATCGCCGGTGAGACCGCGCCGGTCATCCTGCTCGTCTACGGCAGCCAGTTCATCAACATGGACCCGTTCAACGGTGCCCAGTCCTCGCTGCCCTTCTACATTTACGAGCAGTACAAGATCGGCGAGGTCGAGTCGATCAACCGGGCCTGGTCGGCGGCTCTCCTGCTGATCGCGTTCGTGATGGTCCTCAACCTGGTGGCGCGCGGCATCGCCCGCTGGAAGGCACCCAAGACCGGCCGCTGAGGCCCCGATATCCGGCTCCGCCGCCGCGGGGCCCACCGGAAAGAAGCAGTGATCCCATGGCCAAGCGCATCGACGTCAGCGGCCTGACCGCCTACTACGGCTCCCACCGCGCCATCGACGACATCTCCATGACCGTGGAGCCCCGCTCCGTGACGGCCTTCATCGGCCCGTCCGGCTGCGGCAAGTCCACCTTCCTGCGCACCCTGAACCGCATGCACGAGGTCACCCCCGGTGGCCGCGTGGAGGGCAAGGTGCTGCTGGACGACGAGAACCTGTACGGCGCGCACGTCGACCCGGTCGCGGTCCGCCGTACGGTCGGCATGGTCTTCCAGCGCCCGAACCCGTTCCCCACCATGTCGATCTTCGACAATGTCGCGGCAGGACTGCGGCTCAACGGCATGGCCCGCAAGAGCGATCTGGCGGAGACCGTCGAGAAGTCCCTCAAGGGCGCCAACCTCTGGAACGAGGTCAAGGACCGCCTCAACAAGCCCGGCTCCGGTCTCTCCGGCGGCCAGCAGCAGCGCCTGTGCATCGCCCGCGCGATCGCGGTCGAGCCGCAGGTCCTGCTGATGGACGAGCCGTGCTCCGCCCTCGACCCGATCTCGACCCTCGCCATCGAGGACCTGATCGGGGAGCTGAAGGAGCGCTTCACGATCGTCATCGTGACGCACAACATGCAGCAGGCGGCGCGCGTCTCGGACCGTACGGCCTTCTTCAACCTGGCGGCCGTCGGCCAGCCCGGCAAGCTGGTCGAGATAGACGAGACCGAGCGGATCTTCGCCAACCCGTCCGTGCAGGCCACGGAGGACTACATCTCCGGCCGCTTCGGCTAGAGCCGGTCCGGACCAGTCCGGTCCGATCCGGTCCAGATCTGTCCGGATCTGTCCGGTCCGGTCCACGGGTAGAGCGATCCAGCGTCCTGCGGTGCTGCATGGCGGTGCCACCGCAAGACGAAGGGCCCGCCCCTCTCCCAGGGGGGCGGGCCCACACATGCTCATGCGGTCGTACGCGTACGCGCCTTACCGTCAGCCGAACGCCAGGTTCACGATCCAGAAGCTCAGCGCCGCCACCAGCGCCGCCGCCGGCATCGTGATGAACCAGCCCAGGATGATGTTCTTGGCGATCCCCCAGCGCACCGCCTTGACCCGCTTCGTCGCGCCCACGCCCATGATCGCGGAGGTGATCACATGCGTCGTGGAGATCGGGGCGTGGAAGAGGAAGGCCGAGCCGAACATGATGGACGCGCCCGTGGTCTCCGCCGCGAACCCCTGCGGCGGGTCCAGCTCGATGATCTTGCGGCCCAGGGTGCGCATGATGCGCCAGCCGCCCGCGTACGTGCCGAGCGACAGCATCAGCGCGCAGACGACCTTCACCCAGACCGGAATGGCGTCGCCCTGCCCCTCGACATCGGCGATGACCAGCGCCATCACCACGATGCCCATGGTCTTCTGCGCGTCCTGGAGACCGTGGCCGAGCGCCATTCCCGCCGCCGACACGGTCTGCGCTATGCGGAAACCGCGCTTGGCCTTGTGCGGGTTGGTCCTGCGGAAGATCCACATGATGCCGACCATCACCAGATAGCCGAAGACCAGCCCGATCACCGGGGAGATGAACATCGGGATGACGATCTTCTCCAGCACCCCGCTCCAGATCACCTCCGTACCACCGGCCAGCGCCGCTCCCACCATGCCGCCGAACAGCGCGTGCGAGGACGAGGACGGCAGCCCGAAGTACCAGGTGACCAGGTTCCAGACGATCGCGCCGACGAGCGCGGAGAAGAGGATGCCCATCCCCCGCGAACCGTGCGGTGTGGCGATCAGCCCCTCGCTGACGGTCTTGGCGACGCCCTGGCCCAGGAAGGCACCGGCGAGGTTCATCACCGCGGCCATCGCGAGGGCCGCGCGCGGGGTGAGCGCCCGGGTGGACACCGACGTCGCGATGGCGTTCGCGGAGTCGTGGAAGCCGTTCGTGTACGTGAAGCCGAGCGCGACACCAATGGTCACGATCAGCGCAAAGGTGTCCACGTGGTTCAGGACTCCTTGACCGCGATGGTCTCCACCGTGTTCGCGACGTGCTCGAACGCGTCGGCGGCCTCTTCAAGCACATCGACGATCTGCTTGAGCTTGAGCACCTCCATCGCGTCGTACTTGCCGTTGAAGAGATGGGCCAGCAGCTTGCGGTGGATCTGGTCCGCCTGGTTCTCCAGCCGGTTGACCTCGATCCAGTACTCGGTGAGGTTGCTCATCGTCCGCAGATGCGGCATGGCCTCGGCGGTCAGCTCCGCGGCCCTGGCGAGGACCTCGATCTGCTGCTCGACGCCCTTGGGAAGCTCTTCGATGTTGTAGAGGACGACCAGATCGACGGCCTCCTCCATGTAGTCCATGATGTCGTCGAGCTGCGAGGCGAGGTTGTAGATGTCCTCGCGGTCGAACGGCGTGATGAAGGAGGAGTTCAGCTGGTGGAAGATCGCGTGAGTGGCGTCGTCACCCGCGTGCTCGGCCGCCCGCATCCGCTCCGCGATCTCGGCCCTGGCGGAGGAATCCGCCCCGAGGAGTTCCATGAGGAGCTTGGAGCCCGTGACGATGTTGTCCGCGGACGCGGCAAACATGTCGTAGAAGCTCGTCTCCCTGGGGGTCAGACGAAATCGCACGTGGGGTCCTCGGGTTACATGGATTCGGTCAGGGGTGATGCTAGGCGCATCATCCGGCCACGGCTAACCGGCGGTCCCAGTGTCACTCATGGGGCAAGGTGATGAGCACAGGGCCCTGCCCCAAGGCTCACAGACGGGTATCATATACCCAGGTGGGGTATATACCCCTTTTCGGCCGGACAACGGCCGGCACTTCGGTCAGCACAACGGGAGGACGCGATGACGACCACCGAGGCGGCCGGCGCGGCGACGAGCGACGCGCCCTCCGCATCTGCCCCCGTCACCACCGATCACGACCGGGGGGTGCACGGCTACCACAAGCAGAAGGACGAGCACCTCAAGCGGCTGCGCCGGATCGAGGGCCAGATCAGGGGCCTCCAGCGGCTGGTGGACGAGGACGTCTACTGCATCGACATACTCACCCAGGTCTCGGCCTCCACCAAGGCCCTCCAGTCCTTCGCCCTCCAGCTCCTGGAGGAGCATCTGCGCCACTGCGTGGCCGACGCCGCGGTCAAGGGCGGCGAGGAGATCGACGCGAAGGTGGAAGAGGCGACGAAGGCGATCGCGCGGCTGCTGCGTACCTGAAGTACGGGAAAACACCTGACGTACGTGACATAACTGACACGGCCGCCGGTACGGCTGCCGACGCGGCCACCGGCACGGCCGATGCCGTACCAGCAGGCCGTACCAGCACCCCTACCGACAGCCGTGTCGCCGGGTACGGACGGGATCAGCCGGGGCTCGACCTGCCGTGCCGCCAGTAGCCGTAGAACGCGATGTCGGCCTTCGGCACCCCCCGGTCCCGCACCAGATGGCGGCGGACCCCGGTGGCGAGGCCGGACTCCCCGGCGACCCAGGTGTAGGACCGGCCCTCGCGCGGCGACGACTCCCTGACCGCTTCGAGGGCCGGCGTGCCGGGCCGGACGTCCGCGCCGTCGCGGGCCAGCCAGTGCACGCGTACGCCGTCGGGGGCGGTGATGTCCGTACGGACGTCCTCGCCCGAGGCCACCTCCAGGAAGACATCGGCGACCAGTGACGCGGGGGCGTGTTCGAGGATGGCCAGGATCGCCGGCACGGCGCTCTCGTCCCCGGCGAGCAGCTGCCACTCGGCGCCGGCCGGCGGCAGATAGCTGACGCCCATGTCGAAGATCCCCGCCGGGTCGCCGGGCCGGGCGTCCCGGGCCCACGCGGAGGCCGGGCCGGTGTCGTGCAGCGCGAACTCGATGTCTATCTCACCCAGTTCCGGCCGGGTCCGGCGGATGGTGTAGTTGCGCACCCAGGGCCGCCGCGACTTCGGCAGCAGGAGCACCTGCGCCATCCACGCCTCGTTGGACAGCGTCGGCATCCACAGTCCGTCCTGTCCTTCCCGGGGGAAGAAGAGCCGCACGGCCTGGTCGAAGCCCATGGGCTCCAGGTGCTCCAGTTCGGGGCCGCCGAGCGTGACGGTCGCGAAACCCGGTGTCGGCCTGGCGTTCCGGCGCACCTCCAGTGTGATCATTCGTCGCGTCTCGGGTGCGCGCACCTTGGGCAGCATGTCTCTCTCCACTCTCTGTCGTACGGGTCAGAGGTCCACGACGAGCCGCGGGGACAGCGCGCGGGACACGCAGGCGTACATGCGGCCCGCGGGCGCCCCGATGTCGTCCCGGTGCTCGGGCTCCCCGTCGAGGACGGTGAGTTCGCAGCTGCCGCAGACGCCTTCGCGGCAGCCGGAGGCCAGGGGGTGTCCGGCCTGGGTCAGGGCGTCGAGCACCGATTCGTCGGGCGGCACCGGGACCGTCAGCCCCGACCGGGCGCACACCACCTCGAACTCCGTGTTCGGGGCGTACGTCCTGGCCATCGGCCGGAACCGCTCCGCACGCAGCCGCTCGGCGGGGAAGGCGGCGGCCACCGCGTCGAGCATCGGCGCCGGACCGCAGCAGTAGACGAGCGCGCCCGGGGGCAGCGCGGCGGCCAGGGCGGCGAGGTCGGGCCTGCCCTGCCGGCCCGTGGCGACGATCCGTACCCGCTCGCCGTACGAGGAGCGCAGCTCGTCCACGAAGGGCATGGTCGCGAGCGACTGCCCCAGGTAGACGAGCGAGGCCGGGACGCCCGACGCGACCGCCGCCCGCAGCATCGGCAGGACGGGGGTGATGCCGATCCCGCCGGCCAGGAACAGGTAGGCGGGCGCGGGTTCGAGCGGGAAGTGGTTGCGCGGCAGCGAGACGTCGAGGGGACGGCCCGCGCGCAGGAAGCGGTGGACGTACTCCGAACCGCCCCTGCTGAGGCGCTCGTGCCGGACCGCGACGCGGTAGGACTCCCGGTCCGCCGGGTCGCCGCACAGGGAGTACTGCCGGGTCAGCCAGTTCGGCAGGGCCAGATCGATATGGGCTCCCGGCGCCCAGGGCGCGAGCGGACCGGCGGCGCCGCGCAGGACGAGGGAGACGACGTCCTCGGCGACCCGGTCGATCCGGTCGGCGACGGTCCGCTGCATCAGTGACGTACTCACGCTCTCCCCCACGCTTCCACCCGCGACTTCGCCCATGACTTCCGTGACTTCCATGGCTTCCGTGCCTTCCGTGCCTTCCGTGCCTTCATCCGCGGCGTCACCGGCGATTCCCCCCCTCCATGACCTGGCCTGGTCAGAAGAGCTTCCGGTACGCCTCGTCGAGACCCCGGTCGATCGCCTCCGCCGGGATGTCGAGCCCGAGCATGGCGACGGCGAACTCGCCGGCCGACGGGATCTCCTGGGCGAGAGCCTGGCTCGCGGGGTCCCACAGCCGGGAGCGGATGAGCGCGCGGCCGCAGTGCGGGTAGACCTCCGCCACCTCGACGACGATCGCCAGCTCCGGCTCCCTGGCCTCGGTCCGCATCCGGGCCAGCACCTCGGGTTCATCGGTGGGATAGGCCGAGCCGTTGACCCGCAGCGTCTCCCGCACCCCGGGGATCAGGAAGAGGAGCCCGATCCCGTCGTTCTCCGCGAGATTGCGGAAGGTATCCGCGATCTTGTTGCCGGGGCGGTCGGGAATCGCCAGGGTCCGTTCGTCCAGGACCTTCACGAACCCCGGGTAGTCGCCACGGGGCGAACTGTCCGCGCGCCCCGCCGCGTCCGCCGTGGCCATCGCCAGAAAAGGGGAGTGCGCGATGAAACGGCGGCACTGCTCGTCGATGTGGTCGAAGATCTTGGCCTTGGTCATGGGCTCGGGTTCCCCGAGCCGGGCGCGGACCTCGGCCGGCGGCACCCGCCGGGGACGCGTGCCTGCATGTGTCGTCACGAAGACTCCTCACAAGGGCGTGTCGGGGCTCCGGCCCGCGGCTCTACCGCACCGCTGCGCCGCAGCTCATGACAGTATTGTGAGTAATTACTCAGGTCCCGCGCCACTCGCTTTCGCGGGACTGTCCAGGAGGTGCCATGACATCGGGCCGTCGCCGCCTTCAGCCACGTAAAGAGCCACGCCAGGCCCGGGCCGAACTCACCAGGCAGCGCATCCTCACCGCGGCGGCTCACGTTTTCGCCGAGTACGGCTATGCCGCGGGGACCACCAACCGGATCGCGGAGCAGGCACGGATCTCGATCGGCTCGCTCTACCAGTACTACCCGAACAAGGACGCGATCCTCGTGGAGCTGCTGACCCGGCACCTCGACTCCGGGATGGTCACCGCCCTCAGCGGTCAGGACGGCGGGTTCGCCGGCCCCCTCGAAGAGATCGTCCGCGTCCACGTACGCGCCGCGATCGCGAACCACCTCGACGACCCGCAGCTGCTGCGCGTCATGTTCGAGCAGGCGCCGCGGTCACCCGAGCTGATCGAGAAGGTCTCCCGGCACGAGCGGGCGCGCGTCGCCCAGGTGCACGAGCTGCTCAGGACCCACCCGGAGGTCCGGGTCGACGACCCGTACATCGCCGCGCGGCTCGCCGTGTCCACGGTCGAACTCACCGTCCACCAGCTCATCGCCGCGCCCGACCCCATCGACATCCCCGGGATGGAGAGGGAACTCGTCGCGATGCTCACCCGCTACTTCACGGCCGGACCGCCCCGGACCGCGGACCGCCGGGCGCAGGACGGGGACGACGGTGGCAGCGGCGGCGACGACGCTGACGGCGACGGGGCCGGCCGCCAGGACCGGACCACCGCGCCGTCACCTCACGCGCCGCCGGCTCACTCGCCGTCACCTCACTCACCGCCGCCCCCGCAGGGCTCCCGCCGACGGGCGGACCGGGACGGCTGATGGGGGCACGGGGACGGTGCGGAGCGCTCGCGCCGTACGTTCAGCACCTCGTCGATACGGTCCGGGCTGAGCCGGTCCCCGTCGGTGGCCGACGCGGCGATCATCAGCTCCCCGCACCACTCGATCTCGGCGAGGGCCACGTGGTCGTGGACTGTGGGCGTGCGCGAGGGGGCCACGTGCTGTCACCTCTTCCTGCCGGTCTCGACTTCCTAGCGTAGGGAGCCTGATACACACCGCGCATGGCACGTCCGGACCATTTCCGGCTTGGTCCTCGACGGTTACGGAACCCCGTCCGTGGAGCTTCAGGTCCCGATCTCGCCGTCGTAGATGTCGTCCTTCGGGGGAAGCGTGAGGGTGACCGGCTCCCCGAAGGCGTACAGCAGGGTGGTCGACGACACAGCGACCGTACGCCCCTGGTTGACGTAGCTGAACCGGTGGCGCACCTTGCGCAGCCGCCCGGCCTCGTCCAGATACGCGTCGAACGGCACCGCTTCCTTGGCGAACCCTTTCGCCGCCGCCGCCAGCGCCCCGCGCGCGAACGGCGAGGCCGTCCGCGCGGCCCGCCCGATGTCCGCGACGCCCCGGTAGTGCCACACCCGGGTCCCGGCGAGGTCCTGCTCAGCGACGAAGGTCACCTCCGTCGCGGTACGCAGCAGCTCGGCGGCGGTCAGCGGATCCGTCGCGCCGCCCGTGACGAGATTGCCGTCGTCCAGGGTGGTCGAGTCGACCCTGACCCACTTGTCGTCCGGCACCCCGGCGCCGCGGTTCTTCATGTACAGCGTGTCGGGCGCCAGCAGTTCGGTGATGGGCCGGTGCTCGTCCGCGCCCGAGGGGTCCTTGGGCAGCACGAGACGGAGCCGCCCCATCCGCCGCCCGAAGTCGTACCCGCCCTCGCCCCTGATGGTCACCCGGGTCCCGCCGGCCGCCATCTCCATCGACGTACGGGCCTTCGAACTCCCCGCCGCCATCAGCACGTCGGCCGCCGTCCGCACCGACGCCGCGCTCCGCCCCGGCCGGTCGTCGCCCGCCGCGCCACCGGCACCGCTCCCGCCGCCGCCCGCGCATCCGGCGGCCGCGGCCACGACCCCGGCCACGGTCATGGCCGCGAACGCCACACCTCCGCGTCTGTGCTGCCCCGCCACCATCGCCTGCCGACCCCCAACGCCCAACCGCCGCTTGTCCCAACCGCACCCGCACCGGATAACGACGCCCCGCGCCCCCCGTCACGCCGAACCCGCCCGACAGCGTCGGATACCGGACAGCTACGCGCGGGTACGGTGGAGGTGTGTGCGAGCAAGACACCTCCGTTCCCCCCACCGCCACGCCGCCCGGGACCGCGCCGCCCCACCTGACCTCGACGGTCGAACGCGGCTCGTTCTGTCTGGCGCGCTGCACCTGCGGCTGGTCGGGCCCCGCCCGAAGATCGCGCGACCTCGCGCGCACGGACGCGGGCTCGCACGCCGAGAGCACGTAGCCCGCCGCGCGAAAGCGCGCGAAATCGCCCTCCTCGCGAACAACGTCCTCCTCGTGGAACCCGGAGCCGCACGCGCCCCGTCCCGTACAGCAACGGGACGCCGCACCCGCGCCCCGGGCTCAGCCACCCAGGAGGTCCGTCGTATGCAACGGCGCACGCTGCTCACCGCCGCCGCCGCCGCACTGGCCGCGACGACCGTCGCCACCGGCTGCTCGGCCGGATCCTCCGGCGGGTCCACCGACAGGCCCTCCGGCGGAACGGACGCGACGCGCGGCGCGGACGGAAAGGCGGGCGGGGGCTCGGCGGGCGCCACGAGCGCCGCCTCGACCGGCCGCGTCCCCGCGCCCCGCGCCTCCGCCGGAGCACCCGGCTGGAGCGCGCTGGCGCGCGGGCTCGACGGCCGGCTCGTCCGGCCGCAGGACGCCACGTACGACGCGGCCCGCCGGCTCTACAACACCCGCTTCGACGGCCTGAAGCCCGCGGCCATCGCCTACGTGTCCGGCGAATCCGACATCAAGGAGTGCCTCGCCTTCGCCCGCGCCCACGCCACCCCCGTCTCGATCCGCAACGGCGGCCACTCCTACGCCGGCTGGTCCAGCGGCAACGGACGGCTCGTCATCGACATATCCGCGCTCGACTCGCTGAGCCGGGCCTCGGACGGCATCATCGGCGCGGGCGCCAAGCTCGCCGACGTCTACCGCGCCCTCGCGCGCCACGGCCGCACGATCCCCGCCGGATCCTGCCCCACCGTCGGCGTCTCCGGGCTCACCCTCGGCGGCGGCCACGGAGTCGCCTCCCGCGCCTACGGCCTCACCTGCGACAGCCTCGCCTCCGCCACCCTCATCACGGCCGACGGCAAACGGCTGACCGCCGACGCGCGGCGGAACACGGACCTCTTCTGGGCGCTGCGCGGCGCGGGGAACGGCAACTTCGGCGTCGTCACCGAGCTGCGCTTCGACACCCACCCGGCGCCCGGCACCACCTCCGCCTATCTGACCTGGCCGTGGTCGAAGGCCGCCGACGTGATCGCCGCCTGGCAGGAGTGGGGCCCCGGCCAGCCCGACGAGATCTGGTCGTCCCTCCATCTCGACGGCGGGCCCGGCGGTGTCGCCCCCACCCTCTCCGTCTCCGCCTTCTGCCTGGGCGACGAGTCCGAGCTGCGCAACGCCATCGACCGGCTGGGCGACCGCGCGGGCCACGCCGCCTCCGTATCGCTGCGGCAGCGCGGCTACGAGGAGGCCATGCTCGTCTACGCGGGATGCTCCGGCTACACGCGGGAGCAGTGCCGGCTGCCGGGCAGCACACCGGGCCGCAGCGCGCGGGGCGCGCTCAAGCGCGAGACGTACGCCGCCGCCTCCGACTTCTTCGACCGGTCGCTCTCCCCCGCCGGGATCCGCGCACTGGTCTCGGCGGCCGAGGGGTTCACCCTGCTGCCCGTGTCAGCGGGCGGCGAGGGGTCGCTCACGCTCACCGCGCTCGGCGGGGCCGTCAACCGGGTGGACCCGCTGGCCACGTCCTTCGTCCACCGGCGTTCCCGGATGCTGGCGCAGTACGTCGCGGCCTGGCCGCACGGAGCCGCCGGAACCGCCCAGCGGGCATGGCTGAAAAGCGCTCATGGATCGATGCGCGCGCACGCGTCGGGCGCCGCGTACCAGAACTACATCGACCCGACGCTGACCAACTGGCGCTCGGCGTACTACGGCCCGGCAGCCGACCGGCTGAGCAGGCTGAAGAAGCGGTACGACCCCGACCGGCTGTTCGACTTCCCGCAGGCGCTGTAGGGCCGGGCCGATCCGGTCGGGTTCCGGTGCGCGATAGCCCGTACGGCGCACCGAAGTGGCCGTGCGGGCGGGCTGACGGTGGCCTGTAGGTAGCAACAGCCGCAGGGGGGGCACCGAACCCGACTCGCGAGGGCGTACCCATGCAACGAACCGGACCCGGATCGCGGATAGCCGCACTCGTCGTGGCCGCCGTTCTCCTGCTCGCACTCGGCGGGGCCATGGCCGTGGACCGGCCGGCCGCACCGGGCGTGCCGGGCGAACCGGCGCTCACCGACGCGGAGCTGGGCCGGATGCCGGCGCGGGCGGCGGCAGCGGCGTCGGCGTCGGAGACCGCGTCGTCGACATCGAGGGCGCGCCCGCCGACGACCGCCGCCACGCCACGGGCGAGCACGAGCACCGGCGCGAGCACGAGCGCCGGCGCGAACGCGAGCGCGGGCACGAACAGCCGCCCGCCCGCGCGCACCGCCCCGGCGAAGTCCGCGTCCGTACCCGCCCCCGTACCACCGCACGCCTCCGCGCCCACCTCGGCGCCGCCCTCCGCCGTCGGCGCCCTGAAGGTCACCCCCTCCGGCGCGGCCCGGGGAGGCGCCGACCATCTGGCCGTCGTCGAGGCGCCGCGCCCGGCGGGCCCGGCCGGACCGTCGGCCGCGGCGGAACTCGCCCTGGCCATCGGCACCACCGCCGCCGCCTCCGCCGGCACGATCCTGCTGGTACGCCGCCTCCAGCGGCGCGCGACGGGCGGGGAGCACTGACCGCCCGCCCGGCGGCCACCCCACGGCGGACGGAACCGGCGGTCAAGGTGCTCCTCGCCGTGGCGGCCCTGTGCGTGGTGGCCGCCGTACTCCTGCGCGTCTTCCCGCCAGGACCGGGGTCAGGGCCGGCGGGAGGACGGTCGGCGGCCGGCACCGGCGCCACCGCCGAACCCCGCGTCGTCCGGGTCACGGACACGTCGTCCGCGCCCGTACGGCTCCGTATCCCGGCGCTCGGCGTGAGCGCGGGCGTGCTGCCGCTCGCCCTCGACGACGGCGGCACCCTGGACGCGCCGGGCTTCCGGCACGCGATGGAGGTCGGCTGGTACGCCCACGGGCCCCGGCCCGGCGAGCCGGGCCCCGCCGTGCTCGTCGGCCACCGCGACGCCCCGGCCAACCCGGGCACCGTGCCGGTGGTGGGCGGCCGGGACGACATCAAGAACGCGGTCTTCGCGAAGCTCGGCCGGCTGCGCCCCGGCGATCTGGTCGAAGCGGAGCTGGGGGACGGGCGGCGGGTGCCGTTCCGGGTGACGTCCGTGGACACGTACCCGACCAGGGCGTTCCCCACGGAGCTGGTCTACGGTCCGGTGCCGGACCCGCAGCTCCGGCTGATCACCTGCGGCGGGATCATCGACGCCCGCGGCCACTGGGACTCGAACGTCGTGGTCAGCGCGGCGGCGGTGCGCTGAGAGCGGTTCCGCCGGACAGGAGTCGGACGGTCAAGAGTCGGGCGGCCAGGAGTCGAGCGGCCAGGAGTCAGGCGGCCAGGTTGTTGTCGTCGGGCCGCGGCTCGGGGATCCCCAGCGGCCGGGTCCCGCCGACCGCGGCGGCCCCGGACTCCGTACGGTCCCGCTCGCGCGCCGCCCGCGACCGTACGAGCGGACCGAGGCGGTCCGTACGGGCTACGGCGGAGACGAGCGGCGTCAGCAGGGCGAGCGCGAGGGGGGTGAGCAGCAGGGCGACCGCCGTACCGAGCGCGAAGCCGCCGATCACATCGGTCGGATAGTGGACGCCCATGTAGACGCGGCAGAAACCTTCGAGCAGCGCCAGCCCGATCGCGGCGATGCCGAGCCTGCGGTGCGCGACGAAGACGCCGACGGCGATGGCCATCGCCATGGTGGCGTGGTCGCTGACGAACGAGTAGTCCGTCTTGCCGGTGACCAGGACCTCAAGTCCCTTGTGGTCGAGGAAGGGCCGGGGACGCTCCACGAAACCGCGGATCGGGATGTTGATCAGCAGCGCGACCCCGGCGGCCAGCGGCGCCCAGAGGAGCCCGGCGACGGCGGTGACCGAATCCTCCGCCGAACCGGCCCTGCGCACGCTCCACCAGGCCGCGAGCACGACGAGCACCAGCCCGATCATGATCCCGTACTCGCCGGTGAACGCCATGGCGCGGTCGAACCACGAGGGGGCGTCCTTGGCCAGCCCGTTGATGTCATAGAGCAGGCTGACATCGGGGTTCGACCCATCCAGTACGAGTCCAGCCATCTGCCGCGGCCCCTTGCCTTGTCTCCCGCACGCCGCACATCACGTATGCGCGGCCTCCACCAACCCGCGTGGCCGGTGGGGAACATGCTGCGTGATCAGTACCGCAGCCCTCGTCCAGGGAACGGCCCACACGCCGTCCACGTTCCACTCGCTACCGAATGATCACCATGACGTTATCGAAGAGTGACACATAGTCGCAGCTCAGAGCGGCGGCCGGACGAAGAGTTCCGGCCACTCGGCTCTGCGGCGCGACTTCGCGCGTCCTCCGGTTCAGCCGCTCCGAAGGGCCTGGATCAGGCTTCGGGGCGGTTTTCCGGCAGGGTCGTGGGGAGCGATTTCGCGCCGTCCTCGGTGACGCGGGTCGCCCCGAAGTAGTCCGGCGTATCGATCTTGTCGAACCGGATCACGGACCCCGTGTACGGAGCGTTGATCATGTACCCGCCGCCGACGTACAGCCCCACGTGCCGGATCGCGCGCGAATTGGTCAGATCGTCGGAGAAGAAGACCAGATCACCGGGGAGCAGTTCGTCCCGCGAGGGATGCTCGCCCGCGTTGTACTGGTCGTTGGCCACCCGGGGCAGCTCGATGTCCACGGTCCGGTACGCCGCCTGCGTCAGCCCGGAGCAGTCGAACCGGCCTCCCTGGTCCGCCGTGCCGTTGCCGCCCCACAGATAGGGCGTGCCGAGCTTCTGCTGGGCGAAGTAGATGGCGGCGGCGGCCTGCTTGGACGGCTCCACCCGCCCGACGGGCCGGGAGAAGCTCTTCTCCAGCGTCCGGATGACCTTGACGTAGTTCTGCGTCTCCCGGTACGGCGGCACGCCCCCGTACTTGATGACGGCGTACGCCCCCGCGTTGTAGGCCGCCAGCATGTTGCTGGCCGGGTCCCCGGGCACGTCCTTGACGTAACCGGCCAGTTCACAGTCGTACGAGGCCGCCGAGGGGATCGCGTCGGCCGGGTCCCAGATGTCCTTGACGCCGTCGTTGTCCCCGTCGATCGCGTGCGCTTCCCAGGTGCCGGGGATGAACTGCGCGATGCCCTTGGCGTCGGCGGGGCTCTGCGCGGTCGGGTTCCAGCCGCTCTCCTGGTACAACTGCGCGGCGAGGAGGGCCGGATTGATGGCGGGACAGTAGTTGCCCCACTTCTGCACCAGCGGCTGGTACGCGGCGGGCACCGCCCCCTTGGCCAGCGCCACCGCCCCGCCGCCGCCCCCGGCCATGCCGGCCGCGGCGGAATAGGTGCCGATGACGAGCAGGGCGACGAAGCTCATCCCCAGCCCGCCGACGGCGGACACGATCACCCATGCCTTACGCACCGTCAAACACCCTTCGCGTCAGGGCCACCGTCGTGCGCCAGTGTAGGCGGGCGGGGCCGTGATCCGGAGGTGGACGAGGAGAGAACCGTGGAGAGAGCCGAGGAGAGAACCGTGGAGGTTCGGGGAAGTCATGACCGTAAAGGTGTAACAACGACAGTCATTGCCCAAAGTCACGCAGCGTGATACACAGAGTAACCATGTGCGTCCGCGTATATCCGAACTGTCCCAGGTCAGCGCCCCGGCGTCGGTCATATGTGCGGGGATCGGGTAAAGAGAGCAGCCAAGCGGCATACGAGGCCGGTTCCATCAGCGAAGATAGAGCGTGACCCGTGCCATGGGGCACGGGCGTGAACGACCCAACAGGGGCGGTGAGTTACATGTACCTGGCGGCCGAGAAGGGCGACATCACCACCATCATCGGTGGCATCGCACCGAACTGGGGGCCTTTCGGGACTCTGGGCAACGAGGCCCGCGTCATGATCGAGGTAGTGATGGCCGTGGCCATCCTGCTCTGCCTCGGCATCGCGATCTGGGGCGCGGCCAAACAGCGCATCGGGGCGACAGCGCTCAGGGACACGTTCAGCGCCGAGCAGGGCAAGGGCCTGATCGTCGCCGGACTGACCGGTGTCTTCATCATCGGCTCACTGGGCACGCTCTTCACGATCGTGTACGGGATGGCCGTCTAGTGCGCCTCCCCACACGCCTCGCCCCGTCACGGCACTAGCTCCCGCCGGCCCGCGGCTCCCGGCACGCCGTGCCCGAACTTCCTTGCCGGGACACCGTCCTCCGGTATCCAACAACCCCATCCGTACCGGTCGTCCCCGGACCACCCTCAACACCACCCGTCCGTCGCACCCACCGGCTGAGGTTGCGTCTCCCTGATGTCGAGTCACCACACCGCGCCCGCGCGGCAACCAGCACGGCTACCGTCGTACTACGCGGGCATCGCAGGCAACGCGGACCGGCACACGGCTGAGGGGACGTACCCGGCATGAGCTTCGGCGACGACCACGGCTACGGCGGCGACACCGGCCGTACGGACGACGGCTTCGGCGGTACGGGCCAGACCCGCACCCGCCTGCCCGACGGCAGAACCGGCGACCCCTACGACCCCGCCCGCCGCCCGCCCCGCCCCACGCGCTCCCTGGTCACGGTGGTCGGCGTCGTGGTCCTCCTCATCGCCGCCATCGCCTTCGCCAACCGCGGCGGCGGCGAGGGCGGCACCTCCCGCGACACCGCCGGCGGCGGCGGCAACTCGGGCGCCCAGAGCGACCCGACGGCGGCCTCGGGCGTGAAGCCGGTCACCGGCAAGAACGGAACCATCCCCTCCGGCTTCGCCCGCGACGAACAGGGCGCGGCGAGCGCGGCGGCGAACTACGCGGTGGCGCTGGGGTCCGACGGCATGTTCAACGCCACCGGACGCGACGAGATCATCCGCGCGACGCACGATCCCGCCAAGGCCGACGGCCTCCTGACCGACCTGGACGGGGCCTACTCACCCGCGTTCCTCAAGACCGTCGGGCTCAACGAGGACGGCTCCGCCCCCTCGGGTCTCACCTTCGTCTCCAGAACGGTCCCGATCGGCACGAAGGTCACCAAGATCAGCAACACCGCGGCGACCGTCGAAGTCTGGTCCACCGGCCTGGTGGGACTGGCCGGCGAAGGGTCCACCAAGCCCGTGACCGAGACCTGGTTCACCCTCACCGAACAGCTCACCTGGACCGGCGGCGACTGGAAGATCACCTCTTCCAGCCAGACCCAGGGTCCCACGCCGGTCAGCGCCGGCAACAGAGCCTCGTCCGCCGACGAGATCTCCAAGGCTGTTCAGGGATACGGAGGCTTCACCTATGCCCGGTAGCCGTCGCCTCGGCGCATCCTCGCTCGCCGCCTCCCTGGTGAGCGCTTCCGTACTGGTCCTCACCCTCGCCACCCGGGCCGCGGCGGAACCGACGCCGTCCGCCCCCGCCTCGCCCGGCGCGCCCTCGCCGTCGCCGAGCGCCAGTGACAATCCCTGCGAACTCATCGTCGGCCTCGCCAAGGACTACTGCGAGGACGGCGCGAAGGGAGCGGGCTCCGACCGCGCCGGCACCACCTCCAACTCCGCCGACGCCCTCGACCCCCTCTCCTCCCTCGCCCGGGGCTGCGCCGACGCCGCCGCCTGGATCGTCGGCAAGCTGAGCGACGCCGTGCAGAGCACCGCCAACGTCGACTTCACCAACCCCGCCTTCCTCCGCCAGTACGCCGTCGTCTTCGCCGCGTCCACCGTCCTCACCCTCGTCCTGTGGCTCCTCGCGGTCGCCAAGCGCGCCATCCGCGGCGTGCCGCTGACCACCGCGCTCTCCGAGGCCATCGGCTTCCTCTGGCTGACCGTCCTCGCCTCCGCCTTCACCCCGCTCATCCTCTACACGATCGTCTCCGCCACCGACAGCGTCACCGACGTCATCTCCTCCTCCACCGGCGGACAGACCGACGTCTTCTTCGGCGGCTTCGCCGAAGCCCTCAAAAAGGGCGACGACATCGGCGGCGGCCCGATCATGCTCATCGTCGTCGCCCTCGTGTCGATCCTCGCCGCCGGAGTGCTCTGGCTGGAGCTGGTCATCAGAGCCGCCCTGCTCTACGTCGGCGCCCTCCTCGGCACCGTCGTCTACGCCGGGCTCGTCGACAAGAACATGTGGGGCCACGTCCGCCGCTGGGCCGGCATCATGATCGCCGTCATCATGGTCAAACCGGTCATCGTGATCGTCCTCGGCCTCGCCGGCGCGCTCTCCGCCGACACCGGCCCCGACGCCTTCTCCGCCGTCGTCTCCGGCCTCGCCATCATCCTGCTCGCGATCTTCGCCTCCGCGATGATCTACCGCTTCGTGCCCGGCTTCGGCGACGAGATCGCCTCCTCCCGCACCAACCGCAAGCAGGCCACCGACGGCGCCCAGGCCGCCGCCCTCATCAGTTCCCCCGCCGCCCTCGTCTCCCAGGGCATCAAGACCCACAGCGGCCGCGGCGGCCAGCAGGGCGGCGGCTCCGGCAGCGGCGGCGCCCGCCCCTCCAACCCCGTCTCCGGCGGCGTCGCCGCGCACAGCGCGCGCGGCTCCAACCCCGGCGGAGGCTCGGGCGGCGCGGCCGGCGGCGGGCACATCCCCACCGCCGCGCCCCCGCCCCGTAACAGCAGCCCGACCAGCGGCACCCCGCACAGCGCGCGCGGCTCCCGCTCCTCCGGGACCGGCAACAACAGCACAGGAGGTGGCGGGCGTTGACGACCCAGGCCCAGCCGATGGCGCCCCGCCGTACGTATCTGATCGGCCGCGCCCGGCCGAACGCGATCGTCGGCAAGAACCGCGAGACCGGCGAGATCGCCCTCATCATCGCCGGGGCGTTCCTCGGCATGATGTGCGGTCTGCTCGTCCCCGTCCTGTCCCTGCGGATCGTGACGCTCACCGGCTTCCCGATGATCGCCCTGGCCGCCGTGTACATGCCGTACAAGCACCGCACGTTCTACAAGTGGTTCGAGATCAACCGCAGCTACAAGCGCACCCTGCGCCAGGGCACCACCTACCGCTCCACCGCCATGGAGGCCGGTACGCGCTTCGACGGCCGTGAGGTCGAGGTCGGCCCGCCCCCCGGCATCGGCCGGATCAACTGGCTGGCCGCGCCCTTCGGCCCCGACGAGATCGCCGTCCTGCTGCACGCCGACCGCCGCACCGTCACCGCCGCCATCGAGATCGAGGGCCCCGGCGTCGGACTGCGCGACAGCGAGGACCAGGAAGCCCTCGTCGACCGCTTCGGCACCCTCCTCAAGCACGTCGCCAACGGCGACGGCTTCGTCACCCGGCTCCAGATGCTCGCCCGCACCCTGCCCGCCGACCCCGACGCGCACGAGAAGGACGTCGCCCAGCGCGGCGACTCCAAGTCCCCCGGCTGGCTCCAGGACTCCTACGACCAGCTCCAGTCGATGGTCTCCACCTCCAGCGAGCAGCACCGCGCCTACCTCGTCGCCTGCATGCACTACACCCGCGAACTCGCCGCCGAGGGCCAGGCCATGGCCCGCGCCGCCCGCCAGGCCGCCGGTACGAGGAAACTCGACCGGGACGCGGGACTCGCCGTCGTCATGGCGCGCGAACTCACCGACATCTGCGCCCGCCTCGCCGAGGCCGACATCCGGGTGCGCCAGCCGCTCGGCCAGGGCCGGCTGTCCTCCCTCGTGCACTCCATGTACGACCCCGACCACCCCATCGACCACATCCAGGCCATGACGAAACGAAACGCCTGGCCGGCCGAGCTGGACGCGATGGAAGCGACGTATCTCCAGGCCAAGACCCGCGAGTCGTCCACCCGCGCGCCCTGGTGCCACTCCACCGCCTGGGTCAAGGAGTGGCCGATGACCCCCGTCGGCGTGAACTTCCTCGCGCCGCTGCTCGTCCACACCCCCGATGTGATCCGTACGGTCTCGGTCACCATGGACCTCGAACCCACCGAGATCGCCATCGAGCGGATGCTGACGGAGAAGACCAACGACGACGCGGAAGCCAGCCGCGCCGCCAAGATGAACCGTACGGTCGACCCGCGCGACATCGCCGCGCACGGCCGGCTCGACCAGCGGGGTGAAGATCTCGCCAGCGGGGCGGCCGGAGTCAACCTCGTCGGGTACATCACCGTGTCGTCCAGGTCCCCCGAGAGCCTCGCCAGAGACAAAAGGACCATCAGAGCCTCGGCCGGCAAGTCCTATCTGAAGCTGGAGTGGTGCGACCGCGAGCACCACCGTGCCTTTGTGAACACCTTGCCGTTCGCGACCGGCATCCGCCGATAATCCGACCAGCGCCGGCTCGCCGTCAGCCGGCGACCGACGCCGGCCGACGAGCCGAAAGGGGCCTGTGGTGCGAGATCCGATGTCCATCCTCACGGAAGCCTTCACCAGCTTCCTCTTCGGGAAGGTGGAGACGACCCGCCTGCCGGTCCGTACCTCGACCGGTCAGGCCCAGGCCGTCTACCTGCCCACCGCCGCCCCCGGGCTCGGCGACTCGGGCGTGATCATCGGCCGCGAGGTCTACAGCGGCAAGGGCTACATCTACGACCCGTTCCAGCTGTACGGGCAGCAGCTGCCCGCCCCGCACTGGCTGGTGCTCGGCGAGTCCGGGAACGGCAAGTCCGCGCTGGAGAAGACCTACGTCCTGCGCCAGCTCCGGTTCCGCGACCGCCAGGTCGTCGTCCTCGACGCCCAGGGCGAGGACGGCGCGGGCGAATGGAACCTGATCGCGCAGGAGCTGGGTATAACCCCCATCCGGCTGGACGCGATGGCCGCGCTGGACCACGGCATCCGGCTCAACCCGCTCGACCCGGCGATCACCACGACCGGGCAGCTCGCCCTCCTCCGTACGATCATCGAAGTCGCCCTGGGCCACGGCCTGGACGAACGCTCCGGCTTCGCCCTCAAGGTCGCGCACGCCTACGTCAACGAGAGCATCGTCGAGCGCCAGCCGGTGCTGATGGACATCGTGGAGCAACTGCGCCACCCGGAGCCGGAGTCGGCCGAGGCGATGAACGTGGACCTGGACGACGTACGGGCCTGGGGCCTGGACGTCGCGCTGGTCCTGGACCGGCTGGTCGACGGCGACCTGCGCGGCATGTTCGACGGGCCGACGACCGTCGGCATCGACCTGGACGCCCCGCTGATCGTCTTCGACCTCTCGCACATCGACCGCAACTCGATCGCGATGCCGATCCTGATGGCGATCGTGGGCGTCTGGCTGGAGCACACCTGGATCCGCCCCGACCGCAAGAAGCGCATCTTCCTGGTCGAGGAAGCCTGGCACATCATCAACTCGCCCTTCGTGGCCCAGCTGTTCCAGCGGCTGCTGAAGTTCGGCCGCCGACTGGGGCTGTCCTTCGTCGCCGTGGTCCACCACCTCTCCGACGTGGTCGACGGCGCGGCCGCCCGGGAAGCGGCGGCCATCCTCAAGATGGCCTCGACCCGGACGATCTACGCCCAGAAGGCCGACGAGGCGAGAGCCACGGGCCGGGTCCTCGGCCTGCCCCGGTGGGCCGTGGAGATCATCCCGACGCTCACCCCCGGCATCGCCGTCTGGGACGTCAACGGCAACGTCCAGGTCGTCAAACACCTGGTGACGGAGGCCGAACGGCCGCTCGTCTTCACCGACCGCGCCATGACGGAGAACTCCGCCGCGTCCAACGCCTCGGACGCCGCCGACGCCCTCGCGCTGGGCGGTGGCGGACTACCGGAGGACATGAGAGCGGCGGAGTGGGAGGCGGAACAGCGAGCGGCTCACCTGGAGAGGCAACGCCGGCTGAACGAATCCTCCGAGTCGACGGTGGCATGACATGTCGCGCCACGACCCGCCGCCGCACGACGCGCCCCGGGGGCAGGCCGCCCAGGGCGGCATTCCCGACGGGCTGCTGGTCGGGCTGCTGGGCTTCCTCCTGGGGCTGACGCTGCTGGTCTGGACGGCCACCGGACTGGCGGGCCTGTTCGCGCACGGCGGCTGGCCGGAGGGCGTCACCTTCACCCGTACGCCCATGGCCATGCGCGAACTCGCCTCGGCCCCCCACGACCTGCCGGGGGCCTGGCCGGACACCCCGCCGGGGGAGTTGTCGGGGTACGGGCTGTTCTGGGGCCTGCTGATCAGCCAGCTGATGGTGCTGACGGTCCTCACGGTGTTCGCGCTGGGAGTCACGGCGCGCTATCGCGTGGTACGGGCCCAGCGCCGGGAGCGGGACGCGGCGCCGGAACAGGCGCACGCACCGGGTCCGGTGGATTCAGCGGACGGTACGGCGGTGGAGAGCGTCCCGCAGGCGGTCCCTACGCCCGCGCCCGCGCGACCGGCGCCGGTTGCCCAGGCGCCCGCGACGCCGCTCCCGGAGCCCGCACCCGCACCCGCACCCGCACCCGCACCCGCACCCACCGTGCCTCAGCCGGCTCCGGTGCTGATGGCCACTCCCCTCGTCACGACGCCCGTCCCTCCGCCCGTCCCGGCGCCACGCGTCCGGTACGGCGACCCGGAGACCCGCCGCCCGACCGCCGTGCAGGCGATCCTCGACGCCCAGGGCCCGGCACTCGTCGTCACCTCGGACCCGGCCGTATGGGCGGAGACCAAGGACGCGCGGGCCAAGCTCGGCCCCGTCCTCGTCTACGACCCCGGCCACCTCTGCGACACCCCGGCCCGGCTCCACTGGTCCCCGACCGCCGGATGCGAGGACCCGGGTACGGCGGCGGCGCGCGCGAGCGCGCTGCTCTCCCCCGTACGGCCGAGGGCCCTGCTGGACGCCGCCATGGCCGACACCGCGGAGACCCTGCTGCGCTGCTGGCTGCACGCGGCGGCGGTGGACGGCCGGCCGGTGAAGCAGGTGCTGCGCTGGACACAGGGCGGCGGCGCGCAAGAGGCCGTACGGATACTCCGCACCCACCCGAAGGCCGCCTCCGGCCAGGCGGGCCTGCTGGAATCCGCGCTCACCGCCTACCCCGAACGCCGAGAGACGGCCCAGCAGCTGACGGGCCGTGTGCTGGGCGCCCTCTCGTCGATCCACATCCGGGACGCCTGCACACCCAACCGAACTGATGCGCTCGCCCTGGATTCTTTTGCCGCCGAGGGGGGCACGCTCTATGTGGTGGGTGAGCCGATCGAAGATCCCCGATCCCGCCCGGGTGCGATGCCGCTGCTCACCGCACTCACCTCGCACGTGGTCGAGCACGGCCGCCGCATGGCCGCACGGTCATCTGACGGTCGGCTCGACCCACCAATGACCCTGGTCCTGGACGACATCGCGGCCGTGGCGCCGCTTCCCCAGCTCCCGGAGCTGCTGGTCACCGGCGAGAAGCGCGGACTTCCGACGCTTGCTCTGCTCCGCTCCCCGCAACAGGGCAAGGACCGCTGGCCGCAGCACGAACTGTCGGACAGGGCCTAAGGACGGGCGATCGCCAGCTCCACCTCTCTGAGCAGCGGATCGTCCTGGGCCGGCATACCGGCGCCGGTGGGTGCGAACCCCAGCTTCAGATAGGCGGCACGGGCCCGCTGATTCCTCTCGTGGACATAGAGCCGTACGCGGTCCAGCCGAGGCTCCTCCAGCGACCACGCCCAGTCGAGAGCGGCCCCGACCAGCGCGCCGATCAGCTCGGTGCCGCGGTGCTCAGGACGTACGTACACGCCGACGAGTTGGCCCTGCGCCTGACCGGACGACCTGCCGAAGAAGTCCTTGCTGCCGGCCGCCTCGATGATGACGGCCACCGTGGCGGTCCAGCCACCGTACGCAACGCAGTTTCCGGCTGAACGTGAAAATGCTCCTGAACGCAGAAATGCCCCGCACCATAAGGTGCGGGGCATCCCCACAATAATTGTTCGGCGGCGTCCTACTCTCCCACAGGGTCCCCCCTGCAGTACCATCGGCGCTGTGAGGCTTAGCTTCCGGGTTCGGAATGTAACCGGGCGTTTCCCTCACGCAATGACCACCGAAACACTATGAAGTTAAACAAACACCGGATACACATCTAATTAAAGACGGTCACGGCTGTTCGTTACTTCAGAACTAACACAGTGGACGCGAGCAACTGAGGACAAGCCCTCGGCCTATTAGTACCAGTCAGCTCCAACCGTTACCGGTCTTCCACATCTGGCCTATCAACCCAGTCGTCTACTGGGAGCCTTAACCCCTCTAGGAGGTGGGAGTCCTCATCTCGAAGCAGGCTTCCCGCTTAGATGCTTTCAGCGGTTATCCTTTCCGAACGTAGCCAACCAGCCATGCCCTTGGCAGAACAACTGGCACACCAGAGGTTCGTCCGTCCCGGTCCTCTCGTACTAGGGACAGCCCTTCTCAAGACTCCTGCGCGCGCAGCGGATAGGGACCGAACTGTCTCACGACGTTCTAAACCCAGCTCGCGTACCGCTTTAATGGGCGAACAGCCCAACCCTTGGGACCGACTCCAGCCCCAGGATGCGACGAGCCGACATCGAGGTGCCAAACCATCCCGTCGATATGGACTCTTGGGGAAGATCAGCCTGTTATCCCCGGGGTACCTTTTATCCGTTGAGCGACGGCGCTTCCACAAGCCACCGCCGGATCACTAGTCCCGACTTTCGTCCCTGCTCGACCCGTCGGTCTCACAGTCAAGCTCCCTTGTGCACTTACACTCAACACCTGATTACCAACCAGGCTGAGGGAACCTTTGGGCGCCTCCGTTACTCTTTAGGAGGCAACCGCCCCAGTTAAACTACCCATCAGACACTGTCCCTGATCCGGATCACGGACCCAGGTTAGACATCCAGCACGACCAGAGTGGTATTTCAACGACGACTCCACCTGAACTGGCGTCCAAGCTTCAAAGTCTCCCACCTATCCTACACAAGCCGAACCGAACACCAATATCAAACTATAGTAAAGGTCCCGGGGTCTTTCCGTCCTGCTGCGCGAAACGAGCATCTTTACTCGTAGTGCAATTTCACCGGGCCTATGGTTGAGACAGTCGAGAAGTCGTTACGCCATTCGTGCAGGTCGGAACTTACCCGACAAGGAATTTCGCTACCTTAGGATGGTTATAGTTACCACCGCCGTTTACTGGCGCTTAAGTTCTCAGCTTCGCCAACCCGAAGATTGACTAACCGGTCCCCTTAACGTTCCAGCACCGGGCAGGCGTCAGTCCGTATACATCGCCTTACGGCTTCGCACGGACCTGTGTTTTTAGTAAACAGTCGCTTCTCGCTGGTCTCTGCGGCCACCCCAAGCTCAGGAAGTAAATTCCATCACCTAGAATGGCCCCCTTCTCCCGAAGTTACGGGGGCATTTTGCCGAGTTCCTTAACCATAGTTCACCCGAACGCCTCGGTATTCTCTACCTGACCACCTGAGTCGGTTTAGGGTACGGGCCGCCATGAAACTCGCTAGAGGCTTTTCTCGACAGCATAGGATCATCCACTTCACCACAATCGGCTCGGCATCAGGTCTCAGGCACATGTCATCCGGATTTACCTGGACAACGCCCTACACCCTTACCCCGGGACAACCACCGCCCGGGCTGGACTACCTTCCTGCGTCACCCCATCGCTTACCTACTACCACCTTGGATCAGCGGCTCCACCACTCCCCTTTGCCCGAAGGCTCCAGGACGGCTTCACGGCCTTAGCATTAATGGATTCGATACTGGGCGTTTCAAAGCGGGTACCGGAATATCAACCGGTTGTCCATCGACTACGCCTGTCGGCCTCGCCTTAGGTCCCGACTTACCCTGGGCAGATCAGCTTGACCCAGGAACCCTTAGTCAATCGGCGCACACGTTTCCCACGTGTGTATCGCTACTCATGCCTGCATTCTCACTCGTGAACCGTCCACAACTAGCTTCCGCTGCTGCTTCACCCGGCACACGACGCTCCCCTACCCATCACAGTCCCCGTTGGGGGTATGTACTGCAATGACACGACTTCGGCGGTACGCTTGAGCCCCGCTACATTGTCGGCGCGGAATCACTTGACCAGTGAGCTATTACGCACTCTTTCAAGGATGGCTGCTTCTAAGCCAACCTCCTGGTTGTCTCTGCGACTCCACATCCTTTCCCACTTAGCGTACGCTTAGGGGCCTTAGTCGATGCTCTGGGCTGTTTCCCTCTCGACCATGGAGCTTATCCCCCACAGTCTCACTGCCGCGCTCTCACTTACCGGCATTCGGAGTTTGGCTAAGGTCAGTAACCCGGTAGGGCCCATCGCCTATCCAGTGCTCTACCTCCGGCAAGAAACACACGACGCTGCACCTAAATGCATTTCGGGGAGAACCAGCTATCACGGAGTTTGATTGGCCTTTCACCCCTAACCACAGGTCATCCCCCAGGTTTTCAACCCTGGTGGGTTCGGTCCTCCACGAAGTCTTACCTCCGCTTCAACCTGCCCATGGCTAGATCACTCCGCTTCGGGTCTTGAGCGCGCTACTATACCGCCCTATTCGGACTCGCTTTCGCTACGGCTTCCCCACACGGGTTAACCTCGCAACACACCGCAAACTCGCAGGCTCATTCTTCAAAAGGCACGCAGTCACGACTGACAGCACAAGTGCTGCCAGCGACGCTCCCACGGCTTGTAGGCACACGGTTTCAGGTACTATTTCACTCCGCTCCCGCGGTACTTTTCACCATTCCCTCACGGTACTATCCGCTATCGGTCACCAGGGAATATTTAGGCTTAGCGGGTGGTCCCGCCAGATTCACACGGGATTTCTCGGGCCCCGTGCTACTTGGGTGGTTCTCAAACGAGCCGTACAGATTTCAGCTACGGGGGTCTTACCCTCTACGCCGGACCTTTCGCATGTCCTTCGCCTATCCATACGGTTTCTGACTCGCCGACCGGCCGGCAGACCGATCAAAAGAACTCCCACAACCCCGTATACGCAACCCCTGCCGGGTATCACACGCATACGGTTTGGCCTCATCCGGTTTCGCTCGCCACTACTCCCGGAATCACGGTTGTTTTCTCTTCCTGAGGGTACTGAGATGTTTCACTTCCCCTCGTTCCCTCCACACTGCCTATGTGTTCAGCAGCGGGTGACAGCCCATGACGACTGCCGGGTTTCCCCATTCGGACACCCCCGGATCAAAGCTCGGTTGACAGCTCCCCGGGGCCTATCGCGGCCTCCCACGTCCTTCATCGGTTCCTGGTACCAAGGCATCCACCGTGCGCCCTTAAAAACTTGGCCACAGATGCTCGCGTCCACTGTGCAGTTCTCAAACAACGACCAGCCACCCATCACCCCACCCTTACAGGCGAGTTCACTGGGGCCGGCAACCCGAAGGACAGACTCACACGAGCCCGTACCCTCAGACACCCAACAGCGCGCCCAGCACACCCGATCCCGAACCTGTTTTCCACGCCGAAGCAGTACTCACAGTCCCAAAACCCGATGTGCCGAATAGTCAACGTTCCACCCATGAGCTGACCACCGTCGAACATTTGCCGACGTAGTGGCTCTGGATTCCTTGCGGAATCTAGATGCTCCTTAGAAAGGAGGTGATCCAGCCGCACCTTCCGGTACGGCTACCTTGTTACGACTTCGTCCCAATCGCCAGTCCCACCTTCGACAGCTCCCTCCCACAAGGGGTTGGGCCACCGGCTTCGGGTGTTACCGACTTTCGTGACGTGACGGGCGGTGTGTACAAGGCCCGGGAACGTATTCACCGCAGCAATGCTGATCTGCGATTACTAGCAACTCCGACTTCATGGGGTCGAGTTGCAGACCCCAATCCGAACTGAGACCGGCTTTTTGAGATTCGCTCCGCCTCGCGGCATCGCAGCTCATTGTACCGGCCATTGTAGCACGTGTGCAGCCCAAGACATAAGGGGCATGATGACTTGACGTCGTCCCCACCTTCCTCCGAGTTGACCCCGGCAGTCTCCTGTGAGTCCCCATCACCCCGAAAGGCATGCTGGCAACACAGAACAAGGGTTGCGCTCGTTGCGGGACTTAACCCAACATCTCACGACACGAGCTGACGACAGCCATGCACCACCTGTACACCGACCACAAGGGGGCGACCATCTCTGGCCGTTTCCGGTGTATGTCAAGCCTTGGTAAGGTTCTTCGCGTTGCGTCGAATTAAGCCACATGCTCCGCTGCTTGTGCGGGCCCCCGTCAATTCCTTTGAGTTTTAGCCTTGCGGCCGTACTCCCCAGGCGGGGAACTTAATGCGTTAGCTGCGGCACCGACGACGTGGAATGTCGCCAACACCTAGTTCCCAACGTTTACGGCGTGGACTACCAGGGTATCTAATCCTGTTCGCTCCCCACGCTTTCGCTCCTCAGCGTCAGTAATGGCCCAGAGATCCGCCTTCGCCACCGGTGTTCCTCCTGATATCTGCGCATTTCACCGCTACACCAGGAATTCCGATCTCCCCTACCACACTCTAGCCTGCCCGTATCGAATGCAGACCCGGGGTTAAGCCCCGGGCTTTCACATCCGACGTGACAAGCCGCCTACGAGCTCTTTACGCCCAATAATTCCGGACAACGCTCGCACCCTACGTATTACCGCGGCTGCTGGCACGTAGTTAGCCGGTGCTTCTTCTGCAGGTACCGTCACTTGCGCTTCTTCCCTGCTGAAAGAGGTTTACAACCCGAAGGCCGTCATCCCTCACGCGGCGTCGCTGCATCAGGCTTTCGCCCATTGTGCAATATTCCCCACTGCTGCCTCCCGTAGGAGTCTGGGCCGTGTCTCAGTCCCAGTGTGGCCGGTCGCCCTCTCAGGCCGGCTACCCGTCGTCGCCTTGGTAGGCCATCACCCCACCAACAAGCTGATAGGCCGCGGGCTCATCCTTCACCGCCGGAGCTTTCAACCCTCCCCCATGCGGAGGAAAGTATTATCCGGTATTAGACCCCGTTTCCAGGGCTTGTCCCAGAGTGAAGGGCAGATTGCCCACGTGTTACTCACCCGTTCGCCACTAATCCACCCCGAAAGGCTTCATCGTTCGACTTGCATGTGTTAAGCACGCCGCCAGCGTTCGTCCTGAGCCAGGATCAAACTCTCCGTGAATGTTTACCGGTAATCCGGTCGACACGCACGAGAGCCGGAACCACTGGTCGGAATAAGACCAGTAGTTCACAGCGTCCTCGCTGTGTTTTTCTTCAAAGGAACCTCAACCCACCGAATAATTCGGTAGGTCGGGGTATCAACATATCTGGCGTTGACTTTTGGCACGCTGTTGAGTTCTCAAGGAACGGACGCTTCCTTTGTACTCACCCTCTCGGGCTTTCCTCCGGGCGCTTCCCCTCGGTGTTTCTTTGTTTTGTTTCCGTCTTGCGTTTCCGACTCTATCAGACTCTTTCGTGTCCGATTCCCCGTCGGAGCGGGGCTTGCTTTCCAGTTCTTCGCTTTCGCGCTTTCCCTTTCCAGCGGTTCCGACTCTACCAGATCCTTTCGGGCCTGATTCCCAGTCAGAGTGGGCTGCCATCCGGGCTGTTCGGCCCTTCCGACGTCCCAAACACTAGCGGATTTCTCAGGTGACTCATAATCGAGTCTTCGAAATGAATTCCGGCATGCCGAAATTCTTCCCGGCTGGGAGATCATGCTTGGTTTGAGTGCCGCCGACGCGGCTGGAGTGGTTGTCACGGCTCCATGTCGGCTCCGTGACAACTCGAAGAACCTTACGGATCGCCCAGGGGCCTGTCAAACCCGCCCAGCGCGGGTTTTCCTCGCCCCGCCCGCCTCCACGCACTCCACTGACGCCACTCACTCCAGGCCCGTCAGACGTCCGCCGGCGTCCGGCTGGGCGTGTTCCACTCGGCGCAGCAGGCGGATGAGCATCTCGCCGAGTACTCCGCGCTCGTCGGCGGAGAGGTCCTGGAGCAGTTCCTCCTCGAAGTCCGAGGCCATCCGCATCGCCGCCAGCCACTTCGTACGGCCCTCGTCCGTCAGCTCGACGATGACCCTGACCCGGTTGTTCTCGTCTCGGTCGCGCGTGACCAGGCCCTCGCCCGCCATGCGGTCGATGCGGTGGGTCATCGCGGCCGGGGTGAGGCCCAGGCGCTTGGCGAGTTCGCCGGGGCCCAGGCGGTAGGGGGAGCCGGCGAGTACGAGGGTCTTGAGGACTTCCCACTCCGCGTTGCTGATGCCCAGGTCGGAGACCTGTCTGCCGTACGCGACATTCATCCGGCGGTTCAGCCGGCCGAGGGCGGAGACGACCTTTTCGACCTGGGGGTCGAGGTCGCGGAACTCACGCTGGTAGGCGGCGATCTGCTCGTCGAGGCTCGGCTCCTGGAGGTCCGGTGAGCCGGGTTTCTCGGGGGTGGTCTCTGGCATCGGGGCAGTATGCCACGCACCTCCTGGCGTTGAAGTCCTTCGATGTGTACAGTTCACCTTCTAAGTTTAGCTTTGAAGTCTTGAGGGGTGAGTGTGACCAGGGCGATGGGCGCTGCGATGCGCCGGATCCAGGCGGGGAACGCGCTGAGCGCGTTCGGGCTCGGATTCACGGTTCCGTATCTCTATGTGTATGTGGCTCAGGTGCGGGACCTGGGCGCGAGTACGGCAGGTGCCGTGCTGGCGGTCTTCGCCATGGCGGCGCTGGTCGTGCTGCCGTTCACCGGCCGGGTGATCGACCGGAAGGGTCCGCTGCCCGTCGTGGTGGGGGGCGCGGTGCTGGCGTCCGTGGGGGCGCTGGCCATGGGGCTGTCGGGGAGCGTGCCGGCCGCCGTTCTCTCCGCCGCGCTGCTGGGCGCCGGGACGGCCGTCATGCAGCCCGCGCTGGCCACGATGATCGTGTGGTGCTCGACGCCGGCGACCCGGACCAGGGCGTTCGCGACGCAGTTCTTTCTCGCGAACCTCGGGCTGGGTGTCGGCGGCCTGGTCGGCGGGCAGCTCGTCGACGAGAACAGGCCGGGGAGCTTCCTGCTGCTGTTCTCCGTCGAGGCGGCGATGTTCCTCGTGCTGGCCGCCGTGGCCGGTACGGTCCGGATGCCGCGCCCCGTCGCCCCCGTCTCCCCCGAAGCCCCCGAAGCCGCCGAAGCCGCCCGCCCCGGGCTGCGGGCGATGCTCCGGCACCGGGCCATGGTGCAGCTGTGCGTGCTGGGCTTCGTGGTGTTCTTCGCCTGCTACGGGCAGTTCGAATCGGGCCTCGCCGCGTACGGCACCGAGGCCGCAGGGATCGACCCGTCGACGCTCGGGATCGCGCTGGCCGCCAATACGGCGGTGATCGTGATCGCGCAGTTCGTGGTGTTGCGGCTGGTCGAGCCGCTCAGGCGCAGCCGGGTGATCGCCGCCGTCGGGCTGATCTGGGCCCTCGCCTGGCTCATCGCGGGGTACGCGGGGCTCGGGGACGGCAGCAGGACCATGGCTACAGCCGCGTTCATCTCCACGTACGCGCTGTTCGGGCTCGGTGAGGCGATGCTGTCGCCGACCGTGGCCCCGCTGGTGGCGGATCTCGCGCCGCCGTCGATGATCGGGCAGTACAACTCGGGGTTCGCGCTGGTCAAGCAGCTCGCGCTGGCGGTCGGCCCGGCTGTGGGCGGGCCGATGGGGGCCGCGCTGCACGGACCGTACATCGCGACGTTCGTCCTGTTCTCGCTGTGCATCACCGTGCTGGCCCTGCGGCTGGGACGGCAGCTCACGCCCGTACAGGACCGGCCGTCGCTGCTGTCCGCCTCCCGGGTGGTCGCGCGGCACACGCCGGAGGCCGGGACGGAGAGCGCGAGCCCGCTGGCGTCGTCCGCTCGCTGAGCGGCGCCCGGCGTCGGTGAGAGCGCCGGTGGGACGTCGGTGAGCGTCAGTGGGGCAGGGCGAACTCGCACCAGACGGCCTTGCCGCCCCCCGGGGTACGGCGTGTCCCCCAGGACGAGGCGATCGTCGCGACGATCGAGATACCCCGGCCGGCCTCGTCCGCCGGCTCGGCACGGCGGCGGCGCGGCAGATGGTCGTCGCCGTCCGTCACCTCGATGATCAGCCTGCGGTCCGTGCGGCGCAGCCGCAGGCGCATCGGCGGGGTGCCGTGCTGGAGGGAGTTCGCCACCAGCTCGCTGGTGGCGAGGACGCCCAGGTCGCGCAGTTCCACGGGGAAGCGCCAGGAAGCCAGGACCCCCGTCGCGAAGGCGCGGGCGCGCGGGGCCGCCTCGATGCCGCCGAGCAGGTCGAGCGCCGCGTTGTGGAACAGCTCCGCGTCCGCTCCCGTACGGGCGGGGTGCTGGAGGACGAGCACCGCGACGTCGTCGTCGTGGTCGTCGGTGACGCCCAGGGAGCGGATCAGCCGGTCGCACACGACCTGGGGTGAGCCCTGCGCGCCGGAGAGGGCGCGGGCGAGGGAGGCGACGCCCTCGTCGATGTCCTCGCCGCGGCGCTCGACGAGACCGTCTGTATAGAGGACGGCGGTGGAGCCGGGCGGGAGGGCGATCGTGGCCGAGGTGTGCAGCCAGCCGCCGGTGCCCAGGGGCGGGCCCGTCGGGTCCGGAGCACGCTCGACCGAGCCGTCGTGCGCGCGGACCAGGATCGGGAGATGGCCGGCCGAGGCGTATTCGAGCAGGCCCTCGTTGGGGTCGTGGACGGCGTAGACGCAGGTGGCGATCTGGCTGGCGTCGATCTCGGCGGCGAGTCCGTCGAGGAGCTGGAGGACTTCGTGCGGCGGCAGATCGAGCCGGGCGTAGGCGCGGACGGCGGTGCGCAGCTGGCCCATGACGGCGGCGGCGCGGACGCCCCGGCCCATCACGTCGCCGATGACCAGGGCCGTACGGCCGGCGCCGAGCGTGATCACGTCGTACCAGTCGCCTCCGACGGCGGCGTCCTCGCCGCCCGGCCGGTAGGTGGCGGCGACGCGCAGATCGTCGGGCTGCTCCAGCTCCTGCGGGAGCAGGGAGCGCTGGAGGGTGACGACGGTGCGGCGGTGGCGGCGCTCGCTGGTGCGCAGCCGCTCGGCGGCTTCGGCGTGGTCGGTGACGTCGGCGGCGTAGATGAGGATGCCGTCCGTGCCCCGGCAGTCGACGGGGGTGCAGGTGAGCGTGTAGGAGCGGTCCGCGCCCGTGGCGTGGCCGACGGCGGCGGGGGCCGGCGCGTGGTCGCGGGCCGGCGGCTCGGCGGGGGCGGACCCGGACGCGGGGGTCCGCGTCGGCGCCTTGCGGGACTTGACGGTGCGGGGCTTGCCGCTGCGGAGCACCTGGTCGAGCAGCGGGAGGAGGCCCAGCTCGGCCAGCTCGGGGCAGCTCTCGGCGGCGGTGGCTCCGGGAGGGCGCGGGCCGAAGGCCGTCGCGTAGGCGTCGTTCACGTACGCGACGCGGTGCTCGGGGCCGTACACCAGCGCGACCAGGGCGGGCAGCTCGCCGAGGATGTCGCGTACGGAGAGGTCGTCGAGGGTGGGAATGTCCGTCGCGGGCTCGGGCCGCCGCTCGCGCTCAGCGCTCTCACCCTGCGGCCGGCCCTGCCCGTGGCCCTGGCTCTGGCCCTGGCCCTGGCTCTCGTGCTCACCGCGCTCGTACTCGCCACGGGCCGCCGGCACGGAACCGCGGTCCGTCCGCGCTGCGGCGCGGCGCTGCGTACCGGGGAGGCCGGGGAGAC